>CAWCWV010000001.1:0-525141 GCA_963799365.1 uncultured Flavobacteriaceae bacterium
TTAAAATTAGTAACCTGCTAATAGTTTGGCGCAATAATTGTTTCTTACTTAACAGTTTCACTAATCCCTACCACCTAATCCCTACTACCTAATTTTGTATCTTTACCCTATGCGTATTTTAGTATTCCTTTTACTTCTTTGTTTTTCAGCAAATAGCTTTGCCCAAAGTGAAGCGTTGGCTAAAAATTACTTTGAACAGGGTGATTACGAAAAAGCACTTTCTATTTACCAAAAACTGGTAAAGGCAAATCCAAACAGATTAGATTATATTTTGTCTACAGTAGAAGTCCATCAACAACTGGAGCAGTTTGATGAAGCTGAACAACTCTTGAGACAACAACTTGATCCTAGACGAAAACTCCCACAATTATATGTAGATCTAGGACATAATTATGCCTTGCAAAATAAAGATTCACTTGCCACACTTGCCAATACCGATGCCATTCGATTTTTGAGCGAAAATCCCAGTTATGCCTACTATATAGGGAGGTCTTTTGAAGGGTTTAGCCTACTAGATGAGGCAGCAAACACTTACGAAATGGCTATGAAATTGGATTCTAACCTCAATTTCAATCCGCAATTGGCTCGTATTTACGGAGAACAAGGGGAATTGGAAAAAATGTTTGAAACCTATTTAAATCTCATACAAACCAATCCTTCCTATAGAAGTGTTGCACAGCAAATTTTAGTATGTATGTTACCGAAGATTCAAATAACGAAGCAAATGCTGTACTCCGAAAAACGTTACTGAAACGCCTTCAGGAAAATCCTGATTTGCTCTATAATGAATTGTTGAGCTGGTTATTTATTCAACAAAAAGAATACAAAAAAGCAATTATTCAGGAAAAAGCAATTTATAAGCGCAATGGTGAAAACCTATCTGGTATCGTAGATCTTGGTTTTATTGCCTATAATGATGCTGATTACGAAAATGCCGAAAATGCCTTCAACTATGCTATAGAAAATAGTGCTACGCAGAAGAGAAGTTACGAAACTATCAATATCTAATGAAAATTAAACTGAAAACGGTAACCGAAAAAGAATATCCTTCAGTAGCATTAGAATTTGAATCATTGCTGAACACCTACGGGTTTGATATCCAAACCTATATGCTTCAGATAGATTATAATCATTTTTTGGCTTTCAGCATGGGCAGGAATGACGAAGCAATATCAAACTTAAAGAAACTCGCCAAATCACCTATGACGAGTTACCAGGAAGCACGCGTAAAAATGGAGTTAGCAGATATTCTGGTATTTAGTGAACAATTTAACCAGGCCTTGATTTATTATTCTCAAATTCAGAAAAAGGTTAAAAACGATGTTTTGGCGCAAGAAGCACGTTTTAAAGTAGCACAAACCAGCTATTATAAGGGGGATTTTGAGTGGTCTCAAGTTCAGTTGGATGTTTTAAAAAAATCGGCCTCACAACTTATTGCCAATGATGCGATGCAGCTTAGTTTAATGATACGTGACAATTCTATGGAAGATTCCACACAAACAGCCTTAAAAAAATTCGCAAAAGCCGAATTATTGTCACTTCAAAATAAAAACCAAGAAGCCATTGTTGCATTTTCTGAAATTTTAGAAAACCACAAAGGCGAAAAAATTGAAGATGAAGTACTGCTGAAACAAGGTAAAATCTATGAAAAAATAGGAACCTACGATAAAGCCGAAAACAATTACCTGAAATTAATAGCATTTTACAAAGAGGATATTTTGGCAGATGATGCTTATTATCACCTGGCAAAACTGTACGAAAATAAACTAGGATTTCCTGAAAAAGCCAAACAATACTACGAAGAAATTATCTATAATTTTGCCGATAGTATTTACTTTATAGAAGCTCGAAAACAGTTTAGAATGCTTCGTGGGGATGCTATAGAATAGAAATTATAGTTAAGGATAATATGATTATATATAACGTAACCGCAAATATTGATGCAAGCATCCACAGTAAATGGCTGGCTTGGATTAAAGACACATCCCTCAAGTGCTAGCTACCGGACATTTTACTCACGCCAAACTCACTAAAGTGTTGGTTGAAGAAGATATGGGCGGAACTACATATGCTATTCAGTTTAGTGCAAAATCGAGAGAAGCTTTGGACACTTATTATAAAAATGACGCCGAACGATTAAAAAAAGATGGCCTAAAATTGTTTGCCGATAAAATGCTCGCCTTCCGTACTGAATTAGAGGTTATTGATGAATATGCAGTAAATTTTGAATCATAATGTCAATTCGACCCAAAAAACACTTAGGACAACACTTCCTTGAAAACGAAACGATAGCTGAAAAAATTGCAAACACTTTAACATTTCAAGGCTATAAGAATGTGTTGGAGATTGGCCCAGGAATGGGAGTGCTTACCAAATATTTAATTGAAAAGCCCATTGAAGTAGTTGCCATGGACCTGGACAGCGAAGCTATCACTTATCTTATTGACAACTATCCAAATGAAAATCTTCAGATTTTAGAAGCCGATTTTCTAAAAAGCGATGGCACCGATATTTTTGGCGATGAGCAGTATGCCATTACGGGAAATTTTCCTTACAATATCTCCACTCAAATTGTATTTAAAGCGATTGAAAACCGAGACCAGGTTCCCGAATTTTCGCGGAATGTTCCAAAAAGAAGTCGCCCAGCGTATTTGTGCTAAAGAAGGCAATAAGACCTATGGGATTCTATCGGTATTGACACAAGCTTTTTTTGATGCCGAATATCTTTTCACCGTAAAACCAGAAGTTTTTAATCCGCCACCTAAAGTAGACAGCGGTGTGCTTCGGCTTACCAGAAAAGAAAATTACGATCTTGCCTGTGATGAAAAGTTGCTTTTTAAAGTGGTAAAAACAGGATTTCAGCAACGCAGAAAAACGCTTCGTAACAGTTTAAAATCTTTTAATCTTTCCGATAAACTGAAAGAAGATAGTATCTTTGGGCAAAGACCAGAGCAACTTAGCGTTGCTCAATTTATTTCGCTCACCCAAAAGATAGCCAACGATGCAGTTTCAACTAACGACTGATTTTTTACAGACGGTTGAACAGCTTATTAGCGTTAAAGACGGTAATAAGCTGCGCGAACTCCTACAAGAACTTCACTTTGCCGATATTGCTGAAATTTTAGAAGAGTTAAGCAGCGATGAGGCAACCTACCTTATAAAATTACTGGAGAGCGAGCTTACTTCGGAAGCGCTCATGGAGCTGGACGATGATGTGCGGGAAAAAATTCTAGACCGCCTTTCCCCCAGTGAAATTGCCGGAGAATTGGCAGAAATGGATTCAGATGATGCAGCCGATGTGGTAGCAGAATTGGACGATGACATTCAAAAAGAAGTAATAAAACAAATTGGAGACCAGGAACTTGCTGCAGATATTGTGGACTTGCTTAGGTATGACGAAGATACTGCTGGAGCTTTAATGGCGAAGGAATTAGTACAGGTAAAAGAAACCTGGACAGTAGCTGGTTGCGTGCGGGAAATGCGTCGCCAAGCCGAAAATGTGACCCGTGTACATTCTATTTATGTAACCAATAAAGAAGGAAAATTAACGGGAAGATTTTCACTTAAAGACCTTTTTAACAGCAAGCGAAAAAACGAAAATTTCAGAAGTATTTATACCAAAAGTAGACTACGTAACCGTCCACACCGAAAACGAAGAAGTAGCTAGAATCATGCAAAAATACGACTTTGAGGCCATTCCCGTCGTCAATGAAGATGGCGTATTGGTAGGGAGAATTACTATTGACGATATTGTAGATTTTATTAAAGACGAAGCCGAAAAAGATTATCAAATGGCCGCCGGTATTTCACAGGATGTGGAGGCAGATGATAGTATTTGGCAATTAACCCGTGCGCGTTTGCCTTGGTTGGTTTTAGGATTATTTGGTGGTTTGGGCAGTGTTTATATTATGCAAGGGTTTGAGGAAGCACTTTCAAAGTTTCCTATTCTTTTCTTTTTTACACCCCTAATCGCTGCTATGGCTGGAAACGTAGGTGTTCAATCCAGTGCTATTATTGTACAAGGTTTGGCAAACGATAATGTAAAGGGTAGTTTATTTAATAGACTGATAAAAGAAGTTGGTCTTGCCCTTATAAATGGAATAGCCTTAGGACTGCTGGTAATTTTATACAGCTATATAGCAGATCTTGATGAGTTGGTAGGTATCACAATTGCCGTTTCAATGCTTTCGGTTATTATTGTGGCTGCTTTGGTAGGTACGTTTGTCCCAATTATTTTAGACAAACGAGGTATTGATCCTGCTTTTGCAACTGGTCCTTTTATTACTACTAGTAATGATATCTTCGGGATTTTCCTGTTCTTCTATATCGCTAAAGTTATTCTTGGATTTTGAAAACCTTTTCAGAAAAAATAACAGTTCCTGCGTCTGCTATCAAGACGAAAATGGTCACGTTAATAATATTACTTATTTGCAATGGTGTATTGATGTAGCTGAAAAACATTGGTTTACTAAAGCCCCAAAAAACTATCAAAAAAGTCACTATTGGGTGGTGCTGGAACATACTATTTCTTACAAAAACCCTTCTTTTAAGGGCGAAGAACTGCTCGTTGAAAACTTGGGTAACTTTGGCCGAAGGTGTGAAAAAGCGAACGCCATTATAAATCTAAGAACTAGTGACAATAAAGAACTCGTAAACGCCAAAACAGTATGGTGTTTCGTAGCAATTGAAAGCCAACGTCCTGCAAGAATTACCGAAGAAATTCGTACTTTGTTTCTATAAAACAATAGAAAATTCTCGTTATTCCACTTTCGTTTTTCTACTTTTAAAAGATGAAACCCATAAATATTAAAGAAAAGTTCAGCAAATTCAGTAAGCAATGGCATCCACACCAGATTGCTACAGTGGATGATATGCAAGTAATTCTGGCTAAAATTAAAGGCGAATTTGTCTGGCACAAACACGAAGATGAAGATGAATTGTTTTACGTTCAAAAAGGCACGCTGGAAATACATTTTCGAGATTCCGTAGAAATAGTAAAAGAAGGCGAAATTATAGTCGTTCCCAAAGGCATAGAACACTGCCCTAAAAGTCAGGGGGATGAAGAAGTCCATATTTTACTTTTTGAAAAATTAGCCACAAAGCATACGGGCGAAGTCAAGCATGAAAAAACGCAAACCTCCTATCCCAAGATTTAATTCACTATTTCAGTAGGTTGTTTTCTTTATATTTTCAATATTTAAAAGTTTTGTTTCCCTGAGCTTGCTGAAGTCTTGTTTTATCTTTTTATCTTTAAAATAGATAAATCGTACTTTGTACATCTAAAATCGTACATTAATTTGAAAATCCTTCACTTAGACCAAAACCATCCATTACTCCTAGAACAATTGGAGCAAGCTGGGTTTTCTAATACCGAAAACTATAAGTCCTCCAAAGAGGGAATTGAAAAGATCATTTCAAAATATGATGGAATTATCATCCGAAGTCGCTTTAAAATTGACAAAACCTTTTTAGATGCTGCAACAAAACTAAAGTTTATTGCGCGTGTTGGTGCTGGTCTTGAGAGTATTGACATCCCCTATGCCGAAAAAAAAGGTGTAAAATTATTCGCTGCGCCAGAAGGAAACAGAAATGCAGTTGGTGAGCATACCTTAGGATTACTGCTAACGCTTTTCAATAAACTGAATGCTGCAGATCAGAGTGTAAAAACGGGTCATTGGCAACGTGAAGCGCATCGCGGAATTGAGCTGGACGGAAAAACTGTGGGTCTTATTGGTTATGGGAATATGGGCAAAGCTTTCGCTAAAAAATTAAAAGGATTTGACTGCACGGTGCTTTGCTACGATATTAAAGAAGAAGTTGGGGACCGCAATGCAACACAAGTCGCCTTAAAAACGCTTCAGGAAATGGCAGATGTGGTGAGTTTGCACACCCCATGGACCCCCTTAACCGATAAAATGGTAGATTCAGGATTTATCGACGCTTTTCAAAAGCCATTTTGGTTGCTCAATACAGCAAGAGGAAAAAGTGTTGTTACAAAAGACCTTGTTTCAGCATTGGAAAGCGGTAAAATTTTGGGAGCAGGACTCGATGTATTGGAATATGAGAAGTTGTCTTTTGAAACACTTTTTTCCGAAGAAATACCTTCAGAATTTAAAAAGTTACTTACAATGCCTCATGTAATCCTTACTCCGCACATAGCTGGCTGGACGGAAGAAAGCAACATAAAGCTCGCCGAAACTATTGTAGAGAAAATAACAGAACACTTTTCCAATCCTTAACTTCTAAACATGCACTACGAAGCCAAAAATATAGCAGATTATATATCGCAACTCCCACAAGATAGACAAGCACCCGTAGAAAAGATTCGTAAGATTTTTCAAAAAAACCTTCCAAAAGGTTTCGAGGAAGGAATACTCTATAAAATGATAGGATTTTACGTACCGCATTCTTTGTATCCAGACGGCTATCATTGCAACCCTAAAGATCCGCTACCCTTTGTAAATATTGCTTCGCAAAAAAATTTTGTTGCAGTATACCATAGTGGGATTTATGCAAAGAAAGAGCTATACAACTGGTTTGTGACAGAATATCCAAAACACTGTAAATCTAAATTGGACATGGGAAAAAGCTGTATCAGGTTCAAGAAAATGGAGGATATTCCTTATAAATTATTGGAAGAATTAGCTGGTAAAATGACCCCGCAGGAGTGGATAGATATATACGAAGCAGCCATCAAAAAAAAATAAACACTAAAATATACCGTATGAAACTAGGAGCATTTTCCATAAGCCTTGCTGTAAAAGACATCAAAATATCAAAAACATTTTATGAATCTCTAGGTTTTGCAGTATTTGCAGGTGATCTAGAGAAAAACTACCTCATCATGAAAAATGGGGACTCGTTAGTAGGGTTGTTTCAAGGAATGTTTGACAATAATATCATCACTTTTAATCCTGGCTGGGATCAAAACGCTCATAAAGTGGAGGATTTTGATGATGTAAGAGTTATTCAGAAACACTTAAAAGCTGAAGGGATGACTATGATAACAGAAGCCGATGAAGCTACAAAAGGCCCTGCCAGTTGCGTCGTGGTAGACCCAGATGGCAACACTATTCTAATTGATCAACACGTATAAGTATGAAAAACAGAGTAACAGGAATAGGCGGGTTATTTTTTAAAACCGAAGACCCAAAAGCTACCAAAGACTGGTATAAAAAACATTTGGGTTTTAACACAGACGACTATGGTTGCACTTTTTGGTGGAAAGACGACAACGGTAACAAATGCTCCACGCAATGGAGTCCGTTTCCAAAAGACACTAAGTATTTTGAACCAAGTAAAAAAGACTTTATGTTCAACTACCGGGTGGAAAATTTAGTGGAGTTGCTAAAAGTGCTAAGAAAAGAAGGCGTGGAAGTAATAGGAGACATTCAGGAGTTTGAGTATGGAAAATTCGGATATATAATGGACAACGACGGAAATAGGATTGAACTTTGGGAGCCAGTGGACAGTGCTTTTGAATAGCTAATCATTTCGACGTTAGGAGAATTCACATTTCAGTGAGAACATCCGAGTAAGCTAAGATCCATTGTAAATCCTTTTTAGCTAGTAGTGTGACCTCTCCTTAGGTCGAGGTGACTCCCGCAGTCATTTCGATTGCTCGACAGGCAATAAGAAATGTACTTAAAAAAGCCAAATTAAAAAATTCTAAAATCGTACTTCGTAAATCTAAAATTAAATGATTCTAGAAATCTGCGCCAATAGTTTTGAAAGTGCCTTTGCTGCGCAACAAGCAGGAGCGGACCGTATTGAATTGTGTACCGAACTTTCGGTAGGAGGACTTACACCTTCATTTGGATTGCTAGAAAAAGTTTTGGTTGAATTAACCATTCCTGTACACGTTTTAATTAGACCACGAAGCGGAAATTTCACCTATTCTAAAGAAGAACTTGACGTTATGCTTCGCGATATTGAAACCTGCAAAGAATTAGGTTGTGATGGCATTGTAAGTGGTGTTTTAACGTCATCTTTTGAAATAGATAAAGAAGCTACAAAATTATTAAAAGAGACTTCAAGTGGGATGGAATTTACATTTCATCGTGCGTTTGATTGGGTGAAAGATCCTAAAGAAGCTTTGGAACAACTTATAGATTTAAACATAAATAGGTTATTATCTTCCGGTCAGCAACCCTCAGCTTTAGAAGGAATTGAAATGCTTAAGGAATTACAAACTATAGCAAATGGAAATATTCAAATTATGCCTGGAGGTGGCATAAATGCAAGTAATTGTACACAATTTAAAAAAGCTGGGTTTGAAATGATTCATTGTTCAGCAACCAAAAAAATACAAATGCTGAAAAAAATTCCTCATGTGTCTATGCACGCCAGTAAGCTCTTTAAAGAAGGTATTGTAACAACATCTAGTGAAAAAAGTATCCGTGAAATTAAAGCATTACTTTCGAAATAAATGAGCGCAACAGCAAATTACAAAAAAAAGGGAGTGTTCGTTTCAAAATAATTTATACTTTTAACACTCAACCAAATACACACTAAAATGTCTGAAAACAACACAGAAGGCCACGACGGCACTAAAAAAAACTTTGAAAATACCGCAGAAAACCTCGGCAACGAAGCAAATAAAACCGCAAACGACTTTAGGGAGGGTTGGAATGAGGTAACTCATAACCAAGAGAATAAAAAAATGATGGCTGGAATTCTGGCAATTTTAGTTGGTTCTTTGGGGATTCACAAATTTGTATTAGGATACACACAAGAAGGAATTATACAAATAATAATCACTGTGGTTACCTGTGGCTTTGGGAGCGTCATTGGTCTTATTGAAGGTATTATTTACCTAACCAAAAGTGATGAAGAATTTTACCAAACCTACCAAGTGGGTAAAAAAGGCTGGTTCTAAATCTATCGTATGGAAAATCAAGAAACAAACAATAACCCCAACCCGACACCAACTGTAGAAAATAAAAAAATGCTGGCAGGATTGCTGGGTATTTTTCTAGGTGGTTTTGGCGCGCATAAATTTGTACTGGGATATACGCGCGAAGGACTTATATTATTAGGCGTGCTTTTAATATCTTTTCCACTTATGTGTGTTATAATTGGAGCTTTTACCATGTACATTCCTATCATCATTGGATTGATTGAAGGAATCATCTACATCACCAAGACAGACGAAGATTTTTACCAAACCTACCAAGTGGGTAAAAAACCTTGGTTCTAAATTAATTAAAGCTTTCAAAAATTTTCTTGAAAGCTTTTTTAAATCAGAATAACATCGTAATATTGCAATATTACTTTTACATATCCAATCATTTTATTTCGATAAAAATTATGGGGCATTCCACAAAATTTGACTTTTTTCTTAATTTAAAATTTGGGAATGAACTCATTTAATTTATTGAAAGTTTACTGCTTCAATGAATTCGTATTTCCTACCTCTAAAATAGTAATTCCTTATGGGCCTAACAAAAAGACATATTCATCCAAAGCAAGCTAACAAGCTCGCAGACTACGCAAAAGTACTTAGCAATCCGGCGCGAGTAGCCATTTTAAATTATATTGGCGATTGTGAGGGTTGTTTGTGTAAAGATATTTCAGAGAAAATAAAACTGTCGCAACCCACAACTTCCCAGCATTTACAAATCATAAAAAAAGCAGGTTTATTGAAAGGTAAGTTTGAAGGGAAAAGCCAATATTACCGAATAAATGTTGCCAAACTAAATGAATTAAAATCGTTGTTTCAAGAATTTTTTGAAACGACTGAAGCTAAATGCTGTTAATCTAAATCAAACAAAAATGACTACACAAGAACTGTTTTCAATACTTAAAGAACACCAAGATAAATCTCTGTTGTTTCAATACGCTCCAAACCAATTGGTGGGAGCCAACTACCACATTACCGAAGTGAAACACATTAAAATAGACTCGGTAGATTGTGGCGCCCAGACCGATTCTTGGAATGAAACGGTAATCCAATTATGGGAAAGCCCCTCAGAATTGGGGAAGACTGAATACATGAGTGCCTTTAAAGCACTTGGTATTTTAAACAAAGTTGGGAAGATGAAACCATACAACCTTACTTCTGAAGTAAAATTTGAATATAGCAACGCCTTATTTCATACCGCTCAACTTTTTGTAGACGATTTTGTACTCAACGGCAACAATCTCGTTTTTAATCTAAGCATAAAAAAAACAGACTGTAAAGCAAAAGAATTGTGCGGAATACCTGAACCAATGGTAATTTCAGGTGACTCTAATGCTTGTACTCCTGGTAGTGGTTGCTGCTAAAATTATTAAACAAAATAAACTCTCTTTTAGAAAGAAATAAGTAATTAAATTATGGAAAATATTTTAGTGCTCTGTACAGGAAACAGCTGCCGAAGCCAGATGGCAGAAGCCTATCTTAAAAAATTTGCCAATGGTAAAGCAACCATTTATAGTGCAGGTATTGAAACCCACGGGTTAAACCCTGGTGCCGTAGCAACCATGTTACGTGATGGTATTGACATTACAAGTCATACCTCAAACAATATAAATGAATATCAAGATATTTCTTGGGATTATATTATTACCGTATGCGATCACGCCAAAGAAAATTGTCCATTTATTCCTGCGCCTAACGCTAAAAGATTGCATCATAATTTTTATGATCCTTCAAAATTTAAAGGGTCACCTTCAGAAACTGATATTGCTTTTGACAATGCACGAAATGAGATTAAAGATTATTGTCGTAGTTTTATAGAGAACAATCTATAAATTATGCCACTCGCCGTAAATATTCTTATAGGCTTTATCGCCTTGCTTCATTTATATTTTCTGTATTTTGAGATGTTTGTCTGGACCACAAAAGGACCAAAAATTTTTAGAGGATTCCCAAAGGACCTTTTCCCAAAAACCAAAGCCATGGCTGCCAATCAAGGGCTGTACAATGGCTTTTTAGCTGCTGGACTTATTTGGATCTTCTTTATTGAAAATGTGGAATGGGCAGAGAATGTCGCCACCTTCTTTCTAAGTTGTGTCGCCATTGCTGGAATTTATGGTGCTTTTTCGATTTCAAAAAAAATATTTTTCATTCAGGCGGTACCGGCTATTATTACCATTTTGCTACTCTTTGTTTTGTAGTAATCTATATTTCAAAATAGATATCCTTGTAATTCCCGTACCTTATAAACGTCTTATCTGAAAACATTTTAAAATTTTATTATGACAACTAAAAAACCAGACTTCAGTAATTTAAAAGCGCTTTATATTAACTGCACCCTTAAGAAAACACCTCAAATGAGCCATACAAAGGCTTTGATGGATGTTTCTATAAACATTCTTCGTGAAGAAGGCGTTACAGTAGAATACCTGCGTTTGGTTAATCACGACATCGCCTACGGAGTTTATCACGATATGACCGAACACGGTTCAGAAAAAGATGAATGGCCAGACTTATGGAAGAAAGTAAAAGACGCCGATATTTTGGTGATTGGCACTCCTATATGGTTAGGCGAAAAGTCTTCAGTAGCTACGAAGCTCATTGAAAGGTTGTATGGTGAAAGCGCTAGAAGAAATGAAAAAGGGCAGTATTATTTCTACGGAAAAGTAGGCGGTTGCATTATTACTGGAAACGAAGACGGAATAAAACACGTAGCCATGGGAACGCTCTACGCCTTACAACACATTGGATATAGCATCCCACCGCAGGCAGATTGTGGTTGGATTGGTGAAGCAGGCCCAGGACCCAGCTATAACGACGAAGAAAGCGATGCCAAGAACAACGATTTTACCAATCGAAACACCACCTTTATGACCTACAATCTCTTACATTTGGCTAAAATGCTGAAAGATCAAGGTGGGTATCCTGCTTACGGAAATTCCCGTGGAGATTGGGACGATGGTACAAGATGAGTTTTGAGAATCCAGAATACCGATAAGTTTCTATTTCAGTAAATAATAAAATCCTTTTAATATGCTCAACCTTAAACTAGCCACAGATCCACGATGGGTTACCATTGTTGAAAGTAATCTGGAAGAAATATTGACAGATCATGCGTGGTGCGAACAAAAAGCAGCCACCAATGCCATCACAATTATAACTTTAAATAGCCAACATGAAGATCTAGTGACAGACCTACTAAAACTGGCTCAAGAAGAATTGGAGCATTTTGAAATGGTCCACGAGATCATTAAAAAAAGAGGCTATAAATTGGGACGCGAACGGAAGGATCATTATGTAAATCAGTTATATCAATTTATGAACCGTGGCGGAAGCAGAGAACAGGCTATGGTAGATAGGTTGCTGTTTTCGGCTATGATTGAAGCTAGGAGTTGTGAACGATTTAAATTACTTTCAGAACGTATTAAAGATCCCGAACTGTCTAAATTTTACCGGGAATTGATGATAAGTGAAGCTGGGCACTATACTACTTTTTTAGGGTTTGCTCGAAAATATGGCCAAGATGTTGATATTGACAAACGTTGGCAAGAACTCATAGAATTTGAAGGAGAGATCATTAAAAATTACGGCAAGTCTGAAACCATTCACGGTTAGAATTTTCTTAACATAGTACATCTCAAATTTTTCGTATCTTTTTACTGAAAAAATTGAATTATGAAAACCACGCCAAGATTTGAAGCCGCCATTCAAAAACTCTACATAGCTTTCCATAACAATACTTTGAATCCAGAATGTTGCACCCAGTGTGCTGTAGGCACTATTTTAGAGGGGAGCGACACATGGAAACACCTTTCGGACCATCACGGTTCATTTCAATTAAATTATGTTGGAAATGTACACGAAATGATGGGTAGACGATTTAATGGTTATTTACCTTCAGAATTACTTCGTATTGAAAATTCTTTCTTACAGGGTTGTGGGTATCAATTGCCTGTACATCACTCACATTTTAAACCTTCAAACATTAAAAACAAAGAACTATTGTTTGATGGGCTTATCGCCACACTAGCTGTGCTTTGCAAACTGGATAATATTTCTAATAGCATGGAAATTTCAACAGTATTTCAGTATGAGCCTAATCAACCAGAAGAGATGATGAATAATATATATTTATCGTAGGTTTAATTAAGTATGAACTTAATACATCATTAAAATATTGTGTTTTTATTATTTTTTCTAATGTGTTACAAACAAAACGGGAGCGGTTAGAACATTACTAAGCTTTTGACTATTTCAAATTTATAAAAATCTTCAATAATGAGTAAAAGAGAAAAATTTGCCAGTTTCGGTATTGCAACAAAAGGAATAGTTTATTTTATAATTGGAATTCTTACCGCAATGGCTGCATTTGGCTATGGCGGAAAAAAATCGAGTTCAGGAACTGTAATAGATTTTATTGCACAACAATCACTCGGGCAAATTTTATTAGTACTATTGGCTATTGGTCTGTTAGGCTATGTTTTCTGGCGGTGGTATCAAGCCTTTGCAAACCCAAAGGATATAGAAAATAATGCAAAAGGTAGTGTAAAAAGAATTGCCTATTTTATTAGTGGGGTGCTGTATGGTTTATTGGCTTATACGGCTATTAAAACTGTGATTGGTTCTAACAGTGGAGGAAAATCATTTATAAGTAAAATTTTTGAATCTGATTATGCTACCACTATTGCAATTATAATTGGAATCGCCTTAGTTGGAAAGGGTATTTATGAGTTTTATCAGGGATATTCTGGTAAATTTAAAGAAGAAGTTGAAAGTGCGGGGATTCCTTCAAAAGTAAAGAGTTTGGTCTTAAAATCTGGAAAAGTTGGTTATACTTCAAGGGGTATAGTTGCAGGAATATTGGGTTTTCTATTTTTAAAGGCTGGTTTTAATGAAAGTGCCAACAAAATGAGTAAAACAGATGCTTTTGGTTTTATTGAAAACCAATTCGGCAGTATAGTTCTTGGTATTATTGCCCTAGGACTTGTAGGATATGGATTTTTTATGATGGTAAAGGCAAAACATAGTAGTTTGAGCGTAGGGCAGGAAAACTGAAATACCTATAAAGAAACCAAGACCAAAATCCTGTTGTATTGATAGTTTAAATATCTTGAATACCTACAGATGACGCCTTTAAATCTGAAACAACATATGGAATATCTTTTACTTCAAACCAACGTATGCTCTTGAAAATACATCTAAACCAGCGGCTTTTAGTTTTATGAGTTTTCTTTAACGTAAGATTCACAATCGCTTTCTTATAAATCCTGTCTTTTTGCGCTATGTAATTTTTTTAAATAGTACTGGAAAATAGAAGAGGTTATTATTGGAGTTGAAGAATCTAAAATACAAAAAACACTCAATAGCATTTTGGGATTTGATACCATAGGTACTTGTATCAAATATTGAATTATGACATTCAGAATACTATATCTAGTTTGTAAAACTTTTTAAATATGTAGCTTTGAACCATTATATGAAAAAGTTTCTACTTAAAATAGGATTCTTTACAACGCTACTGCTGGTCATAAATTTCGGCTTACTTCGCCTGGTTATGTCTATTTATATTAGTGATTATACAAGTGTTTCTTTAAATAAAGAAGTCTATTTATTTGCAGATTCTCACGGTGCATCGCTAGACACTATTCCATTGGCATATAATGTTGAAAATTTTTCAGACCGAAGCGACTCCTATATAGACCTTGAGCGCAAATTAAAATACCTCCTTCGAAACGGAAATCCCAAAACAATTTATATAACAGTAGATGCCCATATGCTCTCTCCAGACAGAGAGGCATACAACAACAATGTACTGTCCGCCTATTTTACGAACTATGAAGATTATAATACTATTTTTGGCTATGTTACCAATGCTTATTTGAAAAGAAACATCGTCTATTTCAATTCTAAATATGTACCTCTTCTGAAAAATTATTTTTTTAGCCTGCTAAAAAAGAATCGAACCCCTAAGCCCACTATTTCTTGGGAAAAGAAGCCGTCTTTAGAAAAAATTAGGTTAAGCAGGAAGCGTTTTAAGGTTTACTTTAGCAGCGAAGAAAAATCGAACAATTTAGAAGCTTCTTTACAACGTATTATATCACTTTGTAAACGTCACAATATTGAACTTGTAGGAGTAAAGTTTCCAGTTAGTCCTTCATACAACCGGGTTTTGAAGGATAAAAATTTTAAGGCAGATCAGGTATTTAAAAATCACAAGCTTCCCGTTCTTAACTTTCAAGATTCTTTACAAGCAGATCATTATTTCAGGGATCAAGATCATTTAAATAGTAAGGGAGCAACTGTTTTGGCTGAACTTTTATTTGGAGAAAAATAGTTATTCTTCCTCTTCATTACCAACATTTACGCCGTTATTATATTTTTTTTCCAATTCAGCTTGAAATTCTTCCATAACAGGTTTTACGGTGCTTTCTGGCAAATCTGCAATACGAATATACATTAACCCGTCTACTGCATTGTTAAAAAGTGGGTCTACATTAAACGCCACCACTTTTGCATTTTGTTTGATGTATTTTTTAATAAGAACAGGCAATCGTAGCGCGCCTGGTTCTACTTCGTCAATGAGCTTATCGAACTTGTTGAGGTCTGCTTCACTTTCGTCAAAGATAAAATCCTTATCGGCATCCTTCAGTTTTACTTTGTATTCCTTTTTGGGTTTTATGTATTGTGCTACATAGGGATCGTAGTAATTGGATTTCATAAACTCAATCATCAAGCTCTTACTGAATTCTGAAAACTGATTACTTATACTTACGCCACCAATCAAAAATTTATGCTCTGGATATCTTAAGGTAGTGTGAACAATGCCTTTCCAAAGCAGGAAAAGCGGCATGGGGCGAAGTTGGTATTCTTTTATAATAAATGCCCGACCCATCTCAATACTTTTGCTCATCATATCGTACAGTTCCGGTTCAAAACGGAAAAGATCTTGTAGATAAAATCCGTTAATACCGTAGGCTGCAAAAATTTTGGAGCCCAACCCCATTCTATAGGCACCGGCAAGTTTCTTGGCTTCATTATCCCACAAAAACATATGGTGGTAATGGTTGTCAAACTTATCAATATCTATAGCATTGTTTGTGCCTTCACCCACCTCGCGAAAAGTGATTTCACGTAGGCGACCAATTTCTAAAAGAATATTTGGAATTTTATCTGCAGAGGCAAAAAATACTTCGTAGTTTTTGCTCTCCAATAAGCGTTTCTCGTCGTTTCGGAGCGTAAGTATTTCCTTCTCAATAGCCTCAACAGGAACAGGACCAGCGATTTTCTTAGGTAATTTGGGTAATTTGATTGTTTTGGGGAGGGTATCCACAAATTTTTTCTTCTGAAACGGATTGGCAAGCACATATGTTTTCTTTCGAAGAAAAGCTGTGTAAGATTCTAAGGTTTCATGTTCATTTTGATCTTCTATAGAAATAGGATGTCCTATTCGCACTTTCAATGTTCGCTCTTTCTGCGACAATAGTTCACTTGGCAACTTTGCTGTGCGCAAGGTATCACTCATTTTTGCCCAACGGTAGAAAGATTTACTGTTACGGCCGTGAAAATAAATTGGGATTACAGGAACGCCGGCTTTTTTTATCAGTTTCATGACAGCTGGCTCCCACGTCCTATCAATAACTATTTGTTCTTCTTTTTGTGTGGAAACTTCTCCAGCCGGAAAAACGCCTAAAGGTTGCCCATCTTTTAAATGTTGTAGTGCGCTCTTAAACGCCAATATACTATTATGCGCCTGTTTATGCTCTTCAAAAGGATTCACTGGCATCACATAAGGCTTTAAGGGCTCTATACGATGTAGTAAAAAGTTGGCGATAATTTTATAATCCGGGCGACGTTCTAAAAGTAATTTTAGTAACAGAATACCATCTATTCCCCCCAACGGGTGGTTAGAAATAGTTATAAACGGACCTGTTTTTGGTATTCTTTTTAAGTCTTCTTCAGGAATTTCATAATCTATTTCAAATTCCTCCAAGAGCGCATTCATAAATTCTAGGCCTTGTAAGTGTTTGTTACGATCGTAAACTTTGTTTATAGTAGATATATTAAGCACCTTCATTACGGACCAACCCAAAAAGGTTCCTAAAAAGCCGAGTTTATCAACTTTTAAAGCTTTTGTAATTTCTTTGGTCGTAACTAATCCCATGTGGTTTGGTGGTTGTTGTTTACAAAGATAACGAAACCGTCGCTATTCTTTCACCACCAATTGCACAGTCCCCCGGCTTTCCTGTTTCAGCAAAAGTTCTTTATCTTTTAGAAGTGCCTTAACTTGCTTGGCTTCAGCATGCCTAATGGTATACAGCGTTACGTTTTCATTCCAACGAACTTTAAAAGTACTGCGTAATTTATTGAGCAATGGTTCTAGCATATCATACTTATTATCTATACAAACTGAAAAGCTTATGGCCGAATTTTGAATAAGCTCCACCTTCATTTTATATTCGTGTAACCACTTAAAAACATTCCCAATGTGATCTTCCATCATAAAGTTAAAATCCAAGGAAGACAATGAAATAAGTACCTGATTCTTCTTGAGGATAAAACAAGAGACCATGGGTTTTAGCATCACGCCTTTTCCAACACAAGTACCTTCATCTAAAGGATTTATAAAAGATTTTACAAACAAGGGGGTTTCTTTCCGCTGCAATGGTTGTAGTGTTTTTGGATGAATTACAGAAGCACCGTAAAAAGCTAATTCGATAGCTTCTCGATAGGAAATTCTTTCTAACAAAGTAGTTTTGCTGAAATATCGTGGATCTGCATTTAAAACGCCTGGTACATCTTTCCAAATGGTCACATCTTCTGCATTGAGACAATATGCAAAAATTGCAGCTGTATAATCGCTCCCCTCTCGACCCAGTGTTGTCGTAAAATTATTGGCACTTTCTGCACCTAAAAATCCTTGAGTAATGGTGATTCCTTTTGCTGAAACTTTCTTTAAAATTTTTTGTTGCGTAACCTCCCAATCCACTTTTGCATCCCTGTAATTACTATCTGTCGCTATACAAGTGCGAACATCCAATAAGCTGTTTTCTATTCCAATTTTTGAAAGATAGGCACTAACAATTTTGGTAGAAACCAATTCACCAAAACCTACGATTTGATCATATACGAATGGGCGATTTGTAGAATTGTTATTTTCTAAAAATGTTGAAAGGCTATTAAAGATCTTTTGCACCTCTTCAAAAACAGGTAATTTAATGTTTTCAAAAAGCGGTATCATAATATCCATATGATAGGCTATAAACTCCTGAATAGGACCTGTAGCAGACTCCGTTTTACTTAAATAGGCGTCCACTACTTTTTCTAATTGGTTGGTCATTTTGCCCATAGCCGAAATTACCACCAACAAATTCTGCGCTCCCGTTTTTTGTAAAACGGTCGCTACATTTTTAACTCCTTCGGCATCTTTAACCGATGCGCCTCCAAATTTAAATACTTTCATACTCACCCCCCGCAAAGGCCAGGGTCTCTTTAAATATTAGTTAGCCTTTTTTATTTCCGCTTCACCCAACTGCACCAAATACCAATCCTTCAACAAGGTAGCGCCACTTTTTTCATAAAAATCTATGGCATTTTTGTTCCAATCCAACACTACCCACTCTACGCGTTTTACACCCTTTTCCTTGGCATGTTTAACTACTTTGTTATACAGCAATGTGCCAACTCCCTTACTTCGGTATTTGTTTTTCACAATCAGATCTTCCAAATGAACCGTTCGACCTTTCCAAGTTGAAAAACGAAAATACACTAATGCCATTCCCATAATTTCGGTTTCATTTTCAGCGACAAAACAAGTGAAAAGCTTGTTGTCAAAACCTTCAATTTCTAGATCTCCCACAGTTACTTCAACAGCATCAGGTTCCTTTTCAAAAACCGCAAGTTCTTTAATAAGCTCCAAAACTTGAGGCATATCTTTTTTTTCGGCTTGGCGTATCTTTATATTCATTTGATGGTTTTGCTCCACAAATATCGATAGTATTTCTCAAAAAACCCGATATTTGCGTCAAATCTAAGCATTACGGGCACTCATGGCAAAACAGAACCAAACTTTAGGCGAATTTATTATTGAAAATCAGGAAGAGTTTAAATATTCTTCGGGTGAGCTTTCGCGCTTAATCAACTCCATACGTTTGGCTGCGAAAGTGGTGAACCACGAGGTAAACAAAGCTGGTTTGGTAGATATTTTAGGTGCTGCAGGAGAAACTAATGTACAAGGGGAAGATCAGCAAAAGCTAGATGTATATGCCAATGAAATTTTTATAAAAACCCTTACCAACCGTGAGATTGTTTGTGGGATTGCCAGTGAAGAAGAAGACGATTTTATTACCATTACCGGACGTAATAAAAAAAACGACAACAAATATATTGTATTAATGGATCCGCTAGATGGATCTTCAAATATAGACGTTAACGTTTCGGTGGGAACTATTTTTTCAATTTACAGAAGAGTTACTCCTACAGGTACTCCTGTGACGATAGAAGATTTCCTTCAGCCAGGAAAAAACCAAGTTGCTGCAGGATATATAGTGTACGGAACTTCTACAATGATCGTTTATTCTACAGGGCATGGTGTGAATGGTTTTACACTTAACCCCGCTATTGGGACTTACTATCTTTCGCATCCAAATATGAAATATCCAGAAGATGGAAATATTTACTCGGTAAACGAAGGGAATTATGTGCATTTTCCTCAAGGTGTAAAAGATTATATTAAATACTGTCAGAAAGAAGAAGATAATCGCCCTTATTCTGCACGATACATAGGCTCTTTGGTTTCAGATTTTCATAGAAATATGATAAAGGGTGGCATTTACATTTATCCTAGTACCTCTAAAGATCCAGACGGTAAATTACGGTTGTTATACGAATGCAATCCAATGGCGTATATAGCTGAACAAGCAGGAGGTAGTGCCAGCAATGGTTTTGGCCGTATCTTAGAAATTGAACCCAACACATTACACCAACGAGTTCCCTTTTTCTGCGGAAGCAAAAACATGGTTGCCAAAGCAGAAGAGTTTATGCAACATACAAAACAATAAAATGCAAAAAGAGCTCTTCAACAGTTTTGAAGAGCTCTTTTATAACACTTAAAATTATTGGGTTTACTTCTTGTTTAAAAGGTAACGATAGTCTTCCATATCCAATCCACCACTGTATATTTCGACAGATCTTTTAATGAGTTTTTGAGCCAAATCTGCAGTATACCCCAAACCTATAGCATACTTTTCAATTAAAAAGCGCTCGTGGTCATCAATTTCGTGATCTGCAAAAATCATTTCGAATAAATCGTGCATGCGCTCTAATCTTCTGTTTGCATCATTCGGGGGATTAATGGGATATTTTGTAGGGTTTTTTAACACAGCCTCATATTCATCCTCATCAATATCTAACTTCTTTGCAAAACGGCGTAGCAACTTCTCTTCCTCTGCATTCAATGCTCCATTCACTGCAGCCATATTTGCAATAGAAGCAAAATGACCCAGGTTTCTTTTGTGTTCTCCACTCTCAAATAAATCTGTAAATGACATAGTTCTAATTTATGCTACAAATATAATCTAAGTCCTAAAAATTTCCGAAGAAAGCGACAGAATCTTTTCAGCAAAGCTTCAAAAACATGATGCATTAAACTTTTCTTAATTCTGAATACAAACCTCTCAAAATCTGTAATTTTAAAAAAGCTAAAAAAAGAAAAATTAAAGATTGTGCTTAAAACACCACTCCTACAATTTAATGATAAGGGTATTTATTGCAAACAAGCCAACGTATATATTGATGCTTGGCGCCCTGTTGATAAATGCATTATCACCCACGGTCACGCAGATCACAGCTGTTGGGGTCATAAACAATATATTACGCACCATAAAAATGTCCCGATTATAAAACATCGTTTGGGCGAAATTACTGTTACTGGCAAAGAGTGGGGAGAAACTTTTACCATTAATGGTGTAATGTTTAGCCTGCATCCCGCCGGTCATATTGTAGCATCCAGCCAGGTTAGAGCAGAATATAAAGGAGAGGTCTGGGTATTTACAGGCGATTTTAAAACTGAGAACGATGGTATTGCCGAACCTTTTGAACTTGTAAAGTGTAATACGTTTATTACCGAATGTACTTTTGGCCTTCCGGCTTTTAAGTGGACGCCACAAGCCGAAGTTTTTAACGAAATCAACAATTGGTGGGCTGCCAATAAAGCCGAAAATAAAACATCTATTCTATTTGGTTACAGCCTTGGAAAAGCACAGCGGTTATTGAAACATCTCGACCCGAACATAGGAAAAATATATACCCATGGCGCCATAGAAAACATGACCGCCGTACTAAGAGAACATTACGATTTTCACGAAACCATCCGCATAACCAGAGACACCAAAAAAGAAGAGCTACTGGGTAATATAGTTCTCGCACCACCCAGTGCTCATGGAGGCACCTGGATAAGAAAAATGGTGCCCTATGTAACTGCAAGCGCCAGTGGTTGGATGACTTTTAGAGGAGCCAGAAGAAGACGGGCTATTGACAGGGGGTTCGTTTTGAGCGACCACGCAGATTGGGATGGTTTGCTAAATACAGTAAAAGAAACAGGAGCCGAAAAAGTAATCGCTACCCACGGTTATACCGAAATATTCTCCAGATACCTGCGTGAAGAAATGGGTCTGGATGCCAGAACCGAGAAAACGCAATACGAAGAGGAAGGTAGCGAAACCATCAAAAAAGAAGGAGAGGAAACGGTATGAAAGAATTCGCCAATCTCATAAAAAAATTAGACAGTACTAATAAAACGAATGAAAAAGTAGCTGCGCTTACCGAATATTTCAAAAATGCGGAGGAGAATGATAAATTGTGGACCATCGCTATTCTTTCGCATCGCCGACCAAAAAGACCTGTAAATACAACACTTTTACGTCTTTGGGCTACCGAAATTAGTGGCGTTCCTTTATGGCTTTTTGAAGAAAGCTACCATATTGTGGGCGATTTAGCGGAGACCATTGCCCTTATTATACCTTCTTCCCCAGAAAATAAAGGTGTTTCAAAATCGCTTTCAGAAATTATTTCAGAAATCATCACTCTAAGAACGCTTCCTGAAGATGAAAAACGAAGTTATCTTCAGGAAAACTGGTTGGCGATGAGCTACTTTGAACGTTTTGTCTTTAATAAAATCATAACAGGTGGTTTTAGAATTGGTGTGAGCCAAAAATTAATGACACGTGCACTTTCAAAAGCTACAGGAATTGATGAAGATATTCTGGCGTATAAATTAATGGGTAACTGGACTCCTGAAAACACCACCTATCAAAAACTTATTTTGGAAGAAAACCCGGAAGATTACCTTAGCAAACCCTATCCATTTTATCTGGCCTACGCGGTAGAAGATACTTTTCAGGAAGATTTGGGAGACATTCTTGATTGGAGTTTTGAGCATAAATGGGATGGAATAAGGAGTCAGGTAATTATACGAAATGATGAGGTGTTTGTATGGTCACGCGGTGAAGAATTAGTGACAGATAAATACCCGGAATTTCAAAGGTTTCTTTCAAAAATTCCTAACGGAACTGTATTGGATGGGGAGATTTTACCTTTCGGAAACAATCAAATTGGTAATTTTAATGACCTGCAAACACGAATTGGCAGAAAAAACCTTTCCAAAGCTTTGCTCGAAAAAACACCTGTGATTTTGAATGCTTACGACGTATTAGAATGGGAAGGAAAGGATATACGGCAAAAGCCTTTTTCAGAAAGAAGAAAAATTCTGGATAAACTTATTTCAGAATGTGACTGTGACGAAATAGGATTATACCTAAGTGAAACCATGAATTTTAAAACCTGGGATGCAGCTGCAAAAGAACGTGCTTTATCAAGAGAAAAACGAAGTGAAGGATTAATGCTAAAACGAAAAGATTCCCCTTATCTCGTAGGTCGAAAAAAAGGTGACTGGTGGAAATGGAAAACAGATCCCTTTACCATAGACGGTGTCCTCACTTACGCCATGCGAGGCCATGGAAGACGCGCCAATTTATATACAGATTATACCTTCGGACTGTGGGACAAGGGTGAATTAGTAACGTTTGCAAAAGCGTATTCGGGCCTGACCGATGCAGAATTTAGACAAGTCGACGCCTGGATTAAAAAGAATACATTGGAGCGTTTTGGTCCGGTAAGAAGCGTTACACCCCATCACGTTTTTGAAATTGCCTTTGAAGGAATTGCAGAGAGTAGCCGCCATAAAAGTGGCATTGCAACAAGATTCCCACGAATAATAAGATGGCGAAAAGACAAACCTATGGAAGAAGCAAATACCCTAGAAGATTTAAGGGCGTTAATTCCTAAGTAAATAAAAGTATAAAAAGCTCCCCTCCTTAAAAAACGAGGGAAAAATTCAGCTTTGCTGAATAGGGGTGGTTAGTGAAACTCTTAAAATATTTTCATTCAAAATATGAAACCCGAACAAATACATAACAGGAAAGAATTAGAATCTAGCAGAAAATCATTAAGAAACAATGGAACTGCTGCAGAAGCTTTTTTATGGAAACAGTTACAAAGATCTCAACTAAAAGGAAGAAAATTTAGAAGACAACACAGCATAAAAAAATTCATTGTAGATTTCTATTGTCCTCGAGAAAAATTAATAGTAGAATTGGATGGTGAAGTGCACTTTAATCAAGCGCAAGCAGACTATGATCTTTATAGAACACAAGAATTAGAAAAGTTGGGTTTTACAGTAATTCGATTTGAAAATAAAATGGTGTTTGATTTGCTGCCAAGTGTTTTGATGGAAATTAGGGAAAATTTTAAAAGTGGAAAATAACCCTTCCGAGCAGCAAAGCTGCCCACCTTTGTGCCTTCCTCTCCTTCGTGCCTCAGTCGTCGGAGGCAGGAAAAAAGAAGGATTTTTTTTAATTACTGTTAAAGAAACATTATTCGTAAAAAAGGCTCCCCTCCTTTTAAAGGAGGGGGAAATTCAGCTTTGCTGAATAGGGGTGGTTAGTCACCCTAAAACAATATAAAATGAACCAAACAGAACTCTTAAACATAGCCGAAACCTGGTTCCAACAAAAAAACTGGAATGCCTTTCCATTTCAGAAGAAAACCTGGAAAGCATTTCTCGAGGGGAAGCACGGACTTTTAAACGCGCCTACGGGAAGTGGCAAAACCTACGCGCTTTGGGTTCCCATTGTGTTGCAATACATAAAAGACAATCCAGATTACAAAGAGAGACACAACAAAGGGCTAAAAGCCATCTGGATTACTCCATTGCGAGCGCTTTCGGTTGAAATTCAACAAGCCGCACAAAGGTTTGCAGATGAATTGGGAACAGGATTAACCGTAGGCATAAGAACTGGTGACACCACTCAAAGCGAGCGTGCAAAACAAAAAAGAAATATGCCCGATCTACTCATTACAACACCCGAGAGCTTAATGTTGTTATTAGCAAGCAAAGGCTACGAAAAAACATTTAAAACTTTAACAGCAGTAGTTGTAGATGAGTGGCACGAACTTTTGGGAAGCAAACGGGGCGTGCAAATGGAATTAGGATTGTCCAGATTAAAAACAATCTCGCCAACAATGAGAATTTGGGGGATTTCGGCCACCATTGGAAATTTAGAACAGGCGCAGGATGTTCTTCTTGGAATGGATGAAGCGTTGCGAGTCAATTCGGTATTAATCAAAGCAAATCTCAAGAAAAAAATAGTCGTAAAATCTATCATCCCTAAAAAAATGGAGACCTTCCCGTGGCGCGGGCATTTAGGGTTGCATTTGTTAAATGATATCATTCCCATTATTAAAGAAAGTAAAACAACCCTCATCTTTACAAATACCCGGAGCCAATGTGAGATCTGGTTTCAGAAAATACTAGAAAAATATCCAGAGTTTGCAGGAGAGATGGCCATGCACCACGGCAGTATCAATAAAGAAACCAGATTATGGGTAGAACAAGCCATTCGCAATGAGAGTTTAAAGGCCGTAGTGGCAACTTCAAGCCTGGATTTGGGAGTAGATTTTGCGCCCGTGGAAACCATCATTCAGATTGGTGGACCCAAAGGAATTGCCAAGTTTTTACAACGCGCTGGAAGAAGTAATCACAGACCCGGAGAACCTTCAGTGATTCACTTTTTGCCCACACACGCTATGGAATTAATTGAAGCTTCAGCACTAAAAAAAGCAGTAAAAGGAGATGTGATGGAAGATCGAATTCCTTATTTATTGAGTTTTGATGTCCTTATTCAATATTTAGTAACGCTAGCTGTGAGTGAAGGATTTTTCCCGAAGGAAATATATCCAGAAATTAAAAACACCTTTTGCTTTCAAGGCATCACTGAAGAACAATGGCAATGGTGTTTAAATTTTATTACTATGGGAAGTCAAAGCCTGCAAGCATACGACGAATATAAACGCGTTATCGTTGACGAGGATGGCCTTTTTTATGTAGACAGTCGCCAAACAGCAATGATGCATCGGTTATCCATTGGAACCATAGTAAGTGATGCGATGGTACAAGTAAAATATGTTACGGGCGGATTTATTGGTACGATTGAAGAGTTTTTTATTGGAAAAATGAAACCTGGGGATACATTCGTATTTGCAGGAAGAACCTTAGAGCTCGTTCGCATAAGAAATATGGTAGCCCAGGTAAGACGAAGTAGTAAGCGAACAAGAAATGTGGTGAGTTTTATGGGAGGAAGAATGGCACTTTCGTCACAGATGTCTGAAATTTTACGAAATGAGTTGCAATCGGAAGCAGATCATAAACGAGATACCCCAGAATTAAAAGCCCTTTCTCACATTTTCGATAGGCAAGAAAAAGAAAGTATTGTTCCGGGAACTAATGAGTTTTTAATTGAAACATTTAAAACCCGGGAAGGATACCATCATGTATTTTATCCATTTGAAGGCAGGTTTGTACACATGGCAATGAGTGGCTTATTGGCATATCGAATAAGTTTATTATCTCCCATTACATTTTCTTTGGCTTATAATGATTATGGTTTTGAACTGCTAAGCGACCAACCCTTGGATATTCAAAATGTGTTAGATAATAATTTATTTTCTACAGCATATCTTTTCAGCGACCTTCAAAAAAGTTTAAATAGCACCGAACTTGCGCGTCGTAAATTTAGAGATATTGCTGTAATAAGCGGGATGGTTTTTACAGGCTACCCCAGTAAACAAATAAAAACGAAGCACCTCCAAAGCAACTCTCAATTATTATTCGATGTGTTTCGGGATTATGAAGCAAATAACTTGTTGTACCAGCAAGCTTTTAGAGAAACCTTTGAGCATGAAATGGAAGAAGGTAGACTCCGATTGGCCTTGGAACGAATTGCCAGCCAAGAAGTAATATGGAAACAATGTGAAGAAGCTACGCCTTTTAGTTTCCCTATCATTACAGATAGGTTACGGGAAAAATTGTCTTCGGAAAAATTAAAAGATCGTATCAAGCGGATGACCTTAAAATTGATGAAATAATATGATAGCTGTTTTAAATTCAGCTGGATTCTTAAAAGCGATATTCATTAAAAATAGTCTTTCAGAATTTATAATAATTTACCACAAAAACCAGCTTAAAAAAAGTGATTTAGATGTACTATTTAAATCACTTTGAGACTTACCAGAGACCAGTGTTGAAAATTATCATAAAGCATGGTCTATAATCTCCTGAACCACTTCAGGATTTAACAAGGTGCTAGTATCCCCCAAATTAGCAGTGTCTTTTTCTGCAATTTTCCGAAGAATCCGTCGCATGATTTTTCCACTTCTCGTTTTGGGCAATCCATTCGTAAATTGAATTTTATCCAATTTTGCAATAGGTCCAATATGTTCAGTAATAAGTTGATTGATCTCTTTTCTTAAATTATCATGATTTCGGTTTTCGCCAGTTTCTTTTAAAATTACGTAACCATATAGTGCACTTCCTTTTACATCGTGCGGAAAACCTACAATAGCACTTTCTGCAACTGCTGGATGCTCATTTATGGAATCTTCTATGGGTGCAGTTCCCAAATTATGTCCAGAGACTATAATTACATCATCTACACGGCCCGTAATTCTATAATACCCAGTGCTATTTCTCAACGCACCGTCACCCGTAAAATACATATTTTTATAGGCTGAAAAATAGGTTTCTTTATACCGTTCATGATTACCCCATATCGTTCTAGCCATGGAAGGCCAAGGAAATTTTATGCATAAACGACCACTCACAAGGTTCCCTGATAATTCATTTCCTTCTTCATCCATTAAAGTAGGTTGAATTCCTGGTAAAGGCAGTGTAGCATAGGTAGGAATTGTGGGGGTAGAAAATGGGATAGGAGATATCATGATGCCACCAGTTTCGGTTTGCCACCAGGTATCTACAATAGGGCACTTCTTTTTTCCAATAATATCATTGTACCAGTGCCAGGCTTCTTCATTAATAGGTTCCCCTACGGTTCCTAAAATTTTTAAAGAGGATAGGTCGTGATTTTCAGAAAAATCCAGACGTTCTTTAGCCAACGCCCGAATGGCAGTAGGTGCCGTATAAAATTGATTCACCTTGTGTTTTTCCACGACCTGCCAAAATCGGCTCCAGTCTGGATACGATGGAACACCTTCAAACATTACTGTTGTTGCGCCGTTTGCCAGAGGTCCATAAACAATATAGCTGTGCCCCGTGATCCAACCAATATCTGCCGTACACCAATACACATCTTCTTCACGGTATTGAAATACATTCTTAAAAGTATATGCAGTGTACACCATATATCCTGCAGTAGTATGTACCATTCCTTTAGGTTTTCCTGTGGAGCCAGAAGTATATAGTATAAAAAGAGGATCTTCGGCATCCATAATTTCTGGCTGGTAGCTATCTGAAGCTTCATCTAGCAAAGCTTGTAGCCATTTGTCACGACCTTCGAGCATGGTAATATTTGAATAGGTTCGTTTTGCCACCAATACTGTTTCAACACCATCACAAGATTCTAGAGCCTCATCTACAATACCTTTTAGGTCTATCTTTTTACTACCGCGGAAAGAGCCATCGCTGGTAACAACCATTTTACAATCACAATCGTTAATACGAGTGGAAAGTGCTTTTGCAGAAAACCCAGCAAACACTACTGAATGTATAGCGCCAATACGCGCACAGGCTAATATTGAAATAGCCAATTCTGGAATCATAGGGAGATACACACACACCCGGTCGCCTTTTTTTATGCCGTTATCTTTTAAAACATTGGCAAAACGGCATACACGATTGTGGAGTTCCTTATAAGTAATATGTTGTGCTTTTTCATCAGGATTGTTGGGTTCAAAAATTATGGCAGTTTTTTCTCCACGAGCGTATAAATGACGGTCAATACAATTTTCGGTAATATTAAGTTTTGCGCCTTTGTACCATGTAATCTCTGGTTTATTGAGATCATAATCCAATACTTTTTCCCACGGTTTACGCCACAAAAAATTTTCCTCGGCAATTTCACCCCAAAAAGTTTCTGGATCTAGAACCGATTTTCTGTATACCTGAAAATATTCTTCTAAATTTTTTATATGATAATTACTCATAACGATCCTACTTTTTAATTTCTATTTTTTGAATTCACTGTTCCACCATTTTTAATTGACCAATTAATTTAAACAATTAGTACCGTAACCAAAACTGTAATGTTTTAGCACTACACCACGCATCTCAAAAAATGGGTAAACGATTATGTAAACAAATATTATTGCATACAAGGTACTTAAAACGTATTGTAAAAAACAAATCAAAAAGTACTTAGTATATTAATTTATTTAAACATATAGTGTTTTTGAAATTTCTTAGCAAAGATTAGGATTACAAGTATCTTTGCAACCGTGAGTATCTCCATTAAAATAAAAAATCAGGAATTTATATTACATCCCAGCGGCGCGCTTTTTTGGAAAGAACAATCCATCCTCCTCGTTGCCGATGTTCATTTAGGAAAAGTAGCACATTTTAGAAAACACGGTGCCGCCATTCCTGCACATGTAGCCTTTGAAAATTTAGAAAAATTGACAGCAGTGACCAATCACTTTCAGCCAAAGATTGTTTGCTTTTTAGGCGATCTCTTTCATAGTAAACTAAATACCGAATGGGAAGATTTTGCGAAATGGGTAGCGTATACTTCGGCCAATGTTGTACTCATTTCTGGAAATCACGATATCATCCCGAAATACCTGTTCGAAGATCTAGGAGTTCAGGTTTATGATAAACTGAAAATGCAAAAATTTCTACTTACCCATCATCCAACTGAAAAAGATGGCTTTTTCAATTTTTGTGGTCATATCCACCCCGGTGTAAAATTGCAAGGCCAGGGAAGACAATTTTTAAGATTGCCGTGTTTCTTCAAAAGTGAAAAACAGCTTATTTTACCAGCTTTTGGAAATTTTACAGGCAAATTCACTTTGAAACCTTCAGAAAAAGATACAATTTATGTGATTGCAGAAGATCAAGTAATTTGTGTGAGCCAGTAAAGGCTTTTCAATATAACCGAAAGCTACCGAACATGTTTTGCTTATTTTTGCAACAATTCTAAGCCGAAAGGTTTTTTACATATTAGTATACTATGAATCAAGATCCAAAACGTTTTACCATTACAGCTGCGTTACCATATACCAATGGCCCCGTGCATATTGGACATTTAGCAGGAGTGTATGTTCCCGCCGATATTTACGCACGCTTTCAACGCCTTCAGGGAAAGGATGTAGCCTTTGTTTGCGGAAGCGATGAGCATGGCGTTCCCATTACCATAAAAGCAAAAAAAGAAGGAATTACGCCGCAAGAAGTGGTAGATAAATATCATGCAATTATTAAAAAAAGTTTTGAAGACTTCGGAATTACATTTGATAATTATTCAAGGACTTCAGCAAAAATACATCACGATACGGCTTCAGAATTCTTTAAAAAACTGTATAGTGAAGGAAAGTTTATCGAAGAGGTAACCGAACAATTGTATGATGCGGAAGCCAACCAATTTTTAGCAGACCGCTTTGTGGTAGGAACCTGCCCAAAATGTGGTAATGCAGAAAGCTATGGTGACCAATGCGAAAACTGTGGAACGAGCCATAATGCAACCGATTTAATAAATCCAAAAAGCGCCATTACAGGCGCGACCCCTACGTTAAAAAAAACAAAACACTGGTTTTTACCGCTAGATCAATACGAACCATTTTTAAAAGAGTGGATTCTAAAAGAGCATAAAAAAGATTGGAAAACCAATGTATACGGCCAATGTAAATCGTGGATCGACGATGGTTTACGCCCACGTGCTGTAACTCGGGATCTGGATTGGGGAATCCCTGTTCCTATTGACGGAGCCGACGGTAAAGTACTGTATGTTTGGTTTGATGCGCCCATTGGCTACATTTCTGCCACTAAAGAATGGGCAGAACGAGAAGGAAAAGATTGGGAGCCGTATTGGAAAAGTGACGACACCAAACTGCTTCATTTTATTGGAAAAGATAATATTGTGTTTCACTGTATTATATTCCCGAGTATGTTGAAGGCGGACGGCAGTTATATTATGCCAGACAACGTTCCCGCCAACGAATTTTTAAATCTGGAAGGCAACAAAATCTCCACCAGTAAAAACTGGGCGGTGTGGTTGCACGAGTATTTGGAAGAATTTCCGAATCAGCAGGATGTGTTGCGTTACGTGTTAACTGCAAATGCTCCGGAAACGAAGGATAACGATTTTACTTGGGCAGATTTTCAGCAACGCAATAACAGTGAGTTGGTAGCCATCTTTGGAAATTTTATCAATCGGGTGACTGTACTTACGCATAAATATTATGATGGTATTGTTCCAGAACCTTCCGCTTTTTCTGAAGTTGATGAACAAACTTTAAAAGAATTAAAAGCGTATCCAGCCGTGATTGAAAGTTCGATTGAACGCTATCGCTTCCGCGAAGCCCAAACAGAGTTAATGAATGTAGCCAGATTAGGAAATAAATATCTGGCAGACGAAGAACCGTGGAAAACCGTTAAAACCGATGAAGCAAGAACCCAAACGGTAATGTATGTTGCGTTACAAATTGCGGCTGCTTTGGCGGTTCTAAGCGAGCCATTTTTACCGTTTACTTCAGCAAAACTGAAAGATATGCTCAACTTAAGCAATACACCTGCGGCAAGATTACGGGCAGATTTAATACATCTGGATTGGAAACACATATCAGAAGATAAACCTCTTCTGAAATCTGCTTATAAAATAAACCCTAGCGAACTTCTTTTCAGTAAAATAGAAGATGAGCAAATGCAACAACAAATAAATAAATTACAAGCAAGCAAGACAATGAACGATGGTTCGACAGGCTCACCAACCGCAGCCCTTGCAATTAAAGAACAGAAGGAGATGATACAGTTTGACGATTTTACAAAACTAGATATGCGCGTAGGAACTATTCTGGAAGCCTCAACAATGCCAAAGACCAAAAAACTGATGGTCTTAAAAGTAGATACTGGTATTGACGTACGTACCATCGTTTCTGGTATTGCTGAAAGTTTTACGGCGGAAGAAATCATTGGAAAACAAGTGACCGTTTTAGTAAACTTAGCACCAAGAGCGTTACGTGGCGTAGAAAGCCAGGGAATGATCTTAATGACTGAAAATGCTGAAGGGAAGTTGGTTTTTGTAAATCCTGGAGAAGCTGGTGTAGTTAATGGAGCGATGATAAATTAATTTAAATCAAATTTAGACCAGTCAACTTTTAAAGCCTGAAAGTTTTTTTATCTTCAAAGTATGCTCAACCACATCCTAAAAGTCACAAACCTTCCAGAAACCAGTGTAAAAAATACACTCGCTTTACTGGCAGAAGATTGTACCATTCCATTTATAGCGCGCTATAGAAAAGAGCGAACTGGAAATTTGGATGAAGTTCAAATAGAGCAAATAGTTACTTTAAAAGAGCAATTTGAAACGCTTGAGAAACGCAAAAAAACTATTCTCAAAGCCATTGAAGAACAGGATGAATTAACCAGTGATATTTCAGCTAAAATTGAGAAAACTACAAATCTCACAGACTTAGAAGACCTCTACTTACCCTATAAAAAGAAGCGAAAAACAAAAGCAGAAACAGCTCGAAAAAATGGCTTGGAACCTTTAGCCAAAATCATAATGGCTCAAAACGAGCGGGATCTTGGCAGCGTGGCACAGCGATATAAAAATAAAGAAGTGTCAACTTCAGAAAACGCCTTGGAAGGCGCAAGACACATCATCGCAGAATGGATCAATGAACGTACCGATATAAGAAACAACCTTCGGCAGCAACTAGAACGCTTCGCAATGCTTAGCACCAAAGTAGTAAAAAGTAAAATCGAGGATGAAAAAGCGCAAAAATTCAGGGATTATTTTGCTTGGGAGGAGTCCTTACAGCACTGTCCTTCGCATAGATTGTTGGCTATTTTGAGAGCAGAAGCTGAAGGTTTTATACGGGTAAAAATTGAAATTGATGAGGACCGTGCTTTAGAAAGAATCAATACAAAACTGATAAGATCACAAGGGTCTTGCGCAGATCAACTAGAAAAAGCAATTGCAGATGCATATAAACGCTTGCTCTTTCCTGCTTTGTCCAACGAAACGCTCGTTGCCGCAAAAAAGAAAGCAGACGAAATAGCGATTGCTATTTTCGCTAAAAATTTAAAGCAATTATTACTAGGTTCTCCTTTAGGTGAAAAGAGAATTCTAGCTATTGATCCTGGCTTTAGGACGGGTTGTAAAGTTGTATGTCTGGATGCTCAAGGCGCTTTAGCACACAACGAAACCATCTACCCGCATCCCCCAAAGAGTGATGTCACAGGTGCTCTTAAAAAAATTAGCACCCTAACAGATGCCTATAAAATTGAAGCCATTGCCATTGGTAATGGTACAGCATCGAGAGAAACCGAAGCTTTTATCAAGAAAGTTTATTTCAAAAATCCGGTGGAAGTGTTTATAGTGAGCGAGGCTGGAGCGTCTATTTATTCGGCAAGTAAAATTGCCAGGGAGGAGTTTCCTAACTTCGACGTGACCGTTCGCGGTGCTGTTTCTATAGGGCGTAGACTTGCAGATCCGTTGGCAGAGTTGGTTAAAATTGATGCAAAATCGATTGGTGTAGGTCAGTATCAACACGATGTAGACCAATTACAATTAAAAAGTTCTTTGGATCGTGTAGTTGAGAATTGTGTGAATTCGGTAGGGGTTAACATTAACACTGCAAGTGTCCCGTTACTAAGTTATGTTTCTGGAATAGGACAAAAACTGGCTGAAAATATTGTTACATATCGCGAAGCTAAAGGAGCATTTACTTCGAGAGACGAAATTAAAAACGTGCCGCGACTGGGCGCTAAAGCCTTTGAGCAAGGTGCGGGTTTTTTGCGTATTAGAGAGGGTGACCATCCGTTAGACGACTCCTCTGTACACCCGGAGCGTTATGACCTTGTGAATAAAATAGCAAAGGATCAAGGGATTCAAGTTTCAGAATTAATAGGAAATACAACAGCCTTACAAAAGGTGTCGTTACAAAAGTATTGCTCTGAAGCTATAGGAATGGCGACACTAGAGGACATTATTACAGAACTCGAAAAACCCGGATTGGACATACGCGAAAAAGCAAAAGTCTTCACTTTTAATCAAAATATTAGAACGATTGACGATCTAAGTGCCGGCCAATTATTACCTGGGATCGTAAATAATATTACAGCCTTTGGGTGTTTTGTAGATGTGGGGATAAAAGAAAGTGGTCTTATTCACGTCTCTAATCTGTCAGACAGTTTTGTAAAAGATGTGAATGCACATGTTCACCTACACCAACAAATTATTGTAAAAGTGCTCGAGGTTGACGTGCCGCGCAAACGCATACAATTGAAACTACACAAATAAGCATGCTCAAAATAGCTTACCATCCTAGCTACAAATATTCTTTACCTGAAGGTCACCGATTCCCTATGGCGAAATACAGTTTGTTGCCCGAATATTTACTAAAACAAGGAATTTGTACCCAAGCAAATTTTTTTGAACCCAAGAAAGTTTCAGCAGAAATCATTTTAAAAGTTCACGCTGAAACGTATTACCAACGTTTATTGAATCTTGAATTAGATACCAAAGAAATTAGAAAAATAGGCTTTCCTCTTCGGGAGGATTTGGTTGCTCGTGGACACTACATTATTGGTGGCACTATCCAGGGCTGTTCATTTGCCATAGAAAACAGCGTTGCGCTAAACATTGCAGGCGGAACACATCATGCCTACGCAGACAGGGGCGAAGCTTTTTGTTTGCTGAATGACCAAGCCGTTGCTGCACACTATCTCTTGGACACAAAAAAGGCTTCAAAAATATTAATTATAGATCTAGATGTACACCAAGGAAACGGCACCGCAAAAATTTTTGAAAACAATCCTAAGGTGTTTACTTTTTCTATGCACGGCGCAAAGAACTATCCGTTTAAAAAGGAACAAAGTGATTTGGATATTGGGCTGGACGACGGTACTGAGGACAAAGAATATCTTTCTGTTTTACAAAGCACCTTACCTATGCTACTTAAAAAAGTGCAGCCAGACTTTATCTTCTATTTGAGCGGGGTGGATATTCTAAAAGGCGACAAATTAGGCAGGCTGGCTTGCAGTATCGAAGGCTGTAAAGCCCGCGACCGTTTTGTTTTTGAAACCTGTAAAACTCACAACATTCCTTTGCAAGTGAGTATGGGTGGTGGCTATTCTCCAGAGATTGATATCATTATTGAAGCCCATGCAAATACCTACAAAATGGCACAGGAAGTTTATTTCTAAAAGTGTATGTTGTAATTTTAAATATAGTTTCGAGACTACTGCTTTATGATTCGAGAATTTTCAGAATTCAGTACAGGGGCTGTTTTAAAAATTGGCAACACATCGCTTCTAGCTTCAAAAAAGACAGATGAGGCCATTGGGCTTTACACTTTTATCTGGACTACGAAACAGGTATTAAAGGTAACGGTAGACAGTGTGCCAACTAAAATACTCCCAAATTCTATCCTTGCCTTAACGCCAAATCAACATATTACTATTGTTGAGGATTCCGAAAGTATTGTATATCAATTTAACCGTGAGTTTTACTGTATAAAGGATCACGACAAAGAAGTAAGCTGTGCTGGCTTGTTATTCTTTGGTGCACAAGCCATTCCCATGATTTCTTTAGATGCTGAAGAACAACGAAAGTTCCATACGCTTCATGATGTTTTCTTAGAAGAAATGGAAACCAAAGATACCATCCAAGCTGAAATGCTACGGATGCTTTTAGCACGATTTATTATTAAAACTACCCGCTTACTAAAGGTAGGGAATCAACAAGTTGCGCAATACGAAGGCACTTTAGATATGTATAGAGAGTTTAACTTTTTGGTCGAAAATCATTTCAAAGAGGCACATAATGTATCTTTTTATGCCGAAAAACTATATAAATCGCCCAAAACGCTTTCGAATACGTTTTCAAAATATAATAAGAGTCCGTTGCAAATTATTCACGACCGAATTATTTTGGAAGCCAAGCGCCAACTAAAGTATACCAATAAAACCACGAAACAAATTGCGTTTGACGTAGGTTTTGACGACCCTTCCCATCTAAGCCGAATGTTCAAAAAACAGACACAGGTTTCTCCTTCAGAATTTAAAAGAAATCGCAACCTCATTCCAAAGTAGCGATTTTTATCTATTTCGGGAATAATTGACATGTCCTAGGGAACTACTGCTATTCTTCTAGATACCTTTCTATCGCATCTTTGTAGTGTTAAAACAAAGTATCACGTAGCATTGGCTATATAACACTATAATCCTATGAAAACCATATTCAGAACATTCGCCCTTTCTGTTGTCGCTTTACTAACGACAACGCTCGTGTTAGCGCAAGATTATCAAGATAATTTGGAGCCAGTATTCCTTTCAAAAAATATGAAGGTAGCTTATTACCAGCAAATAAATGAAGGGCTTATTGAAAAAGGAACCTTTAGTTTCAGCAAAGAAATAAAAGAAGCAGATAATTTAAAAAGTCAAGTTTCTTTTTCAGCAGAAAAAGAAGCAATCACTATTCCTACAACTGTTTATTTAAAAACACTTCGTAAAGCGGGAAACAGGAGTGAAAATTCAAAAGAATTTCATCTCTTTTTAGTCGAGAACATCCAACTATTTCCTAGCTCCAGACAAGAGGAAACTAAACTAGAAAAACTTTATGAGATTGTCCGTGCCAATACCTTTGAAGGCAATTTGGACAAAGTTGGCGCCGCTCTCACTTGGTTAAAATAACAAATAGGAAATATTGACACGTTAGCGGGAAGTTTTGACGTTCTAATAGCCTGTTTACTATCGCATCTTTGACACACCAAAAAGTAACATTATGGAACACACAACAAAATCAATATCCAACTTAATTGAAATTTTCAGAAGCCAAAAAAATGAACTTTCAAACAAGATAAACGCACTCACGCATTGTAAGCATAAAAGTTTACACGATTACTATTGCGATGCAGAGAACCCTTTTGTTTAGTTCAAAGACAATTAAAAAAATTTATAAACCCGTCTATTTATTTAGGCATAAAAACTAAAATTATGAGCACATTTAATGTACCCACAAGAGAAGAAGTAAATACTACGAATCAAGCGATTTTCGATCAGCTTAAAAGTAAACTAGGTTTTGTACCTAACATTTTTGCCACCTATGCGCACAGTGAGACTGGGCTCGAGAATTATTTGAATTTCTCGAACGCTAAAACATCACTTTCGCCCAAAGAAAAAGAAGTGGTTAACCTTGTTGTAAGCCAGGTAAATAGTTGTGATTACTGCCTAGCCGCACACACGGCCATAGCCGGAATGAATGGTTTTACACCAGAACAAATTTTAGAATTACGTGCTGGAGAAGCATCTTTCGATTCAAAATTGAATGCTTTGGCTGCTTTAGCAAAAAACATGGTAGAAACCCGAGGAAAAACAGACAGTGCCGTTGTAAACACCTTTTTTGAAAAAGGCTATACAAAAGGAAGTTTGGTGGACCTCACAAACTTAGTAGGTGAAAAGACTGTTGCAAACTACTTACACAATACCACAAAAGTACCGGTAGATTTTCCTGCAGCACCTGCACTCACATTACAATCTGTATAATTAATCTTAAACTTTAAAATCATGAAAAAAGTAATTTCAATCCTAATAATCGTTTTAAGTTTCACGGCCTTTGCACAAGCACAGGACATGATGAAAGAAATGGAAACCGAAGTAATTTCGTTAACGCAAACCCCTGGCGAATTCACTCAAAAAAGTAAGACCGTAAAAGCTGGCTCTTACGTTTTTGAAATCACCAATAAAAATGCTGGAACCGATGTGGGTTTTGTTCTGGTAAAAAAAGGACAGGATGTGTCCAACTCAGAAAACCATATTAAGACGGCATATGTTACCAATGTAGTGAAAGAAGGTAAAACCGAAAAGAGCCAAGTGACCAAACTGGATAAAGGCGAGTACGTTTATTTTTGCCCGTTGAATAAAACAACTACAGACAATACGCTGATAGTTCAATAAATTCCCCGTTAAATTTGTTATAAAAGAGTCTCAATTATGAGGCTCTTTTTTTATTTTGAACGTAATGGGTAATAAGAAGAAGAAAAGTAAAAGCGAACTCAAAACAGAGTGTTGCGATAAGTACCTTAAAAAAGGAGCACACAAACGCTGCAATCGTTGTCCATGTTTGGATATGACGGCTGAGGAGAAAACGTCCAGATTTTTGGAAATGGGATTAGTTTTAAAAAAATTACTCCCCTAATAACAACCCAAACTTAATTTTCCAATACGGCATTTGTGCTTCAAAATACTCGAAATAAGGTTTTAAACCTTCGGGATCTTCTAACTCGTTTTTCGCTTTCTGTACTGCTGAAATTTCTTCCGAAGTAATAAATTGAAGTAAATTTATATTATGTCCTAACTCCTTCATTTTTAAAAAATGCCCATAGACCGTGTTTTCTGAAACCCCTCTTTTTTCAGCAATTTCAGCAACCGAAAGTCCTTTTTCAAATAACTCCATGCTACGTTCGTGTGTAGCCACTTTACTTTCCAATGCATCCCTGTGTTTGGAGATTACCTGCAAAAATATATCTGCATATTTTTCTAATTTGGCGCGTCCTACTCCGCTTATTTTGGCAAAATCGGCAACAGTTTTTGGCATATTGTTTTCCATATCTTCCAAACTGGCATCGCTAAAAATAACATAGGCAGGCACACCAGCTTCCCCAGCCAATTTGGTTCTTAGCGTTCGTAGTTTTTCGAATAAATCTTTTCCTTTTTTGGTGGTGCGTTCCTTCTTAACAGTAACTGCTTCTGGTTGCATTAAGTCTGCCAAGCGTACTTTTTTACCTTCGAATAGAATTTTCTTAGCCGTTGGTGTGAGTACCAGGCGTCCGTTTTCGTGAAACCAGATTTCCAAAACTCCTTGGTTTAATAATTGAATGACGTACTGCTGTAAATCTTTCCACGGAATATTTTTAGCAGCACCAAACGTTTTTAAATGTTGGTAGCCTTTATCAACAACCTGAGCATTTTGAGAGCCACGTAAAACATCCAGCACCATTCCCATCGCTTCCTGCTCCTGCAAACGTGCAACAGCCGAACATACTTTTTGTGCAATCACGGTCCCATCAATATACTGTGGTGGTGTTTTACAGATATCGCAATTACCACAATCCTGCGTCATGTGTTCTCCAAAATAATTGAGTAAGGCTTTACGGCGGCAGCTCAACGCTTCTGCAAACTGTTGCATGCGCTCTAATTTGGCTAGCTGAAATTCTTCAGTTTGCGTGCCTTGTGTAAATTTCCGAAGCATAATTACATCGGCAAAACTGTAAAACATCAAGCCGTGAGCTGGGAGTCCATCCCTACCGCTTCGACCAATTTCCTGGTAGTAGCCTTCAATATTTTTGGGCATGTTGTAATGGATTACCCACCTCACATTACTTTTATCTATCCCCATTCCAAAAGCGATTGTGGCCACAATAATGGGTACTCGGTCATTGATGAAGTCGTCTTGAATACGGCTTCGTTCCTCGGCTTCAATGCCTGCGTGATAGGCTTGGGCTTTGTATCCTTTTGCGACGAGTTTTGAAGCGACTGTTTCAGTGTTTTTACGGCTTAAACAGTAAATAATTCCGCTTTGGGTTTCTTTGTCTTTCAGAAATTTTAAAACCTGTTGCATCCGTTGTTGTCCTGGGCGAACGTCCAAATACAAATTAGGCCTGTCAAAAGAGGATACAAATCGCTTGGCGCTAGGGATTCCTAATTGCTTTACAATATCATTCTGTGTAGCACGGTCTGCCGTTGCTGTTAAAGCGATTACAGGCGTCTGTGGGAACTCGTCTTGCAACCTACTAAGTTGTGTATAGGCAGGTCTAAAATCATGACCCCAAGAAGAAATACAATGCGCTTCATCTACTGCGATCAAGGAAATTTCAGTTTTTTGAAAATAATTGGTGAGATTCCACAAGCTTTCAGGAGCAACGTATAGTAGCTTTAATTGTCCGGTCATTAAATTAGTAAGCACCTTTTCCTGTACTTCGGGCAACTGACTACTATTATAATAAGAGGCAGCAATTCCGTTTGCATTAAGGGCATCTACCTGATCCTTCATTAAGGCAATTAAAGGCGAAATAACGATTGCCGTACCTTCCAGCACCAAAGCCGGCAACTGAAAACACAACGATTTTCCACCCCCCGTTGGCATAATGGCCAAGGTATTTTTACCCGCCAATACATTTTCAATTATCTCCTGCTGATTAGGACGAAAGGTGTCGAAACCGAAGTGGATTTTTAGGAGGGCATTAATAGTTGGAGATTGGATTTTTGTTGTGGAATTCATTATGGTAAAATTAAATATAATTTGTGTCTTGGGTGCCGGTCCTTCGATACAATTCCGATAAAATTTTTGAAAAAATTTTATCGGAATCACTCAGGAACCTTAGCTTTGGAATTTAATTTTACTATCGGAAGTGTTTTTTTGATAGTATTTTTAAGTTCTTTTCATTACTATTGATGAGTGCTTCTTTCTTTTTTCTTGACCACTTTTTTATTTGATGTTCTCTTTTAAACGCAAGGTCTATTCGTGTGAAAATTTCAACATATACTAATTGAACTGGCAATCTTTTGATAGTGTAAGTGGCTCCTTCACCATTAAAATGTTGCCAAAATCGTAAGCCCACATCTTTTGTACTTCCAACGTAATATGAATTATCTCTGCATTTTAAAATATATAAATAAGAATTTGCCATATTATGTTTTCGATTATTGCTTCTTTGATTTTATTTCCGGTTAAAGATTTCAAAAAGTAAATGGACATCTCAATCTAAGGTTGCTGAGTGATTTAAAAAATAAAGGCGCAACAAGGCGCCTTTATTTTTTAAATTGTATCGAAGCAGCCAGGGCTACTTCGACAACATCAACAACTCATTACACAACACCTCCGTGATATAATGTTTTGTACCATCCTTATCGTCCCAAGAGCGGTTGGTAAGTTTGCCTTCTATGGCGATTTCCTGCCCTTTGGTTACATAGTTTTCTACCACGTTTACTAGGCCGCCTTTTACTACGATGTTGTGCCAGAAAGCACGTTCTACTTTTTGACCTTCTTTGTCTTTGTAGCTGTCGTCCGTGGCCATGGAGAATTTCGCCATTTTGTTGCCGTCTTTAAAGGTTACAATTTCTGGGTCTTGTCCCAATCTTCCAATCAACTGTACTTTGTTTCTAAGTGCGTTCATAATTTCTAAATTTTAATGTTAAACAGTTAAGTCTATTTCAGAATCGGTCTGAATGCCGTTGTCGATTTGTTTCAACAGTGCAAATATTAGACAGCTTGGAAAAAGGAGTCGGTTGGGAAGTGTTTATAGTCGTTTATAAATGTTTGTAAACGTTTGTTCTTTGCTATGAGCCTTTGTAATATGAAATAATTGAAATCAAAAAAAATTGTACTTTGTAATACTTTTTCAATTAAAATGAAAGTTTTTAAGGCACTTCTATACAAAGTAGAACAACGAGAGCATGAAATTAAACATAGATTTTCTATTCGGTTTTTATTTACTAAATTAGTTGCAACCAATGCAACGAAACCTTACCCAACGCTGTTGCAATTCTTTTTGGCATATATAGTCACCTAGTTAAGACCGTAAGAAATGAAAATACTTTCATTTTAACTACAATTAAAGAATACGCCATTTGGATGTAAAAATAGTTAACAAGTAAACAAGAGAACATGAAAAAACTGATACTACTGCTATCAATTGTGCTTTTTACGCAATACGAAACTTTTGCGCAAGTTGAATTTGAATTAAGCCCTTCTCAAAGCATGTGCATTACTGGAAAAGGGCCTGGACAAGATGCAGCCAAAAATCCCTATGATGGACAAAATTGTTTTGCGATAATTGAAAATATAGGACAACCAGAGTTTTCGATTAGAACACAATATGATGGAAAAGTAATGGAAACCATACAAATTGCTAAAGGAGATATCAAAAAAGTAGCTTTGCCAATAGGCTATGAATTGTATCTGGATACAAACTCAAAAGGAAAGGCAAAAGCGAAAGTAGCATTTGAAAGAATGATGGAGTAAACAAAGGTAAAAATTCTAATAGTACCTAAATTCTAGTAATCACTAATAATTTTAATCTATTACGAAACTCCAAGGACACCTTACCTACAAAATTCCTATTTCAATTAGACATGAGGCTGTCGTTGTTTCTTACTTAACCCTACAAACAATAATTTAGCACATTACAGTATGGCAAAAACTACTCAACCCTACATTCTTGGAACCGATGCTCAAGAACTACATCGCTTGGGTGTACAGCATCAAATCTGGGCAACCGAAGCTCAAAAAAGCTGGGAACTTGCGGGTTTTAAAGCTGGAGAAACTATTTTGGATTTAGGTTGTGGACCTGGCTTTTGTAGTAAAGAACTGGCATACATCGTTGGTGAAACTGGCAAGGTCCTGGGTGTAGATCTTGACGAAGGGTACATACAACACTTAACTCAAGTAGCAGATTTATACCATTTGAATATTGACGGTATCTGTTCAGATTTTGACGATTTACAGTTGCAAAAAGATTCATTAGATGGTATGTATTGCCGATGGGCTATGGCGTGGATTCCCAATCCGAAAGAAATTCTTAAAAAAGTTTTCGACGCGCTTAAACCTGGCGGGAAAGTAGTTTTTCACGAATATTACGATTGGAGTACCCACCAAACCGAACCACAGCTCCCAGGACTCAACAAAGCAATTGCAACCTGCTTAAAGAGTTTTAAAGACCAAAAAGGTGAAATAGATATAGGAAGGGAACTTCCTAAAATGCTGGCTGAAATAGGAATGAATGTTAGCAGCATTCGTTTGATGCCTAAATTGGCACAACCAGATAACATAGTGTGGCAATGGCCAAAAACGTTTTATTACAGCTATTTTCCAAGACTCGTGCAAATGGGACTTTTAACCGAAAAAGAAGCAAAACAAGCCTTCAAGGATCACAAAATGCTGGAAAATGATAAAAATACCACGCTTTTCTGCCCAATGATGGTAGAAGTGATTGCTGAAAAATAAAATTTAAGTGTTTATTGTATTTGAAAATAAATCTACTACTCAAACAACCACCTATAAATATCGTTTCCATTAGCAAACAATACCAAACCAATCAGCAAAAAGAACCCTACCATTTGGGCAATTTCCATAAACTTATCATTTGGTTTACGACCCGAAATCATTTCGTATAACAAAAACATAACATGACCTCCATCTAATGCCGGGATTGGCAGTATATTCATAAAGGCTAAAATGATAGAAATAAGTGCCGTGGTCATCCAAAAGCTGGTCCAGTTCCACGTATCTGGGAAGAGATTCCCTATAGCGCCAAAACCTCCAACCTGCGTAGCTCCCTCTTCGGTAAACACATATTTAAATTGGTACACGTAATCTTTTAATATATTAACACCATACTTAATTCCACCACCAATACTTTCGCCAAAGCTGTAGTCTATTTGTTGGTAATTATTGGTATACTCTCTTGCCAAATTATTAATCCCTAGTTGGCCTTTATCGTTTGGAGTAACTGTAAATTCTTTTGTTTCGCCATTTCTTAATACAGTGATTGCTACAGGCTTATCTGGATTTGCACCTACAGCTTCAGACATACTTCTAAAGGTACTCACGTTGGTTCCGTTTACCTGTAATACGCGATCGCCAACTTGCAAAGCCGACTTCCCCGCTGGATAGTCTGGATAAATAGTATCAATTACTGTGGTGCGCATTGGCTGAAATGGTTCCAAATCGCCAGCCTTAAACATGGTCATTCCAATTTCTTCTGGAAGGGCTATGGTTTGTGTATTACCGTCGTTATGCTTTACCGTAATATTTTCTACATCACGCAGGAAAAGAAAGCGGTTCAAATTGTTCAAGTTTTCAAAATCTTCCCCATTCACTTGTAACACCCGATCGCCGTCTTGAAAGCCTAATTTCTTAAATTCTTGTGATACTGAAAATCCGTTAGGTAAGTTATCATTGGTTACAATTTTTTGACCATTGTTATAGAAAACAAAGATATAAATAAGCATTCCTACAATTATATTAACTGTCACACCACCCAACATAATAATTAATCGTTGCCAAGCTGGTTTGCTTCTAAACTCCCAAGGTTGTGGTGGTAATGCCATTTGCTCCTTGTCCATACTCTCATCTATCATTCCGGCAATTTTCACGTAACCTCCTAATGGCAACCAACCGATTCCGTAGGTAGTTTCACCAATTTTTTTCTTTACCAACGCAAACTTTACATCAAAAAACAGGAAGAATTTTTCCACCCTTGTCTTAAAAATTTTGGCAGGAATAAAATGTCCCAATTCGTGGAGTACAATTAATAAAGATAAACTTAATAATAGCTGGATTGCTTTAACTGCAAATGGACTCATAATCTCTCTTCTTGTAGTTGCAGGTCGCCTGCAAATTTGAAGCCACAAAAGTAACCTTTTGGCGCTTCATGTGAAAATAAATAAACATAAGGCTTTTGGAATTCAAAAATTATTAGGCATTAGCCTTTTAGTTTCCCTATTTGGGTTGTAATTTTGCTGAAATTTCTACGGAAATTAACTTGTTTGCTATTCTATTCCCGAACTTTAACGTGAGTCTTGGCATAGCAGTTAATTTTCAAAACTATAAGTAAACGCGTATTCAATTTCTTACCCTAACCCTAAAAGGCAAACTTGAATGCGCAAATACACTTATTAAATCTTTAAAAATTATTCCGCCATCCTTTAGGGTCGGGGTAAAAGCGGGATGAAATTTAAACGTAACTATTGAAATATGCTTCAATTCTTTTCAAAATACAAGTTCTTTTTGGTGGTGCTCTTGGTGCTATCCATTATTATTATTTCTATTATCTATACAATTCTAAAGCCGAAAGAGATGCTACCCATCATTCAGCCTGCCGAAGTAAATGCAGCATTGGTAGACAGTACACTTCACTATAAAAAGAAATACCACACCATTGCTCCTTTCAGTTTAAAGAATCAGAATAACGAAACTATTACCGAAGCTAACTATAAAGATAAAATTTATGTTGCCGATTTCTTTTTTACCACCTGCCAGGCCATTTGCCCTATTATGACAGGCCATATGGTACAAATTCAGCAAAAATTAAAAGATGATCCAGAAGTGTTGCTACTTTCTCATACCGTAATTCCAGAGATAGACACCGTAGCACAATTAAAAAAATACGCTTTGGAAAAAGGGGTAAACGATGCTAAATGGAACCTAGTAACCGGCGATAAAAAACAAATTTACGACCTGGCAAGAAAAAGCTATCTAGCAGCAGAAGATGTACCATTTAGTCCGTACGACCTCATCCACACCGAAAACTTTGTACTCGTAGATAAAAAGAAAAGAATCCGCGGATTTTACGATGGTACCTTAGATGAAGATATTGCCAGGCTACTGCACGATATTGAGATATTGAAAAACGAAGATTGGGAATAAATTATACGCTAAATATACCCAAATCTCATGTTTCTTTCAGCAATCTTGTAAGACAGTCCCAAAACCCTTACTTTTGTCTTGTTTAAAATCAGTCTAAATAAACTTTATGCTCACAATCGCCCATTTAAAGCGAGGTCAACGTGCCATCATCAAATCTTTTGAGGTGGAAAATATCCCGTTAAAGTTATTGGAAATGGGCTGTTTGCCGGGAAATGAAGTGATGGTAGTGCAACAGGCGCCTTTTCGGGATCCGTTGTATTTAAACATTAACGGCAGCCATTTAGCAATACGTAAAGAAACTGCCGCTCTTATTGAAATTGAACTCATATAATGTATGGCTAGGCAGATTAATGTAGCACTTATTGGAAACCCTAACACTGGAAAAACTTCGGTTTTTAACAGGTTAACGGGTTTGAACCAGCAAGTAGGAAACTACCCAGGCATTACCGTTGAAAAAAAACAAGGAATCTGCAAACTCGATCGTGGGTTGAAAGCCCATATTATTGATCTTCCAGGAACCTATAGTTTAAATGCTTCTTCGCTGGACGAAAATGTTGTAATCGAGTTACTTTTAAATAAAAACGATAAAGATTTTCCAGACGTAGCCATTGTGGTGGCAGACGTTGAAAACCTAAAACGAAATTTACTCCTTTTCACCCAAATAAAAGATTTAGGAATTCCTACCATTCTTGCCATAAACATGGCAGACAGGATGAAACGAAAAGCTATCTCACTAGACATTGAAGTCTTGGAAGAGCGTCTTGAAACTAAAATTGTTTTACTTAGCTCAAGAAAAAATGAAGGCTTTGATGTTTTAAAAGAATTGGTAGTAAATCATGGTTCATTATCTACAAAGCCTTGCGTGAATGCGTCAGCGATAGCTCCAGAATATTTTGGCCGACTTAAAAAAGCATTTCCCAATCAGGATTTGTACAAACTTTGGTTGGTAATTACTCAGGATGTAAACTTCGGAAAACTGGAACGTGGCCAGGTGAAGGGGATCGCCACATTCCAGACTGAAAGTAAGAGTAACCTGAAACGTTTTCAGCAAAAAGAAACTATTGCGCGGTATCAATTTATAAATGGTGTTTTAAAAGAAACGCTTACCATTGATATGCAAAATGCAAAAGATTTCCGTAGCAGGTTAGATCGCGTACTCACTCACAAAGTGTGGGGTTATGTTATCTTCTTCGGAATTTTAATGCTCATTTTTCAAGTTATTTTCGATTGGAGCAGCTATCCAATGGATTTTATAGATACTTCGTTTGCATCTTTAAGCGAATGGGTAAAGAGAACGCTTCCGCCAGGTGATTTTACCAACTTATTGGCCGAAGGAATCATCTCTGGACTGGGTGGAATTATAATTTTTATACCACAAATTGCTTTTCTTTTTCTCTTTATTGCAATTCTGGAAGAAAGCGGTTATATGAGCCGTGTTGTGTTTTTAATGGATAGGATTATGCGGCGTTTTGGACTGAGTGGGAAAAGCGTTGTGCCATTAGTTTCAGGAACTGCCTGTGCTATTCCGGCGATTATGGCCACAAGAAACATTGAAAGCTGGAAAGAAAGACTCATCACTATTTTGGTAACACCCTTTACGACGTGTTCGGCTAGACTGCCTGTGTATCTTATAATCATTGCCTTGGTTATTCCCGATCAACGTGTGTTGGGCATATTCAGTTTACAAGGTCTCACCTTAATGTTTTTATACTTGCTTGGTTTTGGTGCAGCGCTCTTTTCGGCTTGGTTGCTTAATAAAGTTATGAAAATTAAAAGCAAAACCTTTTTTGTAGTAGAAATGCCCAATTATAAAGTACCTATGTTTAAAAACGTGGTAATTACGGTTGTAGAAAAAACAAAATCTTTTGTATTGGGAGCTGGTAAAATTATTTTAGCCATCTCTATAATTCTATGGGTGTTGGCTAGTTATGGACCAGGTGATTTTAATAAAGCTACAGAACTAGTTACACAAGAAAATAGTTCTACCAACATAACTGAGGAAGAGTTAGAAACCAAAATAGCATCCTACAAATTAGAGCACAGTTACATTGGCATAATGGGAAAAGCTATTGAACCCGCCGTAGCCCCTTTGGGATACGATTGGAAAATTGGAATTGCAATTGTTAGTTCTTTTGCCGCCCGAGAAGTTTTCGTAGGAACATTAGCTACTATTTATAGCGTAGGAAGCGAGGAAGAAGAAACCATAAAAAATAGAATGGCTGCCGAAGTAAACCCAGTACTAGGGACTCCAAGATTTAATTTTGCGAGTGGTGTTTCACTCCTATTGTTTTATGCCTTTGCCATGCAGTGTATGAGTACCTTGGCCGTAGTAAAACGCGAAACTAATAGCTGGAAATGGCCTATGTGGCAGTTAATTGTAATGAGTGCTATTGCCTATATTGTTGCATTGGGCGCGTATCAATTTTTAAAGTAAATTTGTAGTATGCAAACCATATTAGTAATCATAACATTTACCATTGCAATGGGCTACCTGCTCAAAAAGTTTGTATGGACGCCTGTTTTTGAATCTCGAAATGCTTCTTCGAGTACGTTGGACGGGAACAAAACAAAATGTGGTAAGAAGGATTGTGGGTGTCACTAGACTTCGCAAATCCCAAAAAAACAGATCCCAAATTCCAAATAAGACCCTCTAGCCAAAACCTTATTGCTCTGTGTTCCGCTGCGATTCTATTTGCGTCTTCGCCTAACAACTTCCTAAACACTCCAATACAAAACAAGCCCTAATGTGCTTAGTAAAATAGTAATTGTAAGTATGTTAATTATGTCAACTTTCCAAGCATTCTTAAACCAACTCATTATACTAAAATAAAGCAAAATAGGAATTAAAACTATAAAAGGTATGGTCAACAATTCTCCAAAGATCCGTACCCAAGTGTTTTCTATTTTATAGACCCACACTAATTGCAAGCCTATAAAATAAAATAGCGCTAAAACACTTAAAATCAGCTGTATTTTTTGGCGCGGAATAAAATATTTCAATTATTTTTCAGGGTTTAAAATCTGTTCAATTCGTGCTATGGCATCTTCATAATGGTACTTTGTGACGGTATTTACGCTACGATTTTTAGCCGAGTTTAACTGTTTTTGCAGAGTTACCAGTTCACCTCGCACTAATGGGCGAACATCGCTCGTGTTTACATCAAACGTTAGCGTCCCCTCAAAACCATTTCTACCTTCTCTAGCTTTAGGACCTTCGTCGGTCATTAAGTATTCCATTCTATCTATGTAGGAACGTTGTAGGTTTCTTCGGTAAATATCTACATTGCTAGCTGTTTTAGCTTCACTCCAAATACCAGTTCGTAAATCCTGTAACATTTCTAATGCTGAATAATAGTTTACATTGGTAGTTTCAGCATCTATCAAGCGACCCAAGCGATCGAAATCCAATAAATCGTCCAGATGACGAGATTGTAAACGGCGCATACGTTCAAAATAACCTGCGTGGTCTATATTTTGTAAAATTGTAGGATCCAATAACCACTTAGGGGTTTCAAATGCATTTTCGTGCAACCATTGTATAGACTGCTGTTGTTCAGGTTTGCCTAGATGTGTGTAAATAGTTCCGCTTTGTTTTGGCGTTTTTATATTCTCATAAACTCCTCCCACATTCGTCACCACATGACCAACGTAACGGCTCCAAACACCCAACATTTCTCCATACAATTCCTCTAAATCATTATAATCATTTGTGCGGTCGCTGGTCCATTTTGGAAGGTTGGAAGCTACATATTTTAAATTTTTAAGACCGTAATCACTAGCTTTCATTGGGTTATCGCCAATGCCTTCGGTTTGAGATTGTGGATCGAAACGGCTGGATTGTCTTCCAAATTTATAAATAGGATCATCTCCCTTTTCTTCAATCCATTTGTCTAACGTTGCTTTTTCAGCTTCGGGAAAATTTGCTGTTGGGATTACTCGATAACCCCAATTGGTGGCATAATGATCGTAAGGCCCCATTTGGCGAATAAATCTGATATTTTTGTCTCTTGGCTGCGCAATGTAATTGTAACGGGCATAATCCATTAAACTGGCTGCAATTCCATTTTTTTGAGTGAAATCTCCATCTCTGTAATCTTCCACGTCATAAGCATAACTGGCTGCCATATTGTGTGGAAACCCCAAGGCATGTCCTACCTCGTGGGCAATAACCATACGCATCATCTCGCCAATTTCATCATCGGGTGTATTTAAGGTTCTCGCCGAAGGATTGGCAGCAGCTGTTTCCAGCATATACCTGTTTCTATAACTGCGCAGGTGGTTGTGATACCAAATAATATCACTTTCAATAATCTCACCGCTTCTAGGGTCGGACACGCTTGGCCCTACAGCGTTTCTAGTAGTGCTCGCCACATACCGTACTACAGAATATCGAATATCCTCAGGGCTAAACTCTGGATCCTCTTCAAACGTTGGTGCATCCTTGGCGATGATTGCATTTTTAAATCCAGCAGATTCAAAAGGTTTTTGCCAGTTTTCAATCCCTTGTTTTATATATTTCTGAAGATTCTCTGGTGTGCCTGGGTCTAAATAGTACACAATAGGCTTTACTGGCTCAACCAATTCTCCACGCGCATAAGCTTCCGGATCTTTGGGCTCCAGTCTCCAACGACGTATATAAGTTTTCTCATCAGCTTTTAACTCGTCACTCCCAAAATCGAACTGACTCACCGTAAAAAACCCAACACGCGGATCGAACATACGTGGTTGCATTGGCTTTTCTGGCAAAAGAATCATAGATTGATTCATTTGTAAACTTATACTTTCTGTAGCAGAATTTGAAGGAGGCTCAGAAGCTTCGTACGTCATATCTTGTTTAACTTCAATATTGAGCGGAAAGCTTTTAATGCCATTTATAAAACTTCGATCACCATCCAATTTTTTTACTTTGTATTCTTCCCGCAATCGTGAACCCAATCCGCTAATAGCTTTTACATCTTCCGTAAAAAATTTGGTCACATCTATCACGACAGCCGTGCTATCTTTATTTATAGCCTTAATATTGAAAGCGTACAGTGTAGGCTCATAATTATTTACCGAAACCGACTTACTAATAGCCTTCGTGCTATCTGCAATATTGGTGTAACTTTTTACCTTCAGCAATAACTTATCTTGAAAGCGCTCCCAATTCACAACCTGTTCATTTGTTTTGGAACCTGCGTTTACATAGCCACCACCCAAGCCTGCTGGGATTTGTGCAATACGGCTCACCCATAACATATCTTTTTTGTAAAGTTTTGTTGGAATTTCGTAGAGAAATTTATCATCTAGCCTGTGTACTACAAAAAGTCCGCTGTCGCTCACAGCCTCTTTAGTAATAACTTTATCATAAGGTTTTATACCGTCTTCTTTGTCTTTCTTTTTGGCATCTGCCTCAGTAGTTTTAGTATCTTTTTTCTTTTTTGTGAAGGTCCCGCAGGAGAAAATAAGTGCAGAAAATAATAGAAGTGCTAAGATTTTTTTCATAGAATTCGTTTTGCTGAACAAATTACGCAATACCATATAAAAAACCAATGAATGCTTAAGCATCTTTTTATGGTACTATTTACCAACTTCTAACACCAACTCATATGCTAAATTAATAGTCCCTGAATCTTTAGTAGGATATGGATTAATGGCTGTGGCGGTGATGGTGGTTTTTCCGTTTTTATAGAAGGAATGATTCTGGATTTCACCATTTTTAAGCTTCCCAAAGATAATTTCGCTTCTATTTACCGCTCCTCCACCTTCGCTAGTTTCCACTAAAAGTTTTGCTCTTCCTTGCCAAAAACACTCAGTTCCTGTAGGACAACGGGAATCCTCCAATACTTCTTTAAATTGAACGCGTAATTCACCTATCATAGTTTCTTCTCCAAGGGCAAGCGTTATTGTTCCCTCTTGAGTGGGTTGCGAAGTTTCAGTATTTTCTATTGAAGTACTTTCTGTAGCAGTTTTTGGGGTTCCACAAGAAGCGACTGCGATAAACGCTAGAATGATCAATTTGTACATAAAGTAATAATTTGTGAATCGTAAAAGTAACAGAAAAATGTATGCTTAAACGTTATAGTTTCTTTAAATAGCCTAATATGAAATCTAAAAAAGATTAATTTTATGTAATATTTATACAATATATAATGAAGTTTATCCTCACATTTTTAATAGTTTTTTCTATGCCAATAACACAAGTAATCTTTGACTTTACAGCTATTTCAGATATAAAAAATTGGCGTATTGTAGATGATGGTGTGATGGGCGGAAAATCTAATGGTACTTTCGCTTTAAATAAAGAGGGTCACGGAGTTTTTTCTGGAGTCATTTCGCTTGAAAACAACGGCGGATTTTCATCTGTACGTTATAATTTTGAGGAGGTCTCAGTTTCTGAAAATTCCAAAATATGTATGAGGCTGAAAGGTGACGGAAAGGAATATCAATTTAGGGTTAAACATAATTCAAACGAGCGTTATTCTTATATTTTGTCTTTTGAAACTTCCGGAGAATGGGAGACTATAGAAATTGAGTTGAAAGATTTATACCCTTCTTTCCGCGGAAGAAAATTGGATATGCCTAACTTTTCAGAAGAAAGCATTGAAGAATTGGTTTTCTTATTTGGAAATAAAAAAGAAGAAAGCTTCAAATTATTGTTAGACACTATTGAATTGAAATAACCTTCTTAACCCCGAAATAAAAAGAAATCATCTTTCATAGGTTCAATCTTTTCATCTTTATTGGTGATGATGTATTCCAAAGCTAGATCTGTAAATTGTTTTCCTTTTTCAGTCAGCGAAACTACATCTTTATTGATCTCAATCATATTATTTTTTAGTGCCAAACCTAGAACAGTTTTAGACCGAACTTTTTGCCAATTAATATGTTCCTGAAGGTGATTAATGTGGCGTTCTTTCACCTCGGAATGGTTGTTTAGATGCAGCAGAAAAGTTAGTAAAGAAACTTCCGTCCGTTGTTGTTTCTGGCGGTATAAAACGGCGATGAGACCTTTCCGCGGTGCAAATAAATAAACTAGCAAAAATACAATCCCCAGCATCGTACTCATACTACCAGAAATAGAAGCGTCCAATAAATTGGCCATCCAATATCCCGAAATAGCTGAAAAGACACCAAAAATAATAGAAAGCACCAGCATTTTTTTCAAATCTGAAGTCAGCAGATATGCCGTAGCAGCAGGAGCAATCATTAATGCAACCACCAAAATAGCGCCCACAGCATCAAAAGCACCCACCACTGTCACCGAACTTACCGACATTAACCCATAATGCATTAGCACAGGTGAAATACCCAATGCCGAAGACAGGCCTATATCGAAGGTGCTTACTTTTAATTCTTTATAAAACAACAAGAGGAGCGCAACAATAATAAGCAGAATACTTCCCATAATCCAAAGCGATTTTGGCCCTACATCCATTCCACTTATAAGGAGTCTGTCAAAAGGTGCAAAGGCTAATTCTCCTAATAATACAGCATCTACATCTAGATGGACATCGTTTGCGTTTTTGGCAATTAAAATGACTCCAATACTAAAGAGTGCTGGAAACACTAATCCAATTGCAGTGTCTTCCTTTACCAAACCTGTTTTTTGAATGGCTTCCACCAGCACTACCGTTATCACTCCAGTAAACGCGGCTAGTAAAATTAATAAAGGAGAATTGAGGTCCTGCGTGATAAAAAACCCAAGGACAATCCCTGGTAAAATAGAATGACTAATAGCATCACTTATGAGTGCCATTTTCCGAAGCACCAAAAATACCCCTGGTATAGCACATGCAATAGCAACCACAGCGGCAATAAGTTGTATTTCTATTTGCGGGCTAGTCATTTGGCAGGGGTTGGTTGTATAAATTTTCGGCCTTTATAAATCCTTCTTGCGTTAAAGACCATTCCTGGCCCGAAAGGGTGATCCACTGTTTTTCTTCTAATTGCTGAAGGCTCTTTTTTGTAAATCCTTGAAAATTATTTAGAATTCTAATTGCGTGCGGGTGCGAAATATCTTTATGGGTTTTTACAATATCATACATAAACTGAAGCGTTTTCTGCAATTGCAAATCCCTTCTATTTTGCCTGAACCGAAGCTGCTTAAATAACAACCCCCGTCCTGGAGAAAAAACAAAAGAAATGAGCACAAATACTGAAGCCACCAGCACAATTACCGGACCCGTAGAAAGGTTGTTCTGCGATGCGCTAATTGCTGATCCAAAAACTCCCGAAAAAGCACCAAAAATAGCTGCGATAAAAATCATAGTGCTTAGTTTATTGGTCCATTGTCTGGCTGCTGCTGCCGGAGCTAATAACATGGCACTCATTAAAACAACGCCTACAGTTTGTAAGCCTAATACAATAGCAAGTACTATAAAAAAAGTGATAAGCGCGTCAATAAATTTTGTGTTGAAGCCAAGGGTTTTCGTATAGTCTGCGTCGAACAACATAATTTTGAATTCTTTCCAAAAAAGTAACATAATAAAAAGCGCTACCCCTGTAACTAATGCCATTAATAGTACATCGCTCTCGACTAATGTTGCCGCTTGTCCAAACAAATATTTGTCCAATCCTGCTTGGTTGGCATTGGGTTGCTTTTGGATAAATGTGAGCAATAACATTCCGAAGCCAAAGAAAAGCGATAAAATTAATCCTAAGGCAGTATCGGTTTTTAAATGAGTGTTTTTTATAATCCCGCGAATCCAGAAGGTTCCAAGCAAACCACTCACCAAGGCTCCTAGCAACAATGTATTGGTGTCCTTTGCTCCTGTAATTAAAAAAGCCACAGCAATACCTGGCAATGCAGCATGACTAATCGCATCCCCTAGTAAACTTTGTTTTCGAAGCACCGCAAAACTTCCTAACATACCACAAATAGCTCCCAAGACCGCCGTCCCAAGCGTGATAGTACGGAGGGTGTAGTCTGTTGTTACTAGTTCGAAATATTGGATTATATCCATAATAGCTGGTAGCTTTTAGCTTGTAGGATGCTTCGCTGGTAGCTCATAGTTTTAACTTTTTTCTTAGACCTGCTATCATTTTAGATAGTTCTTCGAGTTTTATGCGAAGACTATTATCTGTTTCTTCCGAAATAAAACCTTGTCTTCTGGCAACAGTTGAGCAGGCAACACATTCTTTAACAGAATCCCAAGCCATTTTTAAATACCTGTTAAATTGTTTATCTGTATCACCATGACCTTCGCTAATATTGAGACATATTGAAAGGGATGCCCGCTTAAATTGTGAGGTTAGGTTGTATAATTCATCTTTAGGAAATGCACGTGTTGTTATGTAAACTACATCCATAAAATCCAACGATTTCTGGTAAACAATCAGTTTTTCGAAATTAAATACAACTTTTTTCATATTCTGTTAATTTTATACCCTCAAAAGAGAGCGAAGCGAAATAAAAAAGCTTCAAGCAAAGCGTCCAACTCGCTACAAGTGAGCGAAGCGAACATCCTACCAGCTATTTATTCACGGCTACTTTATAATTAATCCCATACGTTTTCGTCAAATTATCATCATTAAAAATTTCCTTGACTGGCCCTGTTGCTATTTTTTTTACGTTCAAGAAAGTTACCCAATCAAAATACTCTGGAACAGTTTGTAGATCGTGATGAACCACAACAACTGTTTTTCCGGCTTTTCTTAATTCTTTTAAAATATTGATGATGGCAATTTCGGTCGTAGCATCTACCCCTTGAAAAGGTTCATCCATAAAATAAATAGCTGCATTCTGAACTAAAGCACGCGCTAAAAACACCCGTTGTTGCTGCCCACCGCTTAACTGACTTATCTGCCTGTTTTTAAAAGCCAACATTCCCACTTTTTCAAGTGCTTCCAAAGAAGCTTTCTTTTCTTTTACGCCTGGCCGTTTAATCCAACCTAATTGCCCGTAGGTTCCCATCATCACCACATCGAGTGCGGTGGTTGGGAAATCCCAGTCCACGCTTCCTTTCTGGGGGACATAGGCAACCAATTTTCGTTGTTTCTCATAAGGTTTCCCGTAGATAGAAATGCTGCCTGCAATAGGATCTAAAATTCCAAGAATGGCTTTTATTAAGGTAGATTTTCCTGCTCCGTTAGGCCCAACAATAGCCATCAACACCCCTTCAGGAACGTGCAGGTCTATATCCCATAAAACTGGTTTATAGTTGTAAGCTACCGTGAGGTCATCTACATGTATGGCGTATTTGGTTTCCATATTATTTTAATTCGTTCACTATCGTATTCACGTTGTAGGTAAACATGCCAATGTACGTTCCTTCTTCGGTTCCAGGATTTCCTAAGGCGTCACTAAACAAAGAGCCGCCAATGGTTACCTCTTGCCCTTTGCTCTGAACTGATTTTTGTAAAGCCTCAATAGTTCTTCGTGGTACCGAACTCTCCACAAAAATGGCTTTTACATTATTGTCTATAATAAATTGCGAAATGCGCTGTACATCTTGCACCCCGGCTTCTGTTGCGGTGGAGAGACCTTGTAAACCTACTACATTAAAATCATACGCTTTACCAAAGTAATTGAACGCATCGTGTGCCGTGACTAATATTCTTTTTTCCTTCGGAAGGGTTTCAATTGTTGCTTTTACTTCGGTTTCTAATTCGGTCAATTTCTGAATATATATTTTCTTGTTTTCAGTATAACTAGCTGCATTTTTCGGGTCTTTTTCAACTAAAGTTTCAGTAACCTTTTCAGCAAACATTTTGAAAAATTCAATATTAAACCATACGTGCGGATCGTAATTGGAAGCAAAATAATCTGAGCCTATAAGTTGATCTTTTGGAAGAAATTCTCCCAGACCTATTGTAGTTTTAGTAGCTTCCATTTTCTCAAACACCTCCACCAGTTTGCCTTCTAAATGTAGCCCGTTATAAAAAATAATATCGGCTTTATAAAGTTTGGAAACATCACCCTCACTGGCTTTATAAAGATGCGGATCTACGCCTGCTCCCATTAATCCTTGCACCTCGATATGGTCGCTGCCAATGTTTTTTAACAAATCGGTGATCATACTTGTGGTGGTTACAATTTTTAGCTTTTGTGATCCTTCGGTATTTTCACCTTCATTTTTACAGGAAATGACTATGCCTAGCATAACTACCAAAAGCACTATTCTTTTTATGATTTTCATTGCTTTTCTTTTCTAATTTTTACTTAGGTATTCTAAAACTTACTCCAGCACTCAATAAAATATCCTGACCAGCGGTAAAACTGCTTCCTACCGTGGCATCTAACTGAAAGTTAGGCCTCAGTAAATAGGTAATGCCGGCATCCCATAAATGATTAGCGCGGCTGTCTTCAGGGAAGTCTCCGTAAATTTCAGCATACACCCCAAAAGTGTCTGTAACTGCATATCCGTATGCAATCGTATAAATATAAGCTAGCTCGGGTGAGTCGTTGCCCCAGGCTGCGCCAATGTTGTAAGAAATATTAGAGTTGGAACTCAAGGTGTTAGAAAAGGCAAACCTGAAATCGGCCCCAGTAGTTTCCGGCCTATAATCGGTGCCAGCTGTGAAAGGAAGGAACAAATGACCTATTAAGCCTATTTGTGGCTTCCAGCCATCTTCCTCAGCAATTTCTACTTTCATTCCTGCCAATAATGGTGAAAGACCACTTAACACATTGCTGTTTTCTTGACCGTTAAAGCTGAAACGGGTCTCTTCAAAATTCCATCCTAAGCGGAGCTCAAAATTATCCAAAATTCCGTATCGCAATAAGGTAGTATTATAGCCGTAGGTTTCAGATTTTAAACCTTCTTCTTCAAAAGATGTATAAAATCCCCCCGTTTCAATTTGTAAACTTCCTTTTGGGACAGTTAATGGAGATTCGGTAGCGCCTGGCCTATCGGTAACCATAGGATCAGTAGTAGTATTTTCTTGTTGTGCGTAAAGAATACCGCAAAATAATATGAATGAGGTGCTAAGTACTTTTTTCATGATGTTAGTTGGTTTGTATATAAAGGTTTTCGGCTATTTTCTTTGAGATAAAAAATTGGTCCTGCCCTACTTGAATAACCATGGAACCATCGAAAAATTCTTTTCCTAATACTGAAATTTTAGTACCAATGGTTATTTTCTTTTTATCCAAATACCGAAGGAAGTCACTATCACTTTCTTTTACGCCTACACATACGCCTTTTTGGTTTTTGTTGAGTTCTGAAAGGAGCTTTTTCTCAGTAGGCTTTACATTTCCGTGCTTATCTGGAATAGGATCTCCGTGTGGATCGAAGTCTGGAAAGCCTAAAAATTTATCTAGCCTAGAGATAAGTTCTTCACTGTGTACGTGCTCCAATTGTTCGGCAATTTCGTGAACTTCATCCCAATGAAATTTTAATTTTTCAACCAAAAAAACTTCCCACAGCCTGTGTTTTCGAATGACATTTGCTGCGGTTTTTTTTCCTTTAGGAGTTAATGAAGTGCCCTTATACTTTACATAAGACAATATTTTCTTTTCTGCCAATTTCTGGACCATATCCGTCACCGAAGATGGTTTTGTATCCATCGCTTCTGCAATGGCATTGGTACTTACTGCACCCTGAATTTTACTTTCAAGATGGTAAATCGCTTTTAAATAATTCTCCTCTGCTAATGAAAACATACGGCAAAGGTAAAACTATTTTTTGTATTGTATGGTTTTTATTTTTAGGCTTGGCTAAAAATATGACTGAACTAGGTTTTTTATTATTTTGTAGCTTGGAAATATTCTTAAACTATCGGGTAAACATCCCCCTAACCCCCTTCAAAGTAGGAATTTATATTTTTTTATCATGTCCTTCTCGCCTTTAAAGGGGAGGTTGGGAGGGGATGTTCTATCGTAACCCAAACCCCTTCGCAGCCCACCACGGGTGCATCTCAATTACCAATCTGCCAGCTTTTACCATAGGATCGCTATTGGCTAGGCTATCTGCCATTTTCAAGGTAGGTACATTATAAATAGTAATTCCCCGAATTTCACCATCGTCTCCAAATGGTCCAGATATATCTGCAAATCCGTTTGCATACATGCGTCCCAAATGTTCCAGGTGTAGTTTTTGGAGGCTGTCACTTTCGGCTTGGCTTTGGCTTCGGTTAGGACCCGCTTTCAAAAAAGCCATATAATATTGTTGCATTACTACGGTATCTCCAGAGTCCGGATCTATGTAGTCAAAAATCTGGTAGCCGTCTTTGGTAAGCTGTGCTTTTAATGCTGATATTGAGGGTTTTTCCTTTTCTGGACAAGGTTCAATCATATATTCGCGCTGTATTTCGGGTTTACAGGACATAATTGTTAATGTTCCTAATAGCAGAATAATTATATGTTTCATAATACTTAATTATTAATTATTTCTGGAACATCGCGAAGAAGCACAGAGATTCACCGAGACATTTTACCAATTTTTAAAAGGGGTTTTACTTAAACTTGAATTATAATATTTCACATCTCCCGTGACTTCTTTTCCTAGCCATTTGGGTTTTTGGAATATTTCATTTTCCTCAGAAAGTTCTATTTCAGCTATAATTAAACCTTGATTGTTTCCGTGGAACTCATCTATTTCAAAAATATGTTTTTTTACTTTTAGTTCAAACCTTGTTTTTTCAATCACGCCTTCTTCGCATAATTTTAAAAGCATTTCAGCTTCAGAAACTTCTATGGTATGTTCCCACTCAAACCTTATGGTCCCGGCTTCGTTGGACTTTCCTTTTACGGTTAAAAAAGCTTGGTCTCCTTTTATGCGAACCCGCACCGTGCGCTCGGGATGCGTATTTAAAAAACCTTGCAAAATTCTTTTTTTTGAAATGGCTTCGGCTTTGTAGCCTTTGGAATTAACTAAGAATTTTCGTTCTATTTCAAGCATGTGCTATTTCTTTTATTTCGCTGGAGGAAATTCTTTCTTTTTCATATCCAGTTTCAGCTACATTCATCATAGCCCGTGCTATAGTTTCTGGTTCAATAATTTCGTATTTCTTTGGAATAAGAAAGCTGAACACGCCCATAAAAAACTGAGCCATACGTTCTCCGAATCGCTTTTCGTTTCTATCACCTCCCAATAATGATGGTTGAAAAACATAAGTGTTTTTAACTCCTACAGCCAATACTTCTTGCTCCATTTCTCCTTTTATTTTATTGTAAAAGGTACTGCTGGCAGGGTCTGCTCCCATTGCTGAAATCACTTGGAAAGCAGCAATATTGTTCTGCTTGGCTAATTTTGCTGCCGCAACTGGTATGCCATAATCTATTTTTCGGTATTTATCTTTATCGGGAGTTTTTGCTTTGGTAGTTCCGATACAACAAAAAACCACCTCCCCAGTAAAAGCTTCTGCAAACTGTTCCAAGCGAAACAAATCCCCCAAATGTTCCTCAATTTTAGGGTGTGAGATATCACAGGAAGTTCGGCTAAATAACTTCACTTTATCATACCTACTATCCTTCAGAAGTAGCTGTAAAAGTTTTCCGCCTACCAATCCGGTGGCTCCTAATATAATGGCTGTTTTGGGCATACTATTGTATTTAGGATACTGTCTAAAAAAATGAGAGTTTCAAACTGAGCGCATTCGAAGTTTAAAGATATTGATAGTTAGGATATGTTTCGTCTGCGCTCAATCTTAAAGATCAAAGTTCATTACTTTTTGGACAGCATCTTAGGTTCGTATAAAGGTATTAAATTTACCCTATGGAAACCGATCTTCCGCTTCGCAAAATAATTCACGTAGATATGGACGCCTTTTATGCTTCGGTAGCGCAATTGGACGATCCTTCGCTAATTGGCAAAGCTATTGCAGTAGGTGGTGGTGGAACCCGTGGTGTTGTGAGTGCTGCCAGTTACGAGGCCCGAAAATACGGGGTTCGGTCTGCAATGAGTGGAGTACTAGCCAAAAAATTATGCCCTGACCTCATCTTTGTGCGCACTGATTTTGAGCGCTATAAGGAAATTTCAGAAAAAATAAGAAAGGTCTTTTTTGAATTTACGGACCTTGTGGAACCTCTTTCGCTCGATGAAGCATACCTGGATGTTACTGAAAATAAAAAAGGCAACCCAAGTGCTACTTTAATTGCTCAAGAAATTAGGCAACTCATTAAAGAGCGAACAGGTCTTAACGCTTCCGCGGGAATTAGCATTAATAAATTTATTGCTAAAGTTGCAAGCGACATAAACAAGCCAAATGGACAAAAAACCGTCCCTCCTGAAGAAGTGCTAACGTTTTTGGAACATTTAGACATCAAAAAGTTTTACGGTGTTGGGAAAGTAATGAAGGATAAAATGTACCGCCACGGTATTTACACCGGAGCCGATCTTAAAAAGAAATCTATAGCATATCTGGAAGAACATTTTGGAAAAAGTGGTGGGTATTATTACAATATTGTCCGCGGGATTCATACCAGCAAGGTGAAAACTGAACGTACCCGTAAATCTTTAGCTGCTGAAAGAACTTTTAACGAGAATATTTCTTCTGAAATTTTTATGCTCGAACGCCTCTCAACCATTGCAGAAGAAGTAGCTAAACGTCTTAAAAAAAGTAAGGTTGCTGGTCGAACCATTACGCTGAAAATAAAATACCGTGATTTTACCCTTCAAACCCGAAGTAAAACGCTTCCATTATACATAGCCTCCAAAGAATTAATCCTTGATAACGTTAAAGATTTGTTATACCAAGACGAAATGAAGGACTCGGTACGTTTACTAGGTATAAGCATGAGTAACCTGAATAACGAAAACCCTAAAAAAAAGGCGGTGATTTCAGAAAAAACCATTGATGTGCAATTGAAATTAGACTTTTAGTCCCTCCCCCAACCCCTCCCAGAGGGAGGGGAGCTAAATAAATAACAAATTACTATGCAAAAAACTACTTTTTTGAATCTAAATACTAATTTAAATCTCTCTATCATGAAAAAAGTAGCACTTACCCTCATCGCTCTGACTTTTGTAACCGTTTTTATCGCTTGCAAAAATGAAAGCACCAACACCGAAACTATTCCAGAGAACTACGATTTGGCCGCAGCAGACACTACTCCAAATACTGAAACAGGATATTTGTACGTAACTGCACACAGCGGATTGACACTACGGGAGTTTAATAATTTAAATAGTGATAAGCTGGCCGTCATGCCCTACGGAACTAAACTGAAAGTACTTACCAATGAAACCACTAAAACCATGAATGTTGGCGGTATTGACGGTGGCATGAACGAAGTTGAATACAATAATAAAACTGGATATGCCTTTAATGGATTTCTCTCTAATTTCTTCCCGCCCGAGAAAGGTACCAACGCGAAAATTTATGTGCAGGATTTAAAAGCTACTTACCCGAATGCTTCATATACTGAAACAACAGGAGGCACTGCGAGCAAGCCCACAAATACAGAAACTCTTTTATTGCCTACACAACTCTGGCACGAAGCTTTTTATATTGCTCAAAAATTGTACGATATTCCAATGGTTTTCAACTTTCCGAATCCAAAAGGAAAAGATGCTGAAACTATCAAGAATGGTAAAAAACCAGAGCAGTTATTGGCCAGTGATTTAATAGTGGAAAGAAAAGATGATCAATTGCAGAAAATTACGTATAGTCAGGCTACTGAAGGTTTTGGGAGCGCAATTATTATGGTAAAGGAAGGGGGCTTCATGAAGATCGAATTTACTACGGTTGTAGAATAAACTCCTAATAAAGTAAAATTTTAACCCTGTTAAGTCTTCAAGATCTGACAGGTTTTTTTGTATCTTTAGCTTATCGAAAAGCTCCCCTCTTAATATTTAGTATAACATATACTAACTTTAACAAAAACATATGTATATGAAATATAAATTACTTCTATTGGGAATAGTTATTTGTTCACATTCATTTTCGCAAGTTACCCTCATTCCCGATGAAGAGTTCGAAATGTTTTTAGTTTTTAATGCTATCGACACCGATGGAACTATAAACGGACAAGTAAACACTTCGGATATTGAAAATCTAACTGAATTGAATATTGACCAAGTTCCAATTACTGATCTTACAGGAATTTAAGATTTTGCAGCACTAGAAATTCTGAGAGTAAATTTTACGGACCTAACTTCCTTGAACATATCACAAAACCAAAATTTAGTCGAATTGGACTGTCAAGACAACAAACTCTCTGAGCTCATCATTGTAAATAATCTCGCCTTGGAAAGAGTGTTTTGTGGAAATCCAACCTTTGATGCAGGCGGAGCTAATGAATTTACTTCTCTAGATTTAAGCGGTGCACCAAACTTAAAAGTATTAGACACCTATGTAAGCTTTAAATTAACTTCTCTAAATTTAGAAAATAACCCATTGCTCGAAAACCTTAACGCTGCCTATGGTGAGCTTACTACGCTAGACCTTTCTAATAATGTGAATTTAAAAACACTTAACCTTGGAGGTGTTGAAGTTAGTGACTTCATCTTTGGAATAAGTAATAATTTAGACCAATTAGATGTGTCAAATAATCCAAATCTTGAAAGCATACAAGTACAGCTAACAAATATTAGCTCCCTCAATATAAAAAACGGAAACAATACTGCATTGACTACTATGTTTGCCAACCTAAATCCTGACTTAACATGTATTCAAGTAGACGATGAAGTTGCTGCAAACAGTGGAGATGCGCCTTATAACTCTTGGGTTGTAGATCCCCAAGTAAGCTATTCTGAAGAATGTATTTTGGGCGTAGCAGAAAATAAATTAGGAAGTTTTACAGTGTATCCTAATCCTGCCTCACAAATAGTACAAATTGCTAACTCGAATGGTTTAATTCCGAATGAGGTTCTTGTCTATTCGATTGAAGGACAGTTGTTGTTACAATCAAGTTTCAACAATAACACTATTGACGTTTCTACGCTAGCTTCAGGGTTATACATCTTGAAAGCTCAATTCGATAAAGGTTTTTCCAGTAAAACCTTTGTAAAACAATAACTATTTCACCTGGCTTACCCGCAAGGTATTCACCATCCCTTTATCGGTAATGGGCATTGCTGCTAGATTAATAAGGTAATCGCCCTTTTCTACAAAGCCATTTTCGTGTGCAATTCTATTTACATCGTCTACGGTTTCATCGGTGCTTACAAACTTGTCGTAGTAAAACGATTTTACACCCCAAAGCAAATTAAGTCGCGATAAAATTCTACGGTTGCTGGTATACACCAAAATATGTGCATCGGGTCTCCATGCCGAAATTTGGAAGGCCGTATAACCACTATTGGTTAATGTACAAATTGCTTTGGCTGAAATTTCATTGGCCATACTCGCTGCATGATAACAAACCGACTTCGTGATATAACGATTGGTACGAATATGAGGCGGTTCCTGCGGCACATTAATCAAACCTGAATTCTCGACATTTTTGCAGATTTTGGTCATGGTCTTAATAACATCTACAGGATATTTCCCAACCGAAGTTTCTCCAGAAAGCATCACCGCATCTGCACCATCCATCACACTGTTTGCTACATCATTTACCTCAGCTCTTGTTGGCGTTAGGGAAGTGATCATTGTTTCCATCATTTGGGTAGCAATAATTACGGGTATTCTTGCTCTTTTTGCAGTAAGTACTAATTCTTTTTGAATAAGTGGTACTTGTTCTGCAGGGACTTCAACCCCTAAATCTCCACGAGCTACCATTAAGCCATCGCAATAGGCCACAATTTTATCGATATTTTTAACGGCTTCGGGTTTTTCGATCTTGGCGATGATAGGAATTTTATATTCGCTATGTGCTTCAATTAAAGCTTGGAGTTCTTTCAAGTCTTCGGCATGCCGAACAAAAGAAAGCGCGATCCAATCTACTTTCATGTTTATGGCAAAAATGGCATCTTCCTTATCTTTTTTGGTAAGAGCAGGTAACGAAATATTGGTGTTTGGAAGATTTACCCCTTTTCTGGAACGTAACGGTCCGCCTTGTATGACAACTGCTTTTACTTCGTTTTTATCATTGGTTTCCATTACTTCAAACATCAGCTTTCCATCGTCAAGTAAAATACGCTCTCCAACATTTACATCTTTTGGGAAGTTGTCATAATTCATATACACCTTTTTGGCGGTGCCTTCAAATTCTTTTCCTGTACAAAACTTGATAGTATCTCCAGGCTGCACGACCACTTCTTCTTTCATCATCCCAACCCGCAACTTAGGACCCTGTAAATCGCCCAGAATAGCTGTAGTGGTACCCATTTCTTCCCCTAAATCTCGAATCATTTGGATACGTTCCTTCACATCGTCATAATTGGCGTGGGAAAAATTTACCCTAAATACATCTACACCTTCTTCAATCATGGCGCGCAATGTTTCTTTATCTGAAGTTGCTGGGCCAAGGGTGGCTACTATTTTTGTTCTTTTGTGTTTCGGCATTAGTCAAAAATTAAGTTTTCTCTGGATTTCACTTCGGAAACTTCAACCATAAAGGCTGAAATTACCTGGTTTATTTCATTTAATTCCATCAGTAATTTCCTAATGGGCGTAGTATCATATTCTGAAGAAATCTTCAGAAAAAAATCTACTTTTTTAAATTCTGGCAACAAATATTTTGTAATTACTTCTTCTGGCATTTCATCGCCAAATAAACCACCGCTAGCTACAATGTGGGCTGCTACAGTTTTGCATTTGTTGGCAACTAGATGATAGGTAGTATACTGGTTTTCATCTTCAAAATCGAACAAAGGGAATGTAATTTCCAGTCCTTCTTCTGAAAAATCGAGATCGCTGCGCCTGCGTTGCAAACGCAAGTGTATGAATTTATTAAGCAAATAAGCCATTTTGTAAGCTTCTTCACTGCAATGTATGGCAATAAGCGAGAAATCTTCGCCTATAGCATCGTCTAGAATAAGTTTGTGGTTGGCCATAACTGGTTAAATTTCAAATCAAAATTCCGAATTCCAAAAAAAAAATGAAGAAATATTGTTGAAATGTTAAGACACTAAAATAGCGAACCTTTTGGTAACGATTGTAAAGATTAGTTTAAATCTTTTTCTATAGCTACTTGCAATTTGTAGTAGGCTCTTTTTGAGGCACGTTCTTCAGCTTTTTTCTTAGAGGTGGCTCTAGCTTTTCCAACAGTAACATTATCTAATTGAAGCTTGACAGCAAAATGTTTAAGCTCATCATTACCAGTGTCGTCATAGACCACATATTTGAAGGCTTTTTTATGCTTTTGGCACCATTCAATAAAAAGGCTCTTATAGCTAATTACTTTTCCTTCTAGCCGCTCTATATCTACATATGGCTTAATAACTCTCTTATAAATAAATTTTTCACAGTACGGAAATCCACGATCCAGATAAATAGCCCCTACCAAGGCTTCAAAAATATTTCCATGAATGTTCCCGCCAAACTGTTTGGTTGGTATGTTTGTTTTCAGCAGCTTTATAAGCTGAAGGTCTCTTCCTAACTCGTTTAAATGTTCTCTGCTTACTACTTTGGAGCGCATTTTCGTCAAATAGCCCTCATCGCCCGAAGGTACTTTTTTATAAAGATGTGAAGCGATAACAGAACCCAACATAGCATCTCCCAGAAACTCCATTCGCTCATAATTTTGCGGAATCCCTTTACTATTCTTTTCGTTTAAAGAACGATGGGTAAAGGCTTCTTCGTAGATAGAGATATTTTTAGGTTTGAAACCCAGTATTTTCTTTATACCATTAAAAAATTCCCCTTCTTGACTAGAACGGGAACTGAATATTTTTGGAACTAGCGCCATTAATTAAAATTAAGCATCCAACTTTTTGAAGAGAACGCAAGCATTATGGCCACCAAAACCAAAGGTGTTGCTCATAGCAACTTTGATTTCTCGCTTTTCAGCTTTATTAAGGGTAAGATTTAAAGAACCATCAATATTTTCATCTACTGTTGTGTGGTTAATGGTTGGCGGTACTATCCCGTGCTCCATCGCCAAAATAGCGGCAATAGACTCGACAGCACCAGCTGCACCTAACAAGTGCCCCGTCATAGACTTAGTAGAATTGATGTTAATGTTTTTAGCGTGCTCACCAAATACTTTGGTAATTGCTTTCAATTCGGCTACATCACCAAGTGGCGTAGATGTACCGTGCGTGTTAATATGGTCTACTTGATTTGGGGTCATTCCCGCATCACGAAGACAATTAAGCATTACGCGTTCTACACCTATTCCGTCAGGATGTGGAGCGGTCATGTGATATGCATCACTAGACATTCCGCCACCTAAGACTTCGGCATAAATTTTTGCGCCACGTGCTTTGGCGTGTTCATATTCTTCTAAAATTAAAGCTCCTGCTCCTTCCCCTAGTACAAATCCGTCGCGTGTGGCGTCAAATGGTCTGGATGCAGTTTGAGGATCCTCATTTCTAGTAGAAAGGGCGTGCATAGCATTAAAGCCTCCAATTCCTGCCATAGTAACGGCAGCTTCACTACCTCCTGTAACTATAATATCGCAATGTCCTAAACGTATATAGTTTAAGGCATCTATCATAGCGTTGGCAGCAGAAGCACATGCAGAGACCGTAGTATAGTTAGGCCCCATAAATCCATGTTTAATAGAGATATTACCAGGGGCAATATCTGCTATCATTTTAGGAATAAAGAAGGGGTTGAAACGTGGTGTTCCATCCCCTTCTGCAAAGTTGATGACCTCATTCTGAAAAGTTTCCAAACCACCAATACCAGCACCCCAAATTACACCAACACGAAATTTATCTACTTCGTCTAGGTTAATTCCGGCATCTAGTATGGCTTGGTCGCTAGAAACTAGCGCATACTGGGCAAAACGATCCAGTTTACGAGCTTCTTTTCTGTCAAAATGGTCTAATGGATCGAAATTTTTGAGCTCACAAGCAAATTGTGTTTTGAACTTTTCAGCATCAAAATAAGTAATAGGGGCACATCCGCTTCTTCCATTTTTAAGACCATCCCAGTATTCTGAAATAGTGTTTCCAATGGGTGTGAGGGCTCCTAAACCGGTAACTACAACTCGCTTTAACTCCATATAAGGGCTCTTTTTACTTAGCTTCCTCTATGTATGAAACTGCTTGACCTACGGTCGCAATGTTTTCTGCTTGATCGTCTGGAATTTGGATATCGAACTCTTTTTCGAATTCCATAATTAGTTCAACGGTATCTAGGCTATCTGCCCCAAGGTCGTTTGTGAAGCTTGCTTCATTTACAACTTCGTTTTCGTCTACGCCTAATTTGTCTACAATAATTGCTTTTACTCTTGATGCAATGTCTGACATAATGTTTTGTTTTAAAATTTAATTAAGTGGCAAAAATAAAATATTTAAATTGAAAAAGCCACTTATACTGTAAAATGTGCTCACCAATTTAACAATTTTTGGGCGAAGTAAAACCCTATTGCCTATTTTTGTGAAATTATTTATTTAATATACTTCAGTGAAGACCAAAGAAACCAAGAAAGAGAAGAGGATTGTAATTTTTGCTTCAGGTAATGGCACCAATACCCAGAATGTTATTCAATACTTTCAGCAATCTAATGTTGCCGAGGTTGTTCACGTGCTCACTAACAAGAAGGATGCCAAAGTATTAGCACGTGCCAAAACATTAAATATTACCGCCTCAAGCTTTAGTAAAATTGAATTACTTTCAGAAGAAGGCGTCCTAAAAACAGTACTAGAAGCGCAGCCAGATTTAATTGTATTGGCAGGTTTTCTGCTGAAATTTCCTGAAAGTATCCTCCGTGAATTTCCAAATAAAGTGATTAATATTCATCCTGCATTATTGCCAAAATATGGCGGAAAAGGAATGTATGGACATCATGTTCACGAAGCAATTGTTGCAAACCACGAAACTGAAACGGGAATTACTATACATTATGTGAATGAGAACTATGATGAAGGAGCGATTATCTTTCAGAAAAAAGTTGAAGTTTTACCAAATGACACAGCTGAAGATGTAGCAAAAAAAGTACACCTATTAGAATACGAATGGTTGCCGAAGGTGATAGAGAAGTTGTTAGATAAATAAAGACCATCATTTTCTTTACACCAACCCTAAAGGGAGGAAAATAATTATTTAAATAGAAACCGCTCCCTTTAGGGCTGGGGTGAACGGTTTCGGTGGTAAATAAAAAATATCAAGGCGGGAAGAGATACCTGCCTTCGCAGGTATGGCAAAGAAACAAAAATTCTATGTAGTATGGTACGGCAATCCCGCGGGGATCTTTGGTAGCTGGAAAGAATGCCAGTTGTCTATTAAAGGAGTGAGCGGAGCGCAGTACAAATCGTTTCTCACTTTTGCAGAAGCCAAAACTGCTTATAATAAAGAATATGCAGACTATAAGGGCAAAAACACTAAAAAGAAAACACTAAGTAAAGAGGACTTGGCAAAAATTGGAGAGCCCAATTTATATAGTATTGCTGTAGATGCCGCCTCTAGCGGAAATCCTGGCAAAATGGAATATCGCGGGGTAGATACGCAAACCAAAAAACAATTATTCCACCAAGGGCCATTTTTGCAGGGAACCAATAATGTAGGCGAGTTTCTGGCACTTGTACACGGTATTGCTTTCTTAAAGCAAAAAAATAGCGACCGTATTCTGTATACAGATTCCCGCATTGCAATGGGTTGGGTAAAACGCAAAAAATGCAACACCAAGTTGAAGAAATCTGCAAAAAATGCCAAAGTATTCGATCTAGTAACTCGTGCCGAACATTGGTTAAAAACGAATACCTATACTACAAAAATAGTAAAATGGGAAACCAAAGCCTGGGGTGAAATCCCTGCAGATTTTGGAAGAAAATAAGCTTTAAATTCCTTTTTATTAACCCTCGTGTAACCTTTACTTTTTTAAGAGGAAAATCGTATATTTGCACCTTCATTTCAAACAAAAAGTTACCCGACTTTTCGGGCACTGAAGATGAGCAAACTTGTAATCGTTGGAACTGTCGCATTCGACGCTATTGAAACACCTTTTGGGAAAACAGATAAAATCTTAGGAGGCGCTGCTACCTATATCGGCTTGGCCGCATCACAATTTAATGCAGATGGCGCAATAGTTTCGGTAGTTGGGGGCGATTTTCCTCAAGAAAACATTAAGATGCTTCAAAATAAAGGTATGAATGTGGAAGGGCTGGAGATTGTAAAAGATGGGAAAACCTTCTTTTGGAGTGGCCGCTATCACAATGATATGAACAGTAGAGATACACTTGCAACCGAACTAAATGTTTTGGAAACATTTTCACCAGTAGTTCCAAACGCCTATAAAAATGCAGAAGTTGTAATGCTGGGTAATCTGCACCCCATGGTACAGATGGGCGTGATTGACCAAATGAATAATCCAAAAATGATTGTCTTAGATACGATGAACTTTTGGATGGATATAGCCTTGGAAGACCTTAAAAAGGTTATTTCCAAAGTAGATGTCATCACCATTAATGACGAAGAAGCAAGACAGCTCTCGGGAGAATACTCGCTTGTAAATGCTGCTAAGAAAATCTTTACAATGGGGCCTAAATATGTGGTGATTAAAAAAGGAGAGCACGGTGCTTTACTATTTCATAAAAATGATATGTTCTTTGCCCCTGCACTACCCTTAGCCGAAGTATTTGATCCAACAGGTGCTGGAGATACTTTCGCCGGAGGATTCACTGGATATCTGGCCAAAACAGGAGATTACAGCTTTGAGAATATGAAACGTGCTATCATTCACGGTTCGTGCCTTGCTTCTTTTTGTGTCGAAAAATTTGGTACAGCTCGAATGGAAGATTTACAAAGAGAAGAAGTAAACAAGCGCTTGCATCAATTCAAGAGCCTAACACAATACGACATACAATTAAATTAATAACGCGCCCTGAATTTTCGGGGCGTTTTTTGTACAAACCCGCTTACCCCAACCCTAAAGGGTGGCGGAACTTGAACAAGAAAATTAAAATTTCAAAAACACCTTTCCTAAAGGCTCTTGAGGTTTAATTTATAATAAAATGGAAAGTGCCCCCTTTCTTGCATCCTACGAATGACGCAGGAATGAGAGGAATGCAGAGGGCAACGCTTTCAGAATTAAAAAATAGTTACCCGACTTCTCGGGCATTAAAAATGAGTGACGCACTAAAACACGAATGTGGAATTGCCCTAGTAAGACTTTTAAAACCGTTGGAGTTTTACAAAGAAAAATACGGCACCGCTTTTTACGGAGTAAACAAAATGTACCTAATGATGGAAAAGCAGCACAACCGTGGACAAGACGGGGCTGGTTTTGCTAGCATAAAACTTGACGTACAACCCGGAGACAGATATATTAGCCGTATTCGTTCTAACCAAGCACAACCCATTCAGGATATTTTTGCACAGATAAATGCGCGCATCAATCAGGAATTTACCGAAATGCCTGGGTTAAAAGACGACGTAGCCGCACAAAAACGCGTCATACCCTATATTGGAGAATTATTTTTAGGTCATGTTCGATATGGAACTTTTGGTGGAAATAGTGTAGAAACTGTTCATCCATTCTTGCGAACGAATAACTGGATGCATCGTAACCTTATTATTGCGGGTAATTTCAATATGACTAATACTACCGAACTGTTTGATAATCTCATTCAGTTAGGAATGCATCCTAAAGAAAAAGCAGACACCATTACAGTAATGGAAAAAATAGGTCACTTTTTGGATGATGCTGTTCGTAAACTATACAAAAAAGCAAAGTCCAAAGGATTAAACAAAATTGAAGCCTCTCCATTTATTGCTGAAAATCTTAAGATGGCTAAAATCTTAAAAAAATCGGCAAAAGACTGGGACGGCGGGTATGCAATGGCTGGATTATTAGGTCACGGAGATGCATTTGTCTTGAGAGATCCAGCAGGTATTAGACCCGCATATTATTATAAAGATGACGAAGTGATTGTGGTTGCAAGTGAACGTCCCGTAATCCAAACAGTGTTTAATGTTCCTTTTGAGAGCGTAAAAGAAATTGAACCAGGTCATGCCTTATTGATGAAAAAAGATGGCTCCATGACCATGGAAGAAATTTTAGAACCTCTAGAGCGCAAATCTTGTTCTTTTGAGCGTATCTATTTTTCCCGCGGTAGCGATGCCGAAATATACCAAGAACGAAAAGAATTAGGAAGGCTCATTATGCCTAAAGTATTAGAGAGTATTGAATATGATACTGAAAATACAGTTTTTTCTTTTATACCAAATACTGCTGAAACTTCCTTCTACGGAATGTTGGACGCAGCACAAAATGAGCTTAACAAGCAAAAGAACGAAGCCATTTTAAAAGAAGCCGAAAATCTGACCGAAGAACGCCTGTTGCAAATCCAGTCGCATAAAATTAGGACCGAAAAAATTGCCATTAAAGATGTAAAACTAAGAACTTTCATTACAGACGACAGCTCCCGTGACGATTTAGTGGCTCATGTCTACGATGTTACCTACGGTGTTGTAAGACGCAGTGACAACTTGGTTATTATTGACGATAGCATTGTACGAGGGACAACCTTGAAGAAAAGCATCCTTAAAATGCTAGATCGCTTGGAACCAAAACAAATTGTTGTGGTTTCTTCAGCCCCACAAATTCGTTATCCAGACTGTTATGGGATAGATATGGCGCGACTAGAACATCTTGTGGCCTTTAATGCAGCTTTGGAATTACACAAAGAACGCGGTACGGCTGGTATTATTGAAGAGATCTATGAAAAGTGTAAAAAACAACTTCAGTTACAAGACACCGAAGTAATTAATCACGTCAAAGAATTTTACGCTCCGTTTACAGATCAAGAAATTTCAGATAAAATTGCAGAAATTATTTCAGAAGATAATATAAATGCCAAGGTTAAATTGATTTTCCAATCGGTGGATGACCTACATAAGGCGTGTCCTAAGAATCTGGGTGACTGGTATTTTACAGGAAATTATCCAACCGCGGGAGGAAACCGAGTTGTTAACAAGGCATATATAAATTTCTACGAAGGCAACCCAGAACGCGCCTACTAAATGTTAAATTTCAGGGTTTAGCGGTTTTTAAACGGATAATATTTCCACTTTATCTAAAAGTAGGAAAACTCTTATTATCGGTTTAGAAAATAGATATATATTTGATTCATACCATAGCATAAGTAGGTTAAGTTCATGGTAGATTTGGGGCAAAAAAGGTGAACACTTGTTTACCTTTTTTTTTATGCCTATTCCAAAAGTTTTCAAACACTGGGGTGGCGAGCAGTAATAAGCGTAGCGATTTAGTGCGAAGGCGTTCCCACTATCCATCAACATTTGTTTACCTTTTTTTTTATGCCTATTCCAAAAGTTTTCAAACACTGGGGTGGCGAGCAGTAATAAGCGTAGCGATTTAGTGCGAAGGCGTTCCCACTATCCATCAACATTTGTTTACCTTTTTTTTTACGCCTATTCCAAAAGTTTTCAAACACTGGGGTGGCGAGCAGTAATAAGCATAGCGATTTAGTGCGAAGGCGTTCCCACTATCCATCAACATTTGTTTACCTTTTTTTTATGCCTATTCCAAAAGTTTTCAAACACTGGGGTGGCGAGCAGTAATAAGCGTAGCGATTTAGTGCGAAGGCGTTCCCACTATCCATCAACACTTGTTTACCTTTTTTTCGCTAAACTGTGTGAAGAACAATGCCTTAATTTATGTAAATCCACCATAATTCCTACTTTATGACAAGGAGAACTACCCCGTTTTTAAGCAAAAACAAGCGCTTTAACGAATAAAATTTCCGTTGGTCTAAAAACTAATCTTCTTACTTTAAGAATGCCATATATTTGAATTATACCATAGCATAAGTAGGTTAAGTTCATGGTAGATTTGGGGCAAAAAAAGGTGGATTCTTTCCACCTTTTTTTATGCGCCATCTCGAAAGCTTTCGGAACTGGGGTGCCGAACACAGACTAAATTTCAAAACAATTATTAAGCTAACTTGTGAGGCGTTTTCTTAATCCACTAAAATTCTTTCCACCTTTTTTTATGTGCCATCTCGAAAGCTTTCGGAACTGGGGTGCCGAACACAGACTAAATTTCAAAACAATTATTAAGCTAACTTGTGAGGCGTTTTCTTATTTTATTTAAAATCTATCTACCTCTTTATATACGACATCCTGAAAGCTTTTGGAACTTAGGTGGCTCGCACTGGCAATTCATTTTAAAGTACCTACGAATAGTATCTGAATCGTTCTCAATTTATTAAAAAGAGAGTTTTCTTTTTATAGCTTTTATTTTCAATCACAATATTATATTGTAGCAATTTAGACCAGTTATATTCAAAATTTTATAAGTTCCAAATTTGCAGAAACTGAGATTTTTTAGCACAAAAAACCTCTTTCAAATTTTTTGAAAGAGGTTTTATTTTAAAAAAATACAGCTTATTTATTCTGCATATATCTTTTAGATACTTCATCCCAATCTATTAGGTTGAAGAAAGCTTCCACGTAATCTGGGCGTTTATTTTGATATTTAAGGTAGTATGCGTGTTCCCAAACATCTAGTCCTAGGATTGGGGTTCCGCCACATCCTACTCCTGGCATTAACGGGTTGTCTTGATTTGGCGTACTACATACTTCAACTTTACCTCCATCATGCACACATAACCAAGCCCAACCTGAACCAAATTGTGTTTTTGCAGCTTCAGAAAATTTTTCTTTGAAATCTGCAAAGCTTCCGTAGGCACTATTAATAGCTTTCTCTAACTCGCCAGAAGGTTCTCCGCCCCCTTTAGGAGACATTACTTCCCAAAACAAGCTGTGGTTGTAAAACCCACCTCCGTTATTTCTTACAGCTTTGTTTGCTTTATCAAGATTGATCAAGATATTTTCAATGGTCTTGCCTTCCATATCTGTGCCTTTAATGGCAGCATTCAATTTGTCGGTATACCCTTGATGGTGTTTCCCGTGATGAATTTTCATTGTTTGTTCATCTATATGGGGTGCGAGTGCATCGTGAGCGTATTTTAATTTCGGTAATTCGAATGACATATTTCTTTATTTTTTTGTTATTACTAAATTTATAATTGTAAATATACATATTACAACACCTTAAAAGTGTTATAGAATTTATAAGATTTTATCTGGGTATAGACAATCTTGATATGCTTTCATACCCCGATTAAATTTGTACTTTTATAAAAAATCACTTGTGACCACAAACACTCCTTTTGTAATTTACAATGCTTCTGCAGGCAGTGGTAAGACCTTTACACTGGTAAAACTTTATGTAAAGGAGTTGCTAAAAGCTACCAGAGATGATAGCTATAAAAATTTACTCGCCATTACTTTTACCAACAAGGCTGTTGCCGAAATGAAAGAACGCATCATAGAAACATTGGTGCAATTTTCAAACACCGCTGCAACCAAAGAGCCTTCAACAATGCTATCTCAAATCGCTGAGGAGACCCAAATAGACATTGCTGCCTTACAACAAAAATCTAAAAAGATTCTGTCGCATTTGTTGCATCACTACGCACAGTTTAGCGTAGAAACCATAGACCATTTTAACCATAGACTAATTCGCACTTTTGCACGCGATTTAAAACTTCCAGCACATTTTGAAGTGAGTTTAGACACCCAACAACTCATACAAGAAGCTGTAGATCAACTAATAGCAAAAGCTGGTGAAGACGAAGAAATCACAAAAGTGCTCCTACAGTATGCATTACAAAAAACAGACGAGGACAAATCCTGGGATATTGCCAACGACATTGCAAATACCGCCACTCTTTTACTGAATGAAAACGATGCAGTTCATCTTAAAAAATTAGAAACAGCAACATTAGAAGATTTTCAAAGTTTTAAAAAATCAATTCAGGGAAATAAGCGGGTATTACTTTCAAATATTGCAATGGTAGCAAAGGAGACACTTTCACTTATTTCTGAAGCAGGTATTGAAAAAACCGACTTTAGTGGTGGGAGTCGCGCTTATTTTCCTAGTTATCTAGAAAAATTAGCTAATGGCGACTTGAATGTTTCCTATGGTGCAGTCTGGCAAGAAACTATGGGCGAAAAGCCCATGTATCCAAAAGCCAAAACAACCGAAAGTATTGCCGGAAGTATAGATGCCTTGGTACCTCAGTTTATAGCTGTATTTAAACAAACAAAGCTGTTGGTGGCTCAAATATGGTTGCACGATAATATCCTTAAAAACCTCATTCCGCTTTCGGTGATACATTTGGTGCAACAAGAGTTAGAAGTTCTGAAGGAGCAATATAATGTGCTGCCAATTTCAGAATTTAATGCGCTTATTCACGAAGAAATTAAAGACCAGCCCGCTCCTTTTATTTACGAACGATTGGGAGACAGGTATCGCCATTTCTTTATAGACGAATTTCAGGATACTTCGTCCTTACAGTGGCAAAATTTAATTCCGTTGATAGATAATGCGCTGTCTCAACAGTTTGAAGATGCCCGCCAAGGAAGTTTATTACTTGTAGGAGATGCTAAGCAAGCTATTTATAGATGGAGAGGCGGTTTGCCAGAGCAATTTATAAATTTGTACGGGAGTGAAAATCCGTTTTCTATCCTTCAGAAAAACATAGAAAACTTAGATACAAATTATAGAAGCTGTAAGGAAGTAATAGATTTTAACAATAAATTTTTCAATTTTATTGCTCAATATTTTGGTGATAGTGTACATAAAAATCTTTATGAAATTGGCAATCAACAAAAGCATAACACAAAAAATAACGGCTACGTTCAACTAGAATTTATTGACGCAGAAAACAAAGAGGAAGCGCACCTGCTTTACGGACAAAAAGTTTTTGAAACTATTACCCAACTATTAAATAATAATTATAGCCTTGACGACATTTGTATTCTAACAAGAACTAAAAGTAATGGTATTGCGTTAAGTACTTATTTAATGGCATTAGGAATAGATGTAGTGTCTTCGGAAACGTTACTTTTGAAGTTTTCGCCACTAATTCAATGTATTATAGACGCGCTTACTTTTGCGGTATTCCCTACAAACGAAATGGCAAAAGTTTCATTTTTAGAATATATCCATGATAATTTTGAAACTAACGTACCGAAACACGAGTTTTTAAGTCAACTACTGCCTTTAAAAGGATCTTTATTAACAGAAGAACTTAACCAATACAACATACGTTTTTCTCTTGCTGAAATTGCTTCAAAATCACTTTATCAATCTTGTGAATATATAATAAATGCGCTTGAATTAAATAAAAAAGCAGATGCGTATCTATTCACTTTTGTAGATTTTGTGTTAGATTTTGAAAATAATCCACAGGCTGGAAAAATAAACTTTTTGGAATATTGGGAACAGAAAAAGGGAACAGTAAGTATTCAGGCAGGAAACACACAAAATGCTGTAAAAGTAATGACCATACACAAATCCAAAGGCTTAGAGTTTCCGGTTGTTTTATTTCCATATGCAAACACTGAAATTTATGGGGAAATAAATCCGAAAGCATGGTTTCCCATAGATCATCCGCAATTTGACGAAGTACTCATAAATTATAAAGCAGAAGTAGAAAATTACGGAGAAGCGGGCCAAACAATGTATGAAGAACGCCGAAACACATTAGAACTAGACAATTTTAACCTGTTGTATGTTACCCTTACCAGAGCCGTTGAGCAATTGTATGTGTATGCAGAAAAACCTGCTAAACAAATTTCCAACCCCCCAACAGATTTCAGTCAGGTGTTGATTGCTTTCTTGATGTTTCAAAATAAATGGAATGAAAACCAATTGATATATTCTTTTGGGGATTCAACAAAAACAGGAAAATATAGTTTTAAAGAAATTGTTGATATAAATACAACCACTGTGGAGCCTATTTTTATTTCTTCCACACCAGAAAATCATCAATTAAGTGTTGCCAGCGCTGATGCTTCTCTATGGGAAGGTGAAACTACTGTTGCGATAGATTTTGGAAATCTATTGCACGATACTATGGAAAAAATTAGAACCAAGAAAGATAGTAAAGCAGTATTCGAAAATTATGAACAGCGTAGTACCCTTCAGAAGGAAAAAATAAGCGACCTAAAATATGTGGTTCAGCGTATATTAAATCATCCTGAAGTATCATATCTCTTTGAAGATATTCTAGAAAAAGACTCCATTTACAATGAGCGAGATATTAGTACCAAAGAACAAAAATTAATCCGCCCCGATCGTCTCAATTTTTTTGAAAACAAACAAGTGGTCATCACAGATTACAAAACAGGAGTGCCACTTGAAAAGCATAAATTACAATTAAACAGCTATGCGGAATCACTTCAAGACATGGGATTCTTGGTGCAGTCTAAGGTTCTAATTTATGTGGATGGAGTCTCTATTTCAATAAATAAAATTTAACTTTGGCATCTATAAAATAACTAGTTATGTACGGAAAAATTCAACAACACTTACAACAAGAACTTCAGGATATAAAAGACAATGGTCTTTATAAAAAAGAGCGAATTATCACATCACCACAAGATGCTGTCATAAAAATTTCTACAGGTGAAGAAGTAATTAATTTTTGCGCAAATAATTACTTAGGATTGTCTTCAAACAAAGAAGTAATACAAGCAGCCAAAGATACCCTGGACACTCACGGATTTGGTCTGTCTTCGGTTCGTTTTATTTGCGGCACACAGGATATCCACAAGATCTTAGAAGCAAAAATTGCGGAATATTATCAAACTGAAGACACCATTTTATACGCTGCAGCTTTTGATGCAAACGCAGGTGTTTTTGAACCGCTTTTAACTGCCGAAGATGCTATTATTTCAGACTCTTTAAATCACGCCTCTATTATAGATGGCGTAAGGCTTTGTAAAGCAAGTCGTTATCGCTATGAGAACAGTAACATGGAGGATCTGGAAACACAATTAAAAGCAGCTAATGAAAAAGGAGCCCGTTTCAAGATTATTGTGACCGATGGTGTATTTTCCATGGATGGAATAGTTGCTCCACTCGATAAAATTTGCGATTTGGCAGACAAATATGATGCTTTGGTAATGATAGATGAGTGTCACGCCGCTGGTTTTATTGGCGAAACAGGCCGAGGGACACTAGAAGAAAAAGGAGTGATGGGCAGAATAGACATTATTACCGGAACTCTTGGAAAAGCCCTTGGAGGTGCCATGGGAGGATATACTACGGGAAAAAAAGAAATCATAGAAATACTACGTCAGAGATCTAGGCCCTATTTATTTTCTAATTCCCTTGCTCCAGCTATCGTAGGAGCATCTATTAAGGTGTTTGATATGTTGGCAACGGATACAACCTTGCGTGACAAATTGGAACACAACACCAATTATTTTAAAAAAGGAATGAAAGCGGCAGGTTTTGATATTATAGAAGGGGATTCTGCTATAGTTCCTGTTATGTTGTATGATGCCCAACTATCTCAAAATATGGCAGATATGCTGTTAGAAGAAGGTATTTATGTAATTGGTTTTTTCTTCCCAGTGGTTCCTAAAGGTAAGGCGAGAATAAGAGTTCAATTATCCGCAGCTCATGACCAATCTCACCTAGATAAAGCCATTGCAGCATTTAAAAAAGTGGGTTTGTCGTTAGGGGTAATTAAGGACGCCTAGAAATTACTAAAAAAAGCAAGCCTTTTGTATTTATGAAAATTTTATTAGATTTGCTTTTGTTTATAAGTTTTAACAACTTACTTTTGTTCCATTAACACTTAAAAATTAAACAATCGAATATGAAACATCTTAACAGTATTTTAGTTGCTGCGCTCCTTATCATAGGGGTTGGTGCAGCTAACGCACAAGACGAAAACAACCCTTGGTTAGTTGGTGCTGGTCTCAACGCAGTAGATCTTTTCCCAACAGGAATTGACGACGAGGGACGCTTTATGGCTATGCTTGCAGACGGAACCGAACTTAAAGGGGAAATGTTTGACGAGTATTTTAACGCAAATGATCACTGGAATATCCTTCCTTCAGTTTCAAGAGTATCTGTAGGTAGATATATTGGTAGTGGATTTTCATTTACAGGAGTTGGTACCATCAACAAAATTGAAAAAGTTGGTGATCTTAGAATTCCAAATGTAACTTATTACGGTGTAGATGGTGAGATTAAATATAGCTTAAGAGACTTACTTAACGGTCCTGGTGGATGGTTTGACCCATCTATTGGTGTTGGTGGAGGTTATACTTGGGTTGATGATATTGGATTTGGTACTGCAAATGGTATCGCTAATGTACGTTTTTGGTTAGGTGAAAACTTTGCTTTTGAAGTACAGTCTACTTACAAGCACGCTTTTGAAGATACTTACGGTATCCAACACTTCCAGCATTCTGCAGGATTTGTATTTAAGTTTGGTGGAAAAGATACAGATGGTGATGGTATCTATGATATAGACGATGAGTGTCCAGAAGTTCCTGGTCTTCCAGAATTTAATGGTTGCCCTGATACTGATGGTGATGGTATTGAAGACAGAAACGATGCGTGTCCAAACACACCAGGTTTAGCTGAATTTAATGGTTGTCCTGATACTGATGGTGATGGTATTCCAGACCCTCAAGATGCTTGTCCTACTGTAGCTGGTCTTGCTTCTATGAACGGTTGTCCAGATGCTGATGGTGATGGTATCACTGATGCTGAAGATGCTTGTCCGAACGAAGCTGGTCCTAAAGCTAATAACGGTTGTCCTTACGAAGATCGTGACGGTGATGGTGTATTAGACAAAGACGATGAGTGTCCAGAAGTTCCTGGTACTGTTGCTAACAATGGTTGTCCAGAAGTAACTGTAGAGATTATCACTAAATTGAATGAGTACTCTAAAACTATCTTGTTCGATTATGATAAAGCTACAATCCGTCAAGAGTCTTACTCTGCATTACAAAGCATTTCAGACATTATGAAAGAATACCCAACTGCAGATTTCCATATTGAAGGTCATACAGACAGTAGAGGTAGTGATTCATACAACGAGAAATTATCTCGTGAGCGTGCTGCATCAGTTATGCAATACTTGACTACTATAGGTATTCCAGCTAGCAGATTAACATCTGAAGGATACGGTGAAACCCGTCCTATAGCTACCAACAATACTAAAGCAGGTAGACAACAAAACAGACGTGTTGAGATTTCTTTGAAGAAATAAATAACACGCTAAATAAATAAGTTTAAACGCCTCCATCTTGGGGGCGTTTCTTATTTTTAGGGTATGCTAACTTTTATAGAAGAAACCCTACACCATATTCAGCAAAAGCAGGAAGACCTGTCTAATTGCATCTTCATTCTTCCTAGTAAAAGAGCTGGAGGTTTTCTAAAAAACTTTCTTAGACAACAAGCGACAAAAACAACGTTTCTACCCAAAATATTAAGTATTGAAGACCTTATACAAGAACTCTCCGGACTAGAGATAATAGATGCTACTGAACTTCTTTTTAAAAGCTACGAAGTATATAAAAGCACAGCTACGTATCAAGAAAAAGAATCGTTTAATGGTTATTCTAGTTGGGCCATCACTTTGCTTAACGATTTTAACGAAGTAGACAGGTACCTACTGAATCCGAATCAGTTTTTTGACTATTTAGGAAGTATTAAATCCCTCGAGCGATGGAATGTAACTTCAGAAAAATCAAGTTTTATAAAAAACTATCTTGAATTTTGGAAACAACTTCCAGAATTTTATTTCAACCTTAAAGATGCACTCATACAACAAAACAGTGCCTATCAAGGCTTAGTTTACAGAGAGGCAGTGGAAAATTTAGAATATTACCTACAGGCTAAAACAACTCAACAACATATTTTTATAGGATTTAATGCCCTAAATAATGCAGAGCAACAAATTATACAAGCTATTCTAGAAGCTGGTCATAGTGACATATATTGGGACACTGAAGCGGTATTTATGGACAATAGTAATCATAGTGCTTCTCTTTTTTTTAGAAATTATCTTAAGGAGTGGAACTATTTCAAGAGTAACAAACCTAAATTTATTTCAAACAACTATGCCCAGCCTAAAACCATTACGAGTGTCTCATGCTCCAAAAACAGTGCACAACTAAAATATACAGGACAAATCTTAGAAAGTTATAGTCCAGAGAAACTTAACAAAACCGCCATTGTTCTTGCAGACGAATCCCTGCTCCTGCCATTGCTCCATTCTTTGCCGAAGAATGTTACTCAGGTTAATGTAACCATGGGTGCTACCTTAAAAAATTTTCCAGTAGCTGTCTTTTTTGAAACTTGGATTTCCATCCACAAAAAAAACCCACAAGCATTTTATTTTCGAGATATATTAAAAATTGTAGGTAGTCCCATAGCTACTCAATTAGTAAGCAGCCAATTTATTATTAATAGCGTTACACACCAAAATAGAAGTCACTATACACTGGACCAAATTCTAGAAGTTTCTGAAGATAAAGATAAAACCATTCTTTCGTTACTCTTCGGGACTTTAAAAGACTCCCCAACCAAAGCTTTAGATGCCATTGACCAAATTATCCAAATACTAAGAAAAAATCGTACTGACTATGTTATAGAAAAAGTAGTATTACACAAATTATATATTATTATTAAAGAACTAAAAGCACTTGGTGAAAAATACAAACACTTAGCAAGCTTAAACATATTACAGGATTTATTCAACGAGCTTATCGCAATTACAACCATAGACTTTAAAGGTGAAGCGTTTATGGGTTTACAGATTATGGGGGTCTTAGAAACTCGTGTGTTGGATTTTGAAAATGTTATCCTTCTTTCGGTAAACGAAGGTGTTTTACCATCTGGAAAATCTAATGCTTCGTTTATTACCTACGACCTCAAAAAACAGTTTAAACTCCCCTCCTATATTGAAAAAGATGCTATTTATACCTACCATTTTTATCATATACTGCACAGGGCAAAAGACGTAACATTATTATACACCAATTTTACAGAAGGTTTAAATAGCGGTGAAAAAAGCAGGTTTATCCTTCAGTTGGAGATTGAGGGCCATCCGAAACATACCTTTATTGAACAAAATGTTTCACCCAAAGTTTCCATCCAGCCAACCCGGCTTAAATCCATAGATAAAACAGAAAATGTACAGAAAAGGTTAGCAGAAATAGCCAAAAAAGGCTTCTCTCCTTCAGCACTTACAAGCTACATTAGAAATCCCATAGATTTTTATTACCAAAAAATATTGAAAGTAAACGAGCTCAATGAAGTAGAAGAAACTGTAGCCTTCAATACTTTAGGAACTATCGTGCACGATACACTGCAACATTTGTATGAGCCTTATGAAAATTCGGTGCTCACAAAAGAAATTCTTACAACTATAAAAACAAAAACAGCGATAGAAGTTGCCAAACAGTTTTCCGAAAATTTTAAAGGTGGAGACATTTCAAAAGGGAAAAACCTCATCATTTTTGAAGTTGCCAAGCGCTATGTCGAAAATTTAATCGCTCAAGATTTAACCGAAGTTGCAAAAGGAAACACCATAAAATTACTCCATATTGAGAGCGATTTAACTTTTAAACTAAACATTCCCGAATTGGATTTCCCTGTTTCTGTTCACGGAAAAGTAGACAGAGTAGATAGTTATAATGGGCAGATGCGGATTATAGATTATAAAACAGGAAATGTACAGCAAGGAGATCTGGAGATTATAGATTGGACGGTGTTACCAACAGATTATAAATTTAGCAAGGCTTTCCAAGTATTAACATATGCTTTAATGCTCTATGGCAATGCCCCTTTTGAAACAGCTGAAGCTGGGATCATTTCATTCAAAAACATGGGAAGTGGTTTCTTAAAATTTGCAACAAAGGATTCCGCAAGAAGCCGAAATAAAGATCAAAATATCACTAAGGAAACGTTAGCCCTTTTTTCTGAAGAGCTTAGGAAGCTCATTATAGAAATTTGTAGCCCAAACATTCCTTTTACTGAGAAAGAAGTTTAAATACTTATGAACCAATTCCTAAATAAAGTGCTTACGCGTCCAGCTAAAAAACCTATGGTATACGATGTGTTTTTTATACCCTCCCAAAAACCAAAGCCTGTAATAATTTTTTGTCACGGTTATAAGGGTTTTAAAGATTGGGGTGCGTGGAATTTGGTGGCAAAAGCGTTTGCCAAAGCTGGATTTTTCTTTTTAAAATTTAATTTTTCCCATAACGGTGGCACTATTGAAGACCCTATAGATTTTCCAGATTTAGAGGCATTTGCACAAAACAACTTTAGCAAAGAGTTAGAAGATTTAGAAGACATCATAAACCACATAACTACTACAAAAAGATTTCATGCAGAAGCAGCCGTTACCAATATTTCACTCATTGGTCATAGCCGCGGAGGAGGTATCGTTCTCATAAAAGCCCAAGAAAATAATCTAGTTAAAAAAGTAGTGACTTGGGCTGCTGTAAGTGATTACAAAAAAAGGTTTCAAGAAGAGTCAGAAAGTTTTAAAAAATGGAAGAAGACAGGACGAACTTTCGTAGAAAATGGACGAACTAAACAACAAATGCCGCACGATTGGCAGTTCTACGAAGATTTCATAGAAAACGAAAAGCGACTCACGATAAAAAGAGCCGTAACCTTTCTTGATAAACCCTGTTTGTTTATACATGGAAGTGAAGACCCCACTGTTTCAATAAATGAAGCTAAAAATCTGAAAAGTTGGAGTATGAATCCACAACTTGAAATCATAAAAGAAGCAAATCATGTATTTGGAGCTAGTCACCCATGGGGAAAAGAGAATTTACCAAAACAGCTGCAAAAAGTGGTTGAAATTACAAGTACATTTCTCAAAAATTAAGGGTTTTCATTGATAAAAAAGGGGCTTTTCCCCCTTGACATTTTATCTATAATTTCTGAATTTTGAAGTAACCAATAAAACTTCGAGATATGAAAGATACAACCCAACCCGTAAGCCTTAGGTCTAAGTGGAAAAAAATCCTAAAAGGAAAGCCTACTGCAAATGACTTAAATAATTATTTAAGAGATGTTAAACGTAATCGCGAAGTGCACTCTGAAATTAATGGACAACTAGCATGAAGCTGAACTCAAATTATTTTACCTACAAACTGGGTCCAGTACATAAAAAAGAAAATGGACAAACCCTTTAAAGTTCATCCTTTTCTGTGGAGAATATCGGAGTCCCTTCGACTATTTACTCCTGCGTCGCAAAGCTCAGGATAAATTTCGCCTTCGAGACACCGTGTAAAAAAGAAAAAGGACAAACCCTTTAGAGTTCATCCTTTTCTATGGAGAATATCGGAGTCCCTTCGACTATTTACTCCTGCGTCGCAAAGCTCAGGATAAACTTCTCCTCCGAGAAATCGTGTAAAAAAGAAAAAGGACAAACCCTTTAGAGTTCATCCTTTTCTGTGGAGAATATCGGAGTCGAACCGATGACCTTTTGGCTGCCAGCCAAACGCTCTAGCCAGCTGAGCTAATCCCCCATTTAGGCTACGAATATAGTAAATTATTTATTCCTGTACTCTTAAAACTAATAATGGCTTACTTGTATGAAATTCCTTTTTAAGAACAACATTTTTCTCCCATAACTTTTTGAAAAACCCTCGTTTGCGCCGTACTACACACAACATATCCGGGTTGTGACTTCTAAAATGCTCTAAAACTGCCTGAAATGTTGTTGCATTTTCTGTCTTAGTATATGATGCTTGCATATTTGTAAGTACATCACTCACTTTCTTCATTTCCTCACTGCTTTCTGGTGTTTCTACGTGTAGCACGTTAATTTCAGTTCCAAAATTCTTAGTAAATTTACGAAGTGGCTCAAGCATTTTTTTAGTATTAAATTGCCCATTCTTAAATGCCATTAAAATATTTTTGGGTTGCTCAAAAACAGCTCCTTCCGGTACTACTAATATTGGGATATTGGTTTGCTTCATAATTTTTCCCGAAGTATTTCCTAAATAAACTTCTTCACGAATAGAATTACTTCGAGGTGACAACACCATTAAGTCTACCGGCACGTGCTTGTTGAAACGGTTAATAGTTTCCACGACACTTCCTTTAATGGGGTGCGCAATTACCGTAACGTCCCGTTTATTAACTTTACTTAGAACTTCGTCAAGACGATTCTCACTATCTTCTTTTAAAATAGTGTTTACCTTACTCAAACCTCCAGCCTTGCTAAATTCCTGAAATACAGAGATCACATACACATAGGCGTCTACCTCTTGCGCCAAATCTATAGCATACTGTAGATTGCTCACTGCATTTTCATTTGCACCTATAGGAACCAATATATTTTTCATAAAAAGGGTATCTTTAATTGACTGCAAAACTAATCCTTCTATATGATTCGGAAAGCGAAACCTTCGGAAATTGACAAAATTATAACAATAACTAAGGCGTGTGCCACAAAAATGATAGCTGAAGGGATCTTTCAATGGGATGACGCCTATCCAAATAAAGAAGCGTTTAAGAAAGATTTACAACGAAACGAATTATATGTGCTGCTTACGGAAGGATCCACCATAGGTTGCATCACTATTTCTTCAGAAAAAGATGAGGAATACAATACTATAGATTGGGTGACTGAAGATGGTTTAAACTTGTATATACATCGTTTGGCCGTGCATCCAGATTTTCAGCATCAGGGAAAGGCAAAAAAATTGATGGATTTTGCAGAAAGTTTTGGAGTACAACAAAATGCTCTTTCCATAAGGCTTGATACGTTCAGCAAAAATTATAGGAATCAGCGTTTTTATGAAGCGCGTGGTTATCAGAAAGTCGGAAATGTTTATTTTCCAAGACAAACAGAATTTCCTTTTCATTGTTATGAGTTGGTTTTGTAGAAAATACTACTAGTAAAGCTTTAACTTTGTAATTGAAAATGGCCGCCACTAATATTTCCTTTAAACGCATCCAACAACTTGCCATACCCGCTATTATTGCTGGTATTGCAGAGCCAGTACTTTCTAGCACAGATGCTGCCGTGGTGGGAAACATTGCTGAATTCGGCACCGAAAGTCTTGCCGCAGTTGGAATTGTTGGGACATTTCTTTCTGCACTTATCTGGATTTTGGGACAGACACGTAGTGCGATTTCAGCTATTATTTCACAAAATTTGGGAGCTGGCTCTATAGAAGATTTAAAGAGCTTTCCGGCTCAGGCTGTATTCTTCAACATTGCGCTAAGTATTCTGGTTTTAGGAAGTACCTATTTTTTTGTTGAAGAAATATTTACACTCCTCAATGCCGAAGGTCTTATTCTAAAATATAGCATAGATTATTACAATATTCGTGTTTGGGGTTTTCCATTAACTCTATTCACTTTTGCAATTTTTGGAATATTCCGCGGACTCCAGAATACTTTTTGGCCTATGATCATTGCTGCCATTGGAGCTTTATTAAATATAGGGTTAGATTTTGCGCTCGTATATGGAATTGAAGGATATATTGAACCTTTGGGAGTTGAGGGAGCCGCCTGGGCAAGTTTGGCTGCGCAAATTGTAATGGCGCTGTTGTCTTTAATTTTAGTGTTAAAAAAGACAAACATCTCACTGCGGGTAACCTTTCCCTTACATCCCGAAATTAGGAGATTGGTATCTATGAGTCTTAATTTATTTTTACGCTCTCTTGCTCTAAACGCCGCTTTAATACTTTCAACAAGAGAAGCTGCGGCGTTGGGCAAAGAATATATTGCTGCGCATACCATTGCATTTAATATTTGGATATTCACAGCGTTCTTTTTAGATGGCTATGGAGCTGCTGGCAACATTTTAGGCGGAAAACTATTGGGTGAACGCAATTTTAAAAGCCTTTGGCAACTTACTAAAAAAGTTAGTCTATACAACATTGGAGTCGCTACTGCTTTAGCAATAATTGGTTTACTACTTTACCAGCCATTAGGTTTAATATTCAATAAAAACCCTGAAGTGCTAACCCTTTTTTACGGAATGTTTTTTATGGTGCTCATTTGTTTACCATTTAATGCCATAGCTTTCACGTTAGATTCTATTTTTAAGGGTCTGGGAGAAATGAGGTACTTGCGAAATGTATTATTAAGCGCAACTATTTTCGGATTTATCCCTGTGTTGTACTTTTCTAAATTTCAGGATTGGGAGCTTATTGGTATTTGGTTGGCCTTAGTGGTTTGGGTAGCTTGGCGCGGAGTTGCATTGATTATTAAATTTTATAGAAAATACCTACCATTGGCTACATAATCACAGCTGCCTTTTAATATTTTTGAACAAAATTTTTAAGATATTTGCAACACAAATTAATGCGGTTTCAATGGAAATTATAGAATTTATAGGTGGTCCTGGTCTCTTCTTGATTTTGGGTGTTATGGTTATCGTGGTCGTAATCATAAGTAAAGTGCGAAACAAACGCTAATAGGTATTTTTGATTGTTTATTTTAATCCAAAAATTACTTCATGAATATTCTGGAATTTATAAATGGTAAAGGCGCCATGCTTTTAATGGCAGGTGCTGTTCTGTTTGCGCTTGTTTTTCAACAATATAAAAAGTATAAATACTTTAAAAGGCCGAAAAACAAGAAAAAATAACTGTCTGCCGTTAATCTCTTATCTTTGTAACTTAAGAATACTTTTTCTATATGAGCCATATACGCATCACCAAAAAATTTTCTTTTGAAACTGGCCACGCACTATATGGCTACGACGGCAAATGCCGAAACGTACATGGCCACAGTTATAAGCTATCTGTAACAGTAATTGGAACACCTATTGACGACACCAATAATGTAAAATACGGAATGGTAATAGACTTTACAGATCTCAAAAAAATTGTAAAAGAAGATATAGTAGATGTTTTTGACCACGCAACCGTTTTCAACAAAAATACCCCTCACGTAGAATTGGCCAAAGAATTAAGTAACAGAGGGCACAATGTTTTATTGGTAGACTACCAGCCCACTAGCGAAATGATGGTCATAGATTTTGCCAAAAAAATAAAACAACGCTTGCCTAAAGACATTCAATTACATTCGTTGCGCCTACAAGAAACAGCTACAAGCTATGCAGAATGGTTTGCGAGTGATAACCCCTCGACTCCAAACGGGGTGCAACATAAATAAATTTTAAATCAAATTTGTACACTTAGCCGAGTCGAAGTGTATCTTTACGCCATGCAGATTCCTCCAGGAAAAAAAATATATTTCTCTAGCGATAACCATTTGGGTGCTCCTACAGCTGCCAAAAGCTTACCACGAGAGAAGAAATTTGTTCGTTGGTTGGACGAAATAAAAGAGGATGCCGCAGCTATTTTTTTGCTTGGTGATCTGTTCGATTTTTGGTTTGAATATAAAACTGTAGTCCCAAAAGGTTTTGTACGTGTGTTGGGAAAACTGGCAGAAATAAGTGATAGTGGCATTCCAATTTATTTTTTTGTAGGCAATCACGATCTTTGGATGGGCGACTATTTTGAAACCGAACTCAACATTCCCACCTATCGCGAACCCAAGGAATTTACTTTTAACAGCAAAACTTTCTTTATTGGCCACGGCGACGGAAAGGGACCTGGGGATATAGGTTATAAAAGAATGAAAAAGGTTTTTGAAAATAAGGTCTTTAATTGGCTGTTTCATTGGTTTCACCCAGCGCTTGGGATAAAAATAGCGCAATACCTTTCCGTGAAAAATAAATTAATATCTGGCGAGGAAGACAAGAAATTTTTAGGTGAAGAAAACGAATGGCTAGCGCTCTACGCCAAAAGAAAACTAGAGACCAAACATTATGATTACTTTATATTTGGGCACAGGCATCTTTCTATGCAAATTCAAGTGGGAGAAAACTCCACCTACTACAACCTTGGCGATTGGATTTCTCAATATACTTATGGTGTTTTTGATGGAGAACAGTTTCAAATAAAAATTTTTGAAGGCTAGATTAGGATTTTATATCCTTTAATCTTAGTTGCAAGTTCACATTTCCCTGCCATTCGTTCTCATCAATTACATATGCAGCTTTAAACGGTTTTCCTTTAAAAGCAATATCATACTTATCTCCTAATCCAAATCCTATTGCGGTAAATTGTGCACTATTTCCTTGTTTTACAACAACGCGCAAGTGACTTTTGTCTTCCCCAACACATTTTCCATAACCCACATCCTTAATATGCTGCGTCATAAAAACTGGCGCCATATTACCTGGGCCAAAGGGTGCGAATTGTTTAATAATTCGGTAGAATTTTGAGGTGATCTCGGCAAAGTTTATTTCGGCATCTATCGTTAATTGAGGTTTCAAAAGTTTTGGATCTATAGTTGCTGAAACAACTTTTTCAAACTCAGCTTTAAAGTTTTCATAATCTTCCTCAAACAGCGTCAAGCCAGCAGCGTATTTATGGCCTCCAAATTGTTCAATATATTCCTTGCAAGCTTCTAAAGCATTGTATACATCAAATCCCTTTACAGATCTTGCAGAAGCCGCTAATTTCTCCCCGCTTTTAGTAAATACCAGCGTAGGGCGGTAATAGTTTTCGGTTAATCTAGAAGCTACAATCCCAATTACACCTTTGTGCCAATTTTCGTTGTAGACCACGGTAGTCATCCGGTCTTCTTCTTTATTATTTAATATTTGACTCAAAGCTTCTTCAGTTATTTGTTTATCTGCATCACGTCTATCTGTATTAAACTGTTCAATTTCGGCGGCCCAAATGGCGGCTTTCTCTAAATCGGTTTCAGTAAGTAAAGTGACGGCGTGGTTTCCATGTTTCATCCTGCCAGCTGCATTAATTCTTGGTGCGATAATAAATACAACATCGGTTATGGTCAATTCGGTTTTTTTGACCTGCTTCAAAATTGCTTGAAACCCCGTACGCGGATTCGTATTTATAACCTTTAAACCATAATATGCCAAAACTCTATTTTCGCCAGTGATAGGAACAATATCTGCACCAATAGCAGTCGCCACCAAATCTAAATATAAAAGCAAATCGTCTATTGTTTGGCTTCTATTTTTAGCGAGTGCCTGAATTAGTTTAAACCCAACGCCGCAGCCACACAATTCTTTAAATGGATAGTTACAATCCTCCCTTTTTGGGTCTAAAACAGCTACAGCTTTCGGCAATTCAGCCCCAGGTCTATGGTGATCGCAAATAATAAAATCGATTTTTTTTTCTGAAGCGTATGCTACTTTATCAAGAGCTTTAACACCACAATCCAGGGCAATTATTAAACTGAAACTGTTGTCTTCAGCAAAATCGATTCCTTTGTAAGAAACTCCGTAGCCTTCTTCATAACGGTCTGGAATATATGTGGCAACATTGGGGTAGTAACTTTTTAAATAGGAAGACAGTAGCGCCACACTGGTAGTGCCGTCCACGTCGTAATCGCCAAAAACAAGAATATTCTCTTCTTCTAAGATAGCTTTTTCAATTCTGGCGACGGCCTTTTCCATGTCTTTCATAAGGTATGGATCATGTAATTCGTCTAGAGAAGGCCTAAAGAATTTTTTGGCTTCTTCAAAGGTTTCAACACCTCTTTGTAAAAGCAATGAAGCAATAATAGGTTCTACTCCCAATGCTTTAGAAAGGATTTCAATTTTTTCTTCGGAAGGTTTAGGTTTTAAAGTCCAGCGCATGTTTCTAGAAATTCCAATATCTTAAAATACATATTTCAAAAACGTTAATGAAATGAGGTATAGTAAGAAAGTTACTCTGGGAAGTCTCTGTAAAAGTAGGAAATCATACCATATTAACACCTCTTTTATTCACTGAAAATATTATTTTTATGAATGAAACCCTTTAAAATTCACCTCCCGGAAAATTTACTTTACTAAGTTTTAGTATTTGTTTCCTTTTATTCGGGCAAGTTTTTGCTCAAAATGGCATATTGGATCTCTTTTTGGTGATAATGGGGTTACAATCATCGATTTTGAAATAGGATCAGATATAATTAATTCTATTCGGCTTTTTGGCCTCAAATCTTTTACTAGTAATGAATAAAAAGCACCTTTGAAATATTCTGAAATTGGAATTTTACAAATGATATTTGTTCAGAAAATATTGGATTACAAGACTGGGTTAAAATAGTAGCGGCTACATCTTCACCTTGGTATAATAACAATGAGGATTTTATATTATTTAGATTAAATAATAATCTTATGCTTTTGAAGAATACAAATCAGAAATTTCACAATAGCCCCAAACTCAACCAACTATTTTGTGACTATTACTTGTGTCAAATGTTCCCTAAGAAACAAGCGCTAAAAATTACAGTTGCAACAGGGAATAATAGAGCAAGGTAGTTTCAGTGTTGAAAATCCAAAGATTTCTATGGAAGGTTTTCAACTGGCCTTTATTATCTCAATATAGAAAATACTACTATTAAATTAGTGAATCAGAAATTTTACTTTATTTGATTTTGTTTTTTATAATTTGTGAATTGAAACATCGAACCGTACCTTCGACATTCAAAACATAAAATTATGCCACTAGTAACCCCACTCACAGCAGATCACGACGTAAATACACAGGAGCTTGCCGAGTTCTTCAACGAAACACTTGGTTTTTGCCCCAACAGCGTACTCACCATGCAACGCAGACCCGCCATAAGTCGTGCCTTTATAAACCTCAACAAAGCCGTAATGGCAAATGAAGGGAACGTTACCTCTGCTCTTAAAAGAATGATAGCCTGGGTGAGCAGTAACGCAACAGGATGTCGTTATTGCCAGGCCCACGCCATTCGTGCTGCAGAAAGATACGGAGCTGAACAAGAACAACTGGACAATATTTGGGAATACCGTACCCACCCCTCTTTTAATGAGGCCGAACGTGCCGCATTGGATTTTTCACTAGCCGCGAGCCAAGTACCAAATGCGGTAGACGAGGAAATTAAAAAACGCCTCTACGAACACTGGAACGAAGGAGAGATTGTGGAAATGTTAGGCGTAATTTCACTCTTTGGGTATTTAAATCGCTGGAACGATAGTATGGGAACTTCCATTGAAGAAGGTGCCGCAGAAAGTGGTGAACAATATTTGGGTAAGCACGGTTGGGAGAAAGGAAAACACATATAAAAAACCACAAAGTGTGAATTAAGAGGTATGAATGAATAGGCCTCCAAAAAATTTAAAATAATATTCATGAAATATAAATATGTATTCCCAAAATATAGTATGCTGGTATTTGTACTAGCAGCTTTTTACGCTTGCAATAATATTCCAGAAGCTATTATGCTGGCAAATACCAAAAAAGTAGATACCCTGGATTTTAACGACTACAAATATGTAGTCGACGACAAAAACAGACGCGGCTATGTTACCATAGAAAACGAAATCATGGAGGGCCAATACGTAATTAAGCGAAATGGTATTATGGTAGAAGAGTTTACTATACAAGGCGGTTTTTTAAATGGCCCGCGGATTTTATATTTTGAAAACGGATTACCAGAAAGTATTGAAACCTATAAAACCAGCATACAAAATGGTCCGGTAACCTCATTTTATGAGAGCGGTGCTATTAGGTCTGAAACTTCTTATACCAATAATATTGCAAATGTTGAAGAAACTCATTATGACGAATCTGGTGCCATCATCCTTAAAAAAGTTGAAAAAGATGGAGTTGTCTACGAGCATAATTACAGAGACGGCAACCGTATGGTTTCTATGTTTCAAAAAACCATAGATGAGCAAACTTACGATCTTATTATAAAGTACGATTCATTTGGCACAGTGCAATTGGTTATGGGAAAATTAGTTGACAATGACTCTCCCATACTTTACATTTTTGATGCAGAATTTAAACAAATAGACAGTTTTAACGGTCAAGAGGAACCACTTAAAGCCCAGCAATACCTTGCGGTATTTCAATCTTGGTAATTTTCTATAACCTATAACTATCTTTAAGAAAGAACCTGGGCTATCTTTTTCTGAAGCAGTGGCACAACAGTCTCTTCAAACCAAGGGTTTTTTGCGCGCCAAAATCTGTTTACAGGAGATGGATGTGGTAAAGGCCAGTATTTTGGTAAAAATTTCTCAAAATTTTCAACACGTTGTGTGAGATTCTTGCCGTCTTTAGGCAAGTAATATTTGTTAGCATAACTCCCAATTAATAGTATGAGATGGGCGTCTGTAAACTTGTCTAGCACTATTTCATGCCAAAGAGGTGCACACTCTTTTCTTGGCGGGAGATCTCCTGTTTTTGCTTTACCGGGATAGCAAAACCCCATGGGAAGGATTGCAAAATTATTGGTATTATAAAAAGTGTCTTCCTCTACATCTAGCCACTCACGCAATTTTTTCCCACTCTGGTCTGCCCACGCTTTTCCATTTTCGTGGACAATACGACCAGGAGCCTGGCTTATCAATATTATTTTTGAATTTGCAGCTGCCTCTATAATGGGTCTTGGGCCTAGTGGTAAGTGTTTTGCGCAAACGGAGCAGTCTCTTATTTCTGAAAGTAGCTTTTGCATCATTTTTTTCCTCCTACAACCACAACTATCTCCCCTTTAGGAGGTTTTGCTTCATAATGCGCCAAAACTTCTGCAACGGTTCCTCTTATGGTTTCTTCATGCAGTTTAGTGATTTCTCTTGAAACTGAAATCTGCCTATCGGCTCCAAAATATTCTAAAAATTGACCTAAGGTTTTTAGTAGTTTATGAGGCGATTCGTAAAAAATAATGGTTCGGGTTTCTTCGGCTAAGAGTTGCAAGCGAGTTTGACGGCCTTTTTTTACAGGTAAAAAACCTTCAAAAACAAATTTATCATTAGGCAACCCACTATTTACCAAAGCCGGAACAAAAGCGGTGGCGCCGGGGAGACAATCTACTTCAATCCCTGCTTCTACACAGGCCCTGGTGAGTAAAAATCCAGGATCACTAATGGCTGGGGTTCCTGCATCGCTAATTAATGCAATTGTTTCTCCGGCTAGAATACGTTTAACAATGCCTTCGGTTGTTTTATGCTCGTTGTGCATATGATGAGAATGCATCTGCGTGCCAATATCAAAATGCTTTAAAAGTTTCCCACTGGTTCGGGTGTCTTCGGCTAAAATAAGATCGACCTCCTTTAGTACTTCAATAGCACGAAAAGTAATGTCTTTTAAATTTCCGATAGGCGTTGGAACAAGGTAGAGTTTGGACACGGGTTTGAGGTTTGAATTACGAGCAAAGAATGACGAAGTTATACAATTTTATTTATTCACTTTACAGCTTCCAATTCTCAATTTCGTTTTTCTAATTTCTTCATTATAATACCTCAGCTCTTTTCTCAAGAAATAAGACATGAGTAATGCAATCAAGCCAATAAAATGCTTTAGAAACTTTCAATCCAAACGATTAATTAAATTGTTTTTCAACTGAAGCCATAAACCGTTCGGCAAACATATCTTTTTGCAACCAAAAATTGTAGTCTGGCTTTACTTTCGTTTTTATAAAAGTTTCAGCTTGGTCAAAAGATTGCATGGTATTTATTTGTGACAAGACCCGTGTATAATCTTCCGCACTACCACCAAATAGGTGTTTTATATAGGCAAGACGGTCATTAAGGCCAATATTCATCCCAACACCTGCTTGATCGTTAACAGACTTTGGCTTTTCACCTACTCCTAAATCATCTATCAAACGCTTTTTGTTTTCGGGAGCTGGAACACCTTTTACGGGTTCCCGTTCTTCTAGAGTAGTTTGAATTTTAGTGGGTGGTGAAGGTGCTGTTTTACGCTCAAACGTGGGTGTTTGTTGGTAGGTTTTGGCAAATTCTTCGAGGTCATTTTTCATGTATTTTTTTTGTGGAAGCACCTCTTCCAAAAAATCGTCCATCTCTTGAGATTCTGGCGGCATTTGCGCTACTAAATCTTTAATTTTTTCCATTAAAGGCTCTACCAAATCTTCTTGGTGTTGTGGTTGTGGGATTGGCTCTGGCTCGGTAAACCAGTTTTGTTCTTTGTAGCTTTTACTGTCAAAAGCATCATCAATTTTTTCTTTTGCTAAAGGCTTTGCTCCATCAATTTGTTGCTCTAAATAGTCCAAAACGCAAATAGTATCGTACATTTCAGAAATTTTTTGTTTCATTTCGGCAGTATGGAAGGGGTCCTTTTTCTGAAGGATTTCATTTGCCAAATCACGTAGGTCTTGTTGCAACTTCTTTTTCATATCTCTGTATAAGTTTTTAGTTCTGAAGGGACGGGGTCAACTTTGTTTTGTTAAATTTACGCATCCTATATGTAAACGTCAAAAATTTCCGTTTTATTCTAAACAACACTTATGTTTCTCGAAAATACCGTAAATCAAAAAGAGCAATTTGGCTGGATCGAAGTGATCTGTGGCTCTATGTTTTCTGGTAAAACTGAAGAATTAATTCGCAGATTGAAGCGTGCCCAATTTGCCCGCCAAAAAGTGGAAATTTTTAAACCTACCGTAGATACAAGATACGAAGAACATCACGTAGTTTCTCACGATAGCAATCAAATACGTTCCACACCAGTTCCTGCTGCTGCTAATATTCCAATTTTGGCAGATAATTGCGATGTGGTGGGCATAGACGAAGCTCAGTTTTTTGACGATGAGATAGTAAAAGTATGTAATGACCTTGCCAATCGTGGCGTTCGTGTAATCGTGGCTGGATTAGACATGGACTATAAGGGAAACCCCTTTGGCCCGATGCCTGCACTTATGGCAACGGCAGAATATGTTACTAAAGTTCATGCTATTTGTCCAAGAACGGGAAATTTAGCGCATTACAGTTTCCGAAAATCAAACAATGATAGCCTTGTATTCCTTGGTGAAACAGAAGAATATGAACCCCTAAGTCGTGCAGCCTACTACAAAGCTGTGCTTCGAGAAAAAGTAAGAAAAATGGACGTACAGGATCCGGAACAAATTACTTCAAAATCTGCCCAAGAGGCAAAAAAGCAAGCTTAGTTATGTCCCAATTTCTCGAAACCGTGCTAGAAATAGACTTAAATGCGCTGGTGCATAATTATAAGTACCTCACTTCAAAACTTCAAAAAGAAACTAAAACTCTGGCCGTTGTAAAAGCATTCGGGTATGGCAGCGAAAGCATTGCCGTTGCAAAAGAATTAGAAAATTTAGGAATAGATTACTTTGCTGTTGCTTATGTAAGCGAGGGCATTGCGCTTCGAGATGCGGGCATTAGAACTCCAATTTTGGTGCTTCACCCACAACCCATTAATTTTGAGAAATTAATAGACCGCTGTCTGGAACCTTCTATCTACAGTCCTAGAATACTAAACCATTTTGTAACAATTGCCGAAGAAAAAAAACAAAAAGACTATCCTGTTCATTTAAAATTCAACACAGGATTAAACCGTTTAGGTTTTCTAGAAAATGATTGCAAACATATTGTATCAAAACTCAAAGAAACCAAAGCCATTAAAGTACGGTCACTATTCTCACATTTGGTAGCTAGTGAAGACCCAGCTGAAAAAGAGTTTACTCTTCATCAAATTGACGCTTTCAAGAGAATTGCTGAACGAATGAAAGCTAGCTTGCCTTACGAAATGTTTATGCATCAAAGCAATACCTCTGGAGTGATAAATTATCCACAGGCACATTTTGATATGGTTAGAGTAGGTATTGGTTTGTATGGCTTTGGAAATTCAGAAAAAGAAAATAAAAATTTGAAGCCTGTTGCCACGTTGAAATCTGTTATATCGCAAATTCACTCAATTCAACCAGGAGAAACTGTTGGATACAACCGTGCGTATAAAGCGAAAGATCTTGAAAAAACGGCTACCATTCCTATTGGTCACGCAGATGGTATCTCTCGCGCTTATGGAAAGGGTATTGGTTGGGTAACAATTAAAGGTTATAAAGCACCTATTGTAGGTAATGTATGTATGGATATGCTTATGGTAAACATCACTGGAATAGACTGTCAAGAAGGTAATGAAGTGATTGTTTTTGGAGAAAATCCTACTGCTCAAGAACTAGCCGAAGCTGTAGGTTCTATCCCTTACGAATTACTAACAGCCATCTCTCAGCGGGTAAAACGTATTGTTTGTCGAAAATAAGACCTGACTTAATCTATTTAACTTACAATCTCACTTCTTTTTTTATACCTTAGAAGCTTATTAACCTAAACCAACTAATTATGCTTAAAGAATTTAAAGCTTTTATTATGACTGGCAACGTCATAGACCTCGCAGTTGCTGTAATCCTCGCTGGAGCCGTAGGGCTTGTCGTTAGCGGATTTGTGTCCGATATCATGATGCCAATAATTGGGCATTTTGCTGGTGGAGTAGATTTTGCAGACATGAAAGTTGTGCTTTCTGAAGCTGTTATCGCAGCAGACGGAACTGTAACAACTCCCGAAAATGCTGTCATGTACGGTAAATGGGTAAATGCCATTATCAACTTAATTATTGTTGGTTTTGTATTATTTATGATTGTGAAATCTTACGCTAAGGTTCGTAAGAAAGAAGAAGCTGCAGCACCTGCACCAGATCCAGGTCCCTCTGAAATTGATTTACTAAAGGAAATTAGAGACGCGCTTAAAAAATAGCCTTCGCTTTCTCAGCAATTAAAAATGTTGAGAAACTAAGGTTGTTGAGTGATCCCGAAAGCTTTCGGGATTGTACCGAAGCACCGCTACACTACTTAATTCTAACAAAACCACCCTATCGAAAGTAGGGTGGTCTTTTTTTTCGTTGTAATTTTGTGCCAAGATTACACGACAGTGTATCTTTAAAATTAAAAAATTATCTTGTATGAAAGTAGCCGTTATTGGCGCCACTGGAATGGTAGGTGCTGTTATGCTTAAATTATTGGAAGAACGCAAATTCCCCCTTACCGAACTCATCCTCGTAGCTTCAGAAAAATCAATTGGTCGTAATATTTCATATAATGGTACATTAGTTCCTATTATTTCTATGGAAAACGCAATTGCTGCACGTCCTGAAATTGCTATTTTTTCAGCTGGTGGAGATACTTCAGTTGCCTGGGCTCCAAAATTTGCTGAAGTTGGCACTACGGTAATTGACAATTCTTCTGCTTGGCGTATGGATCCAACTAAAAAGCTGGTAGTTCCAGAAATTAACGCACACTTATTGACTTCCGAAGATAAAATTATTGCTAATCCCAATTGTTCTACAATTCAATTGGTAATGGCTTTGGCTCCCCTACACAAAAAATACAAAATGAAGCGCGTGGTGATTTCTACCTATCAATCTGTTTCTGGTACTGGAGTAAAGGCTGTTCAGCAATTAGAAAATGAAGTTATTGGCAAAAAAGGTGAGATGGCATATCCGTATCCAATTTATAAAAATGCGCTACCGCATTGTGACGTTTTTGAAGCTAATGGTTATACGAAAGAAGAAATGAAACTAGCCCGCGAGCCACAAAAAATATTGGATGATAGCTCATTTTCAATTTCGGCAACTGCGGTTCGTATTCCAACAGCAGGTGGCCATAGCGAATCTGTAAACGTAGAATTTTTAAATGATTTTGAACTCGCTGATGTTCGCAAAATGCTGCACGAAACTCCAGGAATTATTGTGCAAGACAATCCCGACACCAATACCTACCCTATGCCCATCTACGCTCATGGAAAAGATGATGTGTTTGTAGGTAGAATTAGGAGAGACGAAACCCAGACCAACACCCTGAATATGTGGATTGTAAGTGACAATCTTAGAAAAGGTGCCGCCACAAATGCTATCCAGATTGCGGAGTATTTGTTTGCAAAAGGATTGGTGTAGCACTCAAACTGACTATTGAAATATTTCAATGAATATTCCTTGAAACTACCTTGCTTGTAAGTCATTTGTTTTTTTTCGTCTAATTTTCGATAACAATCAAAAATCACTTTAGATGAAAATTTTTCACATTATTTTACGAATAGTGTTGGGGTTAATGCTCTTAACATTTGGCCTCAACAAATTTTTCTGGTTTTTGGCAGATTTTGATTTTAATGGCTATCCTGAAGCAGAACATCTCTTTAAAGCGCTCCGTTACTCTGGAGACAATCCCGAAGCTGGTAAAGGATATATCATGAATCTGGTAGGTGCTACCGAAGTTTTCGTAGGGCTTTTACTGATTATAAAAAAATGGGTGCCATTGGCTTTGGTTATGTTGGTTCCAATCTCTTTAAATATTGTTATGTTTCATATAATGGTAAACCTTCCTAACATTGGTCCAGCCATAGGAGTTGCATTGGTAAATGCATATTTATTATATCTTAATTGGGGCGCATACAAAGGAATGTTTCGGTAAAAAACTAATTTACAAATAGATAGGATCTGCTTTTTCAGTTTGAAGGAGCAGGTTTTTTTTTACTATCTTTAGAAAACATAACCATCAAACCTCTCTCTTATGAATTCAACTTTTACTACTATTCTACGTATTGTATTGGGATTAACGCTTTTAGTCTTTGGCTTAAATAAGTTCATCAACTTTATCCCTATGTTCGAAATGCCACCAGCAGCGGCCAATTTTATGGAATCTCTAGAAACCACTGGCTACGCTTTTTATCTAGTAGCTATTCTCGAAATAGCCGTGGCAGGCATGCTGCTACTTAAAAAATGGGTCCCTTTTGCGCTTGTCTTATTAGCTCCTCTTTCCATTAATATTCTCCTATTTCATATCTTTTTGGATGTTTCAGATATCTGGGTAGCCATTGTTGTTTTCAGCTTAAATGTGTTGCTTATTTACAAATACTGGAAAGCATATCGTACTCTTTTTCAGTATTAAATCATAAAATAAGTTAGTTGGGTTTCGGTAACGACAGTTTTTCAGTAATTTAGTAGCTTCAATTCTATTCAAATGAAAAAACTAGTCTTACCCATGCTTTGCTTTCTAACGCTTATAAGTTGCAAAGACGATAAAGAAACCGCTCAAAAAGAAACGATTGCCGTGACCTATCCAGAAACTAAGAAAGTAGACACTGTAACCAACTATTTTGGAACCGATGTAAAAGACCCATATCGCTGGCTTGAAGATGACATGAGCGTCGAAACTGCAGATTGGGTAACGCGTCAAAACAAAACTACGTTCGGATATTTAGATAACATTCCGTTTCGAGAGGAGCTAAAAGAGCGACTTACCGAGCTTTGGAATTACGAAAAAGTAGGTTCGCCTTTTAAGGAAGGTGACTATACGTATTTTTATAAAAATGACGGCCTTCAAAACCAATATGTAATCTACCGCTACAAAACGGGAGAGGAACCTAGTACAGCCGAAATATTCTTAGATCCTAACACTTTCAAAGAAGATGGAACTATTTCCTTGGGAGGTCTTAATTTTTCTGAAAACGGAAAAATAGCAGCCTATAGCATTTCTGAAGGCGGAAGTGATTGGAGAAAGGTACTCGTAATGAACACTGAGACCAAAGAAATTGTAGAGGATACCTTGATTGATATAAAGTTCAGTGGGATTTCCTGGAAATCCGATGAAGGTTTTTACTACTCCAGTTACGACAAGCCAAAAGGAAGTGAGCTTTCTGCTAAGACAGATCAGCACAAATTATACTACCACAAATTAGGCACTTCTCAAAAAGAAGATCAATTAATCTTTGGTGGTACTGCTGAACAAAAACACCGTTACGTAGGCGGAAGTGTTTCTGAAGATAACCGTTGGTTGCAGATTTCAGCCAGTACTTCAACTTCAGGAAATAAACTATTTATAAAAGATTTGAGCAAGCCGGACAGCAAATTGGTCACGGTATTGGACAATACAGATTCTGACACTTACATTATTGAAAACGTGGGAACTAAATTATACCTAGTAACCAACCGAAATGCTCCAAATAATAAGATTGTAACCGTTGATGCGGGTAATCCTTCACCAAAAAATTGGAAAGATTTTATCCCAGAAACCGAAAACGTCTTAAGCCCTGGAACAGGCGGTGGCTACTTTTTTACCGAATATATGGTGGATGCAGTGAGTAAAGTAATGCAATATGATTACGATGGCAAACTAGTGCGTGAGGTAACATTACCTGGCATTGGTAGTGCGGGCGGATTTGGCGCCAAAAAAGATGATAAAGAATTGTATTACAGTTTTGCCAATTATGTAACCCCAGGAAGTATCTATAAATACAACATTGAGAAAGGTAGCAGCGACTTATACGTAAAACCAGACATAGATTTTAACCCGGATAATTACCAAAGTAAACAAGTATTCTATACCTCAAAAGACGGTACAAAAATACCCATGATTATCACACACAAAAAAGGTTTAAAATTAAATGGGAAAAACCCAACTATTCTTTATGGATATGGTGGTTTCAACATAAGTTTAACACCTAGTTTTAGTATTGCAAACGCCGTCTGGATGGAACAAGGTGGAATTTACGCAGTACCTAACCTACGTGGTGGTGGAGAATACGGTAAAAAATGGCACGATGCCGGAACGCAACTTAAAAAGCAAAATGTATTTGACGATTTTATAGCAGCAGCAGAATATTTAATCGATAGTAAATATACTTCTAAAGACTATTTAGCCATAAGAGGAGGTTCAAACGGTGGCTTACTAGTAGGTGCTACTATGACCCAAAGACCAGATTTAATGAAGGTTGCTTTACCTGCTGTGGGTGTTTTGGATATGTTACGCTATCACACATTTACCGCCGGAGCAGGCTGGGCCTACGATTACGGTACTGCAGACGACAACAAAGAAATGTTCGAATATCTTAAAGCCTATTCTCCCGTTCATAATGTAAAAGAAGGTGTTCAATATCCTGCTACTTTAGTCACTACTGGAGATCACGATGACCGTGTGGTACCCGCACACAGTTTTAAGTTTGCGGCAGCATTACAAGACAAGCAAACTGGGGATAATCCAACATTAATAAGAATTGAAACCGATGCTGGTCACGGAGCAGGGACCCCGGTAAGTAAAACTATTGAGCAATATGCCGATATTTTTGGTTTTACGCTCTATAACATGGGCTACGAAGTCTTGCCAAATAAAACGACCTCTAAAGTAAAAGAGTAGATCGCACGTCTTTTAGAGCGCAGTCGGGAACCCAATCAATTGATAAGTCTATTAACATCTCGACTGCGCTCGAGGAGAATTTGTAAGGAATGCTCACAGTCGATATAAAATCTTTCAAATACCCTGCTTCTGAAAAGGAGGTACTTTCTCAGGTCTCTTTTCAATTGAAAAAAGGCGTCCATTTGGCTATTTTAGGCGAAAGTGGCTGCGGAAAATCTACATTGCTTCACCTTATTTACGGACTGTTGAACTTAGAAAAAGGCAAAATTTTTTCAGGAAATAACCAACTTTTTGGGCCCAGTCATAATTTAATTCCTGGACACAATACTATGAAATTAGTCTCTCAGGAATTTACTTTAATGCCCTTTACATCGGTGGCTGAAAATGTAGGAGAACATCTTACAAGGCGTAACAAAACTGAAGATGAGGAAAGAATTGATGTGGTCTTAAAAACCGTTGGACTTTTAGAGCTAAAGAAACGAAAAGTTCAATCCCTTAGTGGTGGGCAAAAACAACGGGTGGCACTCGCAAAAGCCTTAGCCAATAGTCCTGATGTACTCTTGTTGGACGAGCCTTTTAGTAGTATTGACAATTTCCGTAAAAATCATCTTAGGCGTGATGTGTACAACTATACAAAGAAGCACGATATTACTTGTATCGCGGCCACACACGATGCTGAAGAAGCGCTTGCTTTTTCAGACAAATTGCTGGTATTAAAGAATGGAAAAATGCTTCAGTATGGAGAACCCGATGCAGTGTATGCCTCGGCAACTTCGGTTTATGAAAAAGGCTTTTATGGAGAGGTTTCAATAATCCCTGCAGGTGTCTTGTCTGAGGAAGAATTACTGCTATTTCCGCATCAATTAAAAGTTTCAGAAAAAAAAACTTCTCTAAAAGCTAGAGTAAAGCATTCGTACTTTAAAGGTCGTACCTACCTCGTCTCATGTGAGTGGAATGAAACAACATTCCTTTTTGAACACGATAAAAAACTCACAAAAGATGCCTTTGTATATCTCAAAGTAGCATAGGCTTGTTAGCCCGCTGTATATTAACAAGTTAGGCAAGGTTTAAAATCGTTAACAAACACTCAAAAATCCCGTTAAAATCTTCCCAAACATAGCGATAGCTCATAAAACGGCGTCTCCTACTCGTATCTTTAGGTAAATCAAAAAAGAAAAATTATGAACTTAAAAGACAAAACTGTAATTATAACTGGAGCATCCAGTGGAATTGGTGAGGCAACGGCTCTTAAACTTTCAAAGGAAGGAGCAAATGTAGTATTAACAGCAAGGCGTGAGGACAAATTAAAAGAACTGAAGCGTATTATTGAAAAAAATGGTGGAAAGGCAATTGCGGTAGCTGGTGATGTTACTAATAAAAACGATTGGCAACACTTACAAAAAGAAGCGAAAGATAATTTTGGCTCTATAGATGTCTTGGTGAACAATGCGGGGCTCATGCCCCTTTCATACGTTAAAAACCTTCATACCGATGAATGGGAAACGATGGTAGATGTTAATATTAAAGGGGTTTTAAACGGTGTCTCGGCGGTGTTACCTACTATGATTGAACAAAAAGAAGGGCATATAATTAATATTTCTTCGGTAGCTGCTTATAAATATTTCCCAGGCGGTGCTATATATTGCGCTACTAAATCTGCTGTGAAAATGTTTTCAGAAGGGTTACGCCAAGAACTAGCACCAACATATGGTATAAATGTTACCTCTATCGAGCCAGGTGCAGTAGATACTGAATTAACAGAAACTATTACTGATAAGGAATTAATGAAAGATATGCAAGATGTAATGGGAGATGTAAAACCATTGGAACCAAATGATATTGCAGATGCTATTTTTTATGCCTTATCGCAACCCGGACGCACTAATATAAACGATGTGTATATTATGCCAACCACTCAAAAACAGTAATACTTTTATTTAAAATCAGGTGAATGTTCAAATCAAAAAAATCCCGCGAAACAAAAATCGCTGGATTTTTTTCATGCAATATATTCTTACACCTTCACAACCATTTTGCCTTTATTTTTCCCATTAAAAAGATCGATAAATGCTTGCGGAATGTTTTTAAACCCTTCTACAATCGTTTCCTCGTATGTTAATTTATCTTCATTAAGCCAAGCGGCTAATTGAGGAACTATGTCCTTAAAATCATCTTGAAAATCACGCACTATAAACCCTTGCATTTTTAAACTTTTTTTGACCAGAGAAGTTTCCAGTCTTGGCCCTGTGGGTTGTTCCGTTTCGTTATACAATGAAATCGCACCACAATTAACAACTCGCCCAAATCGATTCATATTTGCTATGGCAGCATCCAGGATCTCTCCACCCACATTGTCAAAATAGACGTCTACACCATTAGGACAGGCATCTTTTACCGCTTTACGCATGTTTTCGGTTGTTTTGTAATTAATCCCGTCATCGAAACCGAAAGTGTCTGTCAACAATTTTATTTTTTCATCACTACCTGCAATACCAACCACTTTACACCCTTTAATTTGGGCGATTTGTCCAACTATACTCCCTACAGCTCCAGAAGCCCCAGACACTAAAACAGTTTCCCCTTCTTTAGGTTCTCCAATTTTAAGCAATCCAACATAGGCTGTTATTCCAGTAAGACCCAAAATTCCTAAGTAAGCACTCAACGGAGCTTTAGAAGCATCTACTTTCTGAAGTCCTTTTCCATTTGTTACCTGAAATTGCTTCCACTCCAACATCCCATTTACAAAGTCTCCTTTTTTGAAATCTGATGTGTTGCTCTCTACAACTTCAGCAATAACACCGCTCTGTAGAGGCTTATCTAACTCGAAAGGATCTATATAGGATTTTTCATCACGCATTCTTCCTCGTAAATAGGGGTCTACAGATACATATTTTGTTTTCAATAGCACTTGTCCTTCTGAAGCTACTGGTTTTTCAATTTCAATAAATTCAAAATTTTCTAGTGTTGGTCTTCCTTCGGGTCTGCTTTTTAAATGTATGGCGTTGTTCATCTTTCGGTTTTTTTTAAAGTTAAGATGTTGTTTATTAATTTAAAAGGCTTTACATCGTCTATTCAGTTATTTTGAGAAAAGATTAACGTATTGATGAAGCGTTAAAAAAATTCACCTAAGTTGCTCTCTTTTGAAATAAGATTTAGAACAGATATATACTCCCAAAAACAATGGCAAATAGTTACACTGAAAAATTACAATTACAAGTTTCTTTGGAAACAGCAAAAATTAAAACAGAAGAAGCGTTATTAAAGTCTGGTTTTAAAAGGAGCAGATGGATAGAGAATGATCAAGCTTTTTATTCTGAAAGCGCTATTACAATTTGGTCTTGGGGTGAAGATATTGAAGTACGTTTCCAAGAAAATGAAGCCGGAACTTTGGTGTGGTTTACTTCATCTTGCAAGTTGGCTACGCAATTTATTGATTGGGGTAAAAATAAAAAGAATGCGAAGAAATTTTTTGTGGCGCTACAAGCTAGCTAATACTCTTTACGACAAATTCCTTCCCATTAAACGCAAAAGATTCGCCTTTCTTTTTTCCAGATAATAATTGTCCAATTGGAGATTGTAGCGCTACACAAAAATAACCTGTCTTGCCTACTGTCACTAGGCCAATGGAAATGCTAACGAAGTAAGACCCATTGGACGTATACACCAAGCTGCCCAACCGCACGTAATCTGAAATTACTTTGATTTCTATTTTCTTTACCAAAGCCTGCAGATTTTCAATTTCATGAAGCTGTTTGCCTGCATTTTCACGATCTATCTGTAGCATCGCCCTACCCGTTTCGTGCTTATCTCCAGCACTACTTTTAGATTCGTCTTCTAAAGATTCTTCAATGTCAGATATGGTTTGTTTTATCTTACTATAACGCTTCTCTACAGTCTCTTTACAATGTTCTAGAAGCTCAACTTTTAGTTCTTTATCGGTCATCTTCTTTAGATTTTTCTAACGTAAAAGTACCATAAAAACGCATTTGTCTCACTATCCAATCTTTTCTTTTTTGAATGTATGAAGAGGGTGGATTTGCTTTATAATTTCTTGGATTTGGTAAAATAGCAGCGATGGCAGCGGCCTCGTATTGCTTGAGATTTTTGGCCGATTTATTAAACCAAAATGTTGATGCAGCTTCTGCACCATACACCCCGTTGCCCATTTCAATGCTGTTTAAATACACTTCCAAAATTCGTTCCTTGTCCCACAATAATTCAATTAAAAAAGTAAAATAGGTCTCCAGTCCTTTACGCGCCCAACTTCTTTCCGGCCATAAAAAAACATTCTTTGCTGTTTGCTGAGAGATAGAACTGGCTCCACGAAGTTTTTTGCCTTTTTGGTTGTTTTCGTATGCTTTTTCGATGCTTTTTACATCAAAACCGTTGTGTTTTACGAATTTTTGATCTTCTGCGCAAATAACGGCTAATTGTAATTCTGTTGAAATTTCAGAAATGGGCGCCCAGGTATGTTTAGTTTCAAAATCGCCTTCTGCCTCAAAATATCGAATCGCCATTAAGGGTGTGTAGTACACGGGCACATATTTGTAGAGCAGCACCCATAGTACGGTGATGCCCAAAAACCACAACAGTGTTTTAAAAAGAAATTTAAGGAGTTTTTTGATCATGTAAATTCTATAAGATTTGCCAATTGTTTTCCCGCGGAGCTTCCAATAGCAACACCCATTCCCCCAAGGCGAACACCGCAATATACGTTGGGTTGAACTTCTTTGATTATAGGTTTTTTTTGTTTACCCACCCCCATAATACCGCTCCAACGTGTATCTATTTCAAACGCGGTTTTAGGTAATATTGTTGTTTTTAACAATCTTTCTAGTTCGTTTTGAACTAATTGTGTGAGACCAAGTTGCGATGTTCGCTCTGTTGCAAAGTCTAGATTTCTACCACCGCCAAAGAGAATTCTATTATGAATATTTCTGAAATAATAATAGCCTTTATCCAGATGAAATGTCCCTTTAATATGCAAATTTGGGATGGGTTTAGTCACTAAAACTTGTGCACGTGCAGGTTTTACATCGGCCTTTATAAATTGCTTTGCAAAGCCATTTGTCGCAATGCAGACTTTTTTTGTTGAAAATTTTATAGAATTGTTCAATTCGAGTAAAATTTCCTCATTATTGGATGAAAATGAAGTGATTTCAGCATTATTTAGAATAAAAATGCTGTTTTTTGAACATTTCTGAATAAGCCCCGACATCATCTTCCCAGCATCTAATTGCCCTTCTAACCGATTAAAAATAAGCTGTTTTTGAATATTTTTAAAGGAAAAAGTGTCCTTTTGAAGCGAAAACACATCTTTTTCAGCAGAAAACACGTTTTTAAGCAATTTATTAATAAAAGTAATACTATCTACACAGGTTGAAAATAATTCAGCATCCTTATCAGTGAAAACCTCATAGCCTCCCAATTGTTGAAAATCTAAATGTTTATCTCCAAGATTCTTTCGAAGTAGTTGTAAGCCTTCTACTCTATTTATTATAAGTTGTATAACCTCTTCTTCGGAATGTGTTTTTAGGTCTTCTAGAATTTCTGAAATACTTCCAAAACAAGCAAATCCTGCGTTCTTTGTGCTAGCGCCACTGGGCAACATCCCTTTTTCAAAAACTACAATCTTTTTTTTGGGAAAGCGATCCCGTATGGCTAAGGCACAACTTAAACCAACAATGCCGCTGCCTATTATCGCAACGTCTATGTTAGACAGCCATGTATTTTGTTCCCAATAGGATAGTTCCATAAATTTCAAAATAAAAATCCCAAATCCAAAGGTACAGTTTTTGGGATTTGGGATTTGATAGTTGGTATTTCTTTTACTTATTCTTCCTCTGGTGGCGCCATATGCCAAGAATTCATGAAGGCCGTAGTGTAATTACCTGCCACATAATCTGGATGATCCATTAGCTGTCTATGAAATGGAATGGTAGTCTTCACCCCTTCTATCACAAACTCGTCTAAGGCACGTTTCATTTTATTGATGGCCTCATCTCTGGTTTGCGCGGTTGTAATCAACTTTGCAATCATAGAATCGTAATTTGGTGGAATAACATATCCAGCATATACGTGTGTATCTAAGCGAATTCCATGTCCTCCAGGTGCGTGTAGCGTTGTGATTCTTCCTGGAGAAGGTCTAAAATCGTTATAAGGGTCTTCCGCATTAATTCTACATTCTATTGAATGTAAGTTTGGTGTATAGTGTTTTCCTGAAATGGGAACGCCTGCGGCTACTAAAATTTGTTCACGAATTAAATCGAAATCTATCACCTGCTCGGTAATAGGATGTTCTACTTGAATTCGGGTATTCATTTCCATAAAGTAGAAATTTCTATGCTTATCTACTAAAAATTCGACAGTTCCAGCACCTTCATATTGTATATACTCTGCTGCTTTTACTGCTGCCATCCCCATATCGTTTCGCAATTTCTTGGTCATGAAAGGGCTTGGTGTTTCTTCAGTCAATTTTTGGTGACGTCTTTGAATTGAACAATCGCGCTCACTTAAGTGACAAGCTCTTCCTGTACTGTCTCCAACAATTTGTATTTCGATATGGCGAGGTTCTTCGATGAGCTTTTCCATATACATATCGTCATTCCCAAAGGCTGCCTTACTTTCTTGTCTGGCAGATTCCCAAGCATCTTGCAAGTGTTCTTCTTTCCAGACGCCACGCATTCCTTTTCCACCACCACCAGCACTTGCCTTAAGCATCACTGGATAGCCTGTTTCTTTGGCTACTTTTAAACAGGTTTCAAAATCTGGAATAATACCCTCGCTTCCAGGAACACATGGCACTCCTGCAGCTTTCATAGTCGTTTTTGCCATTGCTTTGTCGCCCATTTTCTCAATCATCTCTGGAGAAGCGCCAATAAATTTAATATTATGTTCTTCACAGATACGTGAGAACTTTGCATTTTCTGAAAGAAACCCATAGCCTGGGTGAATGGCATCTGCATTGGTGATTTCTGCCGCAGCAATAATATTACTCATCTTTAAATAACTTTCGCTACTTGGTGGAGGCCCAATACAAACTGCTTCATCTGCAAATTTAACGTGTAGACTTTCTTGGTCGGCCGTTGAATAAACAGCAACCGTTTTAATACCCATCTCTCTACAGGTTCTAATTACACGTAGTGCAATTTCACCTCTATTTGCTATTAATATTTTTTTAAACATGTTTTTGAGTTTTATAACCCCATAAATTAATTGATTTTGGAATTTAGGATTTAATCCCTATAGTTTTCGAGATAAACTTATGATGGGTCTACTAAGAAAAGTGGTTGGTCAAACTCTACTGGAGACGAATCGTCTACTAATATTTTTACGATTTTTCCAGACACTTCACTTTCAATTTCATTGAAAAGTTTCATTGCCTCAATTACACATAATACATCCCCTACATTTATGTTAGAACCAACTTCTACAAACATTGGCTTGTCTGGTGATGGCTTTCGATAAAAGGTTCCAATAATTGGAGACTTCACTGTGATGTACTTTGAGTCTTCACTTGGTGCCGCTGCCGGGGGAGGTGTTCCTGCGGGAGCCGATTGTGCTACAGGAGCGGTTGCCATTGCTGGAACTTGTTGAATGTAGGTTGTTTCGCCTTTATGGCTTTCTCCTGTTCGAATGGTGATTTTCACATCTTCCATTTCTAATTTCACTTCGCTTGCTCCAGATTTTGCCACAAACTTAATCAGACTTTGTATTTCTTTTATATCCATGTTGGTTGATTTTAATCATTATTATTTAGGGTCATAGGCCCAGGTTACATAAACTGCTCCCCAGGTAAATCCGCCCCCAAAAGACGCGAATACCAAATTATCTCCTTTTTTCAGTTGTTTTTCGTAGTCTACCAAACACAGCGGCAAGGTTGCCGAGGTTGTGTTTCCGTATTTGTGTATGTTCTTCATTACCTTCTCCTGCGGAAGGCTCATTCTTTTGGCTGTTGCGTCAATAATACGCATATTGGCCTGGTGTGGGACCAACCAATCTACGCTTTCTGCAGTTAAGCCGTTGCGAGCCATAATCTTTTCGCTTACCTCTGCCATGTTGGACACGGCAAACTTAAATACTGTTTTTCCATCCTGATACACAAAATGTTGTTTGTTGGCAACGGTTTCAGCTGTTGGTGGCAACAAAGAACCTCCTGCTTCAATTTTAAGGCTTTGTCTTCCAATGCCATCGGTACGTAAAAATTCATCTTGTACTCCGTAGCCTTCAGTATTAGGTTCAAAAAGTACCGCACCAGCACCATCACCAAAAATGATACAAGTTGTTCTATCTTCATAATCTATAATGGATGACATTTTATCTGCACCAAGTAGCAAAACTTTCTTGTAGCGACCAGACTCAATATACTTAGCTGCGGTAGACATTCCGAAGAGAAAACTAGAGCAGGCGGCAACAAGATCATAAGAAAAAGCATTAACAGCCCCAATTTGGGTAGCTACGTAAACACCTGTAGCTGCAACCGGCATATCTGGTGTGGCGGTTGCCATAATCACCATGTCTATGTCTTCTGGGTTGGTATTGCTTTTTTTAAGAAGGTCTTTTGCTGCTTGAATCGCTAAATAGGAAGTGCCTTTAGTTTTATCTTTTAAAACTCTACGTTCTTTAATTCCAGTACGAGAGGTAATCCACTCATCATTGGTATCAACCATGGTTTCTAAAATTTGGTTGGTAAGTACGTAGTCTGGCACATAGCCACCTACAGCTGTAATTGCTGCTGATATTTTGCTCATAAAGTTATCTTACTTTCACGCAAAAGGCCAAAAGCCTTTAAAAGATGTGAAAATTACTAAAAAAACCGCAAAAAAGGGTAGTAAAAAGGTTTTTTTGGATAAATATTATAGGAAACAAAAAAACTCTCACAGGAGTATGCGAGAGTTATGCTTCTTATAAAATGTATAATTATGCTTCTACTTCTTCAGGAGCATCAATTACAATTTGCCCACGGTAGTACAATTTACCTTCATGCCAGTGCGCTCTGTGAAACAAATGCGTTTCTCCAGTTGTTGGGTCCTGAGCTAATGTAGGCTTTACCGCTTTGTAATGAGTTCTTCTTTTATCTCTTCTGGTTTTCGAGATTTTTCTTTTAGGATGTGCCATTACTTAATATTATTTATCCGTTAATAGTTTTTTTAAATCGTCCCAAATTGGGTCTACTTTATCACCTTCTTCAACGCTTTCTTTTGGTTGCTTTGGGCTTAATTCTTCAAGTTTGTCGAGTATGTCGCTTTTCAATGTTCCGTCTTCAATCCCTGGGTGAATAAACCTTGAGGGCATTGACAGAATAATAGATTCGTACACATACTGCTGAATATTTACTTCATAACTCCCGTGTGGGATGATTAACAAGTCTTCATTTTCATCATTATATTCATCGCCAAATTTCACTATAAAGTGATAATCCCCCGAAATATCTTGATCAAAAGGCTCATTAGTGGTATCACATTGCACATTTACAGTACCGGTAAAGGTTAAAGTAAATTCTAGCAAAGTGGTTTTTTTATCCAGTAATACGTCAAGTTTAATGGCTGCGCCATTAAACCCGTCATACTCAAAATGCTCAAAGAACTTATTTGTAATCTCAAAATGAAACGAGTGTTTACTTAATTTCAACCCTATAAAAGGGATGGTAAAGTCTTTCAATTCTTTCATATCCACTCCTGTTATCATTCTCCACCTTCGTTAAAAGGCGGGTGCAAAGATAAAAAATTATTTGAATAGCACAGTACTAGAACTATTTCTTTTTTGAAAAAGGTTTTCGCTTATTTATTTGCAACGGGTTTTCCGAAATTTCCTGGTACTCATTACGTTTGTTAAATATATCAATGGCAGTATAAACTGCTTGTTTAAAACTTTCATGGTCTGCTACCCCTTTTCCGGCCACATCAAATGCAGTTCCATGATCTGGAGAGGTTCTGATTTTGTCTAAACCTGCGGTAAAATTTACACCCGTCCCAAAAGCCAAAGTTTTAAATGGAATTAATCCTTGATCGTGATACGAGGCAATAATTACATCAAAGTTCTTGTAATTGGAAGATCCAAAAAAACTATCTGCTGCATACGGGCCGTACACCAATTTTCCATTATTTTTTAGGTTGGTAAGGGTTGGGATAAGTATTTCATCATCTTCTTTGCCAATGACTCCATTGTCTCCATTATGTGGATTAATCCCTAATACGGCTATTTTTGGCTTCGGAATACCGAAATCCTGAATAAGTGTTTTATGAATCGTGTTTATCTTTTTTTCAATAAGCGCTCTAGTTATGGTTGCTGATATATCTTTTACAGCCACGTGATCTGTTAGTAAACCTACTCGCAAACTATTTGAAACTAGCAACATCATACTCTCTCCGCTAAGTTCCTTAGCAAGATAATCTGTATGCCCCGGGAAATTAAAGGTTTCAGATTGCACATTGCTTTTATTAATAGGTGCTGTTACCAAAACATTAATTTGACCCTCTTTTAATGCTTTAACCGAGGCTTCCAACGATTTTACTGCATATGCACCAATGTGTTTCTCTTCTTTACCGAAATTAATAGCTACATTTTCTTTCCATACATTCAACACATTTATTTTCTTGTGAGCAATTTTGTCAAGACTGTCTATTCCATAAACGGAGATGTCTAATTCATATTCTTTTTTAAAAAAAGATATTAATTTCACCGAAGCAAAAATGACTGGGGTACAGAACTCCAACATTCTTGCGTCCTGAAATGTTTTTAAAACAATTTCGCTGCCAATACCGTTTAAGTCTCCTATAGATATCCCTACTATAATTTTATCGCTTTTACTCATTCTGAAGGTGTAATCGTTGTATTTTTGTGGTACAAATGTAACCAATTACAATCATGTTTACAGGAATTATAGAAACCCTTGGCAAAATAACTTCGCTTCGCAACGAAGATGAAAATCTTCATATCACCATTGAAAGTTCCATCACAGATGAGCTGAAAATTGATCAAAGTGTGGCGCACAATGGCGTTTGTCTAACCATAGTATCAGTTGTAGAAAACAGATACACTGTAACCGCTATTAAAGAGACGCTGGACAAAACAAATTTGAATACTTGGAAAATTGGAGATACTATAAACCTAGAAAGAGCCATGAAAATGGGTGCTCGCTTAGACGGTCATATTGTTCAAGGCCATGTAGATGAGATAGGTATCTGTAGCGCTGTTTCTGAGGCAGGTGGTAGTTGGTATTTTACTTTTACTTATAATTCATTACACGGAAATGTAACTATTGAAAAAGGTTCTATTACTATAAATGGAGTAAGTCTTACGGTGGTAAACTCTAAAGAAACGGAGTTTAGCGTCGCTATCATTCCATATACATACGAGCATACAAATTTCTCTTCTTTTACAATTGGAACGAAAGTAAACCTAGAATTTGATGTAATTGGAAAATATGTAAAACGCCTTATTGGACTTTCTGTGTAGCTTTATGTCTTCTATAGGCCACGTAGACTCCCAAAATAATAGCCAAAGCAATTAAAATATAGATATTTGCGTCTATTGCTAGCTCTGGTGGAGTTCTATTTGAGGTAGGCTGTGGTGGTCGGTTAGCTGCCTGTTGTGGCGCTCCGAAAAGGGTTGTACCTGCACAAAGGCAAAGTACGTAGGTGTATATTTTTACGATTTGGGGTCGCATATTCAGGGGCTAAATGTAATAAAAATTTTGAGACGAGCAATATTTTTCAACATTAATGAAAAGTTATTAGTGAAAACTACCTACTTATTAACTTAAAATTTTAAAAAAAATTGCAACTATCTAACGGCAATTACATTCTTTTAAGCAAATTTTTATTTAGACATATAATTAAATTCGTAATTCAAATTTGTCTGTATCAAATATTTGTGGTCTCCTGCAGATACAAATTTCGACACTGCCTCTATGGTCTCCGTAAGCTATGCTAGATTCATTTACGGGAAAGCTTCCCACTTTACCACTACAAAATTGATTTGTGGACTCACTTCGACAAGCTCAGTATAAACTTCTGACCCAAGTGATAAAATTCAGCTTTGTCAGAAAAAATTGTGGTCCCACTTGGGCTCGAACCAAGGACCACCTGATTATGAGTCAGGTGCTCTAACCAACTGAGCTATGGGACCGGTTATATTTTGCTCCTTCTACGTTTCCATATCTGGCTTAAAATAGTTGGCAAAGATAGTAACTTTATGAATTTTTCAAACTTTTTCGCGTTAATATTGGTTTAGCCCTGCTATTCAGTAATTTCCTGACACAGCTCTACCAATACCCCATGACTACTTTTGGGGTGTAAAAATGCGACCCACTTATTGTCTGCTCCTCTTTTGGGTTCTTTGTTCAACAATATAAATCCTTCGTTTTCAAGACGTTTCATTTCATCTTTAATATTATCTACAGAGAAAGCCATGTGATGAATCCCTTCTCCGCGTTTTTCAATAAACTTTGCGATTGGGCTATTTGGGTTTGTCGCTTCCAATAATTCAATTTTATTTTCGCCACACATAAAAAATGATGTATTTACGCCTTCACTTGCTACAGCTTCGGTTTTATAAGCTGGGTAGCCTAACAATTTAGTGTAAATTTCATTGGCCGCGGAAATGCTTTTTACGGCAATACCTATATGTTCTATCTTATTCATCTATTTAATACTAAGTACATTTCAAAAATAACAAATCTTATTGTAGTATTTTTGCAGTATGGAAGAAAGTAACAGACAGAAAAAAATTGCAGGAGTATTGCAAAACGATATCGCCAACGTCATTCAAGAAATGTTGCGTGAGGCAGGACAGATGGGAATAATTGTGGCGGTTTCGAAAGTGAGTGTCACAACAGACCTCTCTATTGCAAAAGTATATTTAAGTATCTTCCCCTCAGATAAGGCAAAACCTTTGTTGGAAGAAATTAAAAAAATCACCCCAAGAATAAAGCATCAAATTGCGCAACTCACTAAAAATCAATTACGCAAAATGCCAAATCTCACCTTTTTTAACGACGATTCGCTGGACTATATAGAAGGTATTGAAAAAGCCGTTAAAGGAGTAGACAATCCTTTACAAAACCCGGACCTTCTCGAAAAAAGAAAAAAGAAGTAAGTTGAAATTTCCGCTCTACATCGCCAAGCGGTACTTGTTTTCTAAAAGCAGCAATAATGCCATCAACATTATTACCATCATCGCTGCCATTGGTATCATAGTAGGCGCAATGGCGCTGTTTATTGTGCTCTCTGGATTTTCTGGACTTAAAGATTTTAGCCTTCAGTTTACCAATGTTTTTGATAGTGACATGCTAATAGCGCCCGAAAGTGGCAAAACCATTACTTTTTCTGAAGCTTCCGAAGAAAAGTTAAATCAAATAGACGGGATTGAAGCCTATTCTAAAGTTATTGAGGAACGGGTTTTTATTCAGTTTGAAGGTAAAAACCATATCGCCTACATAAAAGGGGTTGATGCCAACTACGGAAAAGTTACCGTGATAGATAGTATTGTCTATGCAGGGCGTTGGTTTGAAGAAGGACAGCAAGAAGCCGTGGTTGGCTTTAACATTGCGCACAAACTGTCTATGGGTACCATGGATATTTATAATACCCTGCCCGAAGTTTTTGTTCCTAAACCTGGAACAGGCCAAATTTTAAACACAGATCTTGCTAATGCCTTTACAAAACGAGATTTTGTCGCCGCTGGAATTTATGATGTGAATGAAGATGTAAACGGAAAGTACATGTTTACAGATCTCGAATTTGCACGAAATTTACTTCAATTAGACAGTACGAAAATTACTTCCATTGCCCTAAAATTAAGACCAGAAGTAAGCGAGCGTGATGTAAGAAACAGGCTTGCTGAAATTTTCACCTCAGAAAATATTGTGATTAAAAATAGAATTCAGCAAAACGACGCCCTCTATAAAATGTTAAATACCGAACAAGTTGCCGTATACCTAATTTTCACTTTGGTGTTAATTATTGCTCTTTTTAATGTTATTGGCTCTATAATTATGATGATTCTAGACAAAAGGAAAAACATAAAAACGCTCTATAATATGGGTGCAACCCTAAAAGAAATAAGACGTATTTTCTTTCTACAAGGTGCCTTAATGACCGTTCTTGGCGGTTTATTGGGAATTTCACTGGGCGTACTAGTAGTCTGGGCGCAATTGCAATTTCAGTTTGTGTACATTACCGCAACCCTGCCTTATCCTGTAAAATTAAACTTTATGAATGTGGTCGTAGTTTTTGTAACATTGACCATTCTCGGGCTCATTGCTTCAAAAATTGCCTCTAGTCGAGTGCGGGAAAGACTCTTGAATTAAAAGTAGCTTTAGAAATATCGATAAAAACTCTTTATTCTAATGACTAAACTCAAAATCCCCGAACATCTGCAATACCTCTTCGAAAGCCGCAAAAACATCGACACTGGCATCACTGGTAACCATTTTCATTCGATATTCTTTAAAATGTGGGATGCCTCTAAAGTAGTTGGTATAGTGACGGCGGGTTTCAAACACCCCTAAAATTTCACCTTTCCAGTCTATCGCCATTTGCAAATGACGTCTAGCTGCTTCTACTCTTTCTTGCATGGTTGGAGGGGCGCAATGCGTTCCTGTTTTCATAAAGTGCTTTACTTCCTTAAAAAACCAAGGATATCCAATGCTGGCTCTGCCAATCATAGCTCCGTCTAAACCATATTTGTCCCTCATTTCTATGGCGCGTTCTGGCGTATTAACATCTCCGTTTCCAAAAACAGGAATGTGCATTCTTGGGTTGTTTTTTACATTGGCAATAGGCGCCCAGTTTGCCTCACCTTTATACATCTGCGCTCTTGTTCGACCGTGAATGGAAATGGCTTTACAGCCTACGTCTTGCAAACGTTCGGCAACTTCAACAATTTTAATACTGTCTTCATCCCAGCCCAATCTCGTTTTCACGGTAATAGGTAGTCTGGTATGTTTTACCATGGCTTCGGTTAAAGAAACCATCAAGTCTATATCTTTTAGTATCCCAGCGCCCGCTCCTTTACTCACCACTTTTTTAACAGGGCAGCCAAAATTAATATCGATTATGTCGGGGCCACTGGCTTCTACAATTTCTACACTTTGCAGCATAGAATCGAGGTTGGCCCCAAATATCTGAATTCCAACAGGGCGTTCCTTTTCGTATATATCCAGCTTCATGACGCTTTTAGCCGCATCGCGAATTAAACCTTCCGAAGAAATAAATTCGGTATACACCACATCTGCTCCCTGCTCTTTGCAAAGGGCGCGGAATGGCGGGTCGCTTACATCCTCCATGGGCGCAAGTAATAGCGGAAAATCGCCTACATCTATGTCTCCTATTTTTGCCACGCTTCGACTCCGCTCAGAGAGCGGATAAATTTTTTGATTATTAAATAATAGTGCAAAAATAAGCAATATGTTACTATTGTAGGTTTCAGCAGGAAAAAACTAGCTTTTTAAAGTATATTTGTCGTAGGAATAATTGACTATGAAGAACATCCGAAATTTTTGCATTATTGCACATATTGACCATGGTAAAAGTACCTTGGCAGATAGATTATTGAGCGCAACAGGCTCTGTTACCGCTCGTGAAGAGCAAGCGCAGCTTTTAGACAGTATGGACCTGGAGCGGGAGCGGGGCATTACCATTAAGAGCCACGCTATACAAATGAATTACACCTACAAAGGAGAAGATTATATCTTAAATCTTATTGATACTCCGGGACACGTCGATTTTTCTTATGAGGTGTCCCGAAGTATAGCGGCCTGTGAAGGTGCTTTATTGGTTGTAGATGCTGCACAAAGTATCCAGGCACAAACTATTTCTAACTTATATTTAGCCTTGGAAAACGATTTAGAAATCATTCCTGTATTGAACAAAGTAGACCTTCCTTCGGCCAGTCCTGAGGAGGTGACTGACGATATTGTAGACCTTTTAGGCTGTAAAGCTGAAGACGTAATACCAGCAAGTGCCAAAACAGGGATTGGAATCGAGGAAATATTAGCTGCCGTTATCGAACGTATTCCTCCACCAAAGGGAAGTGAAGATGAAAGCTTACAGGCGTTGATTTTTGATAGTGTGTATAATCCTTTTCGTGGGGTGGAAACTTATTTTAGAGTGCTTAATGGTTCTATACAAAAAGGACAACATATTAAATTCATGGCAACGGGAAAGACTTATTTTGCCGATGAAGTAGGAACACTAAATCTTAAACAAACTCCAAAAAAGATAATCAAAGCTGGAGATGTAGGCTACCTCATTACTGGGATAAAAGAGGCGAAAGAAGTAAAAGTGGGAGACACCATTACTGATGCTAAGTCACCTACAACCAATATGATTGAAGGTTTTGAGGACGTAAAGCCAATGGTATTTGCTGGGATTTATCCCGTGGATACCGAAGATTACGAAGAACTTCGTTCCTCGATGGAAAAACTACAACTAAATGACGCCTCGTTGGTATTTATCCCAGAAAGTTCTGCGGCATTAGGTTTTGGATTTCGCTGCGGGTTCTTAGGCATGTTGCACTTGGAAATTATTCAAGAACGTTTGGAGCGTGAGTTTGATATGACGGTAATCACTACCGTACCCAACGTATCTTACAAAGCATATACCAATCGGGACCCAGACACTGCCATCTTGGTAAACAACCCGAGCGACCTTCCAGACCCATCAAAATTGAACCGTATGGAAGAGCCGTACATTAAGGCAACCATCATTACAAAATCAGATTTTGTAGGATCGGTGATGTCTTTATGTATTGAAAAGCGTGGACAAATTACAAACCAGACCTATTTAACCACCGAACGTGTGGAACTTAGTTTCGATATGCCTCTAGCGGAAATTGTTTTCGATTTTTACGATCGCTTAAAGACTGTTTCAAAAGGATATGCTTCTTTTGACTATTCGCCTATTGGGATGCGCCAATCTAAATTGGTTCGGGTAGATGTATTGCTGAATGGAAATATCGTAGATGCACTTTCAGCATTATTACACCAGGACAACGCCTACGATATAGGGAAAAAGATGTGCGAAAAACTACGCCAGTTAATCCCACGCCAACAATTCGACATTCCAATACAGGCTGCTATTGGCGCCAAGATTATCTCTCGTGAAACTGTAAAAGCCTTGCGTAAAGATGTCACAGCAAAGTGTTATGGTGGAGATATTTCGCGTAAGCGTAAGCTTTTAGAAAAGCAGAAAAAAGGAAAAAAGCGAATGCGCCAAGTAGGGAATGTAGAAATCCCACAGGAAGCATTTATGGCAGTTTTAAAACTAAACGACTAACCTCAAGCTTCGATATAGTTTTCAATTTGAGCGCTTGTGGCTTTTAAATTGAAAATCACTCAGCTGCCTTTGACTCTGAATTAAAATAAGACTTCGTTAAATAGTACCAAAAAAAGACCTGACAGATATTATAATCTGCCGGGTCTTATTTAATGTTCAATTTTGAACTAAGATTAAAGATATCCAAGTGTATATCCTAGTTTTATGTAAGGAATAATATAGGTAACACTTCTATCAAAATAAGGTGGGTCATTGGTTGTATAAATGCCTAACACTGCTTCAAATTTATTTTTTTTATATCCAATCGCATAATTTTTAGTTTGCATATTATACGAAAGCTCACTTGATGCGGTACCTAATAGTTCTCCATCGTCAAAGAACACTCTTTCTTTGTAAGTGAAATTAGAATTCCTGTTCAACAAAGAAATTCCTACACGAACAAATATTTCTGAATCTTTAAAAATTTTGAAATGATACGTGCCATTAAAATGATATCCCACAAAAAGGCTATTTGTAGCTGCTGTAGATTCTGTGTTTGAAACGCCTATAACATCACTATTGTTATAATTTAAAAGCGTATATCTAAAAGAATGCTCAAAACCCAAACTTAGATTTTGTAGAATGAAAAAATCCAATCCGTAATAAATTGCTGCCCCACTATTCTGCAAATCACTGTTTGTGCCACTAAATCGGGGATTTGTACTTTCACCATCGGTGGGTAAAGGCGTGATTCTATATTCTGTGCCTAATTTAAAAAATAGCTTTCCTTTCCTATCTGGCAAAATTTCTTGTGCAAACATGATAGAAGTTACAAAAAGTGAGAGGAGGAACAATTTGATCATATTATTTTTGTAGTTCCTCTAAATGAGAAATGAAAGAGTAAGATTAAATGTACATTTATATATTAAATATAGCCTAAATTTATTTTTGAAAAATTATCCCCGCAAAAAAATACACCAGGTTGGAAATGTTGAAATCCCACAAGAAGCTTTTGTGGCGGTGCTGAAGCTTAACGACTAATATTAAAGCTATGTTATTAGACCTCACAGGTTTTTGAAACCTGTGAGTTTTTTTTAATCTTGAATTTTAATCCTGAAACTTTGAATAGTTATCCTCCACAATTAGCCCCGGCTTCCACCAAATCGTCTAAATAAGCTTGGTAGTTAGTACCCGTATCTTCCCCGTTTACCGAAGCATTTCCGTTAGATTCACGACATATTTCAAACTCCGGGGTTTGGTCGCTACTGCAAAATCTACAGCTGCGTTCTTCATCATCACTGCAGCTTATTGTAAAAAAAGTTACTAAGATTACAAATAAGGTAGAAAAGGTCTTCATAAAAGGAATTCTTAGCATCTAAAACGAAGGTTTTGTTTAAATATTTTGATTTTCAGCCTTTGGTAAACTCTCATCGTCTTGTGTTGCAACAACTACATCCTCAAAATCTATGGGTTTTCCTAAATAAGCAATCATGTTACCTTGCTCTATGTCAAATTCGGTCAAGGTGTCTATAAGGCGTAAATTACCTTCAGTGTCTTTTATAAATAATGGAATTGCATCCCTATTGTCCCGAATGGTCTTCAAAACTTTTAAAAACTTGTCATGATCATTCACCTCAATTTCCTGAATCGAAGGATAATCCCGTGCCACTTCAGTAAAACGAATATAATCATGAGTGTTGCTGAAGACATCTTCTTTGTTAAACTCTCTCTCGCTTAACAGTTCTTCGTTGGTCATTAATCTAAAGGTTCCATTTTCACCAAATTGGGTTCCAAAACGGCTCATAGCCTGACGGTTAATTTCGTCATTTCCTGTCATAGCAAGTAAATACCCCACATCACTTAATTCAATATTATCTGTTAGATCATCACTATAAATATTTGCGTTTATAGCGTCTATGCCTAATTCTTTTGCCTTTTGAACATTAGCCCTGTTAGAGTCCACCAACACTACGTGACGGTTATTTTTCTGAAGATAGGTTGCAATTAGTCTTGAAACTCTTGAACCACCCACTATCATGATACCTTCAGATTTTTTAAGAAATACGCCTAATAATCTAGCGACCAATCGTGCGGTGGTTGCATTTAACAATACAGTTACCAATACCAATCCAAATACTAAGGGTGTAATATATTCGGCTCCTGGAATACCTAGTTCTACTAATTTCGTTCCAAAAAGGGAAGCAATACCAGCGGCAACAATACCCCGAGGACCTACCCAGCTTATAAATAACTTTTCGTTGGTTTTAAGATTGGATCCCCAGGTACTCAAGAAAACGCCTATTGGTCTTACAATAAATATTACCACAGCAAAAAGAATTGCTGTTTTCCAGTTGTAAATTAGCATTAAATCGTCTATGCTTATGTTTGCTGCCAGTAAAATGAAGAGTATTGAAATAAGCAAGACGCTTAAAGATTCTTTAAAATAAAGTAGCTCTTTAAGATTGGGTAAATCTGTGTTTCCTAAATACATTCCCATAACTACCACGGCTAAAAGGCCACTTTCGTGGGCAAACAAATCACTCAACACAAAAATTAAAAGAACCATAGATAAGGAGGCAACATTTAATAAGTAATGCGGAATCACTTTTCGTTTTACGGCTTGGTACATTGCAAATCCTCCAGCAAGACCAAAGGAAAATCCTATTACAACAATTTTACCAAATTCCAGTAGGGCGTGTTTTGTATAACTTCCGCCAGCTCCGTGGTCGTCTCCCGCAGCAGCCATACCTTCGGTAGCAACTTCTTCTAAACCAACGGGAATATTAACGCTTATAAAACCGAATACTAAAACAGCAACCAATGCCCCAATAGGATCAATTAAAATTCCTTCCCACTTTAATACTGCCGAAACATCCTTCTTTAATGGAATATTTCTCAAAATAGGCGTTATTACGGTAGGTCCTGTCACAATTATTAATCCGGCGAACAGAAAAGAAATTTGCCAGCTTAACCCAAAAGCGTAATGGGCCGCAATACCCGATCCAAAAAAAGTAATGATAGAGCCCAAGCTTATAAGCTTTCCAATAACACCCCCAACTTTTTTAACCTCACCAAGTTTTAGGGTAAGTCCACCCTCAAAAAGAATGATTCCAATAGCCAACGAAACGAAGTAGAAAAGGCTTTCGCCAGGGAAGAACCCTTTTTCTGTATTCCAGATTGGCTGGATCCATTGAGAACCATCTTCAGAAATGAAAGTTGAAATTGGCCCAACAAAAAGTCCAATTAGGATAAGCGGTAGAATAGCTGGAATTTTCATTTTCCACGCAACCCACTGAGCAAAGATTCCTAAAATAATAATGCCGGCTAGTTCTAACATAGATTCAATGTTGGTTAATTAGGGTGTGAAAATATAAAGATACGGGAAGCTACCGAAATATTTAACAAAATTGTAGTAGCAAGAAAGTTGAAAGTAGTATTCCCCTCAACATTTTTTATGGTTGAAAACTCAAAAATTAGCGTGTTTTCTCAAAAATAGCTTTAAAACCTTGGGGCCTTCAGTTTTTCTCTTGGTATTTGGGGTTCTTTTTCTAAATCTTTGAAAACAACTGTTTAAAAACTGTCTGAGGGTTGTAGTTCCTTCCACATAACAAACTAAAGCTTCTCAATCTTAAAAAACCCTTAACAACCCTACCCAATCCCCTCTGTTTTTGTATTTTGCGTGACCTATGAAAATCTACCCTATCGAAGCTGGAAACTTTAAATTGGACGGTGGCGCTATGTTTGGCGTTGTTCCAAAATCTCTTTGGTCTAGAACGAATCCAGCCGACAATAATAATATGATAGACATCGCTGCTCGATGTATGCTAATAGAAGATGGTGATAGATTAACAATAATCGACACCGGAATGGGAAACAAACAATCCGATAAATTTTTTGGTTACTACTTTCCCTGGGGAGACTATACTTTAGATTCATCACTTAAAAAAGCAGGGTTTCATCGTGACGATGTTACAGATGTGTTTATGACACACCTTCACTTCGACCATTGTGGCGGTAGTGTACAGTGGAACAAAGACCAAACAGCATATGAGCCCGCCTTTAAAAACGCAAAGTTTTGGAGCAACAAAGACCATTGGTTATGGGCTACACAGCCTAATCGTAGGGAGCAGGCTTCATTTTTAAAAGAAAACATCCTTCCTATGCAAGAAAGTGGACAATTGCATTTCGTGGAGCATCCTTCTTCAGATTTTTCTGAAACCTCTGCACTGGATTTTGGCATTTTCTTTGCAGATGGACATACCGATAAACAAATGATTCCACACATAAAATACCAGGATAAGACCATTGTTTTTATGGCAGATTTATTACCAACCGCAGGTCATTTGCCACTCCCGTTTGTGATGGGGTACGACACAAGACCTCTGTTAACCATGCCCGAAAAAGAAAAATTTTTAAACACTGCAGCAGAAAACAATTATTTTCTTTGGCTGGAACACGATGCTCACAATCAAATAATTACTGTAAAAAATACTGAAAAAGGCGTACGCCTGGATCAGACATACACTTTTAATGAACTTTTTAATTAAACTAAAACGAATGAATATTTTAAAATCCTCTCTTTTTGCCCTCTCTGGAGTGGCGCTATTGGTAAGTTGTGGTGGCTCCGTAGCCCCTATTGTTTCAACTCCTATTGGAAATATTGACCAAACACCACTTAAAATCACCCCCTTAACAGATGCCCAAAATAAAACTTGGGGTGCTAAAGATTTAGTGATGGACACCATCCCTGGAATGAGTGTTGACAAGGCATACGCTGAAATCATAAAAAAACAAAAGGGCCAAACAGTAATTGTGGGCGTAATAGATAGTGGGATTGATATTGAGCACGAGGACCTTAAAAATGTTATCTGGACCAATGAGGATGAAATTCCTAATAACGGAATAGATGACGATAACAATGGATATGTAGATGATATACATGGGTGGAATTTTCTCGGAAATATTGTGGCAGAAAACATGGAATACGTAAGAATTCTAAAAAAGTTGAAGCCTAAATACGAAGGTAAAACCGAAGCTTCTATAAGTGCCGCAAACCGTGAAGAGTACGATCTCTTTAAAAAAGCCATGGCAGAGTACGAAATGGAAAAGGCACAAGCAACAGCACAAACAACACAGTATCAAGGGATTTTAGAACAAATAAAGCCCGCCCATGCGGCTATGACAGCCAAGTTTGGAAAAGCAGATTATTCAAAACAAGACCTTGCGGGAATTAGCAGTCCTACTCCGGTCGAGCAACAGCAAATCGCAATGTTAACTCAAATGCTAAATTTTGGCGATAGCGTTCCAGAAGTTGTGAAAGAATTGGAAGGTGGTATTAAATATTTTGGCGGAAGGCTAGATACACATTTCAATTTGGACAAAGATTTCAGAAAAGAAATGTTGGGAGATAATCCAGATGATAATACCACAAAATTTTACGGAAATGGTGATGTAGATGGACCAGACCCTAAAGAAGAAGATGCTAAACACGGTACGCACGTAGCGGGAATTATTGCGGCAGAACGCAATAACGGTATTGGAATAGATGGTGTGGCAAACAACGTAAAGATTATGGTTGTACGGGCAGTGCCAGATGGTGATGAGTATGATAAGGATATTGCAAACGCAATTAGATATGCCACAGACAATGGAGCAAAAGTTTTAAATACTAGTTTCGGAAAGTACTTCTCTACGCATCCAGAATGGGTAATAGAAGCTATAAAGTATGCTGAAAGTAGAGATGTTTTAATTGTAAACGCTGCAGGTAACGAGGGGTTAAATCTTGATGAAAACATTGTATACCCAAACGATCAAACCAAAACAGGTATAGAATATGCTAACAACGTATTAACAGTTGGCGCGTTAAACTTTAAATATGGCGGCGAAGTAGTTGCTAATTTTTCAAACTACGGAAAAACAAACATCGACGTTTTTGCGCCAGGAGTAAAAATCTGGTCAACTACACCTCTAAACACGTATGAGTATCTTCAAGGAACTTCTATGGCAGCTCCAGCAGTGGCAGGCGTTGCAGCGGTGATTCGCTCTATGTATCCTAATCTTACGGCTTCACAGGTAAAGAAGGTAATTATGGATAGTGGGCTGGCATCAACAGCAAACGTAGTATTAGGAGGAGATGCTTCTAACACCGATTCTTTTCAGAATATTTCAAAGTCTGGAAAAATGGTTAATTTGTATAATGCCTTGATAATGGCAGATAAAATGTCTTTATAATATTTGGGCAAGCCCTACCGATTAGTGATAATTGTTAGGCTTTTGAACTAAACATTAAAATTATGAAAAAAACACTTTTAAATAGCTTTTGGGCTTTGTTGCTGGTTGTTTCGGTAACTGCTCAAAATAATACAAGTTACTGGCAGCAAAAAGTCGATTACAAAATGGATATTGACGTAAATGCCGAAAACTTTCAATACAAAGGAAAACAAACGCTCGTCTACACCAACAATTCTCCAGATGTGCTGGATCGTGTATTCTATCATTTGTATTTTAATGCTTTTCAGCCAGGAAGCGAAATGGACGTGCGTTCGAGAAGTATTGCAGATCCTGACGGCAGAGTAACAGATAGAATTTCGAAGCTAACGCCACAGGAAATTGGTTATATAAAACCAACCATGTTTACTCAAGATGGTCAAAAACTAAGCTATGAAATAGCAGGAACAGTTATGGAAGTTCAGTTAAATAAACCTATTGAGCCGGGACAAAGTACCACTTTTAAGATGGAGTGGGATGCTCAAGTACCCGTGCAAATTCGCCGTAGCGGAAGAAACAATAGTGAAGGCGTTGCACTTTCTATGACACAATGGTATCCAAAGTTAGCCGAATACGATTTCCAAGGCTGGCACGCAGATCCGTACATTGCCCGTGAGTTTCATAGCCCATGGGGAGATTTCGATGTGACCATTCATATAGATGAAGACTATACTGTAGGAGGCACAGGATATAGCGCAGCGAACGTAAAAGGAGGAAACTATCCTGAAGTGAAAAATGGCAAAAATGGAAAGAAAACCTGGCAATTCCTCGCTCCTAAAGTACATGATTTTACATGGGCGGCAGACAAGGATTATATTCATGACCAGTTTGATGGACCCAACGGAGTAACATTAAACTTTTACTACAAAAACAATCCAGATATTAAAGAAAACTGGAAAAAGTTACAGCCCATGACAGCAGAATTGCTGACCTATTTTAACGAGCATATTGGTGAATATCCTTACAAACAATACTCTGTTATCCAAGGTGGTGACGGCGGTATGGAGTATGCCATGAGTACTTTAATTACTGGAGAGCGCAAGTTTGGAAGTTTATTTGGTGTAACAGCACACGAAATGGCGCATACCTGGTTTCAGTTTTTGTTGGCAACCAACGAAGGTAAGCACGAATGGATGGATGAGGGCTTTACAAGTTATATTTCAACCCTGGCAGAAGAAGAGATTACAAAGGGCGACAGCCCAAACCCAATGGCTGGATCGTATCGAGGATATTTGTCCTTAGCTACCAGCGGTAAAGAAGAGCCAGCTACTACCCATGCTGATAGATACAACCTAAACCGTTCGTATTCTATTACTGCCTATAGTAAAGGAGCTGTGTTTTTATCGCAATTAGGATATATTATTGGGGAAGAAAACTTGGACAAAACTATTAAGCAGTATTTTAAAGAATGGTCATTTAAACATCCAACGCCAAACGACTTTATCCGCGTGGCCGAAAAGGTTTCAGGATTTGAACTGGATTGGTACCTTATGGATTTTATGCAAACTACAAAGACTATTGATTACGGTATTCAAGGTGTGGAGGCAAATTCGAATGGCGGGACAACTGTAACCTTACAGCGCATTGGTTTTATGGGTATGCCTATAGACCTAAGTGTGATGTACGACGACGGTACTGAAGAAACCTTCTATATTCCCTTACAAATGGCACGTGCCGAAAAGAAAAACCCATATAGTGGTGTAAAATGGACCGTTTTAAAAGACTGGGCTTGGGCATACCCAACCTACAGTTTTGATATTCCAGCTGGTAAAAAAGTGAAAAGTTTGGTGCTAGATGCCAGTATGCTTATGGCAGATATCAATCGTGAAAATAACGTGTTTGGAATAGAATAACCTATTCTGAAACCTAAATGACTTCAAGACCCTTCAGTTATCCTAATTGAAGGGTCTTTTTATATCTTTACAACATGCCAAAAACCTTCTCAAAAAAAGAAAAATTAAAATCAAGAAAGCTAATCGCCCAGCTTTTTGAAGAAGGAAAAGCCGTGACAAAATTTCCCGTAAAACTACTTTATCTGCCAGTAAACAGCCTAGAAAACCACCAAGCTACTTTTGCTGTTCCTAAGAAAAACTTTAAAAGTGCCGTAGATAGAAACCGAATTAAAAGACAATTACGTGAAGCGTATCGGCTACAGAAAGAAGTGCTTATTACAACTTCTGAAACAAAATACGCGTTGTTATTTTTGTATCTTGGAAGAGAAAAACCTCAATACGAAGCATTGGAAAAAATTGTTGAAATGCTATTGAAAAAATTATTGAAATGACCTCTCCCCAACACATCGCAAAACTATATCGAGACCTCATCCAAGGAGGGAATTATGCGGGTGTAAACTTTCAAGAAGCGCTCGCTGATATTACTTTTGAAGAAGCCATCACAAAAATTGGTTCTTTAAACACCGTTGCAACTTTGGTGTATCATATTCAATATTACTGCAATGCGGTAATAGGGGTTTTGGAAGGCGGACCCCTCACCGCAAAAGATAGCCTGAGTTTTGACCATCCTCCTGTAACTTCGGCCATGGATTGGGAAGAATTAAAAATGCAAACCTGGCGAGAAGCTGAAAGGTTTGTAGACTTAGTTTCAAGTCTTTCAGAAGAGACACTTTCCAAAGGATTTGTAAAGGAAGCCTACGGAACTTACTATCGAAATATCCACGGCGTCATAGAGCACACACATTACCATTTGGGGCAGATTTCCTTGCTTAAAAAGCTCATTCGCGGGAAGAAAATGTGATCCTTCTTTTTCCGAAGAAATTTTATACCTTTAAAACATACGGCAGCGGGCGATTTTCCGTTGTATTACAAAGCATATTCTTTTGAAATGTCCATTACTAATTCCTAAATCAACTAAAAAATTAAATTAGGCATTCCATCTTCCTATTTATCAAATATATTATTCAGATGAAAAAGAAACTCTTACTCTCGGCATTGGCCGGTATCATATTCTTCACTACTGTTAGTTTTAAAAACGATTTTTTTGAAATCGCCAAACAGATTGAAATCTTCACCACCATGTATAAAGAATTGAACATGAACTATGTGGACGAAGTAACCCCAGCAACCCTTATGGACAAAGCCATTAAAGGAATGTTGGAAGATCTGGATCCCTACACTATATATTGGAACGAACAGGAAGTGGAAGATGCACGAATTCAGAACTCCGGAACCTATACCGGGATTGGCGCAGCGGTAAAAACTATGAAAGAGAAAATTATCATCATAGAGCCGTTCAAGGGCTATCCAGCCGACGAAGCGGGCTTAAAGGCGGGTGATGAAATTATAAAAGTAGGCGCCACTACTCTGGCCGATTTTGAAGATGACGCAGGCGAATTGCTGAAAGGAACTTCGGGATCTACTGTAGAAATCACTTATAATCGACAAGGAAAGACGCAAACCACCACGCTAAACCGCCGTAAGGTGGAGGTAAAAGCAGTGCCTTACTACAAATTGTTAGATAATAACATTGGCTATATAGTGTTGCAAAAGTTTAACAGTAAAACAACTATTGAAACCAAAGCGGCATTGCTAGAGTTAAAGGAAAAGGGTGCGGATAAAATTATCCTGGACTTAAGAGGAAATCCAGGCGGGCTATTAAATGAAGCTATTAGTATTGTAAATCTTTTTGTTCCGAAAGGTGAGGTGATCACCACCACAAAATCATCTATTGAAAAATATAATAAGGTTTATAAAACAACACAAGAACCTGTTGATGTTGAAATTCCCTTAGTTGTATTGGTAAATGGACGGAGTGCTTCGGCCAGTGAGATCGTCTCTGGTGGTTTACAGGATTTAGATCGCGCTGTTATTGTGGGTGCCCGTAGTTTCGGAAAAGGACTTGTACAACGACCTCAAAAACTTACCTACGGAACTCAATTAAAAGTAACTATTTCACGCTATTACACCCCTAGTGGACGTTGTATACAAGCACTGGATTACTGGAATCGTGACGAAAACGGAGACCCAGTTCGTGTAGATGCTAAAGAATACAATAAGTATAAAACAAAAGGAGGAAGAACGGTTTATGACGGTGGTGGAATATTACCGGATATTGAAGTGGAAACTGCCGTTTTCAGCCCAATTACTACTGCTTTGCTGAAAGATCAGGCCATTTTCGATTATGCCACTGAATATCACTATAAAAACCAAATGACAGACTGGAAAGGATTTGAGTTTAAAGATTCAGATTTTAATTCCTTTCTAGACTTCCTGAAAAAGAAAGGTTTTGAATATGAAACCGAAACCGAAAAAGAGTTTGCTGAAGCACTCCGAAGCGCCGAAGATGATGATATTGCTAAGGATATTTCGGCTAGCTATCAAGACCTAATGAATGCAATAAATACAGCTAAAGAGAAAAGATTAGTCGCCAAAAAAGCTGAAATTAAATCGTTATTGAGCGATGAAATCCTAAAACGTTATTTTTATAAAGAGGGCTTGTACGACTATCAGGTAGTGCACAACCCTGAAATTTTAGCAGGTATAGATGTGCTAACTAATAATGGAAAATATACTAAGATTTTAAAGAAATAGATTTCGATACAATCTTTCTAGTAGCTCCAATGCTACCAGAAAGATTACTCAAACACCTTTGATTGTTAGCTTCAATTAAAATGTTACACATGGAACAATTCCTTCTTTTTTTTGAAACCATGCCAACCTGGATGAAAGCACTTTGGGTGTTTTTTATGTTAGGGTTCTTTTGGGTTTTGGAAGGATATTATAGCTTGGTAGTCTTAAAATACAAAAAGTGGAAACACGCAAGAGTGAATCTTGTTTTGTTACTTTTTGTGATGGCTATTAATGCGGTATTCGGCATTGTAACTGTGGGTGTTTTTAATTGGTTGGAAGCGTCACAATTTGGGTTACTTCATCTTTTTAATGCGCCTGTTTGGCTAGAACTGCTAATAGCCATCGCTATTCTAGATTTAATTGCCCAGTATTTTGTGCATTTTTGCTTACACAAAGTACCAGCAATGTGGCGATTGCATCTTGTACACCATACCGACAAAAATGTAGATGCTACCACAGGTACACGTCACCACCCAATAGATTTTATTATTCGAGAAACCTTTGCATTGGTTGCAGTTATTATTACTGGAATGCCCATAGCATTTTATTTATTCTATCGCATTTTGAGTGTGGCTTTTACCTACTTTACCCATGCTAATATTTCGCTTCCCAAGTGGCTTGATAAGGGGCTAAGCTATGTTATTGTAACTCCAAATATGCATAAATTTCACCATCATTACCAATTGCCCTGGACGGATAGTAACTATGGAAACATGCTTTCAATTTGGGATAGATTGTTTGGTACGTTTGTATATGGAGATCCTTCAAAAATTAGATACGGTATCGATATCGCAGATCATACTGACGATGAGAGTATTGTAGTACAACTTGGGATCCCATTCAGTAAAAAAGTAAGCTCAAAATCTTCATATTGAACATCTTAACATTCCTTTAAGTGCCTTTTGCAATTCTATGTTGTATCTTGTTCGTTATGGTACAAATAGATAAACAGGAAAATACAGATACGCTCCAAGAATCGGTAACGTATTTAGAAAACAAAGGATTTGAAAACATTAAAGCAGATATAGAGGGCTATGAAACCCCTAAATCCTACAGAAAAGCAGGAAGTGATATTAGTATTACTCCAGATATTGTGGCAGAACGAGCTGGAATTAAGCATTATTTTGAAGTGAGCTTAAAAAGTGAAAAACCGCATTTATTAAAATCTAAGTGGAGATTTCTTGATGTGTTAACGCGCATGAAAAATCACCGTTTTAAAATTATTACAAGAAGAGGACACTATAAGTTCACCAACGATATGTTGAAAGACTTAAATTTAGAGAAAAATCTTATCAAGTTGTAACCATGGCAATATGAGGAATACCGTCTTCTAGGTATCCTTCGCCAGTAGTTACGAAACCGTGTGATTCGTAAAATTTTATTAAATAGGTCTGCCCCGAAAGTTTTATACTTTTGGTGTGGTACCTTTTTTTTATGGCTTCTATGGAAGCTTCCATAATATCATGTCCATACCCATATTTTCGCTCAGACGTGGGAACCACTACCCTACCAATAGCAGCTTCCTCAAAATAAATCCCCGGAGCAAAACAGCGCGTATAGGCAACAAGCTTTCCGTCTTTCTTCCCAATAATATGAAGTGCTTTTTGATCCTTTCCATCAATATCCTGGTATACACAATCCTGCTCTACTACAAACACTTCACTTCGTAGCTGAAGAATATCGTGTAGTTCGTGAATGGTGAGTTCTTCGAATATTTTTACGGTTATTTCCATACTTCGGCTCCGCTCGGTATGCGGTAAATTTAATTATTTTCAAATGTAAATTAAAAAAAGCAGAACGCAAGCTGTGCGGTGTTGAAGCTAGTCTTGCACCACGATATCCTTGGCATCATCCTTCTTAAATTCTGGTTGAATATTTACGTGATTAATCCCAAAATCGTGGTACAATCTTTCCTCTACCTGATCTAATATTTTGTCAAATTGAGACAACGTAATATCTTCATGAAAATCTATATGCGCTTCTAAGTGTGTTTCATTTTCATTGAGTTGCCATATGTGCATGTGGTGAACATTTTTTATTTCGGGCGCCTCGGAAATTGTTTCTCTTAATATTTCAAGTTGAATATCATCTGGTGTAAAAAGCATTAAAATTTTAAAGCTACTTTTCAATAAGTCGTATCCCATAAAAATTAAATAAATAGCAATGAATACAGTTAATAGGCTATCTACCCAAAACCACCCGAAATATTTCATCAACAAACCGCCTATCAAAACAGCTACACTGGCCGACATATCTGTTAATAAATGTAAATAGGCAGAACGCATGTTCATATTTTCTTTAGAATCCTTTTTCAGTAACAAAACACTAAAGCCGTTAGCAACAATTCCTAAAAATGCCAACCAAATTACCAATCCACTCTCAATTTCTTGTGGATTCATAAAACGAATTCCCGCCTCATAGATTAAATACACCGCAACGATTAAAAGAGTGGAAGCATTTACAAATGCTGCAATAATTTCAGCACGTTTATATCCAAATGTTTTATCGAACGAAGCTGCCTTTTTAGAATATCTATCTGCAATGTAGCTCACAATTAATGACAGCACATCACTAAAATTATGCAATGCATCACTTAGCAAAGCAAGGCTTCCTGAAATTAGACCTCCTATTACTTGTGCTACTGTAATAATAATATTCAACCCAATAGAAAGAAGAAGTTTTCTACCTTTTAGGTTATTATGGTCGTGTAAATGAGTATGGGAATGTGCCATTATTATTCTTTTCTTCCAGTATAATGAAATATATTTTTATTAGCTATTGAATATTAAAAAGCCATTCAATTGTAATAGAAAATAAAAGTACAAAGTACTTTAATAAATAATAGTTAAGAGCAACCTATTTTTGCTACGCGGTTTTGGTGTCTACCACCTTCAAATTCGGTATCCAAGAAAGTTTCTACCAAGCCTACTGCTTGTTGAAGTGATGTAAATCTAGCTGGAATACAAATAATATTTGCGTTGTTATGTTGCCTTGTTAAGGAAGTAATTTCTTTATTCCAGCATATTCCTGCTCTAACGTTTGCATATTTATTTGCGGTCATTGCCACACCGTTAGCACTTCCACATATTAATATACCGAAATCTGCCTCACCGCTATTTACTGCTTTTGCTACAGGATTTGCAAAGTCTGGATAGTCTACACTATCTAAGGTATCGGTGCCAAAGTTGGTTATTTCAATGCCTCTTGCTTCCAGAAGTTCAAGAACAGCAAATTTATATTCGGGTCCTGCGTGATCATTTCCTATGGCTATTTTCATGGTAAGTATCTTTTTAACAAAGATACTATGTATTTAAAATTAAAACACCTCTTCTCTATATAATTGAATTTCAACCCTAACCTTTTCTTAACGCTAATTTCAAAGTTTAGTTAACAACTTTGTTCATATTTGTATGTTCGAAAAGCACAAAAAAAGTTGCGGGGTTAGAAAGGAATTTCCATATGTTCTTTTAATTGGATTCTACAAAATATAACTATGATATTTGTAGCAGAGTTATCCTCATTAAAAGATAGTTTCCAAACAAAAGATTTTAATAATCTTATTAAAATTAGGTTGTCAACATAGGTTATGAACAGCTGTTAATAGGATATTATAATCTCTTCATTCTAAAGGATCTTATTCTCTTAAAAGTATGTTAACAACACGTATAGAAATGGTAGTAAGTTGAATTAAAAACAAACTTTAAAAAAGTTATACCCCATGTTAACATGCTATCATAAACATCATTTAATTTTTAAATAGTTAAAGAAAAAGAAAATATGATTGTATATATGTTGACAAGTCTGATAAGTCTACTTCGACTCCGCTCAGCCTACTAATATTTTAAAAAATTTAAAAAGAGAAATGCTTGGACAAGTTTAGTAAGACAAAAACGGAAATTATCTATTGAAATGCATTCCTTTCGTTTCTATGTCAATCGTTGAATACAAGAAATTGAGTGGTTTATTGTTAATCAATATATTATGATCTTCTGAAATGCTCCCTTTAGGGCCGGGGGTAAACATTTCAGTTAGCAAATCAAACTATCCTAAGTTCAGAAGGATTGTTCAAATTACTTAGAATTTCAGAAGCTTCCTTGACATCTTCATGGTGTACCATAAGACGAATTCCACCAATTGCGTTGCTATGAAACGGAAGAACGCTGATCATGGTTTCATTCTGAAAAACAAAACGCAAATCGGCCTGTTGCAATAAATGTCGCAACACTGTGTATTCACTGGCATACGTGAAAATTGCAATAACCTGATAGTCTTTCATATATTGGAAAATAAAACCTGTAACCCTGTGCTTAATAGGGTCGTAGTGAAGGTACTAAATCTTTCATAATGCAAACGAAAGGTTGTGTTAATAATAGTACTTTTACGAATCTTAACAAATAACTATGCCGCAACGTAACAAACGGAGAAATAAAAACAATAAAATAGAAGGATTGAGTAACGATATTTTGAGAATATTAAGAAAAAACCACTCGGAACCCTTTAATTATAAACAAATTGCTGCTAAGCTTGGTCTTGACGACCCTAATAGTAGAAATCAAATCACAAAAAAACTGAAAGAACTACAAGGAAAAGGAGACATCCAGGAGATAGAACGAGGAAAATATATACTAACCCCTTCCAAAAATTATTATACTGGAAAAATGGACATTACAGGTCGCGGACGTGGTTTTGTAATTGTAGAGGACCTAGAAGACGATATAAAAATTTCAAATAAAAATTTAAATAAAGCCTTAAATGGAGACATCGTGGAAGTTTACGTTTTTAATAGAAAACGTGGCGGACGTATGGAAGGAGAAGTCACCAAAATAATAGAGCGCAAACGAACTGAATTTGTGGGTACTATTCAGGTATCAGAAAAATTTGCTTTTGTTGAATGTCAGGGTTACAATATGTACACCGATTTTTTTGTACCCATAAGCAAAATAAATAAAGCTGAAAATGGAGACAAAGTTCTGGTTAAAATGGAGGGTTGGGAAAATAATAGCGAATCTCCATTAGGAAGTGTTATAAAGGTACTTGGAAAACCAGGTGAACATAATACTGAAATTCATTCAATTCTTGCACAATATGGATTGCCGTATGAATTTCCTGATGAGGTTGAAACCTATGCCAATGAATTAGATACCAGCATTCAACAAGAAGAGATTAAAAAACGTCGCGATATGCGAAAAACGTTAACCTTTACCATAGATCCAAAAGACGCAAAGGATTTTGATGATGCGTTAAGTTTTGAAGTGATGAAAAATGGTAACTATGAAATAGGAATTCATATTGCTGATGTATCACATTACGTAAAACCAGGTACTGTTTTGGATGATGAGGCGTATGAGCGTGCAACATCTGTATATTTGGTAGATCGTGTGGTGCCTATGTTACCAGAAATTTTATCAAATAATGCTTGTTCGTTGCGTCCAAATGAAGAAAAATATACTTTTTCAGCAGTATTTGAAATCAACAAAAAAGCGGAAGTAGTAAATAAATGGTTTGGAAGAACTGTAACTTATAGTGATGCTCGTTTTGCTTATGAAGAAGCACAAGAAATTATCGAGGCTTCTAGTCCACTCAACCTGCAATTTGGAGATAGTATTCCTAAAGAACACAGAACTATTCCGGCTGATATTTCCATTACAGAAAAAGAATATACCATCACTGAACCTATTGCTCAAGCGATTGTAGAAATGGATCGTTTGGCAAAAATTCTCCGCAAAAAGAGAATGCACGCCGGAGCGATTAGTTTCGATAAATTAGAAGTGAAATTTATTCTCGATGAAAAAAGCAATCCGGAAGGTGTTTACTTCAAAGAAAGTAAAGAGGCTAATAAGCTTATTGAAGAATTTATGCTTCTCGCCAATCGAAGTGTAGCCGAATTTATTGGTAAACAAAGTCCGAAGAAAACATTTGTTTACAGGGTGCACGACGAACCAGATGAGGAAAAGATTGCTGCCTTACAAAACATTATTCGCCAGTTTGGATATAAAATGGATACTCGAGATAAGAAAACTACTGCTGCGTCTATGAATAAGCTCTTAAAAGATGTACATGGTAAGAAAGAGCAAAATATGATAGATACCATTGCAATTCGTACTATGAGCAAGGCCCAATATACTGTAAACAACATAGGACATTACGGTTTGGCATTCGACTATTATACGCACTTTACTTCTCCCATAAGACGCTACCCAGATGTGATGGTGCATAGACTACTACAGCGTTATCTGGACACAAAAGACAGCGCCAAAGAAGAAACCTATGAAGATAAATGTAGACACAGCACCGAAATGGAAATCCTAGCGACCAATGCAGAGCGTGACAGCATCAAATACATGCAGGTAAAATACATGCAAGACCATAAAGATGAAGAATTTGTAGGCGTAATTTCAGGTGTAACAGAATGGGGCATCTACGTAGAAATTAGTTCTAATAAATGTGAGGGAATGGTCCGGCTGCAAGACCTAAACGACGATCATTACGAGTTTGATAAAGAAAACTACGCCGTAGTTGGTAAAAAGACTCAAAACGCATATGTCCTAGGCGACGAAGTTTTGGTAAAAGTCAAAAATGCCGATTTAGTGAAGAAACATTTAGATTTTACAATGCTAGGGCATTTTAAGGGGTAGGGTTTATATCTTATATTTCTTCAAAACTCAAATACCTACTACTTATAAAAAGTATAACATTAAATATGTAAGAAATGAAAACCAGCTTCCTTTCCCTGCTATTTTTGGGAAGTCTATCAATATTCGCTCAAAATTCCATAGAAAAACAAATGGGCGACTTCACCGAAGTAAAAGTATACGATTTAATCTATGTAAATCTTATCCCTGCTGAAGAAAACAAGGTCGTGCTCACGGGAAAAGATGCGCAGGATATTTCTCTTAGTAACAAAGACGGTGTGCTAAAAATTAGAATGGAGACTTCAAAACTATTTAGCGGTAGCAATACCTCAGTTGCTGTATATTACAAAGATTTAGCTATTATAGATGCGAACGAAGGTACAAAAATTAACAGCGACCATAGTATAACAAGAGATGTCTTAAAACTTAAAACACAAGAAGGTGGCGAGATAAAAGTTATTGTTGAAGTGAATGAATTGATTTCAAAAGCTGTTACGGGTGGCAAAATTCAGGTAAATGGAACTGCAATAACACATGACTTACACATTAATACAGGGGGTGTTTTAAAAGGAAAAGATCTGATAACAGAAACCACCAAAGTAAAAATTAAAGCAGGAGGCGATGCAGAAATCAATGCAAGCGAGCTTGCCGAAATTAATATAAAAGCAGGTGGTGATGTGTTTGTATACGGTAATCCTAAAGTAATAGACCAGAATAAATTGTTTGGCGGGCGTGTGAAAGTTATCAAAGAAGCTCCATAACAAACCCTTAAATCTTTGTACTTTTACAAGTATGTTTGATGGTATAGGCTATGCGGCGTTCTATGGTTTCTTACTTGCTTTTGCAGTAGGCCCGGTTTTCTTTACCCTAATTGAAACCAGTATTACTAAAGGATTTAGAGCTGGTGTTTTTTTCGATTTGGGTGCCATGACGGCCGATATTATCTTTATTGTAATCGCCTATTTTAGTACAAGTAAAATTTTGGAACGCGTAAAAGACGATCCTGGATTACTTATTTTTGGAGGAGCTGTATTGATTGCTTATGGCGTGATTTCCTATATAAGAACCTCCCGGAATCTTATTAAAATTGTTCGTGAGCATTATGCTGTTTCAGTAAAAAAGAATCTCGGTGGGCTATTCTTAAAGGGGTTTTTATTGAATTTTGTGAATTTCGGAGTTCTCGCAGGGTGGATTGGAACCATTATAATGGCAAATGCATTAACCACTTCAGAAGAAGGGGTTGTTCTTTTCTTAAGTACTGTCCTCATAACATTTTTCGCTACGGATCTACTAAAAATTATTTTAGCAAAAAAATTGAAAAACAAAATGACCCCAAGAGTTATTTTCAAAACTAAGAAGTGGGTGAGCATCTTAATTACTTCTTTTGGCTTGTTTTTGTTGTTTGAAGGAATTTTCCCGTCACAAGTACAGCGAGGTTTAGAACAAATACCTACAAACCAGCTTCCCACAGATAAGCCTATTCCACCATTAGAAGAAAACGTTAGTGATATTCAATGATTCAAATTGGAAAAAAAATCCAGCCTGAGGGCTGGATTTAATTCTTATCAGAAATTGTTATTTCAATTTCAGCTTCAAACTTTCAAAAGTCTCACTATTGATAATTAATAACCCATCTAAGGTTTCTCCGGGTTTAATGGTTTTACCCAATACATTGTGATCCATTAAATCCTTTTTGAATTTTTTATTGGCAGATCCTGCTGTAATCATATTAATGGCTGTAATACCTGGCCCCAGCACTAAACCAATAGGGAAAATAGTCTCTGTGGTTTGTACTCCATTGGATTGGTTTGTAGTAGAAAATATGTTTAGCGGAGTTAATAATAGATAAAAAAGGTGGGTAGCCGGCTTCTGCTTTAGTTGTTTAAAAGCCATTTCGTTTTCAATGAGGGTATATTCATACTCCTTACCATTGGTTATCGTTAGATTTCTGCCTATTGTGTAAAACGATTCTGAATTGTTTTCAATGCGAACGGCCAAGAGTTTAATTCCTTTTTTATTTTCTTTTTTAGCGTATTTTTTATTTAGAATGTTATATCTATAATTTAAAGTGACTCCTTCTTGGGTGTCATTAGATAAATAAGTTCGTGTTGCGGGGTCACTAACTTTGTAAGAGGAGGCACAACTTTGAAAAAAAAGCGTAAAAAGAGCAATAATAATTAAGTAGGATAATTTCATTAGTAATTGATATTAAATAGTTTAAAATTTAAAATCCAGCCCTAGAGCTGGATTTTTATTGAGGCATCAAGCGGATTCGAACCGCTGTAGAAGGTTTTGCAGACCTCTGCCTAGCCACTCGGCCATGATGCCATTATTGCACGGCAAATATAGAAATTTAATATAAAAGCCTAAACTTAATTTGTTATTGTATTTTGAAATGTTTCAATTTTCGAATACTCTTCTAAGATTAACTCACTTGAATAATTTCACAAATCACCTTTTTTATCTTTTATAGTAACCACAACTTCTGCAACATCACCACCAATAGGCGGATTCATTTTTGAAATTGAAACTTTCGCTTTTTTTACCAAAGGAATTTCAATAAAAATACGATCCAGAATACGTTGTCCCACCTGTTCCAACAACTTACTGCGTTGCGCCATTTCAGTTTTAATAATATGTTGTAAATGCACATAATCTACCGTATCGCTTAGGCTATCGGTTTTCGTAGCTTTGCTTAAATCTGCTTTTACAGTGAGGTTTACCAAATAATCACTTCCAATTTTTTCTTCTTCAATCAAGCAACCGTGATTGGTAAAAATCCGCACGTTTTTAAGATGAATAGTACTCATAATTACAATTTTGGTAAAGATAACTGTAATTCACTCTTTCTTCCAGCCAGCGATTACTTTTTAGCGAGAGGAATGCATCCTAATAGGGGCGTTTTTCATTAACTTTGTACATATTTTCAACATTATGACAGAAGAAAAAGAGCCTCTTAACTTTATAGAACATATTATAGAAGACGATTTAAATGCGTCCTATGCTAAAGAAGATCTCCAATTTCGTTTTCCACCAGAGCCTAATGGGTATTTACACATTGGGCATGCGTCTTCTATTTGTTTGAACTTCGGTTTGGGATTGCGTTATGATGCGCCAGTGAACCTTCGGTTTGATGATACAAATCCAGCGAAAGAAGAACAGGAATTTGTAGACGCTATTAAGAAAGATATTACTTGGTTGGGTTTTGAATGGGCAAACGAGTGTTATGCATCAGATTACTTTCAGCAATTGTATGATTGGGCGGTTCAATTTATAAAAGATGGTAAGGCATATGTCGATTCTCAAACCTCAGAACAAATTGCGACCCAAAAAGGAACTCCTAGTGAGCCAGGAACGGAGAGTCCTTTTAGAAATCGCCCTGTCGAGGAAAGTCTAGCACTTTTTGAAAAAATGAAAAACGGTGAAGCCGCAGAAGGTTCCCACGTATTACGCGCTAAGATAGATATGACCTCTAGCAATATGTTAATGCGAGATCCGGTGATGTACCGTGTTTTGCACAAATCGCATCATAGAACAGGCACAGATTGGAAAATCTTCCCCATGTACGATTGGACTCACGGCGAAAGTGACTATATAGAACAAGTGTCTCATAGTTTCTGTACGCTTGAATTTTTACCCCATAGAGAACTCTACGATTGGTTTTTGGACCAAGTACACGATAGTAATAAGCTAAGGCCTAAGCAACGAGAATTTGCCCGGAGAAACCTAAGCCATACTGTTGTGAGTAAACGAAAGTTGGCAAAAATAGTGGAAGAGGGTGTTGTGACTGGGTGGGATGACCCCAGGATGCCAACTATTTCTGGTTTACGAAGAAGAGGGTACACCGCAGATTCTATTAAGAATTTTGCCGATAGTATAGGGGTTGGAAAACGGGAGAATTTAATAGATGTTTCGCATTTAGAGTTTAATGTGCGAGAAGATTTAAATAAAAAAGCAGACCGGGTGATGGCAGTCTTAGACCCGTTAAAAGTGGTTATCACTAATTATCCTGAAGGCGAGGATGAATGGCTTGAAGCTGAAAATAATCCAGAAGATGATGCTGCAGGAAGTAGAAAAGTTCCATTTTCTCGTGTGATTTATATAGAACAGGACGATTTTAAAGAAGAGGCCAACCGAAAGTTTTTTAGATTAAAATTAGGCGGAGAAGTTCGATTGAAGAATGCCTATATTATTAAAGCCGAAAAAGCAATAAAAGACGAAGCAGGAAAAATTATAGAGGTTCATTGTACCTACGACACCGAAAGTAAAAGTGGTACTGGCACTGAAGCATCCTTGCGTAAAGTAAAGGGTACTTTGCACTGGGTATCAGTAGCACACGCATTGCGGGTTGAGGTACGCTTATACGACCGATTGTTTACAGAATCTTCTCCAGACACCCATAAAGACAAGGATTTTATGGAGTTTATAAACCCTAATTCTCTAGAGGTTATAACTGGGTATGCAGAACCAAGTTTGGCAACCCTCAATCCAGAAGATACTGTTCAATTTCAGCGATTGGGATATTTTACACTGGATAAAGATTCAACGGAAGGAAAACTTATATTTAATCGTACGGTGGCACTCAGAGATTCTTGGACAAAAATAGACAGTTAGAAACTAAAATTTTAAGAATCTAGCCCCCTCTTTTCTGAAAATTTTAAGAGAATTTGGCAGGAAACGATTGTTTTTAAGAAATCTTTATCATTTGTAATTTGGGTATTAACCGGTTATTAACAACGCTTAGATATTTGTTAAACTATCTTTGTTTGAAACAACAAATTAATTAACTTAAAAAACAACGAACATGGCATCAAATACAGGACAAACCTTACTCGCATTATTAACCGGAGCAGCAATAGGCGCCGGAATTGGTATTTTATATGCCCCAGATAAGGGCTCAAATACGCGAAGTAAAATTGATAAAGAGCGCAAAAAAGCTCAGAAAAAATTGAACAAACAATACCACGATACGAAGTCTAACTTAACTGAACAAGCTCAAAAAGCAAAGTATAATTTTCAGCAAAAATTAGATGACACTTTATCTTCAGCAAGCCATAAAGCAGATGATATTTTACTGGCAATGGAAGATAAATTAGAAGCATTACGCAAGCAAAATGCTAAGCTACAAAAGGACGTAACTGTAAATAAAGTAAAGGCTACAGCTAAAAAAGCAACTGTCTAAGTATGGCTTTTAAAATGCTTTCAGAAAACCTAAGCGAGTCGGGAAACAAGCTTCAAGAGTATATTAAAAATTCGACGGAGTACTATAAACTTCGCCTTTTTAAGAATGCCATGAAATTTGCCACATCCCTAATCAACTTGTTGGTTTTGGGAGGTATTTTTATGTTGTTCCTAATGTTTTTTTCCTTCGGAATAGCAATGTGGCTCGGTCGCATTTTGGAAAGCATGTTATTCGGTTTCTTTATTGTTGGTGGTGTGTATCTGCTCATTTTTCTGGCAGTATTATTTTTCGGAAAAAAACATATAGATAAAAGAATACTATCAAAATTTTCAGAATTTGTAGTGGAAAATTCAGAAAAAGAAGAGCATATGTTTGAAGATGATGTCTCACTTGAAGATTTTAATGAGGCGAAATTGCCAAATGAAAATGAGATCCCATGAGAAAAAAATACACCACGTTTGAAGAGCTTGATCAAGATATAAAACGAGCGTATTTACGTTCTGAAATTGATAAAGAAGAATTAAAGTTAAGCCTGAACGAAGCTAAGGATAGCTTAACACCAGGTAAAATTGCCACTGCGATCTTAGGAGGTGTTGCTACCAGTGCTGTTCTAATTAAATTACTTACGCCTATAGCATCTTTTGCAATAGGTAGGTTGCTACAAAAATATAAAGACAACTAAACAAATTTTATCCCCAATAAAAAAGCCTGTTTTCTACGAGAGAACAGGCTTCTTTAAATAGTAATTTTAAGTCTAGGATTAATACTGTACATCCTCATCTGTGGCAGGCGGTGGCGTACTTTTTTTATTTTTAGAGCTTATCCCTTTAGCGGCATTGGTTTTTTTCATCTGTTCACCAATCTGGTTGCTGGCTACAAAACTAGCAATCATATCGTTTAACATATTGCTTCCTGCTTGTGGAGAGTTAGGAAGTAGTATTAAGTTGGTGTTGGTTGCCTCCCCGATGCTCTGTAACGTATCGTAATGCTGTGTCACTACAATTAATGCGGAAGCTTCTTGAGAGTTTATCCCCACATTGTTTAACACATCCACACTTTCTTCGAGTCCGCGAGCAATCTCTCGGCGTTGGTCTGCAATTCCTTGTCCTTGTAAACGCTTGCTTTCGGCTTCTGCACGGGCTTTTGCTACTATTTTAATACGTTCTGCCTCCGCTTCATACTCAGCGGCTACTTTTTCACGCTCTGCAGCGTTAATCCGGTTCATTGCAGCTTTAACCTGTATGTCTGGATCAATATCGGTAACTAGGGTTTTAATAATATCATATCCGTAATCGCTCATGGCATCGTTTAGTTCAGATTTTACTGCGATAGCAACATCATCTTTTCGTTCAAAAACGTCGTCTAATTTCATTTTAGGCACTTCGGCACGTACTACATCAAAAACATATGAGGTAATTTGGTCGTGCGGATTTTGAAGTTTGTAAAAAGCATCGTATACCTTTTCTCGCAGTACTTGAAATTGTACTGAAATTTTTAGCTTTACAAACACATCATCTTTTGTTTTAGTTTCAACGAGTACATCCAATTGCTGAATTCTTAAATTAACCCGTCCAGAAATACGCTGTACAACAGGAATCTTAAACTGAAGCCCAGAAGTTCTGATGCTGCTAAACTTTCCGAAGTTCTCGATAAGTGCCGCTGTTTGTTGCTTTACTACGAAAAAGGAAGAGAGGATTAAAAAGAAAAGAATGATTCCTAATGGAACCAATAGAATTAGAAATACGTTCATGATGCTAAAATATTAGTTAATTTATACCGTTCAAGATACGAAAATAAAGCTACTTTTGGCTTCAAAATCGCAACTCATGATGAGTCTAAGAAACCTCTTTTTTGTTACCACTGCACTCGCCATGTGTACAACCGTTATTGGACAAAGAAACTTTAACGAGTATAATAGACTGGGGGTTCAAGGAGGAGTCTCGTTATTTGATATTAATACCTCCAATTTTGTGACAGAGCAACAAGCGGGTTTTGCCGCAGGGTTTACAACACGAGGATCGTTTAGAGGTAACTTCGATTTGATCTACGGACTTACATTTTTTAGTAATAAAGTGGGAGTTTTAGGAGCGCCGCTAACTACGTCACCATCGGACAAGCAATTTATTACCTATACCATTCCCAATGTACAGCTCAATTTTTTAGGAAGTTACAATATTGTCCAACACCATTTTAGTATTGAATTTGGACCAATCCTAAACATAAATGGAAATATGAAAGTGGATAGCGAGCGGTTAGAAAACTACATTCTGGATGGGTATACTACATTGAGAGCACAAGACATTGAAGATATTAGCCCCATAAACTTTCACGTAATGGGAGGTGCTACCGTAGGCCTGGAAAGTTTTAGATTAAGCGCTCAATATCAATATGGAGTTACCAACATGTTCAATAAATTAAACGATCAAAATTTAGAGAATCCCTCTGGGGATGAGTTTAAAGGAAACAGCTCGACTATTTTAATAATGGCTGTTGTTTATTTTTAAATAAAAGCAATTGCTTTTTCAACCCTTGAAACAGCCTCTTCTTTCCCTAAAATTGAAATAATTTCAAACACATCTGGTCCTTTCATTTCACCAACCAACGCTAAACGTAAAGGCATCATCACATTTCCAAAACTTATTTCGTTTTCAGTAATCCAACCTTTTATATGTTCTGAAATGTTTGTGGCTGAAAAATCTTCTGTAGCATTCAACAACACGATAACTTTCTGAAGGATTTTTTTTGTGTCCTCTTTAAAGGCTTTTCCTGCAGCCTTTTCATCGTATGCTTGAGGCGCTTCAAAAAAGAAACTCCCTTGCCCCCAAAGGTCTTGCACAAAAGTTGCGCGTTCCTTTAAAAGCGGAACAATAACCGAAACATCAATCGAGGATGAAACCCCTTTATCTTCCAAAAACTTCTTAAACTGTGCCGTCAATAGGCCTTCATCCATTTCTTGAAAGTAATGATGCTGGAACCATTTTGTCTTTTCAGGATCGAATTTAGCACCAGATTTATTTACGCGTTCTAGATCAAAAGCCGCAATCAATTCTTCCAAGCTGAAAATTTCTTGTTCGGTTCCTGGGTTCCATCCTAAAAATACCAGCATATTTAACACGGCTTCGGCTAAATAACCATCTTCTCGGTAACCAGAGAAGTTGTCGCCATCTGCTGTTTTCCACTCCAATGGAAATACGGGAAAGCCCATTTTATCACCATCCCGCTTGCTTAATTTACCTTTGCCAACAGGTTTCATCAATAAGGGTAAATGTGCAAATTGAGGCGCTTTCCAGCCAAAAGCACGGTACAGCAAAATATGTAATGCCAGTGAAGGCAGCCATTCTTCACCACGAATTACGTGGCTTATTTCCATTAAATGGTCATCCACAATATTGGCTAAGTGATAGGTAGGCATGCCGTCGCTTTTGAAAAGCACTTTGTCATCCAACACGTTTGTCTCAACCTGCATTCCTCCACGAACGATATCAGATAAGGATAAGGTTTCGTCTTGAGGTACTTTAAAGCGGATAACATAGTCTTCATTTGCGTCTAATTTTGCCTTTACTTCCGCTTCAGAAAGCGCCAGAGAGTTGTCTAGTTTTAAGCGGTTGTGCCAATTATAGATAAAAGTTTTACCTTCGGCTTCATGTTGCTTTCTATGTACGTCTAGAGCTTCGGAGGTATCAAAAGCGTAATAGGCGTTTCCACTGTTTAAAAGTTGGTCTGCATAATTTCGGTACAAACCCTTGCGCTCACTTTGTCTGTACGGACCGTAATCGCCTCCGGAAACAGGACCTTCATCAGCTTTCATATGAAGCCAGTTTAGGGCCTCAATAATATAGTCTTCGGCACCCGGAACATATCTGTTTTGATCGGTATCTTCAATTCGAATAATAAAATCACCCCCGTGTTTTTTGGCAAATAAATAGTTAAATAAAGCAGTCCGTACCCCACCAATATGTAAGGGGCCAGTTGGACTGGGAGCAAAACGTACGCGTACTTTTTTAGACATAAATAATATTTTTTTCTTTCCCGGATATAAGAAAAAAGTTAAATTTTCAACATTTTAACTAGTCTACAAAGGTACAGAAACCGTAACAGTTAATCAATGAATTCTTTATCTTCGCCGAAAATTTAAAAGATGAAAAATATATTACTTTTATTTACTTTCTTATTCGTTTCTACACATAGCTTTGGGCAATGGGTGCAAGTTGGAAAAGATATTATTGGGCCAGCCGAAGGGAGTATTTATGGGGCTGATGTTTCGTTAAACGCTTTAGGCAATAGAGTTGCTCTTTTTAATGGGCAAGTAGATAATGGTGCAAGTGGTGAGGCGCAGGTTTATGAATTTACTGCAGGTAGTTGGTCTCAAATTGGACAAACAGTAGCTGGTGTAGAGGGTACAAATAATGCTGGAAATATTGGCAATGTGGTATTGAATGCTGAAGGTAACAGATTTGTCTTTGGAAATCCTTTTTCAAATCTAAATACTTCCGACGAAGGAGCTGTGCGTGTTTTTGAATTTCAAAATGGAAGTTGGATACAATTAGGACAAACAATTCTAGGAGACAATGAAGGAGATAAATTTGGTACGAGTGTAGATATAGCCGCTACTGGAGATAGAATTATCGTTAGTGCATCGAAAATCAACCCTATAACTGTAGAGAATGGATATGCGCGTGTTTATGAATTGCAAGCAACAGGTTGGGTTCAAATAGGGCAAGATATCAATAGTCCAGACGGCTCCACTATGTCTGTATCTATTGCAGCAAACGGGGGTGTGATCGCCGTCGCAGAACCAACAAATAGTGAAAGTTCAATGTTTGCTGGAAAAGTTCGTACTCTTATGTTACAAAACAATATGTGGCAACAAATAGGGGAAGCTATTTTTGGAGAGAATGCAGGCGATAGATTGGGCTTAGTTAGACCAGAGGCAGGCTCTTCTATTAATTTAAATAATGATGGAAGTGTACTAGCTGTTGGAGCATTTAAATATGATCTAAATAACAAAATGGGACAGGTTCGAATTTTTCAATTCCAGAATAATCAATGGGGTATAATAGGAAGTCCTATCACAAGTAATTCAGAAAGCACATTATTTGGCAGTTCCCTAGAGTTGAACGGCGAAGGAAACACCATAGTTATTGGAGATGGTGTTTCGGCGAGACTTTATACCCTTAGCTCTGGAGACTGGCAACAAAAAAACAACACTCTTACTGATAATAACCCGTCTGGTGGATTTGGATCAAGAGTAGCGATTAATCAAGAAGGTAATAGAGTAGTCGTGGGTGCTTTAAATTTTAATTCTTTTGGTAAAGCAAGTATCTTTAATGACGGAGCCATCTTATCTACTTTTAAGCCCATTTCTTCAAAATTCAACCTCTACCCAAATCCAAACAACGGAATCTTCGACATCTCTTTTACTGAAATTCAAGAACGCGTAAGCATTAATATCGTCGATCTTTTAGGACGACAAATAGTCACGATAGACTACTTCAATACCAATAAAATAGACGTAAACGAAAACCTAAAAACCGGAGTTTATTTAGTAGAAATAATTGCGGGAGGTGTTTCTGAATCGGTTAGAATAGTTATAGAATAGTATTCTTAAAGTATAGCTTTTGGTTTTGGAATTTTTTTTTTTGGATTTTAGGAGATGGGTTTCATCTCCATAGGAATCCGCTTGTTCATTATAGCAAACCACAAAGGCGGCACTAAAGACAATAGCATAGACGTAGGATAGCCAAAAGGCATTTGAGGACTCACATCGTGAAAGTCTAATGTTTGATACTTTTTTGTAGATTTAAAATGGTGGTCACTATGGCGGGTGAGTTCATATAAAATAACCCGCCCCATTACGTGGTTGCTGTTCCAGGAATGCACCTCGCTCACACGCTCGTAGCGTCCGCTTTCGGTTTTGTTTCGGCTTAGTCCATAATGCTCAATATAATTGATAGTTTCTAAGAGAATTGCACTGGTAATCCCTATGCCTATTGCGATAACTGCCGCAAAGGTTCCGAAGAAGTACGCAACTATTCCTAAATATAAGGATTGAATAATAGTATAATATAACATATCATTCTGAATGCTGAAAAAGGATTTATTGGCTCTATTTAGTAAATTTAATTGTATTTTCCAGGCACTCCCATATTGCCTTAACATAGACGTAAACCAAAAGGAATATACCGTTTGATTGTATCGCGCACTTGCAGGATCTTCGGCTGTAGCAGCGTTAAGGTGATGCCCATAATTATGCTCTACGTAAAAGTGCATATACAAAGCCGGAATCAATAAAATTTTTGCCAGTGTTTTTTCCCAGCGTGTTTTACGATGTCCAAGCTCGTGTGCTACGTTTATACCGTTACCTCCTACAGCAATTCCAACCGAAATTGTTAACCCAACTAATTCAGCAGTAGAATACTCAAACCAGGTGAGACTCCATAAAAACCAGCCTACAATTCCGTATACCAGCGGAATATTTATATACAACAACACATCGAAAAGAGGATTTTTTAATTTTGTTAAAACTTGTTTAGCGCTTAAGTTTTCAGTTTTAACGGGGAGTAGTATTTCAAAAATGGGGACGATTACAAAGGCAAAAACTGGGGTGAAAAATGTCCAGTTTCCTTTCAGAAAAAGTCCAAGAATAGCAGCTAAAGGAATGGAATAGGCGGCCAGGTATTTTAAGTCTTTCATAAGGTCAGTGTTTTGGACTTATTTTTGATAGGTTTGTAAACAAAATAAAGTTGTATTTTAGAAGTTTAGACAATGAGTAATAAGATGTTTCAAATATTTTATTGCGAATGTCACATAAAGCGCAGTCGAAAAGTATTAAACTTACGATATATATAGTAGTCTTCGACTGCGCTAAGACCGACACATTACTTTATGGAGTAATAATCACTTTCAATGTATGAGCACATTTATTATCATTCAGCAAAAGCTGGAACAATTTATAAAAAAATATTACACCAATGAGTTGATCAAGGGTGCGATATTGTTTTTTGCGATTGGATTGCTCTATTTTTTGATTACGCTACTTGTTGAATATTTTCTATGGTTGAGTCCCTTTGGCCGTACGGTATTATTTTGGACCTTTGTGGTTGTAGAATTAGGCCTCTTTGTTCGATTTATTGCGTTTCCACTGGCAAAACTTTTCAAATTACAGAGCGGGATATCACAAGAAGAAGCCGCAAAAATTATTGGAAATCACTTCCCAAATGTAAGCGACAAACTGTTGAATGTAATTCAACTTAATCAGAACTATCGTGAAAGTGAACTTCTCGTGGCAAGCATAGACCAAAAAGCAAGTGAATTACAACCAGTACCTTTTTCAACAGCAGTAAATTTTAACAAGAATGCCAAGTATTTAAAGTATGCGGCGATTCCGATTTTCATTTTTATACTCTTCAGCCTCTTTGGTGAGAAAGATATTTTTAGCAGTAGTTATAAACGTGTGGTGAATTATGAAACCGCCTACGAACCCCCAGCACCATTTACTTTTTATGTAGTGAATGATAATCTTACTGCGGTTGAAAACAAACCTTTCACTTTGCAAATTAGAACAGAAGGTGATGTAATCCCAGAAAATGCGAGTATAGTTTATAATGACGAAAATTACTATCTAAAACAAAGTGCGCCAGGTGTTTTTGAACACACTTTCGAGCAGCCCCTAGACCCAATAGATTTTAGATTAGCTGCAAACAAGGTAAAAAGTAAGGTGTACACTCTGGATGTTCTAAAAACCCCATCTTTAGTGGCTTTCGAAATGGTTTTAAACTATCCGTCTTATACTGGAAAACAGGACGAAACTTTAAAAAGCACAGGAAACGCAACCATTCCTGAAGGTACACGTGTAACCTGGAAAGTAAATACTAAAAATACAAAAGCAGTACATCTTAAAACCAAGGATACCACTTACTTTTTTGCTGTAAATGAACAAGAATTTACATATAACAAGGGAGTCTTTAGAAAGCTAGATTATGCCATTACTACCTCTAACGATTTCCTCAAAGATTATGAAAACCTCTCCTTTAGTTTGGGAGTTATACGGGATGCTTATCCAGAAATTGAAGTACAGTCCAAGCAAGACAGTACAGATAGCCAGACCACCTATTTTTTGGGACGTGTAAGTGATGACTATGGTTTAAGTAAGTTACGACTAGTTTATTTTCCCATAGGCGAAGAGGATGCAAAACAAACCGAAATTCTTCCTATAAATAAAACTACTGTAGATCAATTTGTATATACCTTTCCAGGAGCATATCCTTTAGAAGAAGGGGTCGCATATGAATATTATTTTGAAGTTTTTGACAATGATATTATTCATAACTATAAGTCTAGTAAGTCTGGGGTTTATTCTTTCAGAAAGTTGACAAAAGATGAAGAAGAGAACGAGCAATTGCAAAATCAGGACAAGTCCATTAAAGGAATGGATAAAACGTTGCAAGATCTAAAGGATCAGGAAAAAACCTTAGAGGAGCTATCAAAGCTTCAGAAGGAGAAAAAAGACCTTAATTATAACGATAAAAAGAAACTGGAAAACTTCATCAAGCGCCAAAAGCAGCAGGAAGATATGATGAAGAAATTTTCAGAAGAACTAAAAGAAAACCTAGAGAACTTTCAACCAGAAAATGAAGAGAAAGATCCATTCAAAGAACAACTAGAGAAACGTTTGGAAGAAAACCAGGAACGGCTAGAAGAAAATGAAAAGCTTTTGGAAGAATTGGAGAAACTTCAAGAAAAAATTAACAAAGAAGACTTGACCGAAAAGCTGGAGAAACTTTCCAAACAAAACAAAAACCAAGAAAAAAACTTGGAGCAATTGCTAGAACTTACTAAAAGATATTATGTTACCAAGAAGGCTGAAAAGCTTGCTGAAGAAATTTACAAATTAGGAGAAGAGCAGGAAAAATTGGCTGAAGAATCTGATGAGAAAAACACCAAAGAGAAGCAGGAGGAATTAAATAAAAAGTTTGAGGAGTATCAAAAAGAAATGGATGAACTCCAAAAAGAAAACGAAAAATTGAAAGATCCCATGGATATTCCTGAAGATGCCAAAACAGAAGAAGAAATAAAACAAGAACAGGAAAAAGCCACTGAGAATTTAGAACAACAAAATAAGCAGGACGCCAAGCAAAACCAAAAGAAGGCGGGCCAGAAAATGAAACAGATGGGCCAACAAATGCAAATGCAGATGCAAGCTTCTTCTGGTGATAGCATGGAGGAAGATGCCGAAATGCTACGCCAAATTTTAGACAACCTTGTGGTATTTTCATTCGAACAGGAGGCGGTTATGGAAGACTTCAAAGTGACGGATTATGGAAACCCTGTTTTTGGTAAAAAATTAAATGTTCAAAACGACTTAAAACTAAATTTTCAGCATATAGATGATAGTATCTTTTCGTTGTCGTTACGCAACCCCATGATTAGTGAGACGATAAATTCAACGTTAACAGAAGTTCAATATAATCTAGACAAATCCCTAGAGAGATTGGCCGAAAATGAAATGCGACAAGGATTGAGCAACCAACAATATACAGTGACTGGAGCAAACGAATTGGCGATTTTATTGAGCGATGCTTTAAACAGTATGCAAAACCAAATGCAAGGTATGGGTCAGGGTCAAGGGAGTGGTAAAGGACAAGGTCAGGGCCAAGGACAAGGCCAGGGGTTTCAATTGCCAGATATTATCAAGAAACAGGAGAGTTTGGGGGAAAAGATGAAAGAAGGTATGGGACAGAAAAAAGGGGAAGGTGAAAGTGGTAAAGAGGGAGAAGGCAATAAAGGAGAGAGCGGTAAAGGTGAAAACGGAGAGGGTCAGTCTGGTGATTCTAATGGGTCTCAAGGTGAAAATAGTCGCCCAGGTGAGGGTCAGGGTAAAGATGGAAAAGGCCAGGGTCAAGGAGATGGTAATGGCGAAGGTGGCGGTACCGGAAAGGGAAGTCAAGACGGTGATGGGGAAAATGGTGACGGAGAAGGATATAATGAAGATTTAAATGGCGAATTGTATGAGATTTATAAACAACAACAGCAATTACGACAACAGTTGCAAGATAAATTAAGTAAAGAGGGTTTAAATGGAGCAGGGGGTAATTTAGTTCGTCAAATGGAAGAAGTAGAGCAGCAACTATTGGATAAAGGTTTCAATGAACGTACTCTGGAGAAAATGCTTAACCTACAATATGAATTACTGAAATTGGACAAAGCAGATTTTGAACAAGGCCAAGAAAGCCGTAGAGAATCTATTACAAATAAAAAGCAGTTCACAAACCTATTACGTACAAATCCCGAAGAAGTAAAAAAGTATTTTAATACAACCGAAATTTTAAACAGAGAAGCGCTTCCTTTAAAGCCTATCTACAAAGAGCGTGTCCAAGATTATTTTAAGCAAGATAATGATTGAGTTTTATTCTGAAAATAATTTCAAGATTACCCAAGAAGCTGAACTATCTAGGTGGATTTCTACCGAGATTGTAAACCGCAATTTTGAGGAAGGAGAGCTTATTTACATATTTTGTGATGACGCATACTTGCACAAACTGAACCTTCAGTTCTTAGCTCACGATACGCTCACAGATATAATTAGTTTCGACAATTCTCTTGGAAGACAAATTAATGGAGAAATCTATATTTCTACAGATCGCGTAGCCGAGAATGCCAAAGAGTTCAACACGGGCTTTACGAACGAGTTACACCGTGTCATTATACACGGTGTCCTACATTTTTGTGGCTTAAAAGACAAATCAGATGAAGAAGCCGAAAATATGCGAAAGGCAGAAAATGACGCCTTAGACAGGAGGGACTTCCTCTAGATTGCTGATATTCAATAAATTATGCTTTTAACTTATTGGTTGTGAGATATTTACGTATCTTTGCCAACTTTAAATCTAACGTGATTGTTTCACGTGGAACAATTTGATATATGTTTCAAACAGAATATGATGTTATTGTGGTTGGAGGTGGTCATGCAGGATCTGAAGCTGCTGCTGCTGCTGCCAATTTAGGGTCTAAAACCCTGCTCATTACAATGAACTTACAAAATATCGCGCAAATGTCGTGTAATCCCGCTATGGGGGGCATTGCCAAAGGGCAAATTGTGCGTGAGATTGATGCTTTGGGTGGTTACAGCGGGATAGTTTCAGATACTTCTGCAATACAATTTAAAATGCTTAATAAATCTAAAGGTCCAGCCATGTGGAGTCCACGCGTACAAAGTGATCGTATGCGTTTTGCAGAAGACTGGAGAATGATGCTTGAGAAAACTAAAAATTTAGATTTCTATCAGGAAATGGTTTCTAGTATTATTACTGAAGGGAATAAAATTGTTGGCGTAAAAACTTCATTAGGTCTTGAGGTAAGAGGGAAATCTGTTGTATTAACCAATGGTACTTTTCTTAATGGATTAATTCATATTGGTGAAAAACAGTTTGGTGGAGGAAGGGCCGGTGAAAGAGCTGCAACCGGAATAACTAAAGATCTAGTAGATCTAGGGTTTGAGTCCGGGAGAATGAAAACCGGGACACCGCCGAGGGTTGATGGACGGTCTTTGGATTTTTCTAAAATGACGATTCAACCAGGAGATGAAAACCCTCAAAAGTTTTCGTACTTAGACAGCACAAAACCACTAAATAAGCAGCGTCCCTGCCACATGTCTTATACTAGTGAAACCGTCCACAATTTGTTGCGCGAAGGATTTGATAGATCTCCTATGTTTAATGGTTCTATTAAAAGTATTGGTCCGAGATATTGTCCTTCTATCGAGGATAAGATCAATCGCTTTGCAGATAAAGATAGGCATCAACTTTTTGTAGAACCGGAAGGATGGAATACAGTAGAATACTATATTAATGGTTTTTCTACTTCTTTGCCAGAAGATGTTCAATTTAAAGCTTTGCAGCAATGTGCGGGGTTTGAAAATGTAAAATTTTTCCGACCGGGGTATGCCATTGAATATGACTATTTTCCACCTACACAATTGCAACACACATTGGAAACTAAAATAGTAGAAGGACTCTATTTTGCAGGCCAGATTAATGGAACAACCGGGTATGAAGAAGCGGCCTCTCAAGGATTAATGGCAGGTATAAACGCACACCTTAAGGTTCATGAAAAAGACCCCTTTATCTTAAAAAGAAATGAAGCTTATATAGGTGTTTTAATTGATGACCTTATTACAAAAGGAACAGAAGAGCCCTATAGAATGTTTACCTCCAGAGCTGAATACAGAACCTTATTGCGTCAAGATAATGCAGACTTTAGACTTACACCTAAAGGTTATAAAATTGGGTTGGCTTCTGAAGAACGTCTAAAAAAGATGGAACAGAAAGAACAAAATAGCAGCGCTTTTGTGAATTTTTTTAAAGATACCAGTGTTTCCCATACTGAAGTAAATCCTATTTTAGAATCAAAAGAATCCGCTACAGTGCAACAAAGTGATAAAATGTTTAAGCTTTTTTCTCGCCCGGAAATCGTGATGGAAGATATGCGTAAAATAGCATCTGTCTCAGAATATATAGAAGAAAACGAACTAAGCTTTGAAGAGTTAGAGCAAACTGAAATACAAATTAAGTATGCGGGTTATATTCAAAAAGAAAAGAATAATGCCGACAAATTAAACAGGCTCGAAGGGATAAAAATCCCAAAAAACTTCGATTATACAAAATTGAAATCTTTGTCCTATGAAGCATTGGAAAAACTAAAGGCTGTGCAACCAGCAACAGTTTCTCAAGCGAGCCGTATAAGTGGTGTTTCTCCAAATGACATTTCAGTAATGCTAGTATATATGGGGCGTTAAAACTTTGTTTCACGTGGAACACATTTTAAGCCTCAATATTTCTTAACTACTCAACCAATAGCTTTGTCCGAAAAATCAATTTATATTTCAGCGAAAGATCATTTAGTTTCTGGAGAAAATTTCCATTTGTTGTATGATCCAGCATTTGAAATGCTCCTAACAAATCCGCGTCCCGAAAATGAAGATTTAGAGAAATATTATCAAAGTGAAAATTATATTTCGCATACAGATAATAAAAGTGGCTTGGTGTCCTTTTTGTACCAAACTATAAAAGGCTATTCTTTAAAAAAGAAAGTAAAGTTGATAAAAAAACTTAATCATGGTTCAGGAAAATTATTGGATATTGGGGCTGGCACTGGCGACTTTTTAGTGGCTGCAAATAAGAAGGACTGGCAAGTTTTTGGAGTAGAAGTAAATGAAAATGCAAGATCTCTGGCTAAAAAGAAATCCATTTTATTGGAAAGCAAAATTGATAGCTACACTAACCAAAAATTTGATGTCGTCACTATGTGGCATGTGTTAGAACATATTTCAGATTACAGAGATGTACTTCAAAAGTGTCATGCACTTTTGAATAAAAATGGTGTTTTGGTGATTGCAGTTCCCAACTATAAAAGTTATGATGCACAATACTACAAAAATTATTGGGCTGCTTATGATGTCCCGAGACACCTTTGGCATTTTTCTAAAAATTCATTACCAAAAATATTACAGAACTTATTCAACCTGATTTCTATAAAACCAATGATTTTCGATTCGTTTTATGTGAGCTTATTGTCTGAAAAATATAAAACAGGGAAAACATTTTCTCTAAAAGCTTTATGGGTAGGATTTCAATCAAATAGGAGCGCAAAACAGACAAAAGAATACTCTTCTTTGATATATTGCTTCAGAAAGCGCTAAATAGTCATTTAAAAGGCAATGAGTGGAAATTAACCCAGCTGCCTGTCTAATGTTGGCAAGTCCTGAGAAATAGGCTTAAAACAGCTTAATATTGCGCTCTTTCCATAAGAATTGCCTATTAATTCGAAAATTACAATCAAATTTACTTATGCCATTTCTTTTCTATGGATGAGACGTGTTAATTGAATACTAAGATCAGAGAAAATCAATTTAGCATTTCCATTTCTTTCAATATGGTAGGATGCATTTTCAAGCGCTTCGGTAATCTCATAGATATTGTTTTGATGAACAAAAGGTGCAAACTTTGAGATATCAAAACTTCCATCCGTACTTTCAAAAAACAAAAGAGCGTCTGCTTTGTAATTTTTCAACATTGCTTGTCTAAAAACCTCAATACAATAGCTCAGGAATTTCTTTTGAGTTTCACGACCAACACCCGCTAAATCTTCACTCCATTTCAAAAGTTCATGGATGGCGTTTTTATTACCCTTTGCCTTAAATGCCGTGCGTACCCAGGTTACATACCATTTTTCAAAATTAGATACATCACTATCCTGCTCCATAAGTTGTAATGCACGCTGATAGTCACCGCCAGCTCTATGTGCAATTTGTTGGGCAAAAGTATCTTTTATGGTCAGTTTATTGATAAGATGATTCGAAATATCATTTTCAGACAACCTAGGAAAATGAAGTGTTTGGCATCTAGATCGAATGGTTCCAATAAGTTGCTCCTCTTGTTCTGTTAATAGTAACAGCACAGTTTTTTCTGGCGGCTCTTCTACCAATTTCAGGATTTTATTGGCACATTGTGTGTTCATTTGGTCAGCCATCCAAATTATAACTACTTTATAACCGCCTTCATAGGATTTCAGAGAAAGATTTTTTAGCAAATCGGCGGCTTCATCTACATTTATATTTCCTTGTTTGTTTTCAATTCCAAGCGACTGAAGCCAATAAAAAAGCGAACCATAAGGATTTTCATTCACAAAAATCCGCCAATCTTCCATAAACAACCCAGATACAGGATGCTTTTTCACTTTTTCATTTGTATTTATTGGAAATACAAAATGTAAGTCTGGATGCGCCAATCGAGCTAGTTTTTTTCTACAAAGCGCCTGTTCTGGGCTCCCTTCTTGGGTATGTAGGCAGAGAATTTCACTGGCATAGGCAATCGCCATAGGCAAAACACCAACGCCCATAGGCCCTACAAATAATTGTGCATGAGGAATGCGCCCATTTTTGAGGGTGGAACACAAATGTGATTTAATATGTTTTTGACCAATGACCTCCCTAAAATTCATACGCAAAACTAAGCAATTAAGTGATATTGACAAGGTACGTTCTATATTACAAAAATGGTATCTTTGTTGTCTTAAACAAGTTGCATGAAAACCGTAGAAAACGTAAATTTTAATCATAAGAAAGTATTGGTGCGCGTAGATTTTAACGTACCTCTGAATGATACCCTTGAAGTTACCGATGCTACGAGGATAGAAGCCGCTAAGCCAACCATTTTTAATATTTTGGAGAGTGGTGGATGCTGTATATTACTATCTCATTTAGGTCGTCCAAAGGGTAAAGAAGACCAGTTTTCGCTAAAACATGTTATAAAAACGGCAACTTCAATCTTTGGTGTTCAGGTTAAATTTGCTGAAGATTGTATTGGTTCTGCTGCAGAAGAGGCCGTTTCAAATCTAAAGCCGGGTGAAATTTTGTTGTTGGAAAATTTACGTTATTATAATGAAGAGACTGAAGGAGATCGAGATTTTGCCGAAAAACTATCAAAACTAGGCGACTATTATGTAAATGACGCTTTTGGAACGGCGCATAGAGCACACGCATCCACAACAGTGATAGCTGATTTTTTTCCTGAAAAAAAATGCTTCGGAATGTTATTGGCTTCAGAAATTGAAAATGTAAAAAAAGTGCTTACTAACGGTGAATCACCAATTACCGCAATTATTGGCGGAGCCAAAGTGTCTTCAAAAATTACTGTTATAGAAAATATTTTAGATAAAATTGACCATCTCATTATTGGGGGTGGAATGGCATTTACTTTTATAAAAGCTACAGGAGGAAACGTAGGTAGTTCTCTCGTTGAAAACGATAAATTGGATACCGCTTTGGATATTTTGGAAAAAGCAAAAGATAAAAATGTCGAGGTTCATTTACCCATCGATGTAATTGCGGCAGATAGTTTTTCAGAATTTGCCAATACCACCAGCGAACCAGCCGATTCAATTCCAGAGGGTTGGTTGGGGCTAGACTCCGGTCCACGCACAAATGAACAATTTGCTCACGTAATTGCCAATTCTAAAACAATTTTATGGAATGGCCCGGTTGGGGTTTTTGAAATGGAAAAATTTGCTGTGGGCACAATTAAATTAGGGGAAGCCATTGCGAAAGCTACTGAAAATGGTGCATTTTCTTTAGTTGGGGGCGGCGATTCGGTAGCAGCGGTACAACAATTTAATCTTAATGAAAAAATGAGTTATGTTTCAACAGGTGGCGGCGCTATGTTAGAGATGTTAGAAGGCAAAACACTGCCTGGAATACAAGCTCTTTTGGACTAAATAAACTTTAAAATTGAAGTCTAGCATAAAAATTTGCTCAATCTTATTGTTTCAGTACTTTTGAGCATACTTTAATTTAAAAAATTTCGTTCCCTACTTATGAAAATAGTTTTCCTTAGCTTACTTACCCTTTTTGGCAGCCTTAGTTTATTGGCCCAAAAAAAGCCAGCGACAGATTCAATTCACAAGAAAAAATTACAAATAGTAGACGCTATAACCGTTACTTCAGTTTCTGGCGACTTGCCAACTACTGTAGTTGCTACGCAAATTAAAGACACGCTTGTTTTCAGTTTGGAAGACATGGCGCGTGCAAGAAAAATTGATAGTATTTGGCTGAAGGAACTTTTTACCACAGGCCGTTTTCAAGAAATGTATGGTAGCGTACTAGAAGATACCTACGAACCTGTTGAATACGAAGAACTACCAACTGAAGTCTTAAAACAACGCTTAGAGGAATTGAATGCTAGAACTCCTTTTAACGTTGAATACAACACTTCTCTTGAAAGCGTAATCAAAGGTTATCTAAAAAATAGGCGTACTACATTGGCGCGACTCATGGCGTTAAGCGATTATTATTTTCCAATGTTCGAAGAAGCTTTAGACAAACACGGGTTGCCCTTAGAGATGAAATATCTGGCCATTGTGGAGTCGGCTTTAGAACCACGAGCTACATCGCGGGTTGGTGCGCAGGGATTATGGCAGTTTATGTTTAGTACAGGAAAAATGTTTGGGCTAGACGTTAATAGCTATGTAGACGAACGTTCGGACCCAATTATGGCTACCGAAGCTGCTTGTCAATACCTTAAGAGCCTGGAAAAAAGTCTGGGTGATTGGGACCTGGCTTTAGCAGCCTATAACAGCGGTCCTGGAAATGTTGCAAAAGCGTTACGCAGAGCAAATGGACAAACCAATTATTGGAATATTAGACAGTACCTTCCACGTGAAACGGCTGGTTATGTACCCGCATTCTTAGCAACGATGTATATTTTTGAATTTGCTGAAGAACACGGCTTTAAAAGCAATGGACCCCAGTTTCCTTATATTGCTACAGACACCATTAAAGTTCAAAAAATGATTACCCTTCAGCAAGTAGCCGAAGTAACCAATCTGGATATTGACGAAGTTCGATTCTTAAACCCTTCCTATAAAAAAGATGTTATTCCTTTTATAAAGGACGAAAACTACGTACTTCGTCTTCCTATAGATGCTGTGGGAAAATTTGTAAACAATGAACAAGCCATTTATGCCTATGTGGAAAAAGAATTAGAGGAACGTGAAAAACCATTACCTGAACTTTTTGAAGAGGAGAATAAAATTAGATATCGGGTGCGTAGTGGGGATTTTTTAGGCAAAATTGCCGAAAAATATGGAGTTTCGGTTTCCAGTATTAAACGATGGAACGGATTGAAAAACAATCGATTACGAATAGGACAGCGTTTAACTATTCATTCAAGAAGTCCTATTAAGTCTACAACCTCAAGTACAGCATCAAATACTGCGTCTACAACCAATGAGAGAACCTACACCGTTAAAAATGGAGACTCTCTCTGGAGCATTTCGCAAAAATTTCCTGGTGTAAGCGTAGACAATTTAAAAAAATGGAACGATATTGGTGGTACAAATCTGAAACCGGGAATGAAACTAAAAATCCAAAAAGGATAATCGTTCTCTTCAAATTATAACCATGAAACCAATCTATGCTGCTTTATTAGGCCTATTTTTTATTGCTACTTCTTGTGATGAAGGTTCAGGCTCAACAAACACATACAGACCAGACTCTGTAGGAAACATTAATTCTCTTCAAATTGTAACACCCGAAGCGCTCTGGAATGGAGATGTTGGAGAAGCTATTAGAGAATATTTTGCAGCCCCTGCAGATGGCCTCCCACAAGACGAACCACTGTATTCAATGGTACAAATGAAACCATCCAGCTTTACAGACTTCGCACGACGTTACCGTATATTTTTACATGCTACGTTAAGCGACTCGACCAATTTCAGTTTAAATACAAACAGTTTTGCAAAACCGCAAACTGGAGCTTTTTTAACGGCACCAACTACAGAAGAGCTTATCGCCTTAATTCACAAAAATCAAGAACAAATTAAAGCGGCCTTTTATGCTTCCGAAATAAAAGAAAAACAAAAGAGAATTAAGCTATCACTTCGGAAACTGGACACTTTACAACAGGAATTTGGTGTTTCGTTGAGAGTGCCAACTGCGTATAGAGTAGCAAAATCGGGAGGGGATTATTATTGGCTTAGAAAAAGTATTGAGGCAGGTACCACCAATATATTTATTTACGAAGCCCCTTTAAACGCTATCCGAAAAGACAGTGCCATGGCAGATATTATAAAGGTTAGAAACACGATTGGAGCCGAGTTGTTACCTGTAGAAGACAATAGTAAATTTATCACAGAAGCTGCGTATTCCCCGTTTTTATTTTCTTCAGAATTGGATGGGAAAGAAACTTACATCACCAAAGGAACATGGGAAATAACAGACGCTTACATGGCGGGACCTTTTGTAAATTACGCCGTAAAAGACGAAGCGAACAATCGCTGGCTCATTCTGGAAGGATTTACCTATGCGCCTTCAGAAGAAAAAAGAGATCTTCAGTTTGAGTTGGAGGCAATTATTAAGTCGGCTAAAATTAAATAAGCAAAAAATAAAATTTGAGATTGTGTTTAACAGCTCTAAAATCTTATGTAAATATAAAAACCCACTAAATATATATGTTTAGTGGGTTTTTTAATGTTGTAGAAGAAATAAACTTATTTTTTGTCTTCAATTTTATCATCGTTGTCTTCTTTAGAGGCATTCTTAAATTCTTTAATTCCGCTTCCTAAACCACGCATCATTTCAGGTATTTTACGCCCTCCAAATAATAGTAATACAACCACAACAATTAAAATTATTTGTGGCCATCCAATAACCATAGGGATAAATAGTGCTTCCATAGTGTTCAATTTTATTACGGCAAAGGTAACAAGTTTTTACTAGAAACAACGTTTTGAATACAAGATACCTGCAAAACCGGCTTCATTTATTTTATATTTGTACACACTATGGAACAGAAAGAGAAACGGTCCAGAAAAATCAAGAAAAAGCTACTGCATAAGTACCGCTTGGTGGTCCTTAATGAAGACACCTTTGAAGAGCGTTTTTCTTTTAAGCTCAACAGGCTTAATGTGTTTGTCTTCAGCACTATTTTTACGTTGGTATTAATTATAGCCACGACCATACTTATAGCTTTTACGCCATTGCGTGAATATATTCCGGGGTATTCCTCAACTTCATTAAAACAAAAGGCAACAAACCTAGCCTATAAAACAGACTCTTTACAGCAACAACTAAACGTAAACCAGCAATACCTTGCCTCCATACGTAAAGTGCTCACAGGAGACGTTAAAACGGTAAATTTTAATAAAGACTCCATTATTAAAGCAGCTCAATTGGACCCATCTATTGTAAATCTTAATGCCTCAGCTGAAGATTCCTTATTACGGGAAAAAGTGGCGCGTGAAGATAAATACAACCCACTAGCCAATACGGGCGAAATAAATGTGGTTCTTTTTGCACCTGTAAAAGGAAATGTGTCTTCTCCCTACAATCCTAAAGAGAAACATTTTGCGGTAGATATTGTAACTGTAAAAGATGCCCCAGTAAAATCTGTTGCAGATGGCACGGTAATTTTTGCTGAATGGACTGCAGAAACAGGTTATGTAATGATTATTGAACACAGGAACGATATTATTTCGGTATACAAACACAATGCTTCGCTCAACAAAGAACAAGGAGAACTGGTAAAAGCAGGTGAGGTAATTGCCACAGTTGGTAATACAGGAGAACTTACTACGGGACCTCATCTTCATTTTGAACTTTGGAGTGATAGTTATCCTATAGACCCAACCAACTTTATAGATTTTGAATAGCCTATGTCGTTAAAATCTTTCGCTGCTAAAATTTTCGCCAAAGTTGTTGTTGCCAAAATGAACCGCTGGTCGAGTAATCCTGTTGAAACACAACAAAAAGTTTTTAGGGAGTTGATAAAAACTGCAGCGGAAACTTCCTTCGGGAAAGACCATTATTTTAAGAATATTTCATCGCACAAAGATTATACAGCTCAAGTTCCCATAAGAGATTACGAAGATTTAAAACCCTATGTTGACAGTGTTGTAGCTGGCGAAAGCAATGTGCTTTGGCCAGGCAAACCCCTTTATTTTGCAAAAACTTCGGGAACTACTTCAGGTGCTAAATACATTCCCCTGACCAAGGAATCTATGCCGTCACACATAGAGGCAGCGCGGAATGCTATCCTTTGCTATATTAACGAAACAGCGAATGCCGATTTTGTAGACGGAAAAATGATTTTTCTACAGGGAAGCCCAGAAATGAGCAATAAAAATGGCGTACAGCTTGGTAGATTGTCTGGCATTGTAGCACATTACGTGCCTAATTATTTGCAAAAAAACCGCTTGCCCAGCTGGGAAACCAACTGTATTGAGGACTGGGAAACCAAAGTAGATGCTATTGTTGAAGAAACCAAAGATGAGAACATGACCGTTATTAGCGGTATTCCGTCGTGGGTACAAATGTATTTTGAAAGACTGAAAGCTAAAACCGGCGAACCTGTTGGAAAGCTTTTCCCTAATTTTAATCTGTTTATTTATGGAGGTGTAAACTACGAGCCTTACCGCGCTAAATTTGAAGCTTTAATTGGTCGAAAAGTCCCAAGCATTGAGCTCTTTCCAGCTTCGGAAGGATTTTTTGCCTTTCAGGATAGTCAGAAAGAAAGAGGAATGTTACTTCAGTTGGACAGCGGGATGTTTTACGAATTTGTAAAAGCAGATCAGTTCTTTGAAAATAATCCAAAACGGTTAACAATTGGCGAAGTCGAATTGGATGTTAATTATGTGCTTATCGTTTCTTCCAACGCTGGCTTGTGGGCATATAACGTAGGAGATACAGTACAATTTACTTCGTTGAAACCTTGCAGGGTGATCGTTTCAGGAAGAATAAAGCACTTTATTTCAGCATTTGGAGAGCATGTGATTGGGAAGGAAGTAGAGCAAGCTATGAAAGAAACGATGGAAGCGTTCAGTTTTAGTATTTCAGAATTCACCGTAGCCCCGCAGACCGAACCTTCCAAAGGAGAATTACCCTATCACGAATGGCTTATAGAATTTGAAAGTGAGCCCGAAAATCTGCAAGAAATAGCAAAAAAACTGGATGCTTCTTTGCAACAACAAAACAGTTATTATTTAGATTTAATTGAAGGGAAAGTGCTACAGCCCCTTAAAATTAAGATATTACCCAAAAACAGTTTTCAGCAGTACATGAAATCTCAGGGTAAATTGGGAGGGCAAAATAAAGTCCAAAGACTTTCCAATGATAGAAAAATTGCTGACTTTTTTAGTTAGTATCTTTTTGCGCCGCACACCTTAACTGCAGGCCCCGACTGCGCAATTTGGCACAAAGAAACTACAAGATTGCTAGTATCAAACCATTCGAGAAGTTGCAGGTTATACCTAAGCTAAAGCCTATTAGCTTTTTCACTAATTATTTAATCACTAATTAATCAAACCCCTATCTTTGCAATCAAAATGTCCTTACTTAACACACATACAAGAACACGAGCGCAGGAGAGTACTGGTGCCATCGAGCGTTTGTATATTACGATGCGCCATTTATTCAATCGCGGGTTTTATAAGCCTATGGGTGTTTCTGGGGAGACCTTAAGAGAATCCTTACTCATATTGCGCCCCGAAATTTATGGAAGCATCGCAGAAGAAAAAATTGAATTACAAGGCCTATTATATGTTATAGACCGTCTTCCCTACGGAATTGAAGAATGTAGCTTTATAAATTTAACAAGCGATGAGGGGTATGCCAACTCACATTTTGAACCCATTATACCCGTTAAGCGTCGCCGTAACTGTTACCGCATAGACCAAGAGCAAATGAACATTGAGGTTACGCGTGGCCGTTCGGAAATTTACGACGTTTTAACCCACCTTACTTTTTTGTACATCGAGTCTCATAAGATTATGAAGCAGGTGGTGATCAATGAAAACGGACATGTAATTCGCGATTGGAAGAAATTGGAGGCAGCTGTTGAAAAGAAAGGGGATTTAACCCAAGAAGAAACAGAAGTTGCCTTAACACATACGGCCAATTTCTTAGGACGCACCTTTGAGGAGGTGAAAAGAGTATTTCCATTATTTGCCTGTGAAAATAATCCCAACCGATTTTTCAATATAATTTATTATTTAGGAAAGTTAGCTATTGAAGAGGCCTTAGGCGACCAGAAGCGCATTATAACTTTTAGTCCCGTACTTCGCGAGCGCTTGGGACACCACATTCACGGCGAAAAGTGGGCAAGAAATATAAAGCAAACGTTGGTGGATAAGGATCTTCTTAAACGGCCTATCCACATAATTAGCGCTAATATGCACAGTGTGATGAACACTCTTTTTGCAAAAGTTGCCCTTCCTTCCGAAGTAAAAAAACTAAAAGAGCTGCAACTTTATGAAGCGCTAAGTGACAGTAAAAACGGCAAGTTGCGGGACAAAGTGTTTAAAAAAGCATCGGAAAATGGCATGACTTATCTTAAAGATATAAGTGGCGCCAATATTAATGTTCAGGTGTTTGATACGGCCCATTTTCCGATAGAAGTTTTTGATCATTCAGAAAAAGAAAGTAACGAAAAGCCCGTGATTGTAGTAATGGATTATGCTTTTGGAGAGCAGGCTTATGAAACCATGGACGAACTTTTAAAGCCTTATATTGATGAGAAAAAGAACCAGCATTTTATGAATGTTGCTTCCGTAAGTATTATGGGGAAAGCGGGAATTTTGGAAGGTGGGAAAGGAGATATTATGATTCCTTCGGCACACGTGTTTGAAGGTACGGCAGATAACTATCCATTTAAAAACAAGTTGAAAAAATCTCAATTTGCTGAAGATGATGTAAATGTTTGCACAGGAACGATGATTACGGTTTTGGGAACCTCATTACAAAATAGAGATGTATTGAAGTTTTTCAACGAAAGTACCTGGAATGTGATTGGGCTAGAAATGGAAGGCGCGCATTACCAAAAAGCAATACAAGCGGCAGCAAAAATTAGAGGAAGTATAAGCGCAAAAACAAAGGTAAGATATGCGTATTATGCAAGTGATAATCCGTTAGAAACGGGGAGCACTTTAGCAAGTGGAGGATTGGGTACAAGTGGGGTAAAACCGACGTACAAAATCACCGAAAAGATGTTAAATCAGATTTTAGATTAACCTAAATTTATATTTTGAAAAGCAATAAAGTATTACTTACAGGCGGCGCAGGGTTTATTGGCTCCAATTATGTGCAATATGCGCTTGAGAACACCCAAGATGAAATTGTTGTCTTGGACAAGCTCACTTATGCAGGCGATTTAAAGAATTTAGAGGGTTGTTTAGGGAAACATGGAGCCACTTTTATTGAAGGAGATATCTGCGATGAAGCCTTTATAAAATCACTTTTTGAATCTCATAAATTTAACCGTGTCATTCATTTTGCCGCTGAAAGTCATGTAGACAATTCCATTACAGGTCCAGCTGCTTTTATTGAAACAAATATTGTAGGAACGTTTCATTTGCTTCAGAATGCCTATAAATTATGGATGAATGGCCCAAATCAATTAAAAGATGAGTTTGGAGACGCAAAATTTTTGCACGTATCTACAGATGAGGTATATGGGACTCTTGGAGAAACAGGTTTGTTTACTGAAGAAACTCCCTATGCGCCAAACAGTCCGTATAGTGCTTCCAAAGCATCTTCAGACTTTATAGTACGCAGTTATTTTCATACCTACGGAATGCCCGTTGTAACGACCAACTGCTCGAATAACTACGGTCCCAATCAGCATAAAGAAAAACTGATTCCAACTATTATTCGCAAAGCCATTTCTGGCGAGCCCATCCCTATATATGGAGATGGCAAGAATATTCGGGATTGGTTGTATGTGTTGGATCATTGCAAAGGAATTCAGCTGGCTTTGGACAATGGTAGATTAGGCGAAACCTATAATATTGGAGGTCGTAATGAACGTCAAAACCTGTACATTGCGCATACCATTTGCGATTTATTGGATGAAATTCAGCCAAAAGGAGAAACAAATACATACCGCGATCAAATAACTTACGTTACAGATAGACCAGGCCACGATTTTAGATATGCTATTGATGCTTCAAAAATAGAAACAGAACTAGGCTGGAGCGCCGAAGAAAATTTTGAAAGTGGCATAAAAAAAACTATTGAGTGGTATTTGGAGCATAAGGATAGGTTATTGTAGCTATAATTTGAATTTAAGAATAGAGAATAGAGAATAGAGAATAGAGAATAGAGAATAGAGAATAGAGAATACTTTTTAACTTTAGCGCACTCATAACTTTAGGCACTTAAAAAATATGAAAGGAATAATTTTAGCAGGAGGCTCAGGAACCCGTTTGCATCCCATCACGCTCGCCGTGAGCAAACAGTTGATGCCGGTATATGATAAACCAATGATTTATTATCCGTTATCCACGCTTATGTACGCCGGAATTAAAGAAATTTTAATTATTTCCACACCTCAAGACCTTCCATTGTTTAAAAAGTTATTGGGCGATGGTAAGACTCTGGGATGCGATTTTCAGTATGCAGAACAAGCACAACCCAATGGTTTGGCTGAAGCTTTTATAATTGGAAAGGAGTTTATTGGTAACGATAAGGTAGCCTTAATCTTGGGGGACAATATTTTTTACGGTTCTGGACTAAAAGAATTACTACAGCAAAATAACAATCCAGAAGGCGGAATTATCTACGCCTACCACGTACACGACCCAGAGCGTTATGGAGTAGTAGCGTTTGATAAGAGCGGAAAAGCACTTTCAATTGAAGAAAAACCTAAACACCCGAAATCTAACTACGCCGTCCCAGGAATTTATTTTTACGATAATAGTGTGGTTGAGATTGCAGCAAATATAAAACCCAGCCATCGTGGTGAGCTGGAGATAACCGATGTAAATAACGAATACCTAAAACAAGGAAAGCTGAACGTGAGCATTCTCGATAAAGGAACCGCTTGGCTAGACACAGGAACCTTCGCTTCCTTGATGCAAGCGGCTCAGTTTGTAGAGGTAATTGAAGAGCGTCAAGGCCTAAAAATAGGATCTATTGAAGAAGCCGCTTACGAAATGGGCTACATCACAAAAGAACAATTAACAAAATTGGCCGAACCCTTGCTAAAAAGTGGTTACGGTAAACCCCTTTTAGACCTATAGATTTTGGAACTACAAAGAACCCCTTTAAAAGATTGTTTTATAGTAATTCCTCGTGCTTTTGAAGATGCACGTGGGGTATTTTGCGAAACATATAACCAGCAAACATTTCAAGAAGTTACAGGACTCACTATCGATTTTGTACAAGACAACCAAAGTACTTCAAAAAAAGGAGTGCTACGCGGGCTGCATTTTCAAACAGGAGCGACAGCACAGGCAAAATTGGTTCGAGCCATACAGGGAAGGGTGTTGGATATAGTGGTGGATCTCCGCAGGGAATCTAAAACATTTGGTCAATCTTTTTCGTTGGAATTAACTGCTAAAAACAGAAAACAACTTTTTGTGCCTCGAGGCTTTGCGCATGGTTTTATCACATTATCTGAAACTTCGGTTTTTGGGTATAAGTGTGACAACTATTATGACGCTTCTTCAGAAGGCGGAATCATCTACAACGACGCAACCTTGAACCTAGATTGGCATCTTCCCGAAGAACAATTTATTGTTTCAGATAAAGACCTACTTCTTCCCACTTTCAAGGAAGCGACTTCATGAGGAAAATTTTGGTAACAGGTGCTAACGGACAATTAAGTAGGTGTATACAAGATATCGCACCTACTTTAGAGGGGCTGTCATTTGTTTTTGCTACTAAGGAAGTTTTGGATATTTCAGATAAGCAAATGCTTAACAACTATTTCAGCAACAAAAATTTCGATTATTGTATCAATACGGCTGCATATACAAATGTAGAAAAAGCCGAAAAGGATGCCGAAAATGCCTACAAGATTAATGCGGAAGGAGCGAAAAACCTGGCGGAAGTATGTTCAGCACACCATACCATACTTATACATATTTCTACAGATTATGTATTTGACGGAGAAAAAGAAAGCGCTTATGTAGAAACAGATGGCACCAACCCTATCAATGTGTATGGGGCTTCAAAATTGAAAGGGGAGCAGTATGTTCAAAACTATTGTCCACAGCATTACATTGTGCGTACTTCTTGGTTATACAGTCAGTATGGTCATAATTTTTTTAACACCATCCTCAAATATGCAAAAGAAGGCAAGCCATTATCTATTACAACTGAACAAACAGGAACACCCACCAATGCAAACGATCTGGCATTTCTAACGGTTGAAATAATTAAAAAAAATATACATGAATATGGATTGTATCATTTCAGCAATACTGGGAAGGCCACGTGGTATGATTTTGCCGAAGCTATTTTAACAAAACATTCACAATTAACCACCACAAACCTTGTAAAAACCGAGCATTATCCTACTTTTGCAAAACGGCCAAAGAATAGTGTGTTAGACATTGGCAAGGTCGCAAAAGTGTTCAATATAGAAATCAAAGACTGGAGAGCGCGCTTACAATCTGTACTCTCAATTTCAGAAACAACCTAATATAGCAGCATGGCACAAGAACAAAACGACGAAGTAGATTTGGTGTATGTCATCAAAAAAATTAAGGAGATCATTAAAGGATGGATTGTCCTTCTATTCAAGGCGATAGATTATGCCATAAAATTTTGGTGGGTAATCCTAGTCTTGATTATTGTAGGTTTTGGTTTTGGTTGGTATAAGGTAAAAGATCAAAGAGCATCAAGAAAGTCTACTGTTGTTGTAAAGTTGAATTATGACTTACAGCCTTATGTAGACAATGCTACCTTACTATACAATTCCAAAGCGAAAAAATATGATTCAATCTTTTTAACGAAAATAGGATTTAATCCTTGGAACCCGCAGGTTAAAGAGGTGCTTATGGAACCTATTATTGATTTCAAAGACATTACAGACGAGTACCAAATTAACGAAAGGAGCTTAGACATGTTGTTAAGCAGAATGGAGTTTGATGAAGAAAAAACCTTAAATGACGTTCTCGTTAAAAAGTACGATTATTTTAAGCTAGACCTTTCTCTTTCTGGATATGCAACTCCGGAAGACGTTCAAAAATTTATTGATTATATCAATAACGACGCCCGTCTCAGTACTTATAAAGTTGAAGCTCAGAAAAACATGGAAGCGCAAATAGCCCATAATAATAAGAGTTTGGAGCTTATTGACGGCGTTTTTGAAAGCTATTTAAACACCGAAAATGGTGGGACAGATATTGGGCCAAGAGACAAAGGCTTCGACCTTAATGAATTAATGGATGCTAAATTATTGGTTCAGGACAAAAACCAGATTCTGAAGGATGAAATTATTTTATCTAAAGACATCCTTGTCCCCTTGCACGAATTGCAAACCAGAGATGCAGAAGGTAGGTTACTGAATAAAAAACACATTATCTACCCAATTTTTCTCGTATTCTTATTTTTCCTACTAGCTTACATACGCTATGTTTTCTTATATCTGAAACGAATAGCAAATGAACATGAAGCCTAGACGCTAGATGAAAAAGAAAAACCTAATTGTTTTTGGTACACGCCCCGAGGCTATAAAAATGGCACCTTTGGTGAAAGCGTTTCTTCAAGACGCAACTTTTGAAACAAAAGTGTGTGTTACAGCACAACACCGTGAAATGCTGGATCAGGTATTAGCGTTTTTTGAAATCACGCCAGATTTCGATTTAGATGTGATGAAACCAAATCAGAATCTATATAGCCTTACCGCAACTATTATTGAAGGGATGAAGGATGTGCTGGAGGAAGTACAACCAGATTATGTGTATGTACACGGCGATACAACAACTTCTATGGCAGTTGGGATAGCAGGTTTTTATGCAGGTGCCAAAGTATGTCACGTAGAAGCAGGGCTACGAACTTTTAATAGGCAATATCCTTTCCCGGAAGAATTTAACAGGCAACTTACAGGGCGTATTGCCGACTATCATTTCGCCCCTACTAAACTTTCAAAAGAAAATTTACTGCAAGAAAACACAAAGGAAACTTCAATTTTGGTGACTGGAAATACGGTGATTGACGCATTGCTTTTCGGAATAGAAAAAGTAACTGCTAAAGGGTATGTTGATGCTGAAATTGAAATGCTTTCAGGAAAAATAGAACCTTCTAAAAAAATAATTTTAGTAACAGGTCACAGACGTGAAAATCACGGAGAAGGCTTGCTGAATATCTGCTCCGCTTTAAAAACGATCGCCCAAGAACATCCAGAAACACAAATAATCTATCCGGTACACCTTAACCCAAATGTAAAGGGTCCAGTACACGAGTTGTTGACAGGAGTTCGTAACATTTTGCTAGTGCCACCATTGGCATATCCCGCATTTATTTGGTTGATGGAGAAAAGTTATTTAATAATAACTGACAGTGGCGGCATACAGGAAGAAGCCCCAAGTTTAGGAAAACCGGTTTTAGTTACAAGAACCACCACCGAAAGACCCGAAGCTGTAGAGGAAGGAACGGTCTTATTAGTAGGTACAGACAGGGCGCAAATTATTAAAAAAACAAAAGAGCTGTTGGAAGACAGCTCGTATTATTCAACTATGAGTCAGTTGCACAATCCGTACGGCGATGGAAAATCGTCTGCACGTATTGTAAACTTTATAAAAGTATTATAAGATGGAGCATAAACCGAGTGTGGTGATGATGGGGTTGGGCTATATTGGACTACCTACAGCGGCATTGATTTCAAGTAGAGGGCTTCAGGTTACTGGGGTGGACATTCGACAAGAGGTTGTTGATACCATTAACCAAGGAAAAATCCACATTGTGGAGCCAGATTTGGACGGTTTGGTACATCACGTAGTAAATAAAGGCTATTTAAAAGCGGCAACAGCTCCAATTACGGCCGATGTTTATTTAATTGCCGTGCCCACACCCTTTAAAGGGGATCATGTGCCCGATATCTCGTATGTGAGTGCTGCAGCTCGAAATATTATTCCAACGCTTAGAGAAGGCGCATTGGTGATTTTAGAATCTACAAGCCCTGTTGGAACTACAGAGAAATTGCAAAAGTTGATTTTTAGTGAAAGACCCGAGCTTAAGGATAAAATTTATATTGCTTATTGCCCGGAACGCGTGTTGCCAGGAAACATTTTACATGAATTAAAAGTAAATGAACGCGCTATTGGCGGGATAGATGAAGCTTCGACCCAAAAAGCAATTTCGTTTTACAAGCATTTTGTAGTAGGAGAGTTACACCCTACCAATGCCAAAACTGCCGAAATGGTAAAATTGGTTGAAAATGCTTCCCGAGACAACCAAATTGCATTTGCGAACGAGTTAAGTATGATCTGTGACAAAGCAGGTATTAACGTGTGGGAGATGATTGCTTTGGCAAACAAGCACCCACGGGTAAATATCTTGCGCCCGGGAACGGGCGTTGGCGGACATTGCATTGCGGTAGATCCTTGGTTTATCGTTTCAGAATTTCCTGAGGAAAGTCAGGTAATTAGAAAGGCACGTGAGGTTAACAACTATAAGACCGAGTGGGCTATTGAAAAAGTAAAAAATGCAGCACTTCAGTTTAAGGTGGAAAACAATCGGGATGCTATAATTGCCTGTATGGGATTAGCCTTTAAGCCAGATATTGACGACTTAAGAGAATCTCCAGCGCTCCATTTAACCGAAAGTTTAGAAAAATCAAATTTCAAGGTATTACGCGTAGAACCAAATATTGAAAGTGAAGAAAACATGTTTCTTCACGCCATTCCTGATGCTATCGAAAAAGCAGATATTGTGGTATTTTTAGTAGCGCACAATGAGTTTAAAAACGTAACCATTCCTGCAGAGAAAATTGTGATAGATTTTGTGGGGTTGAAAAAATAGCACAATGAATTTATTTCGAGTTTTAGTAAGTACACTAGTTATTTTATTGGGTTTTTCTTGCTCAGGTAATAAGGAAGAAGCTAAACCAAAGCTTTCAGAAGATTATAAGCGGGTTTATGAAGATTCATTTGAAGGGGATACTATTCAACCTTTTTGGAAAACGCAACAGATAAGTCATCCAGATCGTTTACAATTAGTGTCCGATCCTTTGGACTCAAAAAACACCGTAATGAAAATAGCTATAGAACCGGGAGACCAGGTTGCAGGAGGCTATAGAAATGAGATAGTGTTTAGGTCTTATGATTCTTTAGGGTATCTTACTAATTATTCATATAGGTTTATGCTTCCTGAATCTTTTTTTGAAAAAGAAGAAAAAGCGGGCAGTATTGTTTTAAATCAATGGCACGACGATCCGTATCCGGGGTTTACTTGGGCTACAAAAAAGATAAAAGTTAGACCGCCATTTGCGATGTATGTAGAGCATACCTTGGAAGGAGAGTATTACATGAAATTACACTCTGGTGTGAAAATGGGTAATGTGAATGAAATGGTAATTTCTAAGTGGCCTTACAAACTAGAACCTAATAAGTGGTACACATTACAAACTGAAATTTTTTGGAGTATTTATGAAGATGGGTATGTAAAGGCGACTATTAATGATACTTGTTTTCAAGTGGATGGGGTTTCTAAGTGTAAAGTTAGCGGCACCAACATGTACCACAAAATACCCAATTATTATAAAATGGGCCTCTATTGGTCTAAAGGGCACACCAATAATAGACATATTTACTATGATGATTTTATCATGACGACTGAACGCATTGGCTATTATCCTCCAAAATTTAAATTAGATTCATTAAAAGTAAATAAATAAATGCTTTTTAACTCTTTCGATTTTGCGGTTTTTTTCCCACTCTTCTTTGTGTTGTATTGGGTGGTGCATAAAAAAATCACACTTCGCAATGTTTTTTTGTTACTTTCCAGCTATGTTTTTTATGCATGGTGGGATTGGCGGTTTTTATTCTTAATTATCTTTAGTTCTGTCGTGGATTTTGTGGTAGGTGGCCAAATAGCAAAGGCCAAGACAAAATCTGCCAAGCGGACACTACTTATTGTTAGCCTGGTGACTAACTTAGGGCTTTTGGCTTATTTTAAATATGCCAATTTCTTTATAGATTCGTTTATCAATTCTTTCAACTTTTTTGGGGGAAGTTTAGACTCATTTGCTCTAAATATTATTCTTCCTGTTGGGATTAGCTTTTATACATTCCAAACCTTAAGCTATACGATTGATATCTATAGAGGCCGATTACAACCTATAAAAGAATGGCTTCCATTTTTTACGTTTGTAGCTTTCTTTCCGCAGTTGGTGGCAGGACCTATTGAGCGAGCATCACATTTACTTCCTCAATTTTATAAAAAATACGATTTTGACTACGACCGTGTAAAAAGTGGGCTGTTGCTGGTATTATTTGGGCTGTTTAAAAAAATGGTCATTGCAGATAGGGTGGCTATATTAGTGAATCAAGTCTATAACAATCCAACGGACTATTCGGGGATTGAATTAATTATTGCCACGGTATTCTTTGCTTTTCAGATTTATTGTGATTTTTCAGGATATACAGACATTGCTATAGGTATTTCCAGAACGCTAGGGTTCGATTTAATGAAAAACTTTAGAAGTCCTTACTTTTCAAAATCCATAACCGAGTTTTGGAGAAGATGGCACATTTCGTTGTCTACCTGGTTTCGGGATTACGTGTACATACCTTTAGGCGGAAGTAGAAAAGGAAATTATAGAACCTATGCGAATCTGTTTATAGTGTTCTTGGTGAGTGGTCTTTGGCATGGAGCCGCAATTACTTTTATAATTTGGGGTGCCGTTCACGGGATTTTTATTGTCGTAGAAAAAATGTTGAAAGAAAAATCTTGGACCCAAGAAGGAACTGTGGCAAGATTCACCAAATCGTATGTTGGGCAGGCCTTTTGGATGGGATTCACTTTTGTTATAGTTTGTTTTGCCTGGATCTTTTTTAGAGCAAACTCTTTTGCAGATGCTATTACTGTTGTTGTAAAAAGTTTTCAGTACAAAACAATTACCAGTAAATCTATCTATGGAATGGGGTTGGATTCGGCAGAGTTTAAAGCGGCATTTGTATTTATAGGCTTGTTACTATTGTTTGAGGCTTTTCATAATAAATTTGGCGCATTAAAAGTGTTTAATAAGCAGTTTATTGTTATTCGATGGGCGTTTTACATAGTCGCAGTATTTGTTATTATAATTTTTGGGATCTATGGCGATGCTGCCCCTCAGGAATTTATTTATTTTCAGTTTTAAATATTTATGTGGAAGCTTGGTCTTAAATTCGGTGTGCTATTGGCGGTGATCATAATTATTTTAGAAGTATTGAATCCAATATTTGCGAACGAGCATTTTTTTGCAGAAACTATCTCTGATTATAAAAAAGAAACTTCAATTCATTTAGTATTTTTCGGAAATTCTCACTCACACTTTACATACGACCCTAGAATTTTTGAAAAAGAACTTGGCCTTAGCACCTTCAATATATCTAGTCCAGGACAACGACTTATATCTACACAAGCCATGATAGATATGTTTTTAAAAACACATAAACCAAAATTAGCTATTGTCGATATATTTAGCCTGAGTCTGGAAGAGCCAGATAATGAGAAATATAGAAACTTTCAATCCCAAGCTTTAGACTATATTCCTATAAGTTTTAAAAAAGCAGAAATTGTTCAAAAAACTTATAATTGGGAGGAATACATTCAAGGATTATTTACAACTATTAGATTTCATTACAAATGGCACACTATTGAATTGCCTAAGAAAAAGTTTCAGTTTCCAAGCAAACAAGATTATTACAAAGGCTTTGCCTCTTACACAACTATATTAGAGCCAAAAGCTTGGCAAGATGCAGAAGAAGTATACACTAAACAAAAAAAATTTATAGAGCAATTAAGCGAAAGAGAGAAGCTAAGGATAGATGCTGTTATTGATCAATTTGAAAAAAGCGATGTTGAGGTTTTATTTATTTCAGCACCAGATTACGCTCAAGGAATAGGGGTTACTTACACATCATATATAGCAGCGATAAAAGAATATGTTGAATCGAAAAACAAATCCTTTTTGGATCTTGGCACTAAGTGGGATGAAATTGGGCTAGTTAAGAAGGATTTCAGGGATTTTAACCACCTTAATACTAATGGAGCAATAAAGACGAGTATTTTTTTGTCCGATTATCTCAAAAAATATAAAGACGCTTCCTCAATTGACCTATTCACAAATAGATACGCTTTGATTGATGGCGATGTTCCCCCAATTTATAGTACCGAACTACCAGATAGCATATCTCAACAATTGGGTGGAATAAAATCAATCGCTCTTTATAAAAAAAACAAACATTTATATGAGTTCTTATTTTTCACGGATACTGATACAGTAGGTAAGAATAAAATGCGATTAAATTATAAGCATAACCAAACGGATTTGGATGATTTTAAATCGTATAATCTTCTAACAAAAAATGGTATTGTATATAATTATGTGGAATTTGATAATAATAATCTTATTACTTATAAAGACAAATCTTTTTTTTATTTTTCTTTCTATTGTCCTTTTTCAGAGCTTATATCTGTTACCCTTCACGGAGGTAAGAATAGGAATTTCAAAATAATTGAAGAAGATTTAATAAGCTTAGAATAGATTATTTAACAATAGAATTTATTTAAATTGTTACGTTAAAAGATTTTAATGAATTGTAAGAGTCCTCATAATAAAAATGGTTTTTAAATACGATAGCTGAAGAATACATATGATAAAGTTTGCGTTGAAAATACTACTACTATGCTTGATAGTAGCTTTACTAGTCATAAAATTAGACAGCTTCTTTTATAAAGATCACTTCTATAGAGATACGATAAATCAGTATCAAAATTCAGATAAAATGTTTGACATCGTCTTTTTTGGCAATTCTCATACACATAGTAGCTTCGACCCAAGAATTTTTGAACTTGAAATAGGGGCAAAGACTATTAACCTAGGATCACCATCTCAGCGCCTGGTAATCACCAAGGTTGTTGTGGACATGGTTTTAAAACATAAAAAACCAGACTTAGCAGTTGTTAATATTTTTTCGCTTAGCCTTAACGAGTCAAATAATGAAAGATATAAGGCATTCCAATTAGAAGCGTTAGATTTTTTGCCGTTAACTTGGAGTAAGGCAAAAACAATCTTCGAAATATTTCCAGTTTCGGAATGGCCCACAGCATTTTCAGAAACCTTACGATATCATTTTAATTGGCGTGAGATTAGTAGTATTTCGACACCTTATGCTTATCCTGGAAATTATGATACACATTTAGGATTTGTTACTAATAAAACTAGTTACGATTCGAAATCCTATGCAAAGTTCGAGAAAAAATTTGGTGAAAGGGATATTGAGATTACATCTTTAAGTTCTTTAGAGAAAAAAAGAATTGATGATATTATAAAAATTTTTGAAGAAAATAAAGTTCCCGTTCTTTTTGTAAATGCTCCAGACGCTGCCTATGATGTAAGTGATAATTTTAAAACGTATGCCATCAAAATTCGCGAGTATTTAAAGAGTAAAAAGCAAAAAACTGTAGACTTTAATTTAATAAAGGATTCTATTGGTTTAGAACCGATAGATTATCGGGATCCAAATCATTTAAATACAAAAGGGGCAATAAAAACTTCAGCATTTCTTTCGCAATATATTTCGAAGAATTTTACTGTAGGGGCATCGGTTACAAAAGAAGCACTTCTTTATAATAGATATTATCTTGCTTCGACTGATTTTAAAAACTCTATTAAGAGCAAATTATTCTATGCAAATGATTCATTAACGAAGGGTCTGAAAAACATTCACTTATATAACGCAGGCAATAATAAGCTTGAATTTATTTTTGAAATTAACCCAGAAACTTTTAGTGAATTAAAAATAACAACACAAATGGGTTACAAAAAAGAAGAGACGTTAAATAACAAAGATCGTAATTGGGCTACCGTTTCAGTTAAAGATGCGGTAACATATGCTAATACAACATTTGTTATAGTAACTTTATATCCAAAAGAAACTGAAGTGTTCGATTTAAAAGTTTTGATTAATGGCTCCGGTTACCCAATTCTATTTGAAAAAGATCATCTACGTTTTTAATCTAATAATAACAACTTCTTGAAAACAATAGCCTAAACCACATAGTAGATCTCCAAATCATTTAAACGTAAAAGTCCTATATTGTGACTAAATACCTTTCAGAAAATATTAGAAGGAACTACAATTGGAATTTTAATATAGATAACCAAGTTGAAAAAAATTTAATAGGTAAATTCATTTTGAGAACGAATTAAGTTACCCCTTGTATGAAAAAGAATTTAATCCTAATGAAAGCGAATCACTCCAGGGTATTGTAAATGTTGCAATATATTAATTGGTAGACGATCTTTATGAACTGATTCTTGAAACAAGAACCGACTCAATAGATAAACTGCGTGTTAATTTTAATTATAATTTTACTCAAGACGATAAGGAGTATCTAGTTTCAGGAAAAAAATGTATAGTTTGGATAACAACTTGAGGTATTTTTAATGTTTTGAGGCAATGTAATCTATATAAATATAAAGACAAGAATTATATAATTTTACCCTTTCAATTCAATATACATTATCCAGGTTTAACGAATCGTAAATTAAGTGAGTGATAGGCTAGATACTGAGTTATTTGTTATTTCTAGTAATTATTTAAAGATGTAATTGAGCAACTGTTTTTTATGATAAAATTTGTTATAAAAATCTTCCTATTTGCCGCACTGTTAGCTTTTGTTTTGAACAAATTTGACATGCTGTTCAGTAAAAACAGTCCTTATAAAGAGACAATCCGTACCTATAAAAATAAAGAAAAGGATGAATTGTCTATTGTTTTTTTCGGCAATTCACATGCATACAGCAGTTTTGATCCAAGGATATTTGAAATTGAATTAGGTGTAAACAGCATAAATTTAGGGGGACCCGCGCAAAGAATTCTCACAACACAAGTAGTTTCAGACATGGTCCTGAACGACACAAAACCTGCGCTGGCTGTGATCAATATTTTTTCTTTAAGCTTGAACGAAGAGACTACTGAAGACTTCAAATTATCACAACTAAAAACCTTGGAATACCTTCCTTTATCTTTGAAGAAGGCCTCAGTAATCTGCGAAATATATGAAAGCAAAGAGTGGCTAACGACTTTTTCTGAGACATTTCGCTACCATTCCAACTGGCCAGATATAAATTTTGATATAGCTCGGTATCCATTTAAATCCAACAACGAGAATTATAGTGGTTTTAATACTTTTCGTGCGACCTATGATGCCAAGACCTACTCTTATTTTGAAAATAAATATAAAGAGGATACAGTTCACATAAATACGTTATCTAAAAAGGAACGTACGCGTATCGACAATTTAATTAGGCTTTTTGAAGTGAATCAGGTTCCTGTTTTGTTCGTGAACGCACCCTCGGACGCTTATGAATTAAGCATAACGCACAGAACCTATTCTAGGGCCATTGCATCTTATTTGAATTCTCAAGGACAAGCGTATCTTGATTTCAATACTATAAAAAAATCTTTAGGTCTTACCAAGATTCATTATCGAAACCCAAACCATTTAAATACAAATGGGTCAATAATTACAAGTAATTATCTGGCTCAGTACATAAGAGACAGCCTCAAAATCCCCTTCAAAAAAAGAGATATCGATCTTTCGGGTAATAGGTACGCCTATGTTACTTCAAAACAACGAGGGTTGTTTCAAAAAAAGATGGATTCCGTTACTACTGCAAAACTTTTTGGAATTAAAGAGGTACTTCTTTATGCTATAGAAGGAGACAGAAATGAACTACTTTTTCCAATCGCAACAGATACGCTGGGTTTCCAAAAAGTACGATTAGAGCACAATGTTACTTCTGCCGAAATAGCGGCATATGCAGATCAAAAAATATTCTTTAATAAAGATTCAACAAAGGTTGTTTATTGGGGCACCCTGGGAAATAAAGATGTGCTACACTTTCAGAAAAAGAGTTTTGCTGTTTTCCCTTTTAACATTCCTTTGAAAGAGTTGCGAAATCTTAGTTTTCATGCAGGTGAGCAAAGAAAAATTACCGTTTTTAGAATAGACACCTTACAGCTAGAGCACTAATCTAGTAAAGCTTGTTTAGCTTTATAAAAGCCTTTTTAAAATATGTACCTTTGGCACCAGAAAAATAGGAGTAACCCCATTAAAATCATACATTTTTGAAAACAATAGCAGAAAGCGCTTTCAACCACAACGGAAGCCTCCCATACACCTTAGAACTTGCTAAGGCTGCCAAAGAAGCAGGCGCAGATTATTTCACAGTTCAAATAATGGACGTTGCTGCCTTTTGCGTAGAAGATTATAGCAAATACGAAATTTATGAAAACAATACCCTATCCTTTAAGGAGTGGAGCGAGGTTTTTAATTATTGCCGAGAATTGAATTTACCAGTAATTCCCTGTGTTTTGGATATCCCGTCTTTCGATTTTTGTTATGCTGAAGGATTTCGTTTTTTGAAACTACACGCTACAGACATTACCAACAAAACCATGTTGGATAAAATGGCTGGCTACAAAGATGTAACGTTCATTTTGGAAACCCAATGTGCTACCAATCTGGAACTAAAATTTGCTTTGGATATTATTGGCGACCAGGTGGAATGCTTAATGCACGGCTTTAGCAACTACCCAACCGAAGTTGAAGATTTGAATTTAAATTCGTTGGACTATTTCAAAAATGAATTCCCGCAATACACCACAGGTTTGGCAGACCATTCTTTAGACACTACAAACATACCCTTAATGGTATTGGCCAAGGGGTGCGAATATTTGGAAAAACATATAACGCTCACCCGAAACAATCGAAAATTCGATTATCAAGTATCGCTTTATCCGCACGAATTTGCAGTGATGGTCCAGCAATTAAAACATTACAGCCAAGCCTTGGGCGATTATAAAAAGCATCCTACTAAGACAGAGCTTCCGTATCGGGATGTGATGTATAAAAAAGTTTTGGGTGGGGGCGATTTTAAAAGAGCCGATGCAGGCGTAGATTATATTACACATCAGTTTAATTCTTTTAAAAGAGCCGATGTTGGTATAGCACTTATTGCTCGCTTAAAGTCTAAAAGATTGCCTTTAAAAGTCCTCAAGCCTTTCGGAGGGACTTCGATCATCGATTTTTTATACCAGCGTTTAAATACGGCTAATAAGGTTAAAGATGTCTTTTTATCAACATCAACGCTTTCAGAAGACACACCATTAGCTGAAGTGGGGCATCAAAGCAATCACAAGGTGTTTAGAGGCCACGCCGTTTCGGTTTTAGATAGAATGTTAGAGTTATCTCTACAAGAGAAATGGGGGGCTGTATTTAGAGTAACGGGGGATAATCCATTTACAGACCCAGAATTGGTGGACGAAATGATCACTTTGATGGTAGAAAACGATTTGGACTATGTAAGAGCCAATAATGTACCCTTTGGGGTTTCTGCGGAATTGTTCAGCACAAAATACCTGTGGAATCTATACTTAAATATGTATAACCCAATGCATTCTGAATATCTTACGTTGTTTATTCTTAATGATCAAGATGCTAAAAAAGGGTGCATTGATATTGTTTCAGAAATAGAAGATCTTAAATACATCAATCTCTCGGTAGATTATCAAGAAGATTACGACAGGGCCTTAAAACTTGCAGAGGCTATTGGTTCGGAAAGATTAAAAGAATGTACTTTAAAGGATATGGTTTCGGTTATAGATGGTTTTAAAAGAGAAGATAAAACTAAACTCATTAAATTACCCGAAGGTGAGGATGTCTTGTTTTCAGAATTCTTAGGTAAATTGGAAAATCAAACCTATATAATTAGAAAAAAATTAACCTTGTAAGTCATTCCAAATGAAAAAGTTTTTTGCGTTCTTTATTTTAGGCACTACTATGATTTCGGTGTATGGTCAAGACTTTGTCTGGGATAATACCATACCTTTTACAACCCAAAACATTCATAAGACAGTAGGGACAGCTCCAGCCACACTGTTAATTTCAAGAAATATTGATGTAGACGGAACTGTGGAGATTGGTTCGAATATTACACTGAGATTTACAGATAAAGGCCGTTTACGAATTGCAAATGAACAATCATTTTTGTTCATCAAAGGAGCTATTGATGCAGGAATTCAGCAAATATTTGATGTTTCAGCAAAGGGAGTTACTTCCTATCGGTTTGAATCAATTTCAAACATAAAACTATTTCAGAATGAAATGCTCTACCCTGAATGGTGGGGCGTATTTCCTAATGTTATTCCAGGTCAACAAGGAGACAATGGTGCCAAAGAAAGGCATCACACTTTTTTAAAGGAAATGATGTTAGACATTGCTGCATCAGGCGGTGGAATTATTCAATTTTCAGAAGGGGTATATTATATACGTGACATCGTAATAGACTCAAATGATATTACAGTACTAGGAAAAGGAAAAAAAACAATCCTTCGATTTGACAGAGCTAATTATGCTTATAGTACAAGACGTGGAGGTCTTTTCACCATCCAAGGCCCAACCCTGGAAAAATATTATAGCGAGGTTTTTACTGAAGGGAAACATATTGCTGGTAATTTTTTATATGATAAGGAGCAATATCCTATAAAAAACATACAAGTTAGAGATCTAGCAATAGAATGGCATCCAGATGCCGCTGCCGAAGACCCTTCCATGAATGGTTTAACCATTGGCAATGTCACTAATGTTGAAATAGATAACGTTCACATAAACCTTTATGGCGCAAATAGAGCATTCTACATCGGAAGTGTTTTTGATGGAGCCATTACTGAAAATATTAGTATTAAAAATTGTTCAGGAGTAGAAAGCAGAACAGGAGTTTTTATTTTACACGGTTATGACTCGAAAGACTATATACGCAACAAAATGTCTCTGGGCAATATTGTGATTGAAAATAATGTTTTTGATGTAGTGAGTATTCCAGAATTAAATATTAAAAATATACATATTGTAGAAAAGTACCTTGATAAATATGCAACAGGTTTTTATTTTATAGGGAATGAATTTACAAAAAGCTTTCAATTAGGAGATGTATTAATTGAGCGTAATTTAGGCCCTGTTATTATTAAAAATAATATAATTAATAATGCTGATATTGGGATACGTTCTTGGATGCCAGTAGAGGATGAGCGAAAAGACTACATCCAAAAGGTAACTGTTGAAGGTAACACGTTTAATAACTTTAAATATGTTGGAATCTACATGCCATTTGCCGAAGCTGTTATAAAAAACAACAATTTTATAGTAAACCAACTTGCGCCACTAACCAAAAACTTTCAAGAAATTAACGAGGAAGGTTTTATAGCAAGCGCAATACATGTTGCTAAAGGGCCGTGGGGAGAGTTTAAATCTAAACAAGGACCGATGAATATTTTAATAGAAGGAAATACTATTTCAGGGTGCTATCTAGGCACAGCTCCTATTGTTATTCAACCCAAGGAAGGAGGTGTCGTAGAAGTACGCAACAATAAAATAGCATACGACCTTAGTTGTATTACTCCACAGAACGATATTATCATAACTACAAACCGCAGAAAATTTAGAACAAAACGAGCTACTATTGTTCTGAGAAATAATATAAAAGATTCTAGCAACCAAACTACTGAAAAGGCATCTGTCCTTATAGATGCACGCCAAAAAAAACACATCACAATTATTAATGAAGAAAATTAATGCCTGGGCAACGTTATTTATAAGTCTTTTAATAATTTTCTTTACGGTTAGTTGCCAAAAAAAAGAAGTTTTTCCCAAGACTATAGAAGTCTGCCCACATTATAATTGTGCAGACGCAACCGTTATCCAGCTTACCGATCAATACTTCCCGTCAAATCATAATTTTGTAAAAAAAGATAGCAGAAAATATACTGCAGCCTGGGCAGAATTTCTTGCTTTTAAATACAATATACCGCTTCATGTATTTGAACAGAATGTAAAGGGACAAGAATTTGAACAGTTCTTAAAAACAGGAAGGGGCGGTGCCTCCATCTACTACCCAAGTTGCCATTTTGAATATCGAAAAAGTAAATTAGATTCTATAAAAGCTGAAGTTGAAGAAGTATACGGCAAAAGTATTTCAACCCTTTCGTATGGTTGCGGTAAAACGTATTACGCAGATAGTTTACCTAATTATATACTTGGCGGGAGAACCTCAGAATATGTTGCAATGAAATCTAATTCTGAAGTTAGCATTCAATATGAAACAGCTACCAACCTTGCACTGCTTAAAAGACCAGCAGCGGGAAGATATTATACTGAAATTCAAAGGAATAAATCGACTGTTGCCAATGCCGCCTTATACGTGAAAAATCAAGTAAAAAAAACTATTGATAAAAGAGGGTTTTATACCAATTTTATGCACTGGCATGACTATTATAAAAACTCAAGTGACAGTCTAATAGAAGGCGTAAGAGTCATGGAGGCAATGTTTAAGGCAATGCATGAAGGAATGGTAAAGAGTCGTAATTCAGGATTGGATTATAATGAGGCCGTTGAATATTTATTTGCTAAGGAGGCGGTAGATTCAGTTAAAATCTTAAAAAGCACACCTTCAACGTTAACTTTAGGTATACAACTTTCAAAAAAGACAGACTTAGATTACAATAATATTGACACTCCAATAACCCTAAGGCTACGTAAGGATGCGATTGAAGATTTCGAAATGGATCGTGTTGAGTTTAGTGATAAAATCAAGTCAGTTCTGGAAGATGATGAAAATTATTATTTGAACCTTCTTTTGAATTTCGATTTACCTGAAAATATAGTAACATTCAGTTCAAAAAAAGAACCTGTTGAAATTTTGGAATTGGAAAACGCGTTACGGATAAATAAAAGTTGGTTTTTCAGAAACGTGAAAGCATCTTCACCTTCAAAATTCATTCTTTTTAGAAGAAAAAAAGAAGCTATAAATTACGAAATTGAAATTGTAGTTAGAACCACGACATTTTCAGAAAAATATGAACTTCCTGAATTTGAAGAAGGATATGATTACTTTTGCGGAGCTATTGACAAAAAAAGACAAAGTACTTTAATAGAATTATAAAAAATATGACCTACGTAATAGGAGAAATAGGGCAAAACCATAACGGCTCGGTAGATATTGCAAAAACAATTATAGATGTGGTCGCTAGACCCGTTCATGATAAATTGTTTGGCAAAGAATTACCAAGAATGGACGCTGTTAAGCTTACTAAAAGAGACTTGAGCCAAGAGCTTTCTGCTTCCCAAATGTCACGACCTTACGATACCCCAAATTCATTTGGGAAGACCTACGGAGCACATCGTGATTTCTTAGAGTTAGATGACGCACAACATTATGATTGCTATCAATACGCCAAAGAGAAAGGATTGGATTTCGTGGAAACACTTTGTGCCATAGGTTGTTTAAGTATTTTAAAGAATTTTACACCAGACAGATTAAAAGTAGCTTCAAGAGATTTAACAAACTTACCCCTATTGGATGCCTTGGCACAAACAAAGATCCCAATTATAGTTTCTACAGGAATGGCTGGAGAGCGGGAACTTAATGAAGCGTTAGAAGTGCTTTCAAAACATCACGAAAATATTTCAATTCTACATTGTGTCTCTCAATACCCAACGGAATATGAAAATGTAAACCTGAATACTATAAAATACCTTCAGGAAAAATATCCGCAATATACCATAGGCTATTCAGACCATACCATTGGTATAGCAACGCCTATAGCTGCTGTAGCCATGGGGGCTCAAATTATTGAAAAGCATATCACGCTAGACCGTCAGATGAAAGGTACGGACCAGGCTGGTTCTCTGGAAATTGATGGTATTTATAGGATGATGCGTGACATTAGAAATTTGGAACTATCCTTTGGTACTAAAGAAATTAAGATTGAAGAATCCGTAAAAGTAGCTCGGGAAAAACTGGAAAGATCTATCGCAACTTTGCGAGCTTTACCTGAAGGACATATTATTACCATAAACGACATTCACCTATTAAGCCCAGGAGATGGTATAAAATGGATGGATAAAGGGGAGCTTTTAGGAAAAAAACTGAATACAGCAATGCCCAAAGACGAAATTATCTACAAATCGAAACTAAAATAATGGCATTACCTAAGCTCGTTATAACCGATATTGATGGCGTCTGGACCGATGGGAGTATGTACTACGACGATACCAATCAAGAATTTAAACGCTTTAATACCAGTGACAGTGTAGGGGTGTTATTTTTAAAGTATCTTGAAATTCCGTTAGTAATCATGACTGGGGAAAACACTCAAATTGTGCAGCGTAGAGCAGATAAACTTAAAATAAAACACGTCCATCTAGGGGTGAAGAACAAATTGGCTTTGGCCAAAGAAGTTTGTGCTAATCTTGATTTAACACTTGCTGAGGCAGCTTTTATCGGGGATGACATCAACGATTTGGAGCTCCTCCAACATGTTGGGTTTAGTGCTGTACCAAGCAATGCACCTTCCTATGTAAAAGACAAAGTACATTTAGTACTTAAAACCAAAGGTGGCGATGGGGCTTTTCGTGAATTTGTAGAATTTTTTGTTCAAAAATATAGCAGCATAGACCTTATGTTGCAGCGTTACACAGAAGAGAAAAATTTAAGGCAGTAGTAATAACTACATTTTCTAAAATTACATGGAACACAAGCAACAAAAACTGGCTCGGAATGCCGCTATTTATAGCTTTTTCAGCCTGTTACAGCGTGGTTTGGGTTTCTTTTTGCTTCCTGTATATACTACAGTTTTAGCTACAGAACAATTAGGAATTATTAGCACTGCAACCGCAGTAATTTCTTTTTTAGTATTGTTCTTTGGGCTCTCCTTTCGTGGTTCCGTAGCCTATTATTATTACGAATATAAAGACGAAAATCTTTCTTATCTCAAAAAGATATATGGTACCAGTGTAGTATTTATACTTTTATTCTCGATAGTTAGTATTTTATTTTTGTTGGCGACCAAACAATGGATTTTAGATACGCTTTTTGAAAACATTGCTTTTGATCCCTATGTGATTTTAGCCCTTGTAAGTATCTTTCTACAACCGCTCTACTTTTTCTACCAATCTGTGCTTAGGGCAAAACAGCAAGCCAAAAAAGCTTCGGTGTTGGATTTTGTGTATTTCGGGGTGATGATTGGGCTTACGCTGCTATTAATTTTAGGGTTCAATTTTAAAGCTGAAGGCGCGCTCTTAGCAAATGCCGCTGCAAGTTTCTTGGTGTTTATCATGAGTTTGATAGGGCTTCGAAAAGAAATTACGGTATGTTTTGATCTCAAAATTTTAAAGAAAGTTCTAAAATATTCCCTGCCGTTGTTACCACATAATATTTCTGGATGGGCTATGAATATGGTGGATAGGGTAATGCTAAATGCTATTAATTCCTTAACTGTTGTAGCCTTATTTGATGTAGGTTCTCAGATAGGAAAAGTAGTAAATATGATTTCACTTGGGGTTAATTCTGCCTATGCCCCGTGGTTTTTTGATCAAGTTAAAAATGATACAAATAGTAAAAAAAATATAGTCGCCGTTACCCAAAAGATCGTGATTTTGTATGCCGTAGTTGCGGTTTGTGTAAGCTGGTTAGCGCCAGAGTTACTAAAAGTAATAAGTAAACCAGCCTATCATGCTTCTTGGACTGTTACGCCCCTTATTGCAACTGCTTTTGTAATTAATGGCTTTTACTTTACGTTTAGCAGCGTTTTCTTTTTAGAAAAGACCAAGTACTTGTCCTTCTTAACTATTAGCGGCGCTATCGTAAACATTGTGCTTAATTATTTTTTAATTCACGCGTATGGCTTTTTGGGAGCAGCTATTGCTAGTTTGCTCACTAAAATATTCTTTACAGCACTCACGTATTATTTCAGCCAGCGCATTTATCATATTCCCTACAACTTAAATGCGATTATAGGTGTTATATTACTAGGAGCTGCGCTTTCATCGGCGCCGTATTTTTTTCAACCGTGGATAGAAGACTACAATCTATGGCTGGTGGTTTGCGTTAAGTTGTTAATTCTCGCTACTTTTGGCGGGTATTTGGTTTTCAAGAACCTGTCTGAATTCAAAAAAATTATTCAAAAAAGGAATGGCCGCTAGTGATATTTTAGATAAAATTGAACGCACCTATGAGGTTGAGAAAATCACCTTAGAGAATGGAAGAAAAGTATGGCCACTTTTACGGCAAAAAATTATTTTTGAAACTATTAGAGCCTCCTTGGGTTATGATAATAAACTACGTACAAGGAATAAGAAACAATTAGCAATAAATTTTTTTTCGGGAATAAAACAATTATTTCGATTAAAACAGTTCGATTTTATATTCTTTAATAATACGGATAAAAGGGTTCTTCTGGACGGCACTTATTTCGATATCTTTTTTGATGCCTGGGCAGATAAAGTTTCTCAAGAAAAAAGCCTTTTTATTGAATGGGCAAAGGACAAGCATCTAAAGGAAACTGAAACGTATTCTTCAAACATAATTTCAGATTTGCCATTTAAATTAGTAGTTACAATTGTTTCAAAATTTGTGAATACGAAGCTTAAGAATGAATCACTACTGGACGAAATTATAAATGCACACGATATTTCCAGCACTATTAAAAAGGAACTTAAAAGCAAACTAGCGGAAATTCATACCTTTAAATTTTTTTTAAAAATCGTAAAACCCAAGGCTATATTTGTTTTGAGTAGTTTTACCAAAGTAGGGATTGTTCTCGCCGCAAAAGAACTAGGAATAAAAGTATATGAAGCCCAACATGGGTATATAGGTGACGCACATACGTTTTATACTGCTGAAAAACAATTTAAAGAGGCCTATCCAGATTATTTACTATCATTTGGTGTTTATGAAAAACAAAAGGCAAAACCTACATTGATCTTTAATCCTGAACAAATTATACCGGTAGGGAGCTTTCAATTAGAATTAATAAAAAAGCACACAACCCCAGAGGAACTTCTGAATCTAAAGAAAAGGTATAGTTTAGTCTTTTGTATCACACTACAAGCAATTAAAGAAGAAGAAATGTTAGGTTGGTTGCTAAAAGAGGCACAACTTCATGAGGATTGGTTATTTATAATTAGAGCCAAAAATGCGGAATTGGAGTATTCAAAATACACTAAGCAACCTAATATTGTTGAACGCAACGATTTCAGTATTTATGAAGTGCTTAAAATTTCAGATTATAATATTACTATTTATTCAACAACGGCTATTGAAGGATTGTTTTTAGGAGCGTCACCCATATTTTTTAATGTAAATAATCTCTCAAAAAATCATTTTGATGTCGTGAAAATGAATGCTATTGTTCTAGAAGAAGGCGAATTTTTGAATGAGGATAGCTTGAGCAAACAAGCGAAGAAAGAACAAGCATTTTTTGTACCTAACTATTTGGAGAATGTAGCTAAAACAAATTTATGTTTTTAAGAAATTTATTATTTATGTTGCTCATCCTACAGCCCTTTATAGATAAGCTGGCCAGGAAAGTAGGTTGGAGCATTAATATATTTAATGAACTTTTGAGTATTGGTGTTTTTATGGCTTTTATGGCCGTTTTAATACATAAAAAAAGACTAAACAGTTTGGCACTGCTTATGTTTGCTTTTATAGGGTATTGTTGCTTACTTGTTATCTATAGAGGGGTGTATCCTTTAGGGTTTTTTCAGGTAGTTATTTACAGTCAGTTTTTCTTTTATTTCTTTTACTTTTTGACCCTTTCCAACGAAGCAAAAAACAAAACGATACTTTCTTTTAAAAAGATAATGACGGTATTTGTATACGTTATCGCCATTTTGGGAGTTTTTGAGGCACTGGACCATACTACCTTCCGAAATTATATGGGGGTGCATAGTGTGAAAAGGGGTATTAACTATTTTTATTTAATTTCATTTTTTGGATCGGGGCCAAGTTTGGCTATTTTCATTACCATTTTTGTGGCAATTTGGCATTATTGTCACTATGCGTTACAAGAAGCAATTCAGAAAAAGCACATTTTTACTTTGGTATTGGCCATTTTATTAGGGATATTCAGTTTTTCAAGGAAAGAAGTGCTGTTTATTTTTATTTTTTTAGTGTTTTTCCCTTATCCATCAAGAAATCAATTAAACAAATGGTTAAAGAGGCTAATTTTTTTCACCACAATGTTTAGTGGTTTACTAGTGTATTACCTGGCATTTTTTGCTTCCGCAAACACGGTGGCTTTCGATAAGGACTATGTGCGTTACAAAATTGTTTCCAAATCGGCTGAAATTTATGCAGACCATTTTCCCTGGGGGTCTGGTCCCGGAACTTGGGGATCTCGTGTTTCTTTATGGACTAGAGATATTTATGAACGATATGATATTGGTAGAGATTTATTAGGCTGGCAAGAAGTGAACCCACACGGTCCCATCTACGATGCCTTTCTATTCAGTTTATTCACTGAAATAGGGGTGGGTATAATTTTTCTCTTGCTCTTCATCTATAAAATTATTGAGGCAAAAACAATCACTCAAGATACGTATGGAAGATTTGTAAAAAACTTTTTGATTATATTTTTATTAGCCTTAGGAATGTTTGCTCCCATGTTTACCAACAATTTTGGTTTTGTGATTATGGCTTTTAGCGCTATGATGATTGCTAATGTTTCGCTTTTTAAATATAAAAAATGGTATGCATAAACTAAAACTGATCTTCTATTATCTGTTTATTCAGAAACTCCCTCATTCCAGACTGTGGGGTGGGTTTAACAGTGTGCGCAGAAGTTACATGGCAAACGTCTTGAAAGTAATGCCCAATGATACCAACTCGAAGTTTGAGAACGGGATCTACATTTCGAATGCTAAAAAACTGAAAATTGGAAACCATGTGCGTATTAATGAAAATGTATTTCTACAAGGCGAAATTATCATAGGTAATCATGTAATGATTGCTCCTTATACGGCCATTTACACAAATGCTCACGAACATAAAAATACTACCATTCCAATGGTACTTCAAGGTGAGACCCCTACAAAAATGGTTACTATTTGCAACAACGCTTGGTTAGGCAGGAACGTAGTTGTATTACCAGGAATAACTGTGGGAGAGGGAGCTATTGTTGGAGCAAATTCTGTAGTGACCAAAGATGTAGCGCCGTTTACGATTGTGGGGGGTGTGCCTGCAAAATTAATTAAAGAAAGGACTTAACACCACAACTATATGCAACCTACTTGGGGAAAAATACTAGTTTACAGCTTGCTCACCCTCGTGTTGCTGAATGTTCTTCATGCTTTTTTTTTGTATCAAAAGCGGTATGAACCCATCACAATTTCCCTTAATGTTGAAACGGATTTTGACTCGCATACTTGGTTTTCTGTACAGCCCAAGTTTAGTGACTCTGTTTCTAAGACTCAAGTTTTTCCATTATTTAAAAACAAGCCAAATAAAATAGTGACCACCATAAACCAACCCGAAGGACTCCAGTTTTTTGGGTTTTATTGGAGTAGCAGTACTAAAGGCAGTATCACTATTAAAGACGTTACGTTAGAAGCCCAACATAAAATTAGAACTTATGATAATCTCGACAAATTTGTAAATTATTCGAGCGCCAATGTTACGCCTGTGAGCACTCAGAGGGAGATTACCGTTACTGCAGACCAAAAAGGGAATGGTTGGTTGATGCTAAACTTAGAAGGTTTTGAGAAAATTTCAAAAAAGAAACAGTTTAAGCCCTTGGGCTGGACAACTAATGTTCTATTGCTTGTTTTGTTGCTTTTAATAGGCCGGTTTTATGGCACTACCTTAAAAAAAGTATTTAATTCTCTTAAAGTTGAAGAAAGTGTCCTCAACAAAATCAGGATTTATCTTTTCTATCTTTGGATGTTCTTACTCCCGTTCTGGCTTATCATTTCGCACATTTTATTAGCGGTATCTCTGGCGTTGGCTATTGTACACTTTGTGGTTGAAAGAGAAAAATTTCAACTAAAGGAGCTTAAAAATTTTGTTCCACTATTGACACTCTTTTTGGCAATTGTTATCGTGAATCTCTTTTTCCATCCTGAAAGCATCGGCACCGATTTTGGGGATTATAGTTATTTTTTACTGACTCCTTTTCTGTTTTTAGGAGTAAAGCAGAATGAAATGATTAAAATTATTAAAGTCTTTCAAATTGCAGTTGTGACGTATGTTTTTCTTCTGGTAATAGCAATAATCGAACGGTATATAGCACTTTCATCCAGTTATAATTTCTCACTTTTCTTTTTTGAAACTGTAAACCAGTATTGGCATTCCAGCTACCTTGCAGGGCTTATAGTGATTGCCCTTCTATTTAAATTTCAACAAAAAAAGATTGGAGTTTCATTGATGATTTTTTCAATTCTGGCATTTGTATTTATGTACTTTTCGCAAGCAAGATTGCCCCTGCTTATAGGGCTAATTTTAATAATTGGTATCACAATCATGCAATTCCCCAAAAAATTGAAACGCATCTATATTGGTTTAGGAATGCTATCATTAGGATTGATAGGGATCTTCATTTTTAATTCAAATGAAGCAAGAGAGCGTATAACAGCTACTTTTTTGGTAAACGATACTCAAAAATTAGATGCCCGCCCAGAGCTTTGGGGAGAAGCGCTCACTATTTCAGCATCAAATCTGGCATCGGGTATTGGATCCCAAAATGTGCGGGATGCACTTTCAAAAAACTTAGAGGATGGTTCGGAAATTAAATATAGACGTTATAATGTACACAATCAATATTTAGAATTTTTAGTAGCATATGGTATTTTAGTTCCAATGTTGTTGATTTTTGTAATAACCATACCCATGTTTTTAGGTTTTAGGATCTCTACTCTGTTCCTCATTTACTTTTCTATTGCAATGCTGGTGGAGTCTTATTTTTCAAGACAAGCAGGAATAGTTGTGTTTAGTATATTTTATTGTTTCTTTATCTTTTATGATTGCAAAAGCAAACAACATACTGCGGCAGTTAGCCAACAATAAGCTTGCACTTATTTTTACACTCTTAGTAGTTTCTGAGTTTGTCTATAAAATTTGCATCAAGGAATATTTCCATGCCTTTAAGATTTCAGCAGCACTCAAAACGGTATTACAATTGTTTTTTGTCATACAAATTCTGCGCAATGATTATAAAAAACTCTGGCCAGTTGTAGCACTCACAATTCTATTTCTTTTAGGCCAAATAGGTTTTGTGCCTTGGGAGCAACTACAAAAAAATCTTTGGTTTTTAGATAAATACCTTTTTGTTATTCTCGCTTTAGTATATGTACAGACTCTAAAAGATGTGTCGAAATACTATCCGCTGTTTTTTAAGATGTTTGAGATTTTTATCATTGTGAACTCTATATGTATTTTGCTGGCTTTAGTACTCCCAACAGATTGGTTTAATACTTACTTTGGCAACAATAAGCGATTTGGTTTTAACGGACTAATTTTACGATCGGGCGCGTCCACGTACATTTATTGGATTGCCCTTTTTTACTACGCAAGCGAATGTTTTGTCCAAAAGAAAAGGAAATACCTTCGTTTGGCTCTTGTGCTCATAGCTTCCTTGCTATTGGGCACAAAGGCTATGTTTATTGGGTATATTTTCCTAATACTTTTTGTTTTTATCACATTAGGAGGACATAAAAATAAATGGTTGCTCATTGCTGCAGGACTATTTATTATTTCAGGAATTATCCTCTTTGAAGATGCATTACACTGGTTAGTTGCACAGTCCCCTTCCTTGCAAAAGGTATATGTTGAGCGGGGGATATGGTCTGTTATATTTTCATTGCGAGACCAGCATTTACTGGAAGAAATGCTTCCCTTAATACAAGAGAAATGGACGTGGCGTAATTATTTATTTGGAGGTGGTTTCGATATGCATTATCGCAGCCAATTTGGATTGCTGGATTTGTTTTATTTCTTCGGGATCATTGGCTCCATAACGTATCTTTTTACTTTCAGCAAACTATTTTGTGCTTTTAAACTAACCATCCCAACAGTCACTTTTTTAGTGGGTACTTTTGTATTAATGGCTTTTAGTGCCAACTTTTTTTATGAAACGATTTTGGCGTTTCATTTAGTTTTTGCTAAATGTTATTTTGAAAGTATTCAGCAATAAAGAGTCCTTTATTTCTGCTCCTTTTCCGACACTTCGTGTTTTAAAATTCCATTTTCAATCAATTTATCAATAATGGGTAATAATTTTTTCACTGGATAGTTAGATTTTTCCGACATAGCAATTAAATCATGTGCTCCGTCTGCCAAATTTAATATCCACATCATAGCTCTTATATGGTCATCATTACCAGTTTGGGTAAAAGTTGGGTATAATCCGCGTTTGCCTAGTTGGGGCTCGCCGTAAGGCATGGTGTTGATATAATTCTCATTTCTCTCAATTAATTCAATAATCTCAAGATACTTGTTTACAGAACCTTCCATCGCTTCAAAAGATATAAAATCTTTATTATCTGCCGAGGTGTGATACTCAGAATACACTGCATACATAGTGCGCATTAAAGAGCCCATTGGCAAATTAAACCCTGGAGAACAATATTGTCTTTCATCACTGCCATTCGGAAAAAATTCCACAAGATTAAAATCCTCTTCAGATTGGTTTAGGATTGTTAACGCTGCTCTATCAGAAATACTATCACCTCTCCTACTTTTTTTATAGGTGAAATTTCCAGGATCTCCTACACAAGTAAGAATAAAGCCTGCGTGTAGGTTTTCTTTCCAGTATGCTCCATATTTGGACAGTATATAAATAGCTCCAATGGTTTCGGGAACAAAAACAAATCGGTAGGTATATTTAAGGTCTTTTTGCTCTTTCAACTTTTTATAAATAAATGCAGAGACCAAAGGACCAGACAATTCATTATTTGCCATAGAGGGATGACAGATATATGTTGAAATTAAAATTTCTTTTTTAGAGGCACCCTCAATCACCGCTTCAGCAACCGTCATAGAGCCAGTAGGGTCTAAAGAGGAATCTATAAAAACTTCATAAGTGTCATCTTCATCAAGTCCTAAAAACTGATCGTGAGAAAGGCAAAAACCCCATCTTTCTTTATAGTAAGAACATAAATAAGGGATTAACGCTGGTTGATCTGGCAGGGTATATAAATGCTCTTTCAATTCGGTAAAGTTGAGGGTGCCTTGAAAGGGTATAGAATACCCCAGGATGTGTAGATTAGTGTCCGCAAAATCAACAATTTTTTCTCCTTTGCTGTTTTTAATCCAAGCCTCTTTAATGTTCCATTCTGGGGGCACATTCCAATCGAAACATTGGGTGCCAGAGGGAACTTCGGTTACTTTTAAATCTAGTAGTTCTTTTAATATTTCAATGGTTTCCCTGTTGCCGTCTCCCGTAAGACTTCTACTTATGGGCCATAGTCTATCAAAATACTGTTCTATACTATCTTTCATGCTATTGCTTTGGATAAAATTTAATTTTTACGAGGAGAAATTTCATAAATTCTATTTCCTCTTCGGTTAAGCGTTTTGTATAGGTTCGGTTTGAAACATCAAACACAGTTTTGGTGTTATCTTTCAGGTTTGAGGAGTCTTTTACAATGACTATTGATTTAGGGAAGTGAGGGTTCTTTTTGTAAAACATCTCTAACTGCCCAGTCATCACTTCATATTTCTTTTCAACTGGAACATCTTCATACTGGGTACCTAGCTTGTCGGTAATATCTTTTGCAGGAACTCCTGCATAAATATGATTTGCTTCCATGTCTCTGGTAATAACCGAGCCAAGCATAGCCATGCTTTTTGCTTTTGCATGAATTGGAGACACAAGACAATGCCCAACAAACCAAACATCGTCCTCCACGACCATAGGTGCCACAGATTCCCATTTACACCCCTCTAAAGTATCGCCAAAACGAATGTGTGACCATAACTGACTCCCTGCTCCAATTCCTACGCCATTACCTATAGTAAGTCCGCCGTGGGTATTTAAAATACACCCTTGACCAATCCAACAACAGCTTCCTATCTTTGCGTATTTATATCCGGAAATCATAGTGTCCTCCCGGATCATGGTATAATCTCCAATTTCAATAGAAGGACAAATAATTTCTATGTTTGATGCTAGAAATACACCATCGCCAATCACCACTTTTTTTGCAGGAATTGGTTTGCTCGTGGCATAATCGTATCCTCCAGAAATTCTTACTCCATCTGCAATTCTAGCTCCTTTACCTATGTGTATCTCGTCTGCACTAATACTATATTTTTTTTCTTCTGCCATCTTTTTGTTTTTCAAGTTTTTCACAGTTACATGCTAAAAGCTGTGTGCCTACAAAATTAAGGGATTTTTTAGGAATGGTTAATGGATCAAAAAAGTAATACCTTAGGCGTTCCAGATGTAGAAGATCCAAAAATTTTATTGCTCATAAATTATTTTGTACATTGAAGTGGAAATTTCCTACTATATCTATTCGGCCTAGGCACTTTTGTGTGAATGGCTTTTAGCGGAAACTTCTTTTATGAAACTATTTTGGCGTTTCATTTGATTTTTGTGAAGGATATTTTGAAAAAATGAATGCATTATGAAAAACAAAATTTACTTATTTTTTATACTAACCATTTTCCTTGCCGCCTGTTCCAGCAATGACGACCCTGTTGCTATGCAGGAAGAAGAAGCATTTAATCTTATTATTGTAGATTACAACCCTAAAGAAACGTATACCGCTGAAGAAATAGTGATACAAACAGAAGGGATTGATAGCACAGCCAGTATTGAAGTATTTTTTTCAGGAATACAGGCACCTTTTTATGAAATAGACGGAAACTCTCTTAGAACACGAGTGCCAACTGGAGCAAGTTCTGGTGAATTTTCCGTTGTTTATAACACAGAAGAAATTAGTGTAGGACCAATTGATATTATTGAAGAAACAGATATACTCTATGGTGAGAGATCTAATTCTGGAGAAAACAATACGTTGCATCATATAAACATGAGTGATGGAACCACCGGAGAATTAGTGTATGCTGCCGTAGGATATGATCAAGTAGGAGGTATTTCTTTTTCTAAAGAGAGCAATACATTTATGAATTGGTACTCTATACTATGTGGTAGTAGTGGTTGTTCTTCTCATATAGTATTAAGGAATAGAGATAATGAATTAAGGGCTTCAATTCATATCTGTACTGATCTTGATTGCAACGAAGGAGTATCATCTATATCTTTTAGCAATGGAAAATACATTTATGAGTATCGCTATGATACTTTTCCAGGATTTCCTGTTCATAATTTATATTCTATAGACCTTTATACAATGGAAAGAACATTATTAAGAGATTATTTAGTAGAAGGTGAAAGTAACATTACAGGAGGTTTATACATTGATAGCACAAATGAAATTTTAGGTTTCAGGAATGAAAATTTGTAAAGTTCAACTTAAATGACTTTACGAGAACAGAATATGACTATCCAGGTATTACATTTGGAAATTTTATACTTACGGAATCGGGAAGAATTTTTACAACAAATAACTTAAATAGCATTGCAGAGATTAACCCTACAAATGGAGAGATAATTGAAGAGATATACACAAGTGGAGAGAACTTAAATTACCTTTCTTATTCTGAATCAACAGGAAGATTTTTCTGGCTAGGGGGTACTTCTGGCAGTTCCCAATTGCATATTTACAATCCATCAAATCAAGTTGAAACAGTTATTAATACCGAAGAGAGTCTTTTAAGAATATTCACAGATTATTAAATAACTGTACCTTTGCCCCAAAACCTAAATGGGCTTGCAAAACCTACCCAAAATAAACATCCTAAACACCACCATCCACAATCTTTCTATGAAGGAGACATTGGCGTTGGTGAGTAAGGCCATTTCAGAAAAAAAACAATTGCATCACGTAGTGGTAAATGCAGGTAAAATAGTGGCCATTCAAAAAGATGAAGCGCTGCGAAAAAGCGTCAACGAAAGCGACATTATCAATGCAGATGGCCAAGCGGTGGTCTGGGCAGCCAGGCTATTGGGAAAACCCTTAAAAGAACGAGTTGCGGGGATAGATTTAATGGAAAACCTGGTTGCAATGGCACACCAGCAAAAACATAAAATATTCTTACTTGGCGCCAAGGAAGAAGTGGTTCAAAAAGTTTCAGAAATCTACCAGTCAACATACAATCCAAACATTATTGCAGGCTATCGCAACGGCTATTTCACCAAAGAGGATGAACCTCAAATTGCGCAACAAATAGCCAACATTGGCGCACAGATGCTTTTTGTGGCTATCACCTCCCCCATAAAAGAAAACTTTCTTTACAACCACCGAGAACTATTAAAAGACGTCCCTTTTGTGATGGGCGTAGGAGGCAGTTTTGACGTAGTTTCAGGACTCACCAAAAGAGCACCTGCCTGGATGCAAAAGGCAGGTTTGGAATGGTTTTACCGCTTCCTCCAGGAGCCTAAACGAATGTGGAAGCGCTACCTTGTTGGGAACAGCACTTTTATTTGGTTGGTATTTAAAGAGAAATTCAGTAAAAACTAAAGCCAACAAACGTCGGGTTGGTATGTGATTTGACCTGACAATCTAAGGCTACTGAGTGATTTTGTAAGGCACGAACAAAATGGTATCGAAGTAAAAATCGTCAATCCTTTTTGTTATCTTTCCATTCTCAATAAAAAGCCGCAGTTTTAAGTCATGAGAATATTACTTCAGTCCATTTATCCGTACATGTTTCTGTTGTTATATCTCACCATTCCTTTTGATAATTATGTGCGTGCTTTACCTAATATCCTGCTCATTGCCCTGGCAATCGCATTTCCCTTTGTAGTTTCAAAAAACGATTTCAAAAAATTAAAAAGACTCCCCACTTTGTTGTTTATCGGTCTGGTACTTTTTGTTTTGATACAGGCGTTAATTTTGGGCAGACTTGAGATGGACAGTCCAGTGCTAGAAAAAGTAAATCTGGCGATTGGACTTGTCATTTTATATGTCCCTATTGAAGGCTTCCAAAAGATAAAAAAAGCGATTATTTATTCATCAATAGCAGCTATACTGTTTTCAGTAGTGAGTATTATTATAGGGGTCTATCAAGGAGCTGAATTTGAACTATTGAATTCTGGCAACCTTATTGAAATTATGTTGGTAGATCGTCTATATCTAGGCCTGTTATGCGTGCTTAGTATCGTAGCTTCTTATAGCTTATTGCACAACAAATACCATCCAAATAACGGCTATTATGTAGTGGCCATTATCCTCAATGTATTGTTTATTTTGCTGATGGTGTCCCGAATTGCCATTATTGCCCTTATTGTACTTTTTCTTTTAGGGTTCTTCTATAAAAGAAGCAAAGGAACTCAGGTGATTTTTGTGGTGGCAACCTTGTTTTTGGGGCTGGTGTTGGTATTTATTTTGAATAACGATTTCAGAAAAAAAATATTCTACACCCCAACCAATGCTGAAAGTAAAGGCTTAGTTGCCAACACCTTGGAGATGGAGCCGCGAACCATTATATGGAACTGTGCCCTTTCTATTTCTGAAGTTAATAACGAGTTTTGGAAAGGCCTCGGTTTTGCAAATACCAACGAGGAACTTATTAATTGTTACCAAGATAGTATTGAAGACGAACAAAAAAGAGCTTGGTTGGTCGCAAAAAAATACAATACCCACAACCAGTTTTTAGACATATACCTCGCTACAGGATTTATAGGTATCGTGTTGTTTCTTGGTTTTATTCTTTTTGTATTTCTTCGGAATAAAAAACAATATTTCCCTTCGGCTTTATTGGTTACAGTACTGCTGTTTTTATTGGTAGAAAATCTATTCCACAGGCAAATTGGAGCTTATTATTTTGGCTTTGTACTAATTATGCTATTAATTAAACCAAATAAGCCTCAAAATGAAGAAATAGAAGCCGTATAAAAGCACAACAAATTGTACTTTTGCCGCTTGTAACAGAAGAATAATTTCTGAAAATTTAGTTAGATGAAATGCCTCATCGCAATTTGTAAACCAACAAAAGAGATATATAGAGGCATTCCATCTTCCTATTTCTCAAATATTAAAAACGGATGAAAATTACAGTTATAGGAACAGGATATGTAGGTTTAGTAACAGGAACATGCCTTGCAGAAACAGGCAATGAAGTGGTATGTGTAGATATTGATGCCGAGAAAGTAGCACAAATGAAAAGTGGTATCGTTCCCATTTATGAACCACACCTAGATGTTTTATTCGACCGAAATATAAAAGCCAACAGACTTTCCTTTACGACATCTTTGGATGAAGGCCTGGAACACGGTCAAATAATTTTCCTAGCATTACCAACACCTGAAGATGAAGACGGCTCTGCAGACTTAAGCTATGTGCTCAATGTTTCTGAAGAAATTGGACAAAAAATAAAAGACTACAAAGTAATTGTAGATAAGAGTACCGTACCCGTAGGAACCGCAGAAAAAGTACACGCAGTAATCGCCAAAAATGCACAATGTGAGTTTGATGTTGTTTCCAATCCAGAATTTTTACGAGAAGGTTTTGCTGTAGACGATTTCTTGAAACCCGAACGTATTGTAGTAGGTTCTAGTAGCGCACGCGCTACGGCATTAATGCAAAAATTGTACGCACCCTTTGTACGTTCTGGCAACCCAATAATCATTATGGATGAGAAGTCGGCAGAATTGACCAAATACGCGGCCAACTCATTCCTTGCCGCCAAGATTACTTTTATGAACGAGATTGCCAACTATTGCGAAAAAGTGGGTGCAGATGTAGATAAAGTACGTGTAGGAATGGGAACCGATAGCCGTATTGGAAAACGTTTTCTCTTCCCAGGAATAGGATATGGCGGTTCTTGTTTTCCAAAAGATGTAAAAGCATTACAAAAAGCAGGTAAAGATCAGGGGTTCGATTTCAAAATACTGGATGCAGTCATTGAAGTGAATAAAAAACAAAAAACCATCTTACTTCCTAAGATTGAAAAATTTTTCAACAATAACTTAAAAGGAAAGAATATTGCTATTTGGGGATTGGCTTTTAAACCTGAAACCGATGATATCCGAGAAGCTCCTTCTATTGATGTAATGAATGCACTCTTGGAAAAAGGAGTACATCTTACAGTTTTTGACCCTGAAGCAATGCCGAATATAAAAAAACAGTTCGGAGAAAAACTCACTTATGCCAATTCTATGTACGATGCTTTAGAAGGTGCAGATGCATTAGTTATTTGTACCGAATGGAGCATTTTTAGAACGCCGAACTATCAAAAATTAAAGCAACTATTGGCAAACCCTGTCATCTTTGATGGAAGGAATTTATACAATGTTGAAGATATGGAAGCCGAAGCATTTACGTACTATTCAATAGGTAGAAAAACAGCCCAATAATATGCAAAAGAGAGTTCTCATAGCCGGTGCAGCAGGATTTTTAGGATCCCATCTTTGCGATAAATTTATGGCAGAAGGTTATCGTGTTGTGGGTATGGATAACCTAATTACGGGGGATCTCAAGAACATTCAGCATTTATTTGAAAAGGAACATTTTGAGTTTTACCATCACGATATTACCAAGTTTGTTCATGTACCGGGACAGATAGATTATATTCTTCATTTTGCTTCGCCAGCAAGCCCAATAGACTATCTTAAAATACCTATCCAAACATTGAAAGTAGGCTCTCTAGGAACACACAATTTGTTAGGGTTGGCAAAAGAGAAAGCGGCAAGAATCCTCATTGCTTCTACTTCCGAAGTTTATGGAGACCCGTTAGTTCATCCACAAAGTGAAGAGTACTACGGGAATGTCAATACTATTGGTCCTCGGGGTGTCTACGACGAAGCCAAACGCTTTCAGGAAAGTATGACCATGGCATACCACAGATTCCATGGCTTGGAAACACGAATTGCCAGGATTTTTAATACATACGGTCCTAGAATGCGATTAAACGATGGTCGTGTAATCCCAGCATTTATAGGACAGGCACTTCGTGGTGAAGATTTAACCGTATTTGGAGATGGACAACAAACCCGTTCTTTTTGCTACGTAGACGACCAAGTAAATGGGTTGTACCAGTTGTTGTTGAGTGACTATTCATATCCCGTAAATATTGGTAATCCAGATGAAATTACGATCTTAGAATTCGCCGAAGAAATTATTAAACTCACAGGCACAGCACAAAAGATTATCTATAAAGAATTACCAAAAGACGATCCTTTGCAACGGCAACCTAATATTGACAAAGCAAGAGAAATTTTAGGCTGGGAACCTAAGATTTCACGAAGCGAAGGAATGAAAATAACCTTCGATTACTTTAAGAGCCTTTCCAAAGAAGAGCTGTTTAAGAGTGAGCATAAAGATTTTACCAAACACAACAGGGGGTAATGATATTTAGAAGCGGCAGATATTCAGGGTTTTTAAGGCCCCTTTCTTATGCAATGGATCTAACGATCATTTTTGCATTGGCTTTCTATTTCTTTCAGAATAGGTTACCTTATTTTCAGTATGTGGTTTTTATTTTATTGGGCTGGGTAATACTCTCATTAAAATCTAATTTCTATGAGATTTATAGGTTTACTCACGCTTCAAAAATTATGTCGCTCATTGGAAAGCAGAGCATTGTTTTCTTCTTAATTGTTTTTTCTTTTTTCGGGTTTTATAGCGATTTAGATATCAACGCCTGGGAGATTGTAAAATATGTGCTTACTACCATACTGTTTATTACAATTTTAAAGTTTACAGTTTTCTTTATTTTGAAAAGATACCGGAAACGTTTTGGTGGTAACTCCAGGAAGGTCGTTATCATTGGTCTCAATAAAAAGACAGACCAACTTCGTAAGTTTTTTAATAGAAATCCGGAATACGGCTATAGATTACAGGAAATATTCGACGTTAAGGATTCAGAGGAAAAACTAGATGCATGTTTTGATTATATAAAGAATAACGATGTAGATGAAATATACAGTTCTATTGGTCAATTAAGTAATAAGCAACTCTCAAAACTTATTGAATTTGCAGACAATAACCTTAAACTGCTCAAGTTTTTACCAGATAATAAGGAAATTTATAGCAAGCAGCTGGATTTCGATTATTATGGCGTATTGCCCATTTTATCAATGCGTAAAATACCCATAGACACTCCCTTTAATCAGTTTATTAAACGCGCTTTCGATATAGTTTTGTCAGTTTTAGTGATTGTGGGCATACTCTCCTGGCTCACTCCAATTCTTGCCCTGTTTATAAAGCTAGAGTCTAAGGGCCCCGTATTTTTTAAGCAAAAAAGAAATGGTTTAGACTACAAAGAATTTAACTGCTATAAGTATCGCTCTATGCGTCCTAATCCAATGGCAGATTTGCATCAAATTCAAAAAAATGACCCTCGGGTAACCAAAGTAGGTAGAATTATTAGAAAAACCAGCATAGACGAACTACCACAGTTCATTAATGTATTAAAAGGCGATATGTCTGTGGTAGGGCCACGCCCACATATGGTAAGTCACACCCATATGTATGCAGAGCGTATTGATAAATTTATGGTGCGCCATTTTATCAAGCCTGGTATCACAGGACTAGCACAAGTGAGTGGTTACAGGGGTGAAGTAGAAGACGACAACCATATTATTAACCGTGTGAAGTATGATATATTTTATCTGGAAAATTGGTCGTTATTCTTAGACCTAAAAATAGTTTTCCAGACCATTTATAATGCCTTACGTGGTGAAGACCAAGCTTATTAAAGGGATTCCAGTTGCTGTTTAAAATCCTCAAATTGTAGGTTGAAATTAAATACTTCCACAGCTTTTTGTTGCACAATTTTTTTCGGAAATTTTTGAATTTCAGTAATCGTTACAGTATTTAAAAATTGTTGTAGCATTTTATAATCTTGAACAGGAACCACCCAACCAAGCTTGTTTTTATTAACTAAGTCGCCTCCTTCCCCACCTGCCATATACAATAAAGGTAAGCCCAACCTCGCATATTCAAAAATCTTTGAGGGCACCGAACCATAAATTCGATTGACCAAAGGGATAAAAGCAACATCATACTGTGTAAGCTCTTGATGTAGTTGGTTCCTAGTTAAAGAACCGTGGTAAATAACACGAAGATTTTTAGATTGTGAAATGATTTCAGCATCCGGGCCGTCTCCATAAATATGAAACTCTACTTGTTCAGAAATAGTAATTTTAGAAAAAATTTCAGACAGTCCCTGTGCAATTCCTAACAAGCCAGCATAAACTATCTTAATAGGGTGTTGTGGTGTTTTAGGTATAATTTCGAAAGTTTGAAAATTTGGGAAATTTCGGTACAAAAAAAGCGCTGTTTCAGTATTCTTAGATTGAATATGCGCTAAAATTTCTTCAGATTGCCCTAAAATCAAATCGGCTTTTCTATAACAGAAACCTTCCATTTTTTCGAGAAATGAATAGTAAAACCCCTTTTTTAGCAGCCCCATTTCCAAGCCTGCCAACGGCCAAAGATCTGAAACATTTAAAATAATTTTCTTTTTAAATAACCAGCTCCAAAACACTGCTGTAAACCCAACAAATACAGGAGAATATTGTATAAAAACCTGTTTTGGAATGCGTTTCAATATAAAAAATAAAGCGAGACTTTTCGAAAAAGATACCATACTCCATAAGCGCACAAACTTGTTGGTAGATTTACTAGGCCACACCCACAATCGATGTACAGTAATGCCGTTTTCAATTACTTTGGCATATAACTTTCCCCTGAACGCTGAAAATATCTTCCCGCTAGGATAATTTGGAAATGGACAAACCACCTCTACTTTGTAGCCACTGCTATGTAAAGCTTGTGCCAACACTTCTATCCTGTTAGGCGCCGCCCCTTGCTCTGGAGGATAATAGTTACTAACCAATAAAATAGATCTGGTCTTCATTTACAGGTGAGATATAAATTGTTTCAACTTACCTCGATGGCTTCTATCAAGTGTGGAAACTCTATTACAAGTTAAATCTATAGATACTCCTAAGTATGTGCATAGCGCCTTATTTAGCGCCTTAATTTCAACAGAGTTGAGGTCCCGTTCGGCTATGTAGGTAAAGGTAAAGGTTTCCAAAGTGTTTTGCTCCATCACAAACTCTTGCACCACACTATTATGTGCCATCGCACTTTTGGCTACATAATAAAAGGTATGGCCAGGAACCGTGGTGCCATTTGCCAAAGTGGCATTGTCGTTAACACGCCCCAATAGTTGTTTTAAAATGGGTTTTTTAAACGTAGATTTTTCATCTAAAATACCCAAATCTCCCACTTCGTAGCGAATAAAAGGATGCACTTTGTTATAAAGCATGGTGACTAGAATTTTACCAGGCATTCCTTTTGGGACTGCCTTGCCTTGTTCGTCCACAATTTCAACAAAAACAGATTCACTATTTACTTGTAACTCATTTTTTGTATTGGTAAACGCAAGCAAATCTAGCTCGCTTGCGCCATATTCGTTTACAATAGGAACACCTAATTTATTTTCAAGTAATTTTTTATCGTCGGGGAAGAGCATTTCACTGGTAACGATACAGGTTTTTAGCGTTGGGCAAATATCGGTTAATACGAGGTTTTTTTTGCGTAAATATTTTGCAAATAATGCAATAGAGGTAGTATGCCCATTGATGTAGTGAAATTTTTTTCTTCTGAAGATTTCCAGAAAAGATTCCAGTTTTTTTTCAGAAAGATCAAAAATAGGAAAGCGGTATCTGTTGCTAAAACGGTCCTTCAGTCGTTCTTTTTGATACCCTCTAAATGCTAGCGGAATTCCATAAAAACGTGCCTGGTAGGAAGTATTAAAATCTATTCCGTACCAAGCAAACCTATCCATAATGCCTGCCCAGGTAAGTGCGTGGCAAAAACGATCTTTGGCATACTGCAAAGGGATACCACTACTACCAGAAGTTTTCCCTTTATATACTTTCTTTAAGCTGAAATCTTTAGACAACCGCTGCTGTAAAGGAATTTGCAAGTCTTTTTTTTGAAGAATTGGAATGTCTTCCCAGGCTGAAACATCTTTAGTTCCTATAAATTTTTTATAGAATGGATTGTTTTGTAGATGGTATTGCAAAATTTCGTTACGTGCATTTTCTACATAATCTGGATAATTAACTTCTGTAATTTGCTGAATTTCACGTAAACGCTGTTGAGCTTCCTTTATAGGAAATCCTTTCATGCGCAAGCGTAAAATCGAATAAATTCAAACTAAAAAATTAGCCATTAAGTGATACAAATGTAGCGAAACTGTATCGTGAAAACCCTATTTTTGCATTTGAAAACATCAACACCCAAGACAATGAACATTCTTATTTTAGGCTCTGGAGGCCGCGAACATACTTTTGCATATCAAATTGCGAAAAGTGAACAATGTAGCAACCTTTTTGTGGCACCTGGAAACGCAGGAACTGCAGCCATAGCAACCAATCTTCCGCTAGACGTAAACGATTTTGAATCCATACAAGCCAGCGTAATTGCTAATCAAATTGGAATGGTTGTCGTGGGACCTGAAGATCCGTTGGTTCATGGCATCGCCAATTATTTTGCTGAAGAAGAAGCGCTAAAAGAGGTGATGTTAATTGGCCCTTCAAAAAGAGGGGCTTTGTTGGAAGGTAGTAAAGAACGTGCTAAGGAATTTATGTTACAACACAATATTCCAACAGCGACCTATGCTAGTTTTACAGTTGAAAGTTTAGAAGCAGGAAAAGCTTTTTTAGAAACATTACAGGCTCCCTACGTATTAAAAGCAGACGGTCTAGCAGCAGGAAAAGGAGTGTTGATTATTCAGGATTTAGAAGAAGCCAAAACAGAATTGTCAGCAATGCTAAGTGGTAAATTTGGTGATGCCAGCGCCACTGTGGTCATTGAAGAGTTTCTGGACGGAATAGAATTGAGCGTATTCGTTTTAACCGACGGGAAAAATTATAAAATTCTTCCTACTGCAAAAGATTATAAGCGTATTGGTGAAGGTGACAAAGGACTTAATACTGGCGGGATGGGTGCTATTTCCCCCGTTCCATTTGCAGATGAAACCCTAATGCAAAAGATTGAAGAGCGTATCGTAAAACCTACTGTAAACGGACTAATAAAAGAAAAAATAGACTACAAAGGCTTCGTTTTTATTGGTCTAATAAAAGTTGGGGACGAACCTTACGTAATAGAATATAATGTTCGGATGGGAGATCCGGAAACCGAAGTAGTTCTTCCAAGAATTAAAACAGATTTGGTGACTTTGCTAAAAGCAACATTTCAACAAAAATTAGATTCAATTTCAGTTGAAATTGATAAAAGGGCAGCGACTACAGTGATGCTGGTTTCTGGAGGCTATCCTGAAGCATATGAAAAAGGTAAAGAGATAACAGGAACAGATACTATTGAAGATTCCATCGTATTTCACGCTGGGACAATGGTAAAAGAAAATAAATTGGTTACGAATGGTGGTAGGGTACTTGCCGTTACTTCTTTAGACGAAGATTTTAGGAAAGCACTAAAAAAATCCTATCAAAATATAGAAAAACTACATTTTGATAAGATGTACTTTAGAAAAGACATAGGTTTCGACCTATAATCGCTCATTAAAAAGAACGCATGCTGAGCGTAGTAGAAGCAAGGGGTCTATTCCTTCGGAAGATCTCCCAAATACCCGTGAGAAGTCTGGCTTCTGTTTTCCTCGTTGTTGTCGTTATATTTTTTGAGTTGTCCCATCCAATAGAGCATAGCTACAAACCCAATAATCATTAAAATCCAGTTTATAACATTACTTAAGGCCCAACTTTCTGTGCCAAGTCTCAATGCATCGTAAGGTGCAAAAAGTACATTTTCACTAAACGATTGTATTCCTTCAAAAACTTCTTTAAAAGTCATAATTGTATATTTATCTTGCAAAAGTAGAAAACAGCGGCCATGCTCACAAACTTTTTTGGTAAATCTAACCCTATCAATTTTATTATTTGTGGAGCGTACCTCCTCATTGGCCTTTTTGAGTCTTTTTTCTTTTCAGCTTCAGAGCTTATAAACATTGAGGAAGTCCTTGTAAAAATTGGTTTTTGGGCCGTCCTTGTTTTTTCAATGCTACTGTTGGATTTTGTGATTAGAAAAAATGCACTGACGGCAACAAACACCTTTGGAATTTTTGTTTACAGCGGACTTATAGTGATGCTCCCCATTATTTTTACTGAAGCAACTATTATTTTTTCAAGCATGTTTCTATTGTTAGCCTTACGAAGGATGGTAAGTCTTAGCTCAGAAAAGAATATCGAAAAAAAGATTTTTGATGCGACACTCTATATTTCCATTGCGACACTCTTTCATTTTTGGAGTATTTTATTTTTACTGCCACTATATTTTGGAATTATTCGGATTACAACGGTTAGTTTCAGACTTCTTTATATACCACTTGCAGGGATTTTTACAGTTTTGATTCTTGCAATTACTTTGCACTTAATGATTTTTGATAACTTAGTGTGGTTTCTTAATTGGTTGCCAACAATTAGTTTAGATTTTGGAGCATATAACAAAGCGAGTGTGTTAGTCCCATCAGCTTTTATTGCAACTTTATTGGTTTGGACATTGGTTCTCCGAATAATGAGATTTTCTTCTATGCCCAGAAAAGCGCAACGCAATTATAGGTTGTTAACTATTGCTACGATAGTTTCAGTTGCTATACTATTTTTGAGTGAGACCAAAACAGGTGCCGAAATTCTATTTCTATGCGCACCTCTAGCTATTGTGGTTACAAATTACCTAGAGCATTTAAACGATTTTTGGTTTAAAGAAATATTGCTTTGGGTCTTTGTGCTCTTGCCAATAGGTCTATTATTTTTATAATTGTTTATAAGCATCACAAATACAAACTGAATTAGAAAAACAAATAACCTTTCGGAAGCACAACTGCAAAGCCTTACTTTTGCAAACGGCAAGAAAGCGTTGGGTGATATTATTTGCATACTACAATGAACTACATAGGCTCCAAAAATAAACTTTCAAATTTTTTATTTGAGACTATTACTTCGGTGACGGGAGATTTAAGAAATCAGATATTTTGCGACTTGTTTGCGGGTACAGGCATTGTAGGCAAAACATTTAAACCCCTCGTAAAAAAAGTTATTGCGAACGATGTAGAATTTTACAGTTATGTACTAAATAGAAATTATATTCAGAATACTGAAAAGATAGCATTCGAGGCTATTTTCAAAGAATTGAATAAACAAAAAGGCAAAAAAGGCTTCATTTTCAAACAATATGCAGAAGGAGGTAGCGAAGGTAGAAACTATTTTACTTCAGAAAATGGACAAAAAATAGATGCCATTCGCCAACTGATTGAAACTTGGAAAAAAACTTCAGAAATTTCTGAAGACACCTATTATTTTCTGCTAGCTTCCCTTCTTGAAAGTGCAGATAAGGTTGCGAATACGGCATCTGTCTATGGCGCTTATCTCAAAAAAATAAAGAAATCTGCTGCCAAAGAACTCGTTATAAAACCAGCAATCTTCACGGAAACAGAAACCAATCACAAAGTGTTTCAAGAAGAAGCCAATATGCTCATCAAAAAAATTGAAGGAGATATTTTATATTTAGATCCGCCATACAATGCTCGCCAATACGGCGCCAATTATCATTTACTCAACACCATCGCAAAATATGATACCTTTGTTCCTAAGGGAAAAACAGGCTTACGGGATTATTATAAAAGTGATTATTGTAAGAAAGGAGAAGTGTTAAAGTCGTTTACAGACTTGCTGGAAAATGCTAACTTTAGATACATTTTTTTAAGTTATAATAACGAAGGGTTGATGAACCAGAAAGAAGTTGAAAAAGCTATGAAACAACTTGGGAACTACAGTCTTGCCACCACAAAATACCAACGTTTTAAAGCAGATAAAACCGAAAACCGAAACCATAAAGCCAAAGAAACTGTTGAGTTTCTGCATATTTTAGAGAAAAATTAAACCTAGACCTATGATTTTTAGCGAAAAAGCAAACAAAATATTTTTAGAAGCTATCGTAAAATACCACAAAGCAGATGATGTGAACCAGCCATTCACCAACCCGTATGAGAAGGAAAAAGAGCTGCTGGAACATTTGCTATACCGAAAATGTTGGATAGACACCGTGCAGTGGCATTATGAAGATATTATCCGCAATCCAAATATTGAACCCTTGGCGGCTTTAGCATTAAAACGAAAAATAGATGCTTCCAACCAGGATCGAACCGATATGGTGGAATATATAGACAGCTATTTTCTTAAAAAATACGATGCCGTAAAGCCTAATAAAGATGCTACTATTAATACCGAAAGCCCGGCGTGGGGTGTAGATAGACTTTCAATTCTTGCCTTAAAAATTTATCACATGAATGAAGAGGCTACGCGTTCTGGAGCTTCACAATTGCATAGAGAAGCCTGCCAGAAAAAGTTGGATATTTTGTTAGAGCAAAGGGCAGATTTGAGTACAGCAATAGATCAATTACTCAATGATATTGCCCAAGGGAAAAAATATATGAAGGTGTACAAACAAATGAAAATGTACAATGACGATGAGTTGAATCCTGTCTTAAGAGGAGAAAAATAATAATTCCAATTTTACCTTAAAGTTGTAAAGTATGCTGTGCGGAGTCGAAGCAAAACACATCCTAATCATTCGACTTTCCGCATTGGGAGATGTGGCAATGACGGTGCCAGTGCTTAGGGTTTTTACAAATACCTATCCAGATGTAGCAATTACGGTACTTTCAAAATCCAGCTACAAACCGCTGTTTTACGATATTGAAAACCTTCATTTTTTGGAGGCAGATATATATGGCGCACACAAAGGCTTTGGTTTGCTAAAGTTGGCAAAAGAAGCAAAAAAGCTAGGGGTAGTTGCCGTAGCCGATTTGCACAATGTAATCCGTTCCAAAATGATTACAGGCTTCCTTTCACTAAACGGAATTACAACAGCTGCTATAGATAAAGGCCGTGCAGAAAAAAAGGCACTTACCAATAACCCTTCAGAATTAAAAAGGTTAAAAACAACGCATCAAAGATATGCCGATGTTTTTGAGGCCTTGGGTTTTCCATTACAATTGGAAGAACATATTTTTCCGATGAAAAAAGAGCTTACCCCACAACTACACGAGCTCATTGGCAAGCATACTAAAAAAATGATTGGCATCGCCCCTTTTGCAGCCTACCAAAGCAAAATGTACCCATTGGATCTAATGAAAGAAGTAATCTCCAATTTGAATGAAGACAATCTGTATAAAATTTTTCTTTTTGGCGGTGGTAAGAAAGAAAAAGAGATCCTAGATGAGTGGGAAGTTCAATTTGAAAATGTAACGAATCTTGCAGGAAAATATACGCTAGAAACAGAGCTTAATCTTATCTCAAACCTCGACCTAATGCTAGCGATGGATAGTAGCAATGGCCATTTGGCCGCTTTATTCAATATTCCTGTTTTAACACTTTGGGGTGTGACGCATCCATATGCTGGATTCACGCCATTTAATCAGCCAAACGAGAATCAATTGGTGGCAGACAGAACAACATATCCTTTAATTCCAACATCGGTATATGGCAATAAATTTCCATCAGATTACGAAAATGCAATGCGTAGTATTTCGGTAGAAACGATACTTAAAAAAATTGAAGAAATAATTTAATTATACTTTACATTACTTTGAGAGTTCTTTTGTCGCCATAGCTTTATAGCAGGCAGAAGTCAAACTACAGTCTAAATAGGGCTAGCGAAAGCAGCCCCTCTACTACAAGTAGCGTAAGCTACGTTCTAAAGATTAATAAATAACGACTATAAACTATACATCATCATAATCTACCGATAATGTTGCAGTCGTTGGATGTGCCTGACAGGTTAGAATTAATCCCTCAGCAATTTCGCTATCTGTTAAGATTTGGTTTTTCCGCATTTCTGCTTTTCCTTCAGTGATTCGGGCAATGCAAGTGCTGCAAATCCCACCTTGACAGCTGTAAGGGGCATCCAACCCTTTATCCAAAGCAGCCTCTAAAACTGAGGTGCTTTTAGGCATAGTAAATGTTTCAGTTTCATCGTCTACCGTAATAGTAATCGTGGTATCGCCTTCGTGGGGTTCTACTAGTAACCCTTCTTCGGCTGTGGTAAATAATTCAAAATGAATCGCTTTTTCATTGATGCCGTTTTCCTTCAGGGTAGAAGAAACCTCATCTATCATTGGTTCTGGTCCGCAAAGGTAGAAAGCGTCGAAGGTAGTAAATTCAAACTTATTTTTTAGATAATAGTTTACAGTGCTTCTGTCTATCCTTCCAAAACGTGCATTGTCTTCGTGGGTTCGGCTATAGATAAACTCTAATATCAATCGATTTGGATATTCACGGTGTAGTTCTAGCAATCTACTGTGGAACATGGCTTCCAACTGTGATTGGTTGCCATATACTAACAAAAATTTGCTGTTTGGTTCTTGGGTTAGAACCGTTTCAATTATTGATAGCACCGGAGTGATCCCGCTACCCGCTACAAATGCTGCATAATACTTATTGGCTGAAACATTGGCCTCCAAGACAAATTTACCCTCGGGCTTCATGATTTCTAGCATGTCGCCTTCTTTCAGTTTTGTATTTGCGAAAATTGAAAATGTTCCCGCTTCAATTTTTTTGATTCCTATTTTGAGAAAATCACTTTTTGGGTCACTATGAATAGAATAGGCGCGACGTATTTCGCCACTTTCAGTTGTATATTTTATCGTAATATATTGTCCAGCTTTGTGGGCAAATGTTGTTTTTAAATGTTCTGGAATCTCAAAGGCTACCGAAACTGAATTCGGTGTTTCTTTTTCGACTTTTGCAACACGTAAAGAATGGAAGTCACTCATGGGGTATTTCAATTTTTTTTGCAAAAATACACAATCTTCACGGTAATAATGTGTTGTATAAATGGTTTAAGCACCCAATTTTAGACCTAAAATCGGCTATTTCTAAAAAAGAACCGTATTTTTACGCTTCCTTTAGTCTGTACATACTAAAAGCGAAGTATTTAAGTTAGAATACCTATAAAAAAGAAACTACATTTTGAACGGCATTTATAAAATTACAATAGCACTAGTTGCAATCCTTTCTCTAGTGGCATGTTCCAGAAAGAAAAATACCTTTATGAGCCGCAATTTTCATGCGGTCACAGCAGAGTATAACACGCTTTACAATGGTGGCTTGGCTTATGAAGCTGGAAAAGAAGAGCTGGCGCTTTCCTACCGTGATAATTTTTGGGAAATCTTACCAGTGGAGCGCGTAACATTGCAAGAAGATATTGACACACCGGGGGAGAAGAAAGACCCAAATTTTAATAGAGCTGAAGAAAAAGCAACCAAAGCTATCCAGAAACACTCCATTTATATTGATGGAAATGAGTACAACCCGCAAATAGATGAAGCATATATGATGTTAGGGAAAGCGCGTTATTTTGACGAGCGTTTTATCCCTGCTCAAGATGCATTCAATTTTATTTTGAATAGGTATCCAACCAGTAACAACATTAACCGTGCAAAGGTTTGGAAAGCGAAGACAAACATCAGGCTAAAAAATGAAGATATTGCCCTGGAGAACCTTCAGGAAATGATGGATGAAGTAGAGCTGGAGGATGAAGAACTCGCCGAAGCATCTGCAATTATAGCACAGGCTTATATAAATCTAGACTCTTTACCAGAAGCATTACCGTTTATTAAATTGGCTTCAGAATACGAAAGAAATAATGAGTTAAAGGGTCGCTACGCATACATAAAAGGACAATTGTACGATCGTTTGGAAATGCGAGACAGTGCTAATTTGGCATATGAAGAGGTAATTGATTTAAACCGAAAGTCGCCTAGAGTATATATGATTAATGCTTACATAGCCAAAGCTAGAAATTTTGATTATACCAAAGAAGACAGGGTTGCTTTTTTAGAGCTTTTGAATGAATTAGAAGCAGACCGAGAAAATCGCCCGTTTTTAGATAAAATCTATAACCAAATTGGGGAGTATTACCGAAACAACGATAGCATTGACCGCGCAGTGGAGTTTTATAACAAGTCTATTAAGAATTATAAAAATGACGACTACCTGCAATCCATGAATTATCGTACGCTGGCTGTATTTAATTTTGACGCAGCAAATTATAAGGCTGCCGGAGCCTATTATGACAGTACAATAACAAATCTAGCAGTGAATAGTCGCGAATGGAGGCGGTTCAAAAAGAAAAGAGAAAATCTGGACGACGTGATTACCTATGAGGACATTTCTACGCAAAACGATAGTATTCTCAAGTTGGTTGCTATGAATGAAGGAGAGCGTCTGGCCTATTTCACAGAGTACACTAGCCAACTAAGAGAGCAGGCAAGATTAGATTCTATCGCTGCAGTAAAAGTTGAAACAGCTGAGGCTAATAAGGAGTTTTACGAAAAAAATACAAGTTCAGGCAAAGACAATGGCACAAGCACCTTTTACTTCTACAACTCTACAACGGCAGCTTTTGGAAAACAAGAATTTCAGAAAATATGGGGTAGCCGAAAGCTAGAAGATAATTGGAGACTTTCCAGCAAGAAAACTACAAGTATTACTGAGCCAGGGGATGTAGTTGAAGTGGTAGAAATTAGCGAAAACGAATTGTTTGACCCGCAAACGTACATTACAAGAATACCAACAGACCAAGTTATCATAGACAGTTTGGCCAAGGACAGAAATTTTGCGTATTACCAGCTAGGCCTTATCTATAAAGAAAAGTTTAGAGAATATGAGCTCGCTGCCAACCGTTTGGAAAAACTCCTTACCTTAAATCCGGAAGAGCGTCTTATACTGCCTTCAAAATATAACCTGCATAAAATATATGCAGAGATGAATAATGTAGGGTTGGCAGACACCTATAAAAACGACATCATAGCCAATCACCCGGACTCTAGATATGCTCAAATTCTATTAAATCCGAATACGCAATTAGCCACAGATGAGTCCAGTCCAGAATTTAAATATAAGGCATTGTATAAGGAATTTGAGAATGCCCAATACCAAAATGTCATAGACACTAGCGATGATTATATTACCCTATATAATGGCACCGATATTGTTCCAAAACTTGAAATGCTGAAGGCAACTGCTCTCGCAAGAAAAGAAGGATTTGAACCGTATAAAAAAGCGCTGAACTATATAGCGCTTAATTATCCAAACTCTGAAGAAGGGAAAGAAGCTGAAAAAATTTATAAGTTTGTTCTACCTAAGATTGCCAATAAAGATTTTATAGGGGATGAGGAAAGTGATAATTGGAAATTAATATACCAATTTCCAGTAGCTGAAAATGAAGCAGCAGCAGCATTACATAAAAAATTGGACGAAGCGATTAAAGAGTACAACTACTCTAATATGAGTACTTCAGTAGATTATTACAACCCAGAAACTGTATTTGTGATTATACACGGGCTAAACACACGTATGGGAGGAAGAGGCTTTGCGGAGGTGCTTAAGGAGAACAAAAAATACAAGATTAAGAGACCATCTTTTGAGATTGCATCCCCAAATTATAAAACAATTCAAATTCATAAAAACTTAGATAATTACTTAGAACAAGGAACCCCAGACGCCGATAAATAGAAAACGATAATCCCCAAAATCAATAATATGTTTTCAGATAAAAAAGATAAACAAACCAAAAATATGGAACCATCAGCAAGTCAGAACAGGATTAACGAAGGAACCGAGTTAAAAGGAGATATTATCTCCAACGGTTTTTTTAGAATAGACGGAAAAGTAGAAGGGAATATTAGCAAACCTTCCAAAGTCGTAATAGGCAAAAATGGTAGTGTAGAAGGAAAACTCACTTGCGAAGATGCAGATATAGAAGGTAAATTCGATGGGAACCTTAATGTTTCCGGAACCCTTACCCTTAAAGCCACTGCACACATAGAAGGTGAGGTTATTGTTGGAAAACTAGCCGTGGAGCCAGGTGCTACCTTTAATGCTTCGTGTAGTATGCAAGGCACAAAAAAAGCAACAGTGTCAACCATATCTTCTTCAACTTCTGAAGATAAAGCCAATCCTTACGACCGCCAACAACGTTTAAAGAAAACTTCGGAGCCGCTTAAATAGGTTTTAGACCTTACTCTATTAATTGAAACTTTAAAAATTCTGCTGAGGTAGGGTTGTCCGTTAGCGGTTAAAAGTTAATAATAGCGTAGGCTTAGTTTGAAGCAGATTTCTTTTAATGAAAATTTCAATATGCTAATCAAAAGGCGTACTGTTAAATGTATAAACAAATCAACATTTAACAGTTAACCGATAACTCTTTCCAAATGGCTAATGAATCTCCACAAGGCGTAAAACGCTGGTTAATTTTAACTGCCATTGGTCTAGAAATGGGCGTTATTATTTATCTCTTTGTACAATTAGGCAAATGGTTGGACGCCACATACGGTGACGTAAATAACAATTTGTATCTTATTCTTTGCACACTTTTTGGCGTGGCTGCTTCCTTATTTTTGGTGTTAAAGCAGACGAACAGGTTGAATAAATAGCGAAAAAAGCCATTTTAATTTTTCACCCTATTAAAATAAAGCATCAAATTTCTGCCGTAATAGGCGCATCTTTTAGTGCTAACTTTCTTCAAGATGTTTAAAATTTCATTAGAATAGAATAAACGACCCCCTAAGGTGTTTGAGCTTTTCTAATAAATGGTTAGAAAATTTTGTTTCTTTGTTTACTGTACATATAACCCTAAGCTATAGAAATTCTCCTACTCGTGGGTTGACGTAAAAAAATTTCGGATTTGAAATGAATAAAACGCTAAAATTTCTAACCACCCTCTTCTTGGCGCTTGCCCTCACCCTCAGTATACATATAGGGATGCTTTTCTTAATGAATCTGCCGCCTTTTTCAGATAAAATTTTACTCAGTTATGGTGCAAATTTTTTGCTCGCCGCATTCATTTATTTGATGATTCAAAAAAGTTTAAAGAAAAATGGCGTTCACACAGGTTTTATTTTTATGGCTGGGAGTGGGGTAAAATTCATAATATTCTTTTCGATTTTTTACCCGTTTTATAATAGAGACAACCTATTGCAAACAACCGAATTTGGAGCCTTTTTCATACCTTATGCTGTGTGTCTTATCTTGGAAGTTGCCTACCTTTCCAAACAGCTTAATAATCAGACCTATTCAGAAGAAAACAAGGCAAATAGCGACCCTGCAAATTCAGAGAAAAAAAAGAATTAAAATTGTTTTTGAATTCTATAAAAGAACAGTATTTTTGCACCGATTTTAAGGACACCGAATAATAGGTTCAGAAATGCAAAAAAACACATTGGTTAGAATAATAGGAATTTTCATCTTGGCGCTAAGCTTTTCGGCAAATGCGGCTAATAGTAAGGATGAAGGTGATACCCCAAAAGATACCAAAGCTGAAATCAGCGACTATATTCAGCATCACTTGCAGGATTCTCATGATTTCAACATCACAGCCTCCACAGATGAAGCTACAGGTAAAATTCACCACTACGGCTTTCCACTCCCTGTAATCTTAGTAGACGATGGGATACAAGTATTTATGTCTTCAAAATTTCACCACGGTGAAACCCTTGCCGAATCTAATGGTAACTACTACAAGTTATACCATAGTAAAATATACAAAACAGACGCATCAGGTACTTTAACGTTCGACGCTGAACACCCAGAGCATCCTTCTAACGTGCGTCCCTTAGATTTATCTATCACAAAGAGTGTGGTAATGATGTTGGTAACAGGTTTGTTATTGATATGGTTGTTCCGCAGTCTTGCAAAAAGCTATGGTAAGACCGGTGGTATCCCAAAAGGTATTGGACGTTTTTTTGAACCGATAGTATTATACATACGTGACGATATTGCCAAGCCTAATATTGGAGAGCAGAAGTATAAAAGGTATATGCCTTTCTTATTAAGTGTATTTTTCTTTATATGGTTTTTAAATATGTTTGGTCTTACGCCACTAGGTGTAAACGTAACTGGAAATATTGCGGTAACCACTGCTTTAGCATTATTGGTTTTTTTATTGACCAACTTTACAGGAACCAAAGATTACTGGAAACACATTTTTGATCCACTAGGTGATGGAATGCCTTGGGCAGGAAAAATATTTATTTATATCATTTTAGTTCCTATAGAAATACTGGGGATTTTCATTAAACCCTTTGCACTTCTAATTCGTTTGTATGCCAATATGACGGCAGGTCACGTGGTATTAATGAGTTTGATTGGTTTGATATTCATATTTAAAAGTTGGGGTGGTGGAGCATTTGGTTTTGCGCTTTCCTTTGCCATCTCAATGATAGAAGTATTGGTAGCATTGTTACAAGCATATATTTTTACGATGCTTGCAGCTTTATATTTTGGATTTGCAGCAGAAGATCACAGCCATGCCGAGGAGCACGATGGAGAAATTGCGCATCTATAAATAATTTAATTGCTGTTAGGTTGAGCGCAGTCGAAACCTAATAGTTTAAAAATGAGTGTTTAATTTTTAAATATATATATTATGACAATTCCAATGATGTTGCAAGATGCAGCTCCTGCAATCCCTAAAATAGTAGGGGCTGGATTAGCTGTAATCGGTGCCGGTATAGGTATCGGGATGATTGGTGGGAAAGCTATGGAAGCTATCGCACGACAGCCTGAGGCTTACGGAAAAATTCAAACAGCGATGCTAATTGCAGCAGCGCTTATTGAAGGTATTGGTTTCGCCGCGATTTTCGCGACCTAATCAAAAAAGATAACATATCGCCGCAGCGGTTGGTTGCGGGGATATGTTTCTATTTTAAATTAAACAAAAAGTACAATCTTAATAGGGCGTAAGCTCACTATTGATATGGAAAAATTAATAAACGACTTTTCATTCGGACTTTTTATCTGGCAGATCATTTTGTTTCTGTTGTTGTTGTTTCTATTGCGCAAGTTTGCTTGGAAACCAATTCTAAAAGCAGTAGAAGACCGCGAAACAGGAATTAAGGACGCTTTAGATTCTGCTGAAAAAGCAAAATTGGAAATGGCCAATTTGCAAGCAGATAACGAAAAGTTATTGCAGGAAGCCCGTGCAGAAAGAGAAGTAATGTTGAAAGAGGCACGTGAAATGAAGGCGAATATGATTGCAGATGCAAAAGCCGAAGCACAAGCCGAAGCCAATAAAACCATTGCAAACGCACAAATTGCTATTGAAGGTGAAAAGAAAGCTGCAATTGCAGAATTAAAGGAAACTGTAGCAAGCCTTTCCATCGAAATTGCTGAAAAAGTAGTAAAGAGCGAATTATCCAGTAAAGAGAAACAACTAGCTTTAGTTGATTCTATGCTGAAAGACGCTAACTTAAACTAGATACAAATGAGTAGCAGAGCAGCCATACGATATGCAAAAGCAGTCTTAGACCAAGCCAACGATGCCAAATTAGGAAATGTTGTTTTTGGTGACATGAAATCTGTTGCTGCAACTATCGAAAACAGCAAAGAGTTACGTGTCGTACTTAACAGCCCAGTAATTAAGGGAGAAGACAAAAAGAAGGCATTGGTAAAGATTTTTGAAAGTAATAGCGAAGTAACCAAAGGCTTAATTGAGATCTTAACTGCAAACAAACGTATCAATTTATTAGGTGGTGTTGCCGAAAGTTACATTACACTTTATAATGAATCACAAGGTGTAAAAGTTGCTGAAGTAACAACCGCAGTTCCATTATCTTCAGAATTAGAAACTAAGGTATTGGAGAAAGTAAAAGAAATGACAGGCAGCGAAAGCGTGACCCTTATTAATAAAATAGATGAAGCAATCATCGGCGGATTTATCCTCCGTGTTGGAGATTTGCAGTACAATGCAAGTATCGCCAACCAATTAGATAGCATAAAAAGAGAATTCACTAAAAGTCTTTAAGCCATGAAAAACTTAAAACTAATTGTTACAGTTTTGATTATGACGATTGCCTTTTCCGCTACGGCGCAAAAAGTAAAAATTAAGAAGGATATTGCAAGTGTAGATGGTGTAGCTTATTTAGATCTTACTGATTGCAGTGCATTGAGCTGTACCTTTAAGACAATGACTGGTGTTGAAGTAATGAGTGTTCAGTGGGAGAGCTTTAAAAAGCCAAACCCAGTGAAAACAAATCCCGGATATCGCGGTCCAACTATGGCAACGGTAACACAGCACTATGCTATTATTAATTTTTTTGACTTTGATTTGGAGTTTGAAACAGAGCTGGCTTCAAAAAAAGGCTTGGTTAAAGAATTATATAAAAATAAAGTTGTGCTAGAAGACGGCAGTGTTTCAAAAGAAAATGCATTACGTTTTTCGAAGAAATTTGGAAAAGATGTTTCTGGTACTCGCCCGCTTCAAATAATAAAGAATTAAATAATTTATAAAATCAGTAAAGTCCTTCTACGCCACCGCGAATATGGACGAAAGTAATATTAAATAGAAGGTGTTTCGGTTAAAATTTAAGTACACACATGTACTGAGCTTAATCGAAATATCGTAAATCTAAAATCAAATGGCAGAAGTTAAACCAGCTGAAGTTTCAGCAATCTTAAAACAACAACTTACAGGCTTTGAAGCAACTGCTTCCTTAGACGAAGTAGGATCTGTACTAACTGTAGGTGATGGTATTGCACGTGTATACGGGCTTGCAAACGCTGAATACGGAGAATTGGTAGCGTTTGAAAATGGTATGGAAGGTATCGTTTTGAACCTGGAAGAAGATAATGTAGGGGTTGTATTATTAGGACCCTCTAGAGGTATTTCTGAAGGTGCAACTGTAAAACGTACACAACGTATTGCTTCCATTAAAGTAGGTGAAGGAATTGTAGGTCGTGTTGTAGACACACTTGGGGCTCCTATCGACGGGAAAGGACCAATTGAAGGTACTTTATACGAAATGCCATTGGAGCGTAAAGCACCGGGAGTAATTTACCGTCAGCCAGTTACCGAGCCATTACAAACTGGAATTAAGAGTATTGACGCGATGATCCCAGTAGGTCGTGGACAGCGTGAATTGGTTATTGGTGACCGTCAAACAGGAAAATCTACTGTTACTATCGACACCATTCTAAACCAAAAAGAATTTTATGATGCTGGAGAACCAGTATACTGTATTTATGTAGCCATTGGGCAAAAAGCATCTACTGTAGCAAACATTGCGAAAGTTTTAGAAGAAGCTGGAGCCTTAGCATACACAACAATTGTAGCTGCTAATGCAAGTGATCCTGCGCCAATGCAGGTATACGCACCTTTCGCAGGAGCTGCTATTGGAGAGTACTTTAGAGATACAGGTAGACCAGCATTAATTGTGTTTGATGATTTATCCAAACAAGCAGTAGCATACCGTGAGGTATCTTTATTGTTACGTCGCCCACCAGGACGTGAGGCATATCCTGGAGATGTATTCTTCTTGCACTCAAGATTGTTGGAGCGTGCTGCAAAAGTAATTGCAGATGATGCGATTGCCGCAGAAATGAACGACCTTCCAGAATCATTAAAGCCTATCGTAAAAGGTGGTGGATCTCTAACGGCCCTTCCTATTATTGAAACACAAGCGGGTGACGTTTCGGCCTATATCCCAACCAACGTAATTTCTATTACCGATGGACAGATATTCTTAGATGGTGACTTGTTTAACGCAGGGGTAAGACCAGCAATTAACGTAGGTATTTCAGTATCTCGTGTGGGTGGTAACGCTCAGATCAAGTCTATGAAGAAAGTAGCTGGTACATTAAAACTGGATCAAGCAGCTTTCCGCGAATTGGAAGCGTTTGCTAAGTTTGGATCAGACCTTGATGCAGCTACCTTAAATGTAATCGAAAAAGGAAAGCGTAACGTAGAGATCTTAAAGCAGGCTGAAAATACACCATATACGGTAGAAGATCAGATTGCAATTATTTATGCAGGTTCTAAAAACCTGTTGCGTAACGTACCCGTTGAAAAGGTAAAAGAATTTGAAAGAGACTATCTAGAAATGTTGAATGCAAAGCACAGAGATATTCTGGATACGTTAAAAGCAGGTAAATTAACAGACGAAGTTACAGACACTTTAACAAGTGTTGCTGCAGACCTTTCAGCGAAGTATAAAAAATAAGTTTAGAGTGATGAGTTATGAGTGCAGTGTCACTCATAACCTTCTCTTTTTTAATTGAAAACTTGAATCATGGCTTTTGAAGACAGTCCTATTCGTATTAAGAGTTTTCAGTTTGCGTGTGAAATAGTTATTTATAGTGACTATTTAAAATCACGGAAGGACTTTGAAATAGCTTCTCAACTTTTAAAAAGCGGAACGAGTATTGGTGCCAATACAAGAGAAGCACAAAGAGGGGTTAGCAAAAAAGATTTTAAGAATAAATTTGGCATAGCTCTCAAAGAAGCAGACGAGACTATGTTCTGGTTGGAAATTTTAGAGGCAACGGGAAGAGAAGTACCTAAAGACATAAAGAATAAGTGTGAAGAGTTGATACGTATTTTGGTTTCAATCATAAAAAACTCATAACTCTGCACTTTGCACTCATAACTTGTAAAAATGGCAAACTTAAAAGAAATTAGAAACAGAATATCATCGGTAAGTTCAACGATGCAAATTACCAGTGCCATGAAAATGGTATCTGCTGCAAAATTGAAGAAAGCCCAGGATGCCATCACCGCAATGCGTCCCTATTCTGAAAAATTAACCGAGTTATTGCAAAACCTAAGTGCTACTTTGGATTCAGATAGTGGAAGCACTTATTCTGAACAAAGAGAAGTAAACAAAGTTTTAGTAGTCGCTATTACTTCTAACCGTGGATTAGCGGGAGCATTTAATACAAATGTTATTAAAGCTTCACAAGCCTTAAAGAATGAAACCTACGCTGGAAAGCAAGTAGATTACATCACACTTGGTAAAAAAGGAAACGACATCTTAAAGAAAAACGGAACTGTAATTAACTTCAATTCTGCAATTTTCGATGACCTTACCTACGATACTGTGGCTGAAATCGCAGAATCTTTAATGGCTAGTTTTGCTGAGGGAACTTACGACAAAATTATCCTAACGTACAATCACTTTAAGAATGCGGCGACGCAAGAAGTGAAAAGAGAGCAGTTTTTACCAATTTTACCGAGAAAACAGGAAGAAGGTGTAGATAATACGTCTATCCCAAACTATATTTTTGAACCTTCAAAAGAAGAAATTGTTGAAGGATTAATTCCAAAAAGCTTAAAAACACAACTGTTTAAAGCCATAAGAGATTCTGTAGCAAGTGAGCACGGTGCCCGTATGACGGCTATGCACAAAGCAACAGACAACGCAACCGAATTGCGTGACGATTTAAAACTTAAATACAACAAAGCTCGTCAAGCATCTATTACCAATGAGATACTAGAGATTGTTGGTGGAGCCGAGGCATTGGCAGGATAGCTTTTATACAAATTTAAAATTCACAAACCTCTTGGAATATATCTAAGAGGTTTTTTTGTGGAAAAAACAAAAACTAAAGACCTAATGCTCCTTCCCCTTTTTTTCTGTCTCCTACGACTGAGGCAAGATGGAGAGGAAAACACAAGGTGTTAGCTTTGCTTTAACGGATGGGGTCCAAAGCGGAGCGTTGTGATTCAGCGAACCCCTGAGAACTCTATTCTTCAAAAAGAATTTATAAACTAACACTTTACTTTTTCCAAAATTACCTAAGCTTTTTTATTCTCACTATATTTAGCCAGCATTATTGATACGTTTAGAGTGTTAACCAACTAATAAATCGATGAAATTATTATTCTTACCAATGCTTTTTATAACTTTAATAAGCTATTCCCAACACCAAAAAGGAAACTGGAACGCCTCCGCCGCTATTTCCCCCTATCCCATAGAAGTAAATGGTGAAAACGATTTTGGAGTTTTGGGAATTGGGACTCTGGAATTTTTTATTTCGGAGAAAGTTTCGTTTTCAGGTTCTTTTTTTACTTCTAATAACGATCTATTTAAAAATGACAGCGATTTGAAATTACGCTCTTACGGATTTATTCCAGCCGTTCAATATTATTTTTGGAACAAAGAAAAGTTTGCTGTGTACGCCCAAGCAGGCTATGGTTTTGGGTTTAAAAGCGACGAACGCACCAACTTAGATAATGAGGCATTGCGACTTTACAATCTAGGCGCTGGTGCAAAATACCATCTTTCAGAAAAATGGTTTGTAAGTTTGCTATTGCCGTACTTTAACGCCAAGGACATTACAATTAATCGAGACGAAGCTTCGGGAGTAGCCGTGTTTCTTGGAGCCGGGATACAATTGTAATCATCCATAATTCAAAATATGAATTCAATAAAAAAATTATTTTCTTTTGGTTGTCTGTCATTTCTACTATTGAGCTTTTATAACTGTGGAAGTGGAAACACTAACGATTCATACATTGTTCTAGAGCAATATCCTCCCTTTCAAGTAGAGGCAGCCTCTTATCAAAAATGGGTTGCAGGTACCCCTGAAGGAGGTGGAGGTGTCACCGTTTTTATAAATTTTAGTAACATCCAGCAAGGGGTAGTTTTTAAGGAAATCTACTTTAGGGATAAGAATACAGAAGTAGTTGCATCAGCTGCTGTTCGAGTACAATATGTGGGCTATTTCAAAAATGAATCCAAAAGGGATGTAATTATGGATAGCAATTCTATAAATGAAGCTGCCAATACACCCCCTAAAAAAAGCCCTTTTCAGCTAGAAGATGATGAAGCGGTCATAAGCTACAAATTCAATGGGGAAATAGCTTATTTTAAAATTGAAAAGCTAGAACAAAAAGAAATATTAGCCTATCCCGCGAGCAATCCCAAGGGTGACAATTAAATTCTATACTTTTAGGCGATAATTTTACTACTATTGAGCGTATTCAAAAAACTTTTTCAACAAACTTTTATTTATGGCCTAGCCACGGTGCTTCCGCGTGCGTTGGCAATAGTACTGGTACCGCTCTATACATCGGTAATGGCGCCAGCTTCATTTGGTGTTTACGCTACCTTAATGTCTTACATTATTTTAGGAAACGTATTGCTTTCCTACGGAATGGAAACGGCTTTTTTCCGCTTTATTAACAAACACGCAGACCAGAAAAAGACGGTAGAGTCCACGGTGCTTACGTCGCTCACTTCAACAGCTTTGTTATTTTTGGTTGTGACTTTATTATTCCGGGAACAGATTGCAACTACAATAGAATTTAAAGTTGAGTATGTTACATATGCATTGCTTATTTTAGTATTGGACGCGTTGGTGGTATTACCTTTTGCCTGGTTTCGGGCCAATGAACGGCCTATGCGCTACGCTAGTATTAAAATTTTAAATGTCTGTATCAATCTTGGATGTAATCTCTTTTTCTTTTTACTGCTTCCTTCATTGATAAATGAAACTTCAGGCTCTTTTTGGAACAGTATTTACACCGAAGAAAATAAAGTAGTATATGTTTTTATCTCGAATGTAATCGCAAGCGGACTTACGTTATTACTACTCCTTCCCTTATACTTCAAAATCGGATTTAGTTTCAATAAAAAACTGTGGAAACAAATGCTGAAATATGCCTTCCCGGTGCTAATTGCAGGAATCGCATTCAGTATCAACGAAGCCTTCGATAAAATTATGCTGAAATATTTGCTCCCCGAGAATATTGCAGAAACCGAAATAGGGGTCTACGCGGCCTGTTACAAACTAGGCGTTTTTATGACACTTTTCGCAACTGCATTCCGATTGGGAATTGAACCATTTTTCTTTAACTACGCCAAAGAAGCAAATGCAAAAAAAACCTACGCTACTATTACGAAGTATTTCTCCATTTTTGGGAGTGTTATTTTGCTAGTCGTTATTGTTTATATAGACCTTTTCAAAGAAATTCTAATTAAAGACGCTCAATATTGGGTAGCACTTTCAATAGTACCCATTATTTTATTGGCCAATCTTTGTTTGGGGATTTACCATAACCTTTCGGTATGGTATAAAGTGACCGATATGACAAGGTTTGGGGCCTATATTTCGATAGTCGGAGCTATTTTGACGCTGGTATTAAACTACGTTTTAATCCCTATAATGAGTTATATGGGATCGGCTTTAGCAACGTTGGCTGCCTACGGGACTATGATGCTGTTATCTTATTTCTTCGGAAGAAAATACTATCCAATTCCTTATGACCTCAAAAAAATTGTAGGGTATTTAGTGCTTTCAGTACTATTTTCGGCCATAGCATTTTATGGTTTTGATAGTAATCTCGCTATTGGAACTGCGTTATTATTGGTATTTTTGTTACTCATATTCTTTTTAGAAAAAAAGAACTTGAAACGTATTATAAGTAAATAAACCTTTCCGCAAACTTAGCGGAGCCGAAGTATGACCTACATAAAAATAATAAACAAATCCAACCACCCACTCCCAAGTTATGAAACCATAGCGAGTGCAGGGATGGACATTCGCGCCAGTGTAACGGAACCCTCCACCTTAAAACCGTTGCAACGAGCTATTGTAAAAACAGGTCTTTACATAGAATTGCCCATAGGTTTTGAAGCACAAGTACGTCCAAGAAGTGGTCTTGCAGCCAAAAAAGGGATTACCGTTTTAAACAGCCCAGGAACCATAGATGCAGACTATCGCGGGGAAATTGGCGTTATCCTAGTGAATCTTTCTAATGAAGATTTTACCATTGAAAATGGCGAACGCATTGCTCAATTGGTCATCGCCAAGCACGAACGTGCCGTTTTTGAGGAAGTAACCGAACTATCTGAAACCTCAAGAGGTGCTGGTGGTTTTGGGAGTACAGGCACAAAATAAATAAATGTTGTTAATTAATAAATACCGCATATTGAGCGGAGTCGAAATATGAAGATCATAGTCCCAATGGCAGGCCGCGGAAGTCGCCTTCGTCCACATACCTTAACCATTCCAAAACCGCTTATTCCAGTAGCAGGCAAACCCATTGTGCACCGATTGGTAGCAGATATCGCTGGCGTGTTGAATGAAGATATAGATGAAATCGCCTTTATTCTGGGGGACCCGGCATTTTTTGGTGATGATGTTGTGGAAAGCTTACAAGAACTGGCACGAGAGCTAGGTGCAAAACCAAGTATTTATCGTCAGTTAGATCCAAAAGGGACCGGTCACGCTATTATGTGCGCCGAACCCTCCTTAAGTGGTCCAGCAGTAATTGCCTATGCAGATACTTTGATTAGAGCCGATTTTGACCTAGACAAAGACGCCGATGCCGTTATCTGGACCAAAAAAGTAAAAAATCCAGAAGCCTATGGTGTGGTTAATTTGAATGTAAAGGATGAAATCATCGAGCTAGTTGAAAAACCTGAAATTTTTGTAAGCGATCAAGCCGTTATTGGTATTTACTATTTTAAAGACGTAGGTGTTCTTAAAAAAGAATTACAGTATGTGCTGGATAACAATATCATAAATGGCGGTGAATATCAAATAAATGATGGTATTAAACGAATGATGGCCACTGGAAAAATTTTTAAAACCGGAACCGTTAGCGAATGGATGGACTGTGGGAACAAAGAAGTAACAGTAGAAACCAACAGACGCATGTTAGGGTTTTTGGCTGAAGCCAATGAACCTTTGATTTCAGATAACATAACGAAAGAAAATTCAAAAATTATCGAACCTTGCTTTATAGCCGAAGGTGTTGTCCTCAAAAATAGTACTGTAGGCCCTTTTGTCTCAATTGGTCAAGGCACAACACTAGAAGATAGCACCGTTAAAAATAGTATAATCCAAACACACTCAATACTTAAAAATGCTACCTTAGACAACGCAATGATAGGGAATCACGCACATTTTGACGGTAATTTTACTAATATAAGTATCGGGGATTATTCGCAGTTAAAATAGTTTAATTAAATAAATGAATCACTCTCCCTCTGGGAGAGTCGAACATGCGAGTTTTTCGCGAAGCAGGTTTCAGTGAGGGACTTTTTATGAAAATAACATTAACAATACTATTATTTTTCTCTTCGGAATCCTCTTTTCCGTCACGAACACCTATGCCCAAAATGATAATAATCCAGACCAAGACAGCGCAACAGTGAACGAAGATCTTGGAACGGTGACAGATGCCTTTCAGGAAAATTTCTTTGAAGCCTTAAAACAAAAAGGAATTGAAAATTATGAATTAGCATTAGAAGCATTAACACGCGCCGAAAGAGCTGCTAATGGAAACACAGAAAATATAGCAGTTGTTAATTTTGAAAAAGGAAAAAATCTAGCTGCATTAAAAAGGTATAATGAAGCAGAAGCGAATTTTAATTTGGTTTTAAGTTTACAGCCTGCCAATATTGATGTGCAAGAAGCCTTGTACGATGTGTATTACGAAACTAAGGAATACGAAAAGGCGATTCCGCTTGTAAGGAAGCTTATAAAAAAAGATGAAGATTATAAAGAAGACCTTGTGAACCTTTACAACAGGACCAAAGAATACGATAAAGCGTTGGAGCTTTTGGACGAGTTGGACGATGCCTGGGGAGAAAGCACGTATAGAAATGCTTTGAGAAGAAATATTTATAAAGTAACTGGTAACAGTGAGGGTGCTATCACGAACCTCCTTGATAAGATTGATGAAAACCCGGAAAACGAACAGGATTATCTCAACTTAATATTCTTGTATAGCGAAGAAAACAACAATGAAAAAGCTTTCGAAACGGCAAAAGAATTACTAAAAAACCAACCAAAAAGCCAGTTAGTGCATTTGGCATTGTACAAGTTTTATCTGGATGCGGGAGAAAAAGAAGAGGCCTTTAAATCTATGGATATTGTTTTTAATTCGTCCAAAATTGAAAAAGAAAGTAAGTATAAAGTCCTGGCAGATTTTATAGGTTTTGTAAATGAAAACCCGGCGTATGAAGCCAATGTAGACAAAGTAGTCGCCTCTTTTAATAATGATGGTTCTGGCGAAGTGTATGAAACACTTGGAGCATATTATGCTTCCAAAGGCAAGAAAGATGTCGCCCTTACATTTTATAAAAAAGGTATAAAATTGGATAGCGATAATTATAGCTTGTTAAAGAATACATTATTGTTACAAATAGACCTTCAGAAAAACACCGAAGCTGCTAACTTAAGCGAAGAAGCTTTGGCAACCTTTCCAGCCCAAGCATTTTTATATTTATTGAATGGTGTTGCGAATAACCGCTTAGGAAAACCAGATATTGCGATTGAAAGCTTGGAAACAGGATTAGATTTTTTATTGGACGATCCACGAGTAGAACGCGATTTTTATGATCAATTACGCACGGCTTATGAAGCCAAAGGAGATGCTGGCAAAGCAGCATCTTTTAAATTAAAAGCAGCTCAAATCAAGCTAGATAACTAATATGAATAAACCCCTTTTATTAGCACTTTTCATATTGTTTATAGTTTCTTGTAAAGGAACCAAAACAGTAACTGGCAGTGCCGAAGACCTTACAGTTAAAAACATTGTAAAGTCCCATGATGCAGCAATGCCCGACTTTAACACACTAGCCGCCAGAATTTATGTGGTGTACGAAGACGATACAAAACAACAGAGTATTACCGTGAGCCTTCGAATGGAAAAGGATAAAGTAATCTGGATGAAAGCTTCTTTAATAGGCTTCACCATTGCCAAAGCTAAAATTACTCCAGATCGCGTGAGCTATTATGAAACGGTTGGCGGCACTTATTTTGATGGGGATTTTAGTATACTAAGTGATTGGTTGGGTACCGAAATAGACTTCAAAAAAGCACAAGCCATTTTATTGGGACAGAGTATTTTTCCTATTGGCAACGGGCAATATACTTCGGATATACAGGGAGCTAACTACAAATTGCAACCTAAGACACAGCCTTTCGATTTTATTCACTCTTTGTTATTGCTTTCTAATAACTTCAAAATAGCTTCAGAAACACTTTCGCAGCCTTCTGAAGGGAGGATTTTGACCATTCGGTACGAAGACTATCAAACTATTGAGGGTGGTTTATATCCTTCAGAAATACACGTGACAGCTTCAGAAAAAGACAGCACGACCAAAATAGATCTCACATACCGAAAGATTGAACCCAATGTTTCCATTAATTTTCCGTTTGACATACCAGACGGTTATTCTGAAATGAAATTGTAATGCACAAAAAACTGCCCTTTTTACTGGCCTTATTTTGTTTCTTCTTGTTCACTGCGGAAGGTTTTTCGCAATCTAAAAAGCAACAAGAACTAGAGGAACAAAGACAATCTTTGCTGAAGGAAATTCAACAAATCAATTCACTTTTGTTTAAAACAAGAGGAGAGAAGAAGTCGGTGTTAACCCAAGTGGAAGATTTGGACCAACGTATTAACACTACTGAAAACTTAATAAAAATTACCAACAGACAGGCTAACTTATTAACGCGAGAAATAAACGACAACCTCAATAAAATTGACAACCTACGCACCGAACTCACTGATCTAAAAGAAGACTACGCAGCGATGATTAAAAAATCGTATAAGAGCAAATCTGAGCAAAGCAGAGTAATGTTTTTACTGTCTTCAGAAAATTTTTTGCAGGCTTACAAACGCTTGCAGTATATGAAACAATACACCAAATACCGAAAGCAACAAGGGGAATCCATCAAAGAAAAGACGGAATTACTGAAGATTTTAAATACAGATTTATTAGTTCAAAAAGAGAAGAAAAATCAATTAATTGAAGATAATAAACGAACTAAAATTCAGCTGACCAAAGAACGTGGGAATCAGCAAGAATTAATTGCATCTCTTAAAAAGGACGAAGGCAATTTTGCTAGCCAGATAAGAACGAAGCAAAAAGCAGCCGATGCCATAGATCGAGCGATAGAAAAAATTATCGCTGAAGCTATTGCCGCCTCTAACAAAGCAGCCGAAAAAGATAATCCAACTGGAAATACAGTGGGAAAAGTATCTTCAAGTTTTGCAATGAATGCGGAAGCAACCGCATTGGCAGCTAATTTTACCGCTAACAAAGGGAAACTACCTTGGCCTATTACCAAAGGGGGGGTTGTGGTAAGTAATTATGGAAGGCATCGTCATCCACAGTTTCCAAATGTAGAGGTGTATAATAGTGGTGTTGAAATAGTAACCGACAGTGGAGCAAAAGCCAGAGCTGTTTTCGAAGGTACTGTTCTTAGTATTTATCAGCAAACTGGACCAAAGCGTAGCGTAATGGTTCAACATGGTAATTATATCTCGGTTTATAATAACTTGATAAATCTTTTAGTAAAGAAAGGAGATAAGGTAAGCACAAAGCAAGAATTAGGAACTGTTTACGAAAATCCTGCCACAGGAAAAACTATTTTAAAATTTGTGATTACACAAAACAGTACAAGGTTAAACCCAGCGGATTGGATTTACAAGATGTAAACTTTAAAAAGAACAATAAATAAAAAGTCCCAGCGTTGCCGGGACTTTTTTAATAAGTAGCATTTGTTATTTAACAACTAGCTTCTTTGTGGCTTGTTGCCCGTCTGCGGTAATGATAACAAAATAGATACCTGTTCCGAAGTTAGAAACATCAATAGTTGTTTGTGTAGTAGATACGTCTTTATTCGAAACTGCCTGAATTGTTTGTCCTAAACTGTTGGTTACTTTAATAGCAACAGTGTTAACAATGGTAGTTCCAAAATCAATAAATACTTGATTGTCTGCAGGGTTTGGATATAATGTTACCAAATCTCCTATAGCTACATCTCCTATTCGAAGAATTTCGCAATCAAGTGTTCCGCCATCATAACGCTTGGCGTTACTTCTTCTACTTTCCCATCCATCAGTATCATTTTTTGATGATACAGCATACCAAAACGAATCTTCGGGGTCTGTAATTGGAATCGTAATAGAAGTAGTAGTACTATTGGCAACAAACTCCATGTACTTATCACCTAACATCCATAAATCGTAAGATTCTGCGTCATCTATAGCATTCCATTCAAAAGTTGCTTCGGTTTCACAAACCTTAATTACATTAATATTTCCAGGAATTCTGGCCATAGAGAATACGGCATCACTTTGATCACTGAAAGCACCACTTGTTACTCTTATCAGCAGTTCACCATTTGCAATAATCCCTGTAGAACTAGTAATCCAATTATAATTTCTTACAGTAGCCGCTACGGTTGTAATAGTATTCCATGAAGAACCGTTATCATCAGAATATTCTAACAAAAATGGACCTGAAGTATCTACAGAATCCCAGTGAATAGGTAATGTAGTATTAGTAACAAATTTCTCACCACCATTAGGACTGGTTACAGTAACATTATCTTCTATAAAGTCATAAACAACAAAGTAGTTTTGAGGGCCAAATGGCACATTAAATCCAGTAATTTCTATATCATAGGCACCTGCTGCTGGGGCGTTGATTAATACCTGTTCCATATTATTTAAGTGATCTGCACCGTTACCAGCCGGCAAGTCAAGAGTAGCTGGATTTGCTGTATGATCTAATAAAAATGGTAATAACGTGCTACTTGATGGATCTACAACTTCTAGATCAAGATCATTTACCAAAGCAGGATTTGCGCCCGGTGATGCAGGCTCATCACTCCAGTAAACCATAAAACGAACTTGCGCAGTTCCCGCGGGAACATTTATGGTATGTGTATTAGTGATTCCCTGTGAAATCTGGTCATTTAGATAATTTCCATTTTCAAGAAGTAAACCAGATCTAAGCCCATTTACAATACCCCAACCAAATTTAAAATCGGGACCTGCGTTTCCAAAGTCGGTAGCACAATTTAATAGTGCCGCCTTAATTAATGCAGATTCTGGTAATGCATTTGCGTTAGCTTCCATATATACCTGATAAAGTTGGGCAATAACCCCAGCTGTTGCAGGTGCAGAATAAGAAGTTCCGTTGATGGTGGTATAGGCATTATTTGGATTGGTTGATAAAAAGCTAACACCATGTCCAGAAATATCTGGCTTTATTCTTCCATCGCTTGCTGGTCCGCGACTACTAAAACTTGCAATATTACCCAGAAAATCGGTTGCTCCAACAGTGATACAGTTCTTTGCTGCTTTATGTCCTCCAGTAATATTCCCCCACTGGTTTCCAGCACCGTATCCACAATTACTTCCATTGGAATTACCTGCAGAGAACACGTGTTGAATGGTAGGGAAAGTATGTATTTGGGTATCTACCGTTTGAGATTTAGTACTATATTCACCATTACAAACATCGCTATATGAGGTATTAGTTACCTGAGCATCCCCATTGCTTATAAGATTAATTGTAACTGCATCTAGAAAACTAGAGTTATAACCTGTCGCAAAGATGTTTGCTCCAGCAGCAGCTCCACGAGCGTCTGGACGAATATTACCAGCTCCTGCAAACCCTCCTGCAACTTGAATTCCATGAGTGCCCGAGTTGAAAGGAGGCATATTAGTTAATCTGCCTGTAAAATCAACGTGTTCAAAAATGGGACCTTGATCACGAACTAAAACTCCAACGCCCTCTCCATCATAACTTAAACCACCAGAGGTTTGTGTATCAAGACCACTAGACCTCATTAATGAGTTGCTAACTTCTGCTTCAGGGACTCCGGGAGGTGAAATAACTTCTACCCACTTCACATAGGGCTGGCTCGAAAGATCTGCCAAGCAATTGTTTGGAATAAGAAGGTCAATATTGTTAGATCCATTATATTGAGTTCTAACCGAAATTTGTTTTGCAGCCAGATCATTAATAACATACTGAGTATCTACATATGAATAGTGTTGTAAAGTAACAAGATAATTATTTCCTTCTGTAGCCCAATCACCTATGTTTCTATTCTTAAGATCTTGGGATAGTTTGAAGCGACCTTCAACAGGCACTATAGAACGAACACCATTATTCTGTAAAAATGAAACTGAAGTAGTTTCCGGGAAACGGAATAGGTAGGTTCGATGCGGTATGTAGCTAATTAATTCAAGACCATTGGCCTTGAAAAGATCTTGTACAATTTGTGTAGGAGTTTGGTAGAATTGAATCCAACCAATGTAAACATCAAGTAAATGCGCAGATTCAGGCATCTGATTCCAGTCGAATGTGCCAATGTTTTCTGGCATTTCAATAGACTCGTCTTGGAATGTGATTGTATAATCCTGGGCATAAGAAGTGGCGCAAACCAACATCATAAGACCCCAAACCATACCTTTAATTCTCTTGGAAGAGAATAAAATAAAATTTTTCATAGATTAAATTTTTAAGATTAAGATGGTTAATTACTATATTTCGTAATTTCTAAGCAAAAAGAATTCAAATAAATTCAATTTGAAGTATACAATTAACGAATAATTAAGAAACAAAACAACCTAAGACTTTAAAATTTAATCATTTAGGGGTCTTTTAATTTTAAGGTATAAAAAGGGCTTTTAATTCTGAAGCGTTTTCAGGAGCAAGTTTTCCAGCCAAAACCAAACTTAGTTGCCTTCTTCGTAGTGCAGCATCATAGCGTTCTTTTTCAAGTTTTGTCTCTGGAGTTAGCGCCGGAACTGGAATAGGATTTCCTGTTTCATCCACTGCCACAAAAGTATAAATACCCTCATTTGCCAGTGTTTTCATTCCGTTTTCACGGTCTTCAATCCACACATCCATATATACTTCCATAGAGCTTTTAAAAGACCTAGAAACCTGTGCTTCTATTGTGACAACGCTCCCAGATGGGATCATTTTATTAAAAGCCACGTGGTTTACTGAAGCTGTTACAACAATCCTACGACTGTGTCTACGTGCAGCAATACTGGCAGCTCTGTCCATGCGGGCTAACAGCTCGCCACCAAACATATTACCTATAGGGTTGGTTTCTCCAGGTAGTACCAAATCTGTAATTACCGTACGGGATTCTTTCGGGGTTTTAGCTTCCATTGTAAAAATTTTTGCAAAGTTACTAAATACCCAATCAGGGGACTATTTTTGGGAAGTATAATAAGGGAATATACGCAAAGATTACTTATTCAACTCCTTTACTAACAACCAGGCATCGATATTCTCGGTCGTTTTTATGGTTCTCAGGGATCGAAGGGCTTCTAATCTATCTTCGTGGCTGCTGTAGATAACTTGATGAAGACCATATTTGTTTACACCAATCGCTTTTGGAGTAAATCCTTTAGCAACTAATTGTTCTATTTTCTTTTGGGCGTTGGCTTCAATTCGGTATGCGCCTGCTACGATATGGTATTTGCCTTTTTCCTTAGGAACATTTATGCGTACTGCAGGCAATGGATTGTCAAACACAAAAGTAGCTTCTTGTATTTGTGACTCTACTATAGATTCAGCTTTTTGTTTTTCAGCAAAATTGTGTTCTTGCACTTGCCCTTCGTAAAATTTCATTCCGCCAAAACCAGCTAACGTAATTGCTATCAAACCCATAGCAGCGTATTTTAAATAGGCAGGAGCAGTCCTTCTTTCTGGAGTAAAGTGAATAGGTGCTTTTTCTTCCAAAGCCTCCACTTCTTTTTTATAGACCTCTCTATTAATTTCTTGTGTTGTAAATGTTGCTAAACCAAATGCGGCGGTGCTAAAGTTTCCGTTCTCTGAAGGTTGAAATTGTACAGTATGTTCTTCACTCAAGTGAAAATCGCCCACTTTTTCCAATGAAATAGTTTTGCCTTCGCTTAACTGAAGGGAAAGTTCACCAGTAAAATTTCGAATTTTTTGCAATGCCAACGTGTAGCTACAGTTTTCAACATTTGCTACATAATTAGCTAAAATACCATCATTAGTTTGCAGCTGTCTATTAAACATAACTGCCTTTCTAGGAGGTGTAAATGTGCTACTTGCAACATCTAATTTGGCAGATTGGTACTGCGTTATGAACGCGCCAAAACCAGGGATAATCACACACTCGTAGCGATATAATAGGTCACTTATGTAGGTTGCCAATTGCATATAAACAAACATAGATTTTTTTTCAGCTTTATTCAACTCAAAGCGTCCAAATTTATCAACAACTTAAAATTTTGTATTTTTAAATGCTCCCCTGCAATTTTTATAGGATGCTTTCAGAAACAGAATTGCTTTACACGCTTGCATTACAACGTGTAAAAAACTTGGGTGATATATCTGCCAAAAAATTATTGCGCACTACAGGTTCTGCGGAAGCTATTTTTAAGGAGAAAAAGCACAAGCTCCTAAAAATAGATGGTATTGGAAGTTTAAAGCTGAAAGATCTTTCTTTGAAGCAGCAACTACCTGCGGCTGAAGCCGAACTTCATTTTATTCAGCAAAACAAGATAGCCTATCATTATTTCTTAGACAGAACGTATCCTGAAAGACTGAAACATTGTCTAGATGGTCCCATTCTTTTTTTTGAAAGTGGAAACATAGTGCTGCAAAACCAAAAAATAATAAGTATAGTGGGTACTCGAAAAATCACTACCTATGGAACTTTATTTTGCCAAAAACTTATTGAAAAATTAGCTCCACTCAACCCAATAATTGTTTCAGGATTTGCGTATGGAGTGGATATAACGGCTCACAAAGCAGCTATGGAGAATGGCTTGCAAACCATAGCCTGTTTAGCGCACGGCTTGAATCAGATTTATCCTAAAAGTCATAAAAAATATGTCTCCCAATTAGAAGAAAATGGTGGCTTCTTCACAGAATTTTGGAGTAACGATCCTTTTGACAGAAACAACTTTTTAAAACGAAACAGAATTATTGCCGGTCTTAGCGAAGCCACCATCGTTATAGAGTCTGCTGAAAAAGGCGGAAGTCTCGTGACAGCAGATATTGCGAATAGTTATAATCGAGATGTTTTTGCCGTACCAGGAAGAGCAACAGATTCGCAGAGCCAAGGCTGTAATAATCTTATAAAATCCAATCAAGCACATTTGCTGAACAATGCAGCAGACTTAATTTATATGCTGGGTTGGGAGTTACAGGAAACAACTAAAAAGCCACAACAAAAACAATTGTTCGTGGAACTAACCGAAGAAGAGCAAAAAGTACTCACCTATCTTCAGGGAAAGCAAAAGGTATTGCTGGATACAATTGCTTTGGAGTGTTCGTTTCCCACCTTTAAAGTGACTACGTTATTATTAAATTTAGAACTGAAAGGTGTAGTTAGGCCTTTGCCTGGAAAGCTTTTTGAGGCTATTTAGTATCCTAGTTTAGTGCGTACACGGTAGAGTACTTCACTAGCGACTATATTGGCTTTTTTGGCTCCAACTTGTAAGGCGCTATCAATTTCAGCAAGATTATTTATGTAATGATTGTAGCGTTCGCGAGGAATTTCAAAAGTAGAGAGTACTAGTTCGTATAATGCTTGTTTCGCATGACCATAGCCATAGTTTCCACCTTTATAGTTACTCTTCATTTGGGTGATTTCGTCTTCAGATGCTAACAGCTTATAGATGGCAAATACATTACAGTTTTCGGTATTTTTTGGCGCTTCCATTGGAGTACTGTCGGTTTCTATACTCATAATTTGTTTCCGCAGTTTTTTCTCTGGCAAGAAAATATTTATAATATTATTTTTACTCTTACTCATCTTAGCGCCATCTGTCCCTGGGATAAGTTTAGTATTTTCTTGAATCTTTGCACTTGGCATCACAAAGGCATCACCTAATTGGGAGTGAAAACGTGATGCTACATCACGCGTCATTTCAATATGTTGTAATTGGTCTTTTCCTACTGGAACAATATCTGCATCGTACAATAAGATATCGGCTGCCATTAGCATTGGATAGGTGAATAAACCTGCATTCACATCTTCTAGCCGGTCTGCTTTATCTTTAAAGCTATGTGCTAATGTTAATCTTTGGTAAGGGAAGAAACAACTTAAGTACCATGAAAGTTCGGTAACTTGTGGGACATCACTCTGGCGGTAAAACACGGTTTTGGTTACATCTAAGCCAAATGCCAACCATACGGCCGCGGTGCTGAACGTGTTATTTCGTAAAGTTTCAGCATCTTTAATTTGTGTTAGGGAGTGCATATCTGCAATAAAAAGGAATGACTCATTTTTAGGATTGTTTGCCATCTCAATTGCTGGTAAAATAGCACCTAGTATATTGCCTAAATGTGGAGTTCCTGTACTTTGTATTCCTGTAAGTATTCTTGCCATAGGATCGCCCGCAAAGACGGGTAACTTTTTAATGAACTGTAAATTTCAGCAAAGTTACTTTTTTTAGACTTTTGGTAGCACAGTATTCGCTATTTTTGGTGCGTTATGAAATTGCTCAAAAACATACTACGCTTTTTATACCGCATTTGGTTCTACATCCTCTTGGCATTGCCTATTGTGATTATGTTTCCCATTTTGCTAATAAGTATTTTACGCGAGCAATGGTATCCATTTTACTTTAAATTGGCACGAGTTTGGGCTACTATCATTTTATTTGGGATGGGTTTTTATCCAATTATTAAGCGAGAAGAAGACTATAAAAAAGGCAACAGTTATATGTTCGTAGCTAATCATACCTCTATGACAGATGTTATGTTGATGTTGTATACTACTAAAAATCCTTTTGTTTTCGTAGGCAAAGCGGAATTGGCCAAAATCCCTCTTTTTGGTTTCTTCTATAAACGTACGTGTATTTTAGTAGACAGAAAAAATCCAAAAAGTAAAAGAGATGTTTTTGCCAGCGCCCAACATAAATTGAACCAGGGTTTAAGCGTTTGTATTTTTCCAGAAGGCGGTGTGCCAGAAGATGAAAGCATATTACTGGATACTTTTAAGGACGGGGCTTTCCGATTAGCGATAGAACATCACATTCCCATTGCGCCTATGACGTTTCACGATAACAAGAAGCGATTTTCTTATACTTTTTTAAGTGGGAGTCCAGGAAGAATGCGCGTAAAAGTGCAAAAAAGTATTCCAACAGTTGATTTTGTTTTAGAAGATAAACGTAAGCTTAATGCGCAGGTGCATGCTGTAATCTTAAAAGAATTAGAAAATCCTAGCGTATAAAAAACCACCTCTATGGCAGGAGATGGTTTTTTACTTTGGTTTCAGGTCTTCCCTGAATAACTAAAAACTAACCCGCCTTCCACTACAATATAAATTACGTGGCGGCCCAGGTCTAAAATTTAAAACTCAATCCACTATACACACCCAAGTAGTAGGGTTTAAAGTCTACACTGCTGTTTGTATAGGGATTGAGTTGATACTTGAACATTGGTTCAATATTAAACCTAAATTTTTTGCTTAGTTGGTAATTAAAGCCAAGCCCAATGTTCGAAGTAAAACTTATTGAATTCAAATTATTTGCTTCTCCTAAGACGGCTCTAAAATCTCCGTCGTTTACTATTATTTCGTTATTACCTAAAAATAACGTACTCATACCTCCAATTATATTGATGCCAAATTTTGTACTTAATACGGCGTATTTAAGCTCTAAAGGAACTTCATAATATTGTAATTGCTGGCTAATCTCTGCATTACCACCAGTAGATTTAGGGATAATACTTCCAAACGTACCATTATTTGTATTGGGGCGAATAGAACCTTTGTCAAAAACCGTGGTAACAGAATTTCTAGTTGAACCATATTCTATATTTTCTAAAGCGAAAGCAATTGGTGCGGTAGCTACTTGTACATCTCCCGTTGCATAACTTAGATTTACATTATTAATACCAGAGCGAATGCTTATTTTTTCGGATATATTGTAATCTACGGCAACCCCATAGCTTAAATTAACGTTACCACTTTGTGAATTATCTGAAAACATAGGATCTATAGAAGAACCGCCAGATAACGAGCTATAATACACAGGACCTACATTCGGAGAAACTGCCCAGCGATTTGCCGGACCTTCTTTTACTACAACAGCATCTTCTAATTTTTTGTTTTCTTCAATGGCATCGAAAATAGATTTTTTGTTTTCTTCAGAAGCTTTATTTTCTGAAGTTTCAGTAATTGTAGAGTTAGTAAGATCTATTTTTTTATTTGGGTTTATAGTATTTGTTTCGGATGGATTTGAAACATTTGCGTCACTTTCCGTCTTAGTAGTTTTAACAATAGCCTCATTACCTGAAACTACCGAATTGGGATCCTTCACCAAGGGGGGTTGGGTAGTTTCAGAGGGTTTTTGAGTAGCATTTTTAGGTTTGTTTGAGGTTGCTACGGCTTCACTAGTCGTGTTATAGGTAGTTGAAGCATTCTTTGGCTGGTTGTATACTTTGTTGGTTGTAATATTTTGGTTTGTATGTACTGTTGTTTCAGCAACCGAAGATTTTGTTTTGTTGGCAATACTGTTAATTTTATTTTGATTAGATGTAACTGAGTTAGATTTTTTATCTGAAATGTTTTCAGTTTTGAACTTGTTAGTATTCCTATTGTTTTCTTCACTAGGGTTTATTTCATTTTCTTCGGAGGCTACTGGAGTTTCATTTTTTAGGTTCTCGTTGTCGAAAATTTTGCCCTTTTCTGAATCCAAAGTGGTTTCAGTAGTATAGGTGTCGTTTTTGGAAGGAGTATCTTCAGTTACAATTTCATTTGAAGGTGTTGTAGTCGAATTGAAAAGAGAAAGTCCAACGGTAAACAACAATGCCAGAAGTGCGGCCACACCAGCCACACGCCACCAAAGCGGAATCACACGGCGCTCTTTTTTCTTCTCCTGCAACTGAGCCTCAATACGGTCCCAAACGCCAGGCGAAGGAGTAGCTTCAAAATCTAGAAACTGCTCTTTGAAGAGTTGATCTATGTGTTTTTTTTCTTTCATTGTTAAGTCCGTTATGGGGAATGACTTATGTATTTATATTGGTATCTTAATTTATTGTTTTTTTGCTCACTGCTCACTGCTCACTGCTCACTGCTCACTGCTTTTGTAAGCCTCCACTTTCTTTTTCAAAATTCCTCTGGCACGAGCCAGATTACTCTTAGACGTACCATCACTAATTCCTAACATTTCTGCTATTTCTTTATGCTGGTACCCGTCCAAAACATACATAGAAAACACCAATCGATACCTATCTGGTAACTCTTGAATTATCTGTAAGAGATACTTTAGAGGCACTTCACTCTCAATCACGACATCCTCATCATCTGGCTGCTCTATATTGGCTTCTTCCTTAATATTGAAAACTTTTTGCTTTCTGTATTTTTGGAGCACTGTATTTACGGTAATGCGTTTCATCCAGCCCTCAAAAGAACCTTTGTCTTTAAACTGCCCAACTTTAGCGAAAATGGTCATAAACGCATCTTGCAAATTGTCTTCGGCCTCCGCGTGGTTGGGCGAATACCGCAAGCAGATGGAAAATAAAACTCCGGAGTATTGTTGGTACAATGCGCCTTGCGCTTTTACATCTTGCTGCTTACATCTTTGTATGAGCTCGTCTAATGTCAAACGTAGTTGCTGTGGTTAGTGGTTGTTTTGGTTAGGACAACACACCTGTTTTCAGGCTTCTACAATGCGTAGATACCCTTAAACAGGTAGGGTTGCGTTAAAAAGTTATAAACTATTCGTTTAACGCTGCAATAGAGTCTTTTATTTTTAATTCTAACTCATCCATCAATTCTGGATTGTCCAACAGAAGTGCTTTTACTGCGTCTCTTCCTTGACCTAATTTGGTGTCGTCATAGCTAAACCAGGAGCCTGCTTTTTTAATGATTTCGAAATCTACGCCCAGGTCAATAATTTCTCCCACCTTGGAGATTCCTTGCCCGTACATAATATCAAATTCTGCTGTTTTAAAGGGTGGCGCTACTTTGTTCTTCACCACTTTTACGCGGGTTTTATTACCTAACACGTTACTGTTGCTGTCTTTAATTTGTGTAGAACGACGAATATCCAATCGTACCGAACAGTAAAACTTTAAGGCGTTTCCACCTGTAGTAGTTTCAGGATTTCCAAACATGACCCCAATCTTTTCACGCAATTGGTTGATAAATATAACCGTACAGTTTGTCTTACTAATAGATCCTGTTAGTTTTCTAAGGGCTTGAGACATCAACCGGGCGTGGAGTCCCATTTTACTATCTCCCATCTCGCCTTCAATTTCGCTTTTTGGAGTTAGGGCGGCTACAGAATCAATGACTATAATATCAATCGCGCCACTACGTATCAAGTTATCAGTAATTTCCAATGCTTGTTCCCCATTGTCCGGCTGGGAAATGATGAGGTTTTCTATGTCTACCCCTAATTTTTCAGCATAATAGCGATCAAAAGCGTGCTCTGCATCAATAAAAGCTGCGATACCTCCTTTTTTCTGAGCTTCAGCAATAGCGTGAAGGGTTAGGGTAGTTTTACCAGAAGATTCTGGTCCGTAGATTTCAATAACACGTCCGCGTGGATAGCCGCCAACCCCAAGGGCTACGTCCAGTCCTAGGGACCCTGTTGAGATAACGTCTACTTCTTGTACGGCGCTATCGCCCATTTTCATGACGGTCCCTTTTCCGTAGGTTTTGTCTAGTTTGTCTAAGGTTAGTTTTAATGCTTTTAATTTTGCGTCTTTTTCTTTATCTGTGCTCATGTGTTGTGATTATTTATTGGGGAGTCCAAAGAGTAAAAATACTATTTCTTTGGGTTCGCAACAACCAGAAGCTGCGTGGAATTAAATTTTTTGTTAACAGAATGAAAAGGTTTAATTTTGCGTCGTATAATAAGTCTTCAACACCCAAAAATTAGTATAGCATGCAACTGTACAATAAAATGAGTGCGAAAGAACGGGCTGCTATGCTGGAAGAAGCCGGCGAAGAGCGTTTAACCCTTTCTTTTTACCAATATGCCAAGATAGGCAACCCAGAACTTTTTAGAAATCATGTATTCGTCGCTTGGGACGAGCTCGCTGTGCTGGGCCGCATTTATGTGGCGCATGAGGGTATTAATGCACAACTTTCTGTTCCTGCCCATCATTTTGAAGCCTTTAAGAATTTTCTCGACGGCATCTATTTCCTGGAAAATGTACGCCTAAACATTGCAATTGAGCACGACCTAAAATCGTTTCTAAAGCTGAAAGTAAAAGTGCGTGACAAAATAGTGGCCGATGGATTAAACGATACTACTTTCGACGTCACTAACAAAGGTATTCATGTAGATGCTGAAGGGTTTAACCAGCTCCTGGAAGATCCAGATACTGTTTTGGTAGATATGCGTAACCATTACGAAAGTGAAATAGGCCATTTTAAAGGAGCAATTACACCAGATGTAGATACGTTTCGGGACAGCTTGGATATTATAGAAGAAAACTTAAAAGATCACAAGGAAGATAAAAAACTGGTAATGTACTGTACTGGAGGCATCCGTTGTGAAAAAGCCAGTGCCTATTACAAACACAAAGGCTTTAAAAATGTGTTTCAGCTGGAAGGCGGTATTATTGAATATGCCAGACAAGTCTCAACAAAAGGATTAGAAAATAAATTTTTAGGAAAAAACTTTGTGTTCGATCACCGTCGTGGGGAGCGCATTTCAGAAGATATAATAGCGCATTGCCACCAATGTGGAGCCCCATGCGATACTCATGAAAATTGTGCTAATGAAGCGTGTCACCTTTTATTTATTCAGTGTGAAAGTTGCGCAGAAGCCTTGCAACATTGTTGCTCTGTCGAGTGTAAGGAAATAATCCAATTGCCGTACGAGGAACAAAAAAAACTCCGAAGTGGCCAACAAAACAGCAATAAAATTTTCAAAAAAGGACGAAGCGAGAAGCTGAAGTATAAAAAATAGTCGGTAGTTGGTAGCGGGTAGGACGCTTCGTTTTGAGTGGTGAGTGTTGAGAGCGCTTCGCTTTGAGTAGTGAGTTTTTTATTTTACCCAGTTCCCCAGTTCCCCAGTTCCCCAGTTCCCTATTCGTCGTTTGCGCCTCGTACTTCTTTTTTCTCCAATTTTTACTTTCGTTTTACTACTTTAAAAATTCGTATAGTGTCAATCGTACATCGTCAATATATTTGGTATCTTTACTTATTAAAATATTCGTTTAATTTTCGAGAGGTTTCATAACTAGTAATAACCTTCACCATGTAAGACTGAGCGCAGTCGAAGTCTAATTCGATGCGCAAAATTTAAGGAAAAGCAAGGTTCGGTTACTTTAATAAACCTCCACTATATATATACAAAATTATGGGCTGTACCAGCTGTGCCACAGGCGCCAACGGACAGCCAAAGGGTTGCAAGAACAATGGTACTTGCGGCACCGATGGCTGTAACAAATTAACGGTGTTCGATTGGCTTTCAAATATGTCGCTTCCTGGCAATCAGGAACCGTTTAATGCGGTAGAAGTTCGTTTTAAAAACGGGCGTAAACACTTTTACCAAAATCCAGATAAACTTTCTTTATCTATAGGCGATACCGTAGCAACCGAAGCGGCACCAGGACATGACATTGGAATGGTAACCCTCACGGGCGAATTGGTACGTGTCCAAATGAAAAAGAAAAAGGAACTTGTAGCTATTCCTGCACTTCCTAAAATTTACAGAAAGGCCACTCAAAAAGATATAGATATTTGGCAAGAATGTAGAGATCGTGAAGCAGATATTCAGAAAAGATCGCGTGAAATTGCCATTAGACTTGGACTACAGATGAAGCTGAGCGATATAGAGTTTCAAGGTGATGGTTCTAAAGCTATTTTCTATTATACGGCAGAAGAACGGGTAGATTTCCGTCAATTAATCAAGGAATTTGCACGCACCTTCAACACACGTATTGAGATGAAACAAGTGGGACTACGCCAAGAAGCAGCACGCTTGGGTGGAATTGGTTCTTGTGGACGTGAATTGTGTTGTTCTACCTGGTTAACAGATTTTAGGTCTGTGAATACTTCGGCAGCCAGATACCAGCAACTGAGTTTAAATCCGCAAAAATTAGCAGGACAGTGTGGAAAGCTGAAATGTTGCCTAAACTATGAGTTGGATATGTATCTAGAAGCATTAGAGATATTCCCGAAGAGTGATATAAAACTGAAGACGGAAAAAGGAAATGCCTATTGCCAAAAGACCGACATTTTTAAAGGACTTATGTGGTTCGTTTATGAGAAAGACGGCATGAATTGGCACACCCTAAAAGTTGAAAAAGTTAACGAGATAATTGCTATTAACAAAAAGGGAAATACAGTTGCAAGTCTAGAAGAATATATTGAAGACGTTGTAGTTTCCAGCGAAAAAGTTTATAGTGATGTGGTAGGGCAAGACAGCCTTACAAGATTTGATAGGCCTAAGCAGTCTAAAAATAGTAGAAGAAATAAAAGTAGCGGGAACCGAAATAAAAACAACAACAAAAGCGAGAATAGCGGAGGAAATACCCGAAATAAAAAAAATGCGAAAAGCAAAGACGGCCATACGCAAAAAGGGAATACTTCCAAAACGGGAACTGCACAAAACAAAAAAAGAAGACCAAAACCAAAACCGAAAAACAATGCGTAATGTTTTTGTAGCATTAGTTATCTTGGTAGTTTGCTCGTCCTGCGATAGTACTGTAGTTTGGAGTGAAACCCAATCTGTTGCTGGAACTTGGGATAAACAAGAAGAAGTAATTTTCAGTGTTTCTAACTTGGATTCGTTAAAAAACTATAATATTTTTATCAATTTGCGTAATACGAATGACTACCCGTTTAACAATGTCTTTTTGATAGCGGCTATTGAATTTCCCTACGGAAAAATAATTACAGATACCCTGGAATACAAAATGGCACACCCAAATGGCGAATGGATGGGAGCAGGAATAGGCAGCGTAAAAGAGAATAAATTATGGCTTCGGGAAAACATACAATTTTCTGAAAATGGAAACTATAACATAATTCTAACACAGGCAGTACGCAATAACGGCGAAACAGAGGGCGTTAGTCAATTACCAGGTATTACAGATGTTGGTATTAGTATTGAAGAAGTGACACAATCTCCATAAGTATGGCAATTACAAAAAAAACAAAAAAGAAAAGTACACAAGCGGATAATAAGAAGCATGCTAAAACGGTATGGATGTTATTAGGTGGTGGCGTGCTCTTTATTTTCCTAATATTTTTATTGGCTTCTTGGGGTGTCTTTGGTAAATTACCAGATCCCTCTGAATATGAAAACCCAGAAAAAGATCTGGCAACACAAATTGTATCTACCGACGGTGTAGTGATCGGTAAGTTTTTTAAAGACAACCGTACCCCGGTTCAGTTTGACGACTTGCCGGATCATTTAGTAAATGCACTTATTGCAACTGAAGATATACGTTTTTACGACCATAGCGGCATCGATGTTAGAGGAACCCTAAGGGCTGCAGCTTCTTTAGGTAGTAAAGGTGGAGCAAGTACGATATCACAGCAAGTGGCAAGACAGCTCTTTGTAGGACAAGCATCTAAAAATACTTTTTCAAGAATACTACAAAAATTTAAAGAATGGGTTATCGCAACCCGTCTTGAACGTAGGTATACTAAAGATGAAATCATTACAATGTATTTTAATACCTACGATTTCTTGAATTTGGCGATTGGAATTGAATCTGCTGCCAACATCTATTTTGACAAACCTCCTTCTGAATTGACTACAGTAGAATCTGCTATGCTGGTTGGGATGTTTAAAAACTCCTCTTTATACAATCCAGTGCGTAATCCAGTAGGTGTTACAAACCGAAGAAACGTAGTACTTGCGCAAATGGCAAAGTATGATTTTATAACTGAACAGGTAAAAGATTCTTTACAAGCGCTTCCACTAAATGTGAAATTTACCCCACAAGACCATAATGAAGGCTTGGCAACATATTTCAGAGAATATGTTCGTGGCTATATGAAAGATTGGGCCAAAGAAAACCCGAAGCCTGATGGAACTTTTTACAATATTGATAGCGACGGAATGAAGGTATTTGTAACCTTAGATTCAAAAATGCAGGAATATGCAGAAGATGCCATGACGAGGCATATGATCAAGTTGCAGAAAGAATTCGACAAGCAGAACGAGAAAAATAAAACAGCTCCTTTCCGAGATATAAACGAAGAAGAGACGGCTAACATTATGAACTCTGGTATGCGGCGAAGCGATCGTTGGAGAGAACTTGAAAAACAAGGTAAATCTGACAAGGAAATTATTGCCAGTTTCAAGAAAAAAACAAAGATGCGCATTTTTACTTGGAAAAATAAAGATCGGTACATTGATACCATTATGACTCCAATGGACTCCTTACGCTATTATAAAGGTATTTTGCGTGCAGGAATGATGTCTATGGACCCAACAACTGGAGAAGTAAAAGCATGGGTAGGTGGTGCCGACTATAAAAACTTTAAATACGATATGGTTAAGACAGGGCAGCGCCAGATTGGCTCAACTTTCAAGCCTTTTGTATATGCTACGGCCATAGACCAAATGCATATGTCGCCTTGTGACACCTTACCTAATACTCCGTATACCATTGAAGCTGGTAAGTATGGTTTACTAAAACCTTGGACTCCCAAAAACGCAGGAGGTGATTATGGAGCTATGATGAATTTAAAACAAGCATTAGCACAATCTGTAAATACAATCACAGCAAGACTTATTGATAGAGTAGGCCCAAAGCCTGTTATAGATCTGGTTGAAAAAATGGGTATGGATATTTCAGATATTCCTGAGTCGCCTTCCATTGCATTAGGTACAGCAGACGTTTCGTTATACGAAATGGTAGGAGCATACAGTACCTTTGCCAACGAGGGAGTATATATTAAGCCTACTTTAATTACAAGAATAGAAGATAAAAACGGAACTGTACTATATCAAAATGTACCCGAAACTAAAGACGTAATTAGCGACGAAACGGCTTATGTAACCTTAAGTTTAATGGAAGGAGTAACACAATCTGGTTCGGGTTCTCGATTAAGAGGAACTGGGCGAAGTTCCAAATTATACGACGATGTAGTAACGGGGTACCCATATAATTTCAAAAACCCAATTGCTGGTAAAACAGGAACATCACAAAATAATAGCGACGGCTGGTTTATGGGCATTGTCCCTAATTTGGTTACTGGTGTTTGGGTTGGTGGAGAGGATCGTGCCACCCATTTTGCCAATACTGCTTATGGGCAAGGTGCCACAATGGCGTTACCTATATGGGGAATGTATATGAAAAGTTGCTATGCCAATGAAGAGCTGAATATTTCAACAGATGGTTTTAAAAGACCGAAAAACCTTTCTATTATTACAAATTGTAGTGATTATAAAAATAATGGCGATGGTGATGAGATTCCAGATGAATTTGATTTTTAATAAGACAATAGTATGATTAATAAAAAAGTAGCTAACGTAACCGAAGCCTGTAAAGGCGTAGCAGATGGGATGACTTTTATGCTAGGAGGGTTCGGACTTAGCGGAATTCCAGAAAATGCCATTGCTGAATTGGTTAGACTCAATGTTAATGATGTTACTTGTATTTCAAACAATGCAGGTGTAGACGATTTTGGCTTGGGGTTATTACTTCAGAAAAAACAAATAAAGAAAATGATCTCTTCCTATGTAGGCGAAAATGCTGAATTTGAACGCCAAATGCTAAGTGGAGAATTGGATGTAGAATTGATTCCACAAGGAACGTTGGCACAACGTGCGAGAGCCGCCCAAAGCGGTATTCCTGCATTTTATACCCCAGCTGGTTATGGCACCGAAGTAGCCGAGGGGAAAGAAAGTAGAGAGTTTAATGGTAAAATGCACATCTTAGAACATGCTTTTAAAGCAGATTTCGCCTTTGTAAAAGCGTGGAAAGGAGACGAAGCAGGAAACCTTATTTTTAAAGGAACTGCTCGTAACTTCAACCCAAATATGTGTGGCGCTGCAACAATTACAGTAGCCGAGGTGGAAGAATTATTGCCTGCAGGAAGCTTAGATCCAAACGAAATACACATCCCTGGGATCTTTGTACAACGCATCTTCCAGGGTGAGAAGTACGAAAAGAGAATAGAACAAAGAACCGTAAGACAGAGATGATGTGTGAATTTGAAGATGCAATAATTTGAAAGTTAAATTATATGAGAAATGATAAAGAGAATGTCATAGTTGTTAAAACTTTCAATTTTGCACTTGAGATAATTGATATACTGAAAAACTTCGGAACTTACATAAGTTCGAAATGGCTTCTCAGCTTTTTAAAAGTGGAACCTCCATCGGAGCTAATACGCGAGAAGCTCAAAATGCTGAAAGTACCGCAGATTTTATACATAAATTCAAAATAGCCGCTAAAGAAACCGATGAAACAGATTTTTGGGTGCGACTGTGCAAGGCATCAAAGCATTATCCTGATCCGCCAAAAGAACTTAAAACTGAACTAGATTCAATTAATAAGATTATTTCAAAAATAATTAGCACGAGTAAAAGGAAATAATTTTCAAATCAACACACCTTCAAATTTTCAAATTATAATGTTAACCAAAGAACAAATTGCACAACGCATCGCCAAAGAAGTAAAAGATGGATACTACGTAAATCTTGGGATTGGTATCCCAACACTGGTGGCCAATTTTGTGCGTGATGATATAGAAGTAGATTTTCAAAGCGAAAACGGCATCTTGGGGATGGGCCCCTTTCCCTTTGAAGGCGAAGAAGATCCAGATTTAATTAATGCAGGAAAGCAAACCATCACTGCGTTGCCAGGCGCTTCATTTTTTGATTCGGCTTTAAGTTTTTCTATGATTCGCGGTCAGCACGTAGACCTTACTATATTAGGTGCGATGGAAGTATCCCAAAATGGAGATATTGCCAATTGGAAAATCCCAGGTAAGATGGTAAAAGGCATGGGTGGTGCCATGGATTTGGTAGCTTCTGCCGAAAATATTATTGTAGCCATGATGCATACCAACAGAGCAGGAGAATCTAAATTGCTTAAACAATGTTCATTACCATTAACAGGAGTGAATTGCGTAAAAAAGATTGTTAGTAATATGGCGGTTTTAGAAGTGAGAGACGGGAAGTTTCATTTGTTGGAACGCGCACCAGGAGTTTCGGTGGAAGAAATAGAAAAAGCAACTGAAGGTGACATAATAATTCCAGACAATGTTCCGGAGATGATTTTATAAGAAATTTAAGAATCTGTAATATAAAAAACCTCATCCATAGATGAGGTTTTTTATGTTAAAAAAGTAAGAAATTACCGATAAATACATCTAGAATGTTAAAATAATATGTATTTCATCGAAAATATATGTATTTAAACGTGTTTATTTAATTTTTAGCTCATATTAGCAGTCCCAAAAATAATTAACCAAAAACCTGCTTATGTTATTTATAGTTAAGAATGTAAAAAGTACTTTCAAGTTATTAAAAAACGTGATGTACTTGGCAAAGAAAGTTTTTTTGTTAATGTAACTTTTTTTTCAGCTACCATCTGGTAGCATTTCAGAGTAATTACCCCCGAATCTATCTTAGATTCAAATACAAGTCCCGTTCTTTGTGAGGTTAGAACGGGATTTTTTGTTTTAAATATTTTAGATTTTTTGCCTTTTCAGAAGGTCGCATTGCAAATGCTCTTCGTAAATTAGTCACGCTTCACAGAAGCGCGCCAGTTAAAGTACCAAGATTTTAATTAAAACTGTAAAAGCTACTTCCCCTAGCGGCGAGGAATTTTTGATGAAATTTAGAGCTAGCAACCCGCGTCTTGGGGGAAGGTGGATTTCGGAACGTAGTTTTAGTGTTGTGAAATATGTTGAATCCGAAATTCGGAAGGGGGAATATTTCAAATCCCCTTCGGAATAGCATCAATCAATTTTCTGGTATATTCCTTTATGGGATTTGCATAAATTTCGTCTGCATCACCTAATTCTTCTATTTTTCCTTGATTCATTACTAATAACTGATCTGCCATAAATTTTACCACAGCAAGATCATGTGAGATAAATATATAGGTAAAGCCAAAGTCTTCTTTTAGTTCATTCAGTAAATTAAGTACCTGCGCTTGCACCGAAATATCCAAGGCAGAGACAGACTCGTCACAAATAACCAACTTTGGTTCCATCGCAATAGTACGTGCAATCCCAACACGTTGTCGCTGACCACCTGAAAGCTCGTGTGGATATCTATAAAAATAGGTTTCGTCCAATCCAACTCGATTTAATAGTTCTAAAACACGTTGTTTTCTCTTTTTAGAAAACGTTTCAATATTGTGTACCATCATTGGTTCCATCAATGCTTCTCCAATGGGTGTCCGCGGATTTAAAGACGAATAAGGATCCTGAAAAATAAGCTGTATTTCTTTCCGTAGGAGTCTTATTTCAGATTTTGAAAGTATGGTTAAGTCTTTTCCTCTGTAGTATATATGTCCCTTAGTGGCTTTTTCTAATTGTAAAATTGTTTTTCCAAGCGTAGATTTTCCACAACCAGATTCTCCTACCAAACCTAAGGTTTCGCCTTCAAAGACTGAGAAACTTACTGCATCAACAGCCTTTACAGTTCTTTTTTTAGTAAACAAACCGCCTTTACTATAATATTCTTTAGAGATATTGGTAATTTTAAGTAAAGGTTCCTGTGTATATATCTTCTTGTGTTGTTGCGCTCTTTGACTGGGGGTTATTATTATTTTTTTAAAGCTATTATCTGCCAGAGAAGCGATGGTGGGTAATTTTACCAAACGCTCCCCCAAAGTTGGCCTCGACGCTAAAAGCGCTTTGGTATAGGCAGCCTTCGGAAATTTAAAAATTTGGGTCACGGTTCCTTCCTCCACCAGATCGCCCTTGTACATAACCAAAACACGATCTGCTATTTCTGAAACCAAACTTAAATCGTGAGAGATAAAAATAAGGCTCATTTCTGTCTCCTTCTGTAGCTCTTTAAGTAGCAACAATATCTCTTTTTGAACTGTAACGTCTAGCGCAGTTGTTGGCTCATCTGCAATTAACAATTTGGGTTTACACGCAATTGCCATTGCAATCATCACGCGTTGCATTTGGCCACCACTTATTTGATGTGGATAGCTATTGTACATTTCTTTAGGACGGGGAAGTTTTACTTTTTCGAAGAGTTGTATGGTTTCCTTTTTTACTTCGGAAGATGATAAGGAGGTATGGTTTTTTAAAATTTCAGCAACCTGAAACCCGCAAGTTAAAGAAGGATTCAAAGCACTCATGGGTTCCTGAAAAATCATGGAAATTTGATTTCCGCGGAGTTTCTGAAATTCTTTCTCCTTTAAATTTAAAATGTTCTGCCCCTGAAATTCTAGCGTTCCCGTGACAAACGAATTTTTTTTTGCTAACAAGCCCATAATAGCCAGAGAAGTAACAGATTTTCCCGACCCAGATTCTCCAACAATTCCAAGAATTTCATTTTCAGCTAGCTCAAAAGAAACATCATGAATAACTTCTACGTGTTCTTTTTTATCTCCGAAGGAAATAGAGAGCTTTTCAACTAGAAGAAGATTTTTATTGGGCATATGTCAAAGATACAATTTAAAATAGATGATCATTTGTGGAAATACGAACCTCTAGAATTTATTATGTATTCAAAAATGCTCTAAAACGTGTAAAACTTACACACATATTTGTTCTTTGTAAGAAAAAATATGTAGGAAAAGGACTGTTAAGAAAAACTATATGCATTTCATCGAATAAAATTTTATTATTCGTAAAGATTTATTTTATTTGCTACGCTTTGTTTAAATAAATGGCAATTTTATTGTCAGATTACTATTTTTATTAGTAATTGTTGAGATTATTTAAATGACTGAAAACTAAGCAATTGTTAAAATTTTAACAAAAACCCAAAGTAAGCACCATCCTACTATGATACATCTCCAATTTTTCTAACAAACAAACCCAGCTTTTAAGAACTTTTACCGTGCATGTATGTTGCGGAAGACCAAAGTAATACTTGGCAATTACAAATCACTAATTTAAACTATCAACAATGAGAAAATTTTATTTCTTGACATTAGCACTTATAACCACAGGGCTAGTTTCATTTTCGCAAATCGCTCCAGATGCGGTTGTGCAGAATTACTTCAACATCCTTAAAGGAGAATCCCACTTTAAAGGGGCAGACTTAAACCAATGGAAAATTACAGATGTGGTTCCATCCCTAAACCCAGAAGTGCAACACGTTTACGTACAGCAGCTTTATAATAATATTCCAATTCAATACGCTTCCTATAAATTTTCCGTAAAAAACGGGAAAGTTATTTTTAAAATCGATCAGTTTATAACCGATATTGAAAACAAAATAGCTACGTCAACTGCGTCACTTACGGCACAAGATGCGGTTATGAAAACTGTACAAACACACAATTTAAAACGTCCAACTCTAAACGGTACAAAAAATGCCCAGGGCACCTATGTTTTTGAAGACAACGCTGCAGCGGGAGCACCTATAAAAGTGCAGTCTATGTATCAATTATATGAAGGTCAACTTCGTTTAGTTTGGAACGTAAGCTATTACCAAACAGATGGCCAGCACTGGTGGAACGAAAATATAGACGCTACCAACGGTCAAGTTCTTAGAACTGAAGATTGGGTAATCTCTTGTAACTGGGGCGATGCTCACGAAACACATAACCACGACAAAGCAAGTACTTCTTTAGAAGATATTGTAGTTGTAGAAGGTCCTGCAAATATGCTGGCAGGAGAAAGCTATAATGTATATGCTATGCCAAAGGAAAGCCCCTTAGACGGAGGAAGAACTGTGGTAAACGATCCACAGGACTTGAACGCCTCTCCTTTTGGATGGCATGACACCAACGGTGCAAATGGTGCCGAATATACAATTACTCGCGGAAACAACTGCTGGGCTATGGAAGATGCAAACGGTAACAATGGTACTGGCTACTCTCCGAACGGAAATGCTGGTTTAGACTTTAATTTCCCTGTAAACTTTAACAATCAGCCAAGTACGTATCGTGATGCTGCTATTACCAACTTATTCTATTGGAACAACATCATGCACGATGTGTACTACCAATATGGTTTTAATGAAGCCTCAGGTAACTTCCAAGAAAATAACTACGGAAAAGGTGGTATTGGAAGCGACAGTGTAACTGCAGATGCACAGGATGGAAGTGGAACTAACAATGCAAACTTCGGAACTCCGCCAGACGGATCTAATCCAAGAATGCAAATGTTTTTATGGACTACTACAAACCCACAAACCGATGGGGATTTTGACAACGGAATCATTGCTCACGAATATGGACACGGTATCTCAACCCGTTTGGTAGGAGGTCCTGGAACCAACGCACTAGGTGGATCTGAGCAAATGGGTGAAGGATGGAGTGATTTCTTCGGCCTTATGCTCACTATGAAAACAGGTGATAGCGGAAGTGATGCACGTGGGATTGGAAACTTCGCCTTAGGAGAAAACTCTAATGGCGGTGGAATTAGACCTACACCTTATTCAACAAATACCTCTATCAACGGAACAACATACGGAGATATTAACGGACTTGCTGTCCCTCATGGAGTTGGATACGCCTGGGCAACTATTCTATGGGATATGACATGGGCTTTAATTGCCCAAGAAGGTTTTGACACCGATTTTTACAATGGAACGGGTGGAAACAATGTCGCAATGGCTTTAGTTATTGAAGGATTGAAAAATACAGCCAACAACCCTGGTTTTGTTTCAGGACGTGACGGTATTTTACAAGCAGACCAGGATTTATATGGTGGGCAATACAACTGCTTAATTTGGGATGTTTTTGCTGCTAGAGGCGTAGGTCTAAATGCAAATGAAAACACCAACGGTGGAACGAATACTAATACAGATCAAACTACATCGTTCACAAGTGGATGTTCAGGCCCTCCAACACCAGAAGCGTGTTCAGGAACGGTTTCAGCATACCCAGCTGCCGAAAGTTTTGAAGCTAACTTAGGTAATTGGTCACAATCTACTCAGGATGATTTGGATTGGACTAGAGATTCTGCTGGAACACCTTCTGCTAATACAGGACCAGCCGCGGGAGCTGATGGTAGTTTCTATGTATTCGTAGAAGCTTCAGATCCTAATTTTCCTAACAAGAGAGCGATTTTATACTCTCCTTGTTACGATCTTAGTGCTCAAAACGATGCTACCTTTAACTTTAGCTACCATATGTTTGGAGCTGCAGATATGGGAAGTATAGATCTTGAAGTAAGTACAGACGATGGTGCTTCTTGGACTTCTATCTGGAACCAAACAGGTAACAAAGGCAACCAGTGGAATACTGAAAGTATAGCCCTTGGCACCTATGCTGGTGAAAGTAACTTCCGTATGCGTTTTAACCGTGTAACCGGAAGTACCTGGCAAGCAGATATTGCCCTAGATGCTTTTGAAATGGAAGGTGGAACTGTAGCAGATACACAAGCGCCAACCGTACCAACTAGCCTAGCAGCTTCTAATATTGCAAATACATCTCTTACCTTAAACTGGAATGCTTCTAACGATAACGTTGGGGTGACAGGATATGAAGTATTTATGAATGGTGCGGCTCTTGGAACAGTTGCTACTAATACAGCAAACATTACTGGCTTAGTGGCTGGAACAACCTATAGTTTCCAGGTACGTGCATTTGATGCAGCAGGTAATAATTCAGCGTTAAGCAATACCGTAAACGCAACCACTACAGGTGGCGGCGGAGGTGGTGGCTGTACCAACGGGGTTACTGCTGGGTATTCTGAAAGCTTCGAGAGTTCTCTAGGAGCCTGGACGCAAAGTACTGCAGATGATATTAACTGGACACGGGATGCTTCAGGAACTCCTTCCTCTGGAACAGGTCCAGCAACGGGTGCTCCGGGATCATTCTATATGTTTGTGGAAGCTTCCGGTAACGGAACAGGATATCCTAACAAGCGTGCAATTTTAAATTCACCTTGTGTAGATTTAACAGGTGAGACTGCTGCAACATTCAGCTTTAATTATCATATGTTCGGTGCTGCCGATATGGGAAGTATTGCACTAGAAGCTAGTACAGATGGAAGTTCTTGGACATCTATCTGGAGTGCAACAGGAAATAAAGGAAACCAATGGAACTCAGAAAGTGTGAGCTTGGATGCCTATACTGGCGGAACGGTTCAGTTACGATTTAACCGTGTAACAGGAAGTACTTGGCAAGCAGATATTGCTATTGATGGAATTTCAGTAACTGCCGGTGGCGGTGGCGGAGGCCCTGCTCCAACAGGATATTGTGCCTCTAACGGAAACAACACCAGCGATGAATATATCCAGCGTGTACAACTTGGAAGCATCAATAATGCGTCGGGAGCTTCTTCTGGTGGGTATGGTGATTTCACAAGCCTTTCAACAAACTTGAGTAGTAGTAATTCAATTACAATTACACCACTTTGGACAGGTACGGTATATCCTGAAGGCTATGCTGTTTTTGTAGACTGGAACCGCGATGGTGACTTTAATGATGCAGGTGAGTTGGTGTACAGCCGTGCTGCAACTACAGCAACTCCAATAACAGGTTCGTTTAGTATTCCTGGAGGAGCTTCTGCAGGAGCAACAAGAATGCGTGTTTCTATGAAATACAATGGTGTTCCAACCGCGTGTGAGTCGTTTACTTATGGTGAAGTTGAAGACTATACAGTGGTGATTCCTTCAAGTTTTGGACCTAACGGGACAAATGGAGACATCAATAACAACAGTACAGTTTCAGGATTTACCTTATATCCAAACCCAGTTAACAGAGGTGTGGTAAATATTGAGATTTCTGATGCAGAACCAACGGATTTTGTGATTTTCAATATGATTGGTCAACGAGTGCTGTCAGGTAATTTCACGTCAAAAATCGATGTGTCTAGCTTACAAAGCGGAATGTACATGATTGAAATAAATGCCGAAAATGACAAGAAGTTTGTTGAACGTTTTATAAAGGAATAACCTCACAAACCTAACGTTCAAAAATAGAAAGCCCGCTCCTTTATTGGAGTGGGCTTTTGCTTTTTTGAAATCGAAATCGAAATCGAAGTTGAAAAGCCTAGATTAGCTCCATCTTCTTGGCGGCTAGTATTTTGAAATAAAGGCCATTCATAACTAAAAGCCTTACACCGAAAGCACCTCATTTTCTTCCAATAGCGGTTCATTCCGAAGTTTTAAGATGATCTGCGCTACCGTAACTGTGTCTTTTTCACAATAAATGATAATTCTGTCAATGTCGTTTTCTTCATAGTACACATCACGAACTTGGCTGCCATCAATATCGTTTTTGGGTGATGGAATTCCTAGCACATGTGCCATCAATTTCAGCGAAGTGAAGGTTTTATAGTCACCAAACTTCCACAACTCTAAGGTGTCTAAATGAGGGACTTCCCAAGGTTTTTTTCCGAAGAGGTTCAATTTAAAAGGCAAGTCTATGCCGTGAATAATCATTCTACGCGCTATATAAGGAAAGTCGAATTCTTTTCCGTTATGGGCACACAAGATATGTTCTGGTTTGTTAAAATGTGTTTCCAATAACGTTTTGAACTCTTTCAGTAGAAAAACTTCCTCACCATGAAAACTCGTCACCCGAAACTTACGAACATCGCCCTGCATCTTAAAATATCCTACTGAAATACAGATGATTTTTCCAAACTCTGCCCAGATTCCTGCGCGGTCGTAAAATGCTGATGCAGTATATTCGTCTTTTCGTTGGTAGTTGGTTTTTTGCTCGTAAAGCGCTTGTGTAGTTTCGTCTAACTCTTCAAAAGTGGAATGTTGTGGAACGGTTTCAATATCCAAAAACAGGATATGTTCCAGATTCAGTCTTTTCAACATAATGCTAAAATAAGTGTAGGGAAGTTGGCTAAAACTACAAAAATTAATTGAAACAGGGCTATTTCCGCTTCTTCTCAATTATTTCGATAGCTTTTTCTAAAAGTTCGTCTCTGCCTTCTGTAATTCCTTTTATTGTAGGTTTTACTTCAATATCTGGTATTATTCCAACTCTTTGGGTTGGGCTTCCATCAGGATAATACACACCGATCCCGCTTATCATGGTGCGCATACCTCCTGGGATTGCGATGTTTGAAACGTTTCCGTCCGCACCTGCAGTAGTGCTTCCAATAACGGTTGTGTTGGGCGCTGCCCGAAATGCCATTGCAGTATACTCGGCTTGACTTTGTGAAAGTTCGTTTACGAGGACAACCACTGGGCCTTCAAATTTTTTCTTCGCTATAGTTCCAGCACCAATCATTAAGGGAGATCCCATATTAAATTCGCCAGGATTGTCTGGGTTCATAGTTGAAAATTTCACAAACTCGGTACCGCGAGGAGCTATAAATTGTCCTAGTGCAAAAGGCATAAATGCAGAAGGATAATTTCGAATGTCAAGAATGAGCCCTTTGGCATCTATAAATTCTTTCGCAATTACTTTTGGATCATCTTTTGTAATATTGGCCAGGGTTACGTATCCTATATTTCCTTCTAACATTTTAAACGATTTTTCTTCTGGCATAGGATACCAACCATATATATTTAATTTGTCACGTTCATAAAGTGTAAGGTCTAGATTTTTACTTGAATCACCCCTTTGCACTTCAATTCCTATTGATGCATTATCGGATCTTAAAATATCTCCAGCCAAATCCCGTAGTTGCGAAGGTCTGTTAGAAGCAGGATAATAAGGCAGCAATTGGGCTACAATTGCTGAAATTTTCTCTCCTTTAATCTTAGAAATTACATCTCCTATTTCTAAACCAGTGCTAGATTTTAGTTCAGGATTATAAAAATCTGTAACGACCAATTGATTTTCGACAAAGCGTACATGAACTGGAGGAAATAATTTGCCTTTCGCTTCTCGTATTTTATCCGCGCCACCCCAAAGGTTGGAATGGGTATCTTTCATCTCTCCTATAAGTTGTAGTGCGGCTATTTCATATTCAATTTCACTTTTGGCATTTATAAATTGGGCAACATATTTTTTTAGCACATCATTCCAATCCAAATCTGTAATGTGTTTGTTGGGTGAAAAATAGTGAACGGCGTTCCAGACACGATAGAGGGCAAGGAGCCTAAAACCGCTATCTGGATAGGGCATGTTTGCATAATCGTTTTCATTTTTGAAATCTGGATTGCCTACCTGTTTGCTGGCATAGTCAATATAATACTGGTTACCCTGAAAACGATTTTTATAAATATTCTGAAGTGTTTCTTGTAATTTTACTGAAAGTCCTTCTTGGGTAATCCAACGGTGATCTGGTTTTAATTCTGCGTCTGGATTCGTTTCTTTACATTTTTTACAAGACTTGAGCTTACCATATGTCTGGATCCAAGAAAGGATCTTTTGGTCTCTTTCAGCCGAAGTTTTGCATTTTATAATAGGTTCCATATTTCTGAACAGCTCATAATCCCAGTTGTAATTTCCCGAAGCTATTTGTGGATGATGGTATTTTAAAAATCCCCAAACTTTTCCTAGAATTGTAGCATTTACCTCTTGTTGCATACTCAAATTCTGTAATGAAATTCCAGAGCCATTATCAAATTCCTGATCACTTTGGACTTTGTCCAGTTTTTTAGGAGCTGCTTTTTCAATGGGTTTGCCATCTACGGTAACCTCAAGGTTGTCTATCCACATTTTACCAGCACCTATTAGCAAACCACCTACTACAATCTGCTTAGCTTGTGATGGTTTGAGCATTAGTTCTATTTCGTATTTTGTCCAATCTGTAGTGCCAGAAATGGGTCTGTTTTCCATATTGTCGAAAGCTACACTCGGGTCAATTCGCATCCAAAGACCTGCGTGTTCAGCTACGTTTTCAGTTTTTATATAGCCCGTGAGTTTCACTTTTTTTCCATCAAAAGTAGCTGGGATATCGAAACCAATAGCTTTGAATGTTGTTTTATCATTTTCACTACCGATAAAAACCGAATTTTTCCCATTTTGGGAAATTTCAGGATCTATCGCGACTAAATGGTTTCCAGTACCAAAGGTTTCCCATGATTTTGCGAAGCCTCCTTCTAAAATTTCGAAACTATAATTTTTATTTTCCTGTGCTGAAAATATAGTAATTGTGAAGATTGCAATAAGAAAAGTAATGTTTTTCATTTTGTGGTTTTTTTGTTTAGAACAAAGACTTGATTTTCACAGCGATATTTCAGAAAATATATATTTTATTGAATTTCAGCGCTTTATATCCAACATGTTATATGTTTCATCCACATAGGTATAAAAGTCGCTGCTGAATGGATTATCGCTTCTGGAACCACGTTGGTGTCCCAATCGCACAATGATGAGGTCATCTTCAGGAATGGTAATGACATACTGCCCTAAAATACCACGCATTACAAAAATTTCCTTGTTCAAATAATCACTAAGCCAAAACCCATAGCCGTATTCAGGACTGTCTACAAACCTAGGTTGTATACTTTTTGCCACAAAATTTGAGTCTATCAATTGTTGTCTGTTCCATTTTCCAAAGTCTTTATACAGCTTTCCAAAACGGGCAAAGTCACGGGCGTTACTTGCAATACAGCAATAGGATTTTACAAGCCTGTTTTTTTCATCATCTACTTGCCAAAGTGCAGATTGCTCTGCACCCATTGGGTTCCAGAAACTTTCTTGGAGGTAGCTTTCTAGTTCTTTATTTGTAGCTTTTTCCAGCACCATGGCTAGAAGTTGGGTATTTCCGCTTAGGTATTTGTAAGACTCACCTGGTGTTTCGGTTACTTCCAGATTGAGGATAGTTTCAGAAAGATCATCATCATAATAAGAACGTGCTGTTACATTAAAGGGACTGGTGTAACTTTCATCCCAATCAAGGCCGCTGGACATAGAGGATAAATCGCCAACCGTCATTTTAGTTCCTTTAAATTTCGGGATGAAATCACCTACAGGTTGTTTCAAGCTTTTTATAAAACCATCTTTTATAGCTTTCCCTAATAATGCCGAGGTGATACTTTTGGCCATAGAAAAGCTATTTGTTTGTGAAGTCTCATCATATCCTTCAGCATATTCCTCATGCCAAATACTATCATTTTTTATAATAAGGAAGGCTACAGTTCCAAAAACTTTGTGGGTTTCTTTTAAATTTTCAGTAGAAGGGATTGTATTGAAATCTTTATGAATAGGCCAGGGTTGGGGTTCGGAACTAGCTGGAATAGTTTCGTTTTCGAAATATACGTGATCATCTATAAACGCAGTAGTGTGTCCTGTGAAATAGACCACACGAACACCCTTTAAGATGTAGTCATAATCTGTGATATAGGCTAGGGCGATTAGGAATAATAGAATTCCCACAAACCATTTTAAGAAGCGTTTTAGGTTTTTCATCTTGCAAATTTAAAACAATTCTCCCTGCGTCACTGGACTCTCGTGCGCTAGCAACCATTTTTTACGGTGTAATCCACCTGCATAACCGGTTAACGAACCGTCACTTCCAATTACGCGGTGACAGGGAATAACAATAGAAATAGGATTCTTACCATTGGCAGCTGCAGCTGCTCTAATCACTTTTGGGTCACCCAATTGATGAGCCATTTGCTGGTAGGAGGTGGTTCTTCCAAATGGAATACGTTCTAATTCCTTCCAAACTTTTTGCTGAAATTGGGTTCCTTGCGGAGCTAGTTGAAGATCAAAAGAAGTTCTTTTTTTACTGAAATATTGTTGGAGCTGCTCAACGGCTTGTTGAAGACATAAAGAGACTTTTTGACTTTTTGGAACAGTTTCTTCTGAAAACAGAATTTCAGAAATCCCTTTTACAGAACCTTTAATTTTTAAGGTGCCTATCGGGGTGTTTATAAAAACGATTTCCATACAAATATCAATTATTCTGCTTCTTCCTCTTCTTCTTCCTCCGCTTCACGTTGTTGTAATTGTATGCCCATACGTTTGGCACGGTGTTCCCAATTTTTTCTGGCGGCCACTTGCATGTCTTCAACGGTATCACTCTCGTCCATAATCTCAAGACCCAACAGGGTTTCTATAATATCTTCCATAGTAACTACGCCAATGGTGTTGCCAAATTCGTCCACAACCAATGCAATATGGGTACGTTCTTTTAGAAACGTATCAAATAAATCCGGAATAGGTTTTTGGGCATCTATAACTGCAAGTTCACGTTTAATGTCGCTTAGTGTTTTATTGCCATGTTCTTCTACCAATTCTTCTAAGACATCGTCTTTTAGTACGAAACCAGTGATATTATGAGTCTTATCTTTATACACTGGAATTCTAGAAAAATTAGTGTTTTTATGCCCTTCGTGAAATTTCTTAAGCGTAATTTCTTCATTCTCCATTTCTACAACAGGAAAAGGTGTCATTACATCTTTGGCCAAAATAGATTTAAAAACCAATAAATTTTTAATTACTGCTACTTCATTTTCTTCAAAAACACCTTCTTGTTCGGCAGCATCAGTTAGGGCGATAAACTCTTCACGACTCATTGTACTTACGTGGGCCGATTTACCAATAAGTTTTGTTGTAAGTGTTAATATCCAGAGTATTCCGGTATATTTCAATGGAAACATCATTGCTTTTAGAGAAATTGCGGTAAAAGAGCCTAATTTTTTCCAATAGGTAGCGCCAATGGTTTTCGGTATAATTTCTGAAATAACTAAAATAAGTAATGTCATAATTGCGGAAACAATTGCAACAAAATTAAATCCTAAAAATGTGATATTAATTCCACCTTCCAATGCCATTTTACCAGCTTGTTCCCCCACCAGAATTGCACCTACGGTATGTGCAATCGTATTTACCGTTAAAATAGCAATAAGTGGTTTATCTATATCCTTTTTTAGGCTGGCCAAGGTTTTTGCGTAGCCTTTACCTTCGGCCTTTTTCAATTTAATAAAAGATGGCGTAAAACTTAGTAGTGCAGCCTCCAAAATAGAACACATAAACGAAAAGAAGATAGAAAGTACTGCATAAAGTATTAAAATGCCCATAAAGAGTGGTTTTATTGCAAGGTAGTTTATTGTTTAGGTTTTGGGTATTAAAGATATTTTAAAGTTTTGGAAAGCATCTGGATGGTTAGACTCAAGACCATTCGCTTCGTTCATTGCAAGACCCACGACACAAGGTGAATGTTAAAACGTCGTGGGTCTTGTAGCTACGAAGTAGCGTTCGTGGATCTAAACGTCCCTTCGAAACTTACCATCCCGAATACCCAGGCGGCTCCACATCTTTCAAATTCAAATATACAATTAATTGTCCCCGATGGTGGGTAACGTGGTCGTGCAGTAGATTTAAAATTTGAAGTTTGCTTTTGGGTCCGGCGAAGAAATCTACAGTATCCAACAAACTTTCTTCAGAAGTTTCTGTAATTATTTTTGAAGCAGTATCGAAAGCTTCGGTAAGTATGGTGATGGTTTCTGCTTTTGTGAGCGGAAGTTCGGCTTTGGTTTTTTTAAATTCGATTTCAGTAAAATAAGTATTGCTAAGCCAATCCATATTTTCTTTTATATGAATGAGCTGCTCTTTAAACGTCATTTGGCGTTCTGTGGGTTTAAAACCGTAGTGTTCTTCGGGCATTGCTTCGGCTATCCCAATAAGATAATTTTTACTGTTTTCCCACTTTTCCAGCCAGGCTTCCTTGGTAGTGGTTTGTTGGGCGAATGTAGATCCTGAAATACTAATAAAAAGCACTAGTAGTAAATATTTCATTTTTACTGATGAATTTGATGAGACTCTACTTATAAATCAATGAACTTTAGAGGCGCTTCTATAATTTCATTAAATTAAATGGTAGAAAAGTAAACATCAAGAAAGCCGCAAAAAAGCAGCTTGTATATTTTAAATAGACAACTGTTTTTTTACATTTCTCAGAAGTTTTTCCGAAATAATGTCTGAAATTTCATCAGATTTTGACTCATTTGTTATTTTCCTTTTATTCGAAGTTTTGTTTTTTCCTGTAAGTTCTCGAAGAAAAGATAAATTTAGTTCCTTGTTACTGAAATTACTTTTTGGATACATATAACTAATATTTAAAGATTGAAATAATTTTTATTAAACTGAGGATTATATTTATGTTCAAAATAGTGTTTTCTTTTAATCCAAACAAAGCCATCACCTTTTGAAATTATTGCAACATCTACAGGACCACCTACAGATTCTTCGTGAGAACTTATTCTTCTTTTCAAGTATGTCAAATATATTAAACTTTCAGCCATTTCAGCCAAATCTTCTTTGGAAAGTATAGAAACAGTTTCTACAGTAGGCATTATATGTTTAAGTTGTCTAACTTCATCAACAGCGTCCATAAATTCTGTGCAAAAACGATTCAAATCTAAACTACGTATATTATTTGCTAGAACCTGATTTTCCGATTCTATTAAACTAGCTAAATTTTCATTGTAACCAGTCATAAATTTTTTAATGGTTTCAAACAAATTTTCTGCAATATCAGGACTAATTCCTGATATTAGAGTGTCTATAACATCTCTTTGAGCAAAAGGCATTATTGAGCCATTATTTTGATCATTTATTTCTTCTGTTTTTTCAGAATAATATCTAATAGTATTATCAAAAACTCCTGCTACCTTAGTGCTTAATACACGTGGGTATATATCCTTATCTCCATATCCAGCAAAAACTAGTCCTGTCCATTGTCCGAAAAACTCTTTACTTTTTATATAATGGTATAAAAAACTTGAAAACTTATTTTTAATTTTTGAATTAATTAATTCGGGATAATTATCATCAACAATTAAGCCTAATGGTTCGTTAATGATTGAGTTAAATTTTTTCTTTGTTAAATACTCAAAATCTTGCAGCTTTTCGCTGTTTTTTATTTGTTCTAGGTTTGTATCAAGAATTTCTATCAAATATTTTTGAATAATTAATATTCTATTTTCTTCGCTCTGTAAAATTAAGTTTTCGTCACCTTGCATTGCTTCCTCATAGGTTCTTCTAACAAAATCCTCTAGAAAGCCATAAATTAAAGTATGAGAAAATTGTACAATTGTATCTTCTTGAGCGAAAAAATCCTTTTGCTTTAGAAACTTAAAGAAATCTTGAGAGTACTGCTCTAAATCATTGAATGATTTATTTTTAAGTTGATTCCTATAAATTTTTATAATAATCTCCCAAGGAGTTACTATAAAATTTGCTGAATTATATATTACAATCGAAACTGGGTGATATTTTGAAAGTGTGAAAATTTTATTTGCTGTATTATAAATTTTACTACCATTATGTCCAGAAACTGTTACCGCAGAATCTGCAGCAATAGCAACAGCATTTTTATTTAATATTCCAATTACAGCAGTCATATATTTTAGTTTTTTGACAAGATAAGAATATTTAAAATAGAATAAAACAGGGTTTTTCCTGTTTTTAAATCAACAATTTCACAACATCCTTAGCAAAATAACTCGCAATGATGTGTGCGCCTGCTCTTTTTATGGCTGTTATTTGTTCTAGCATTACCGCGTCGTGGTTTAACCAGCCTTTTTCGGAAGCAGCTTTTAACATAGCATATTCGCCACTTACCTGGTATACGGCAACAGGCACTTGTACGGCTTCTCGAATATCACGAACAATATCTAAATAACACAACCCTGGTTTTACCATCACAATATCCGCACCTTCTTCAATATCCATTAAAGTTTCTTTTACAGCCTCTTCTCTATTGGAAAAGTCCATTTGATACGTTTGCTTGTCTTTAGGCACGTTTTGTTGATCTACCGGTGCGCTGTTCAAAGCATCTCGAAACGGACCATAAAACGCACTCGAATATTTGGCGCTATAACTCATAATTCCTGTGTCGTGGAAACCTTCGTCTTCTAAAAGACTGCGAATTTCAAAAATGCGGCCGTCCATCATGTCACTAGGGGCTACAAAATCGGCTCCTGCTTTGGCGTGGCTTAAGGACATTTCGGCTAGGATGGCGTTGGTGTCGTCGTTTACTATGTTACCGTCACTTACAATCCCGTCGTGACCGTAGCTGGAATAAGGGTCCATAGCAACATCTGTCATGACCAACATATCTGGGCATGCATCTTTCACCGTTTTAATAGCCCGTTGCATTAAACCGTCTTTATTTAGCGCCTCGGTACCGTTATTATCTTTCAAATTTTCTGGTACTTTCACAAAAAGCAAAACACCTTTTAAACCTAGCGACCATAATTCTTTTACTTCAACTTTCAGTAAATCCAAGCTGTAGCGATAGTAATTTGGCATAGAAGCAATTTCTTCTTTTATGCCTTTACCTTCCACGATGAAAATAGGAACTAAAAAATCGTTTGGGGAAATTATAGTTTCTCGTACTAGGCTTCTTATGGCTTCGTTTTGGCGGAGTCTTCTGTTTCTGCGGAGTGGGTACATGCTTTTAATTTTCTTATTAAGAAAACAAAAATACAAACTAAACCAGTTGTTACTTGGTTATTCGCTATAAACTAAAAAAAATGCCCCTAATAAGGAGCATCTTTTCTGCAATTACAATTCTTAACTATTGTTTCATCATTGCTTTTGGTTGCTTAATCCACAATCCATCTTTTGAGGCGAAAACTGTTTTAGTCGCTGCCTTAGCATCTTTTACGTCAGTTGCTAAAACCAATTTAAATTCTTGTTTTTCGTTCACATATGCTTTTTGAACTACTGCTCCTTCAAAATCCTTTGCGACTGCTTCATTTACAGCTGCTGGTAATTCAGTTACTTTAATCTCTTTAAAAGCTACAGGTTGCACATCAGCTTTTGCTAATAATTTGGCATTCTCTTGTGTAGTTTCTTCTTGTACTGCATTTGTTGGATCCTGAACTTCAACTTCTACTTCTTTTTCTTGTGCCTGAATTGCTGTTAGAGTTCCTAATGCAAATACGGCTGTTAACAATAACTTTTTCATAGTTTTAATTTAAGTTTTAATGTTTATTTCTGAATGGTATATAGAAAAAGTAGTGCCAAGAGATTTTATTTCTTGTAATAACTTATAAAGTTTTGATATGTTGTGTTTTATGATTTTGGTAAAAAAAGGAATAGTAGTTTCTTTACGAGATTTTTAAGAAACGTATGTATAATACTTATACTGTTTGCGTGTATACAATGAAAGGATTTTACGCTAGCTAGTCCAATTTTTGGGATTTCTCAGAACCTCCAGTAATTTTTCTTCTTCGCTGCCAACATCTGGATTGTGGTCATACACCCATTGTACTTTGGGAGGCAGACTCATTAATATACTTTCAATACGCCCATTGGTTTTTAAACCAAATAGTGTTCCCTTGTCGTGCACCAAATTGAATTCAACATACCGCCCGCGACGAATTTCCTGCCAGTCTTTTTGTGCTTCGGTATACGATAGTGTTTTTCTTTTTTCAACAATAGGAACATAAGCTTCTAGAAAACTATCGCCTACTTCTGTTACAAAGTTGTACCAATCCTGCATGGTCATTTCTTCGGAAACTTTACAGTAATCAAAAAATAATCCGCCAATACCACGTCCTTCACCACGGTGGGTGTTGTAAAAATATTCGTCGCATCGTTTTTTATAGGCTGAATAAAATTCAGGATCATGCTTGTCACACCCTATTTTGCAAATTTCATGAAAGTGTTTGGCATCTTCCTCAAACAAATAGTATGGTGTAAGATCTTGTCCGCCGCCAAACCATTGGTCCACAATTTCACCAGCTGCGTTGTACATTTCAAAATAACGCCAATTTGCGTGTACTGTAGGAACCATAGGGCTTTTGGGATGTAACACCAAGCTCAAACCGCAGGCAAAGAAATCGGCATCTTTAACATCAAAATATTGCTGCATGGCTGCAGGTAGCTTGCCATGTACTTCGCTAATATTCACGCCGCCTTTTTCGAATACAGCGCCGTTTTCTAGCACTCTCGTACGGCCACCACCGCCTTCTGGACGATCCCAAATATCTTCTTTAAATGTAGCAATACCATCAACCTCTTCAAGTTTGGTGGTAATGGTGTTTTGAAGCTGGTTTATATAGGATACAAATTGTTGTTTCATTATCTGGTAGTTTTCAGTTTTCCAAGTTCCTTCAGCAAACGCAATGTTTCGGTAGTAGATGCAGTTACAGATAAGGGCAATACTAAAATAATTCCAAGGACAGGAATAAAAAGCATGGCCATAAATACAATACCATTGCCAATGGCAACACCGCTATTATTTCTTACAAACTTGGTGCTTTCGTCATATTTAAAATGGCGTTCCAATGTGTAATCCATATTTCCGAAACCTGCATAATATGCCTGAATTAAAAAAATTAAAATGCCCGTAAAAATATTGACGCCTGGGATAAAACTTAAAATAAGCAACGGAATAGTAAACATAAACTCCAGCAATAAATTACGAACATTTATACGTATTCCACGCCATAACTGTGCTGCATTCGTAGTTTCTCTATGTTGGTGGGTTTCTCCTAAAAGATGTGCTTCAATCTTTTCGGAAACAGGGCTCATAAATGGAGCACTTAAGGCAAGTATAATGTGTTTGTAAGTAATCAATCCAAACGCTAGAATAGTCAACGCTCCAAGAAAATCACTAATTTTTCTGAAAGTTTCGGCTCCCCATTCCCAAAACCATATTTTTGAAATAAGACCTCCAATAGAGTCGCTAAGTGCCCAAGCCAAAAGGCCAATCAATACTGCACATACAATACTAATTATAATAGGTACTCCAAAGTATTTCCACAACCCTAATTTGTTAATGAGTTTGAGAGTTCCTCCATAGGCCTTTATTCCTTTGATGATATTTTTGAGCATTTATTAGATTAAATAAACGAGTTGATTGAAGTTTTTTTCAAGATCTTCTAAATTTTCTACTTTCTTAGCGTTTTTAGCTTTGTTTTGAAGAAAAGTAATCATTTCTGCTTCATTTTTGTTCAAAAAGTTCAAAAAACAGATTCTCCCAACAATGTTGTTGTGTAAATCCATGGCTTCGTCCATTTGTTTATTTTGAGTTACTTTTTCGTACAAATCGGTTACTTTTTGCGCCCAAAACACACTTTTTTGTTTGTTTTTTAATCTTTTGAATGATTTTTGGCAAATAAGTACATTCCAAAGTGCATGTCTAAAAGCATTCGCTTTATTGCTTTTGTGATGCTCGTTTCCAAACAACTCATCACAAATTTGAAACGTTTGTTTTGTTGCTTTCAATGTGGGCATAATCAATAAAGGGTGTCTCAGAAATAATACTGAAAGTTGCCACAATTGTGAAATACTCAATTTTTTAATGCGAGACCATACCTTCAAGACTCTGCTTTGTATTCTTTCACAGCTTCAATAAAAGCACCCGCATTTTCCAAAGGAATATTAGGTAAAATCCCGTGCCCTAAATTTACGATGTAACGGTCTTTTCCAAATTCATCAATCATTTGCTTCACCATTTTTTTAATTTCAGCTGGTGGGCTAAACAAGCGTGTGGGGTCAAAATTTCCTTGTAATGTAATCTTTCCGCCTGTTAAATAACGTGCATTTTTAGGCGAACAGGTCCAATCTACTCCTAAAGCAGCCGCACCGCTTTTCGCCATGGTGTCTAAAGCAAACCAGCATCCTTTTCCAAAAGCAATCACTGGAGCTTCATCCTTTAAAGCATCTATAATTTGCTGTATATACTGCCATGAAAATGTTTGATAATCTTCTGGAGATAACATGCCACCCCAGCTGTCAAAAACTTGCACGGCGTTTACACCTACTTTTACTTTTTCCTTTAAATAAGCAATGGTTGTATCTGAAATTTTTTGCAGTAATTGATGAGCTGCTACTGGTTGTGTAAAGCAAAATTCTTTCGCTTTATCGAAATTTTTACTTCCTTGTCCTTGTACACAGTAACATAAAATTGTCCATGGAGAACCAGCAAAACCAATTAATGGGATCTCGTCGTTCAATTTTTCCTTGGTCATTTTAATGGCATCCATTACATACCCAAGCGTTTCGTGAATATCTGGAACAATCACGCTATCCATATCTTTTGAAGTTCTTATTGGATTTGGCAACCATGGTCCTAGGCCTGGTTTCATCTCCACTTCAATATTCATTGCCTGCGGAATCACTAAAATATCACAGAATAAAATTGCCGCATCCATGCCGTATCTTCGGATGGGTTGTACGGTAATCTCACTGGCTAATTCTGGTGTCTGGCAACGGGTAAAGAAATCGTACTTGGCCTTTATATCCATAAATTCTGGGAGATATCGTCCAGCTTGGCGCATCATCCATACAGGTGGGCGGTCAACTATTTCACCTTTTAAAGCACGTAAGAATAAATCGTTTTTAATCATAATTTTTTAATGTCTTAGCTGCTTTTGCAATCACACTTTCTACTGAGGCAGTATGAGCGATAACAACAAGTTCTGTATGTTTTAGAGCCGCCGCAGCAGTTGTAGTACCAATGCAAAATGCTGTGGTATTTTCTAGATTATTTTCAGAAACAAAACTGTCAACCCCACTAGGGCTAAAAAATAGGATTCCATCCCATTTTTGATCAAATCTCCGTGGTATTAAGGTTGTTTTGTATGTTTTTATCTCAATAAATTCAATTTTGTTGTCTTTTAAAACTATTGGTATTTCTTCTCTTCGTATAGATCCACAGAAAAAATGAAATGAATGATTTTTATAGTTTTCTACTATAAAATAGGCTAATTCTGATCCGTAATTGGTATTTTGTGTCACTTTTAGCCCATTTTTCTCTAAAAGCGCTTTTGTTTTTTGACCCACGCAAAAAACCTTCTCAATATTCAATATAAAATTCTCACTTTCACTAGGTGAAAGGAGAAGTGAAATTTGTTTTAAAAAAGCTTTAACTCCATTCTGGCTCGTAAAAATAACGTTCTTAACTTCAGTGGGTATTTCAAAATTCAAAAATTCAATGCCGATTGCATCATAATCTACAACGCTAAAATCTGCACCAAGGAGTAAGTCTCGTTGGTTGGGTTTTAGTTTTTTTGTAGAAAGGATTTTCATCCTAATTTATTTCTCTTTTGATCTTCGCCATCAGTTCTTTTCCTCCAATATCTAATAATTCTTTTGCTTTTATATCACCAAGAGTATCTTTTTTTTCAAGTAATAAGCTTAGCGAAGTCGAAGCTACAATCTCCATTTTTTCTTTCCCATCCAATGAATATAAACACCCTTTAAATTGAATATCCTCTCCAACAATTTCAGCCAATGCACCAATAGGGGCTGTACACCCACCTTCTAGGGTTCGTAAAAAATCTCGCTCTATTTGGGTACAAATTTCGGAAGGTTTATGATTTAATTTTGAAAGTGCCTCGTTACAAAAATCATCGTTTTCTAATGCAACAACCACCATAGCCCCTTGCGAGGGTGCCGGTAGCATCCAATCCAGCGTAACAAAATGTCTGGGGAGTTCGTCAATTCTTTCTAAACCAGCTTTTGCAAAAATGGCTCCTTGCCAATTATGATCGCTTAATTTTTGTAATCTGGTGTTTACATTTCCTCGTAAATCAACAACGGTGTGATGCGGATATTTCGATAACCACTGTGCTTTGCGGCGAAGACTTCCGGTAGCAATGGTGCAGGGTTTTGAGTAATCAATTTTTCCTTTTGTGACTAAAATATCTTCTGTAGCAGCACGCTTTAAAACGGCTGCCTGTACAATTCCTTTTGGGAGCGCAGTTGGCACATCTTTCATACTGTGTACGGCAATATCTACCGTTCCATTGAGCATGGCAACATCTAATGTTTTTGTAAAAATACCCGTGATTCCCATTTCGTATAATGGCTTATCCAAAATAAGGTCGCCAGTGGATTTTACAGGAACTAATTTAGTTTTATATCCTAGTTTTTCAAGCTTTTCTTTTACAGTATTCGCTTGCCAAAGCGCTAGCTGGCTGTCACGCGTGCCAATTCGGATCACCTTATTCATTTTCTTTTTCATTTAATTGAAAAACTTGACGAATCAACTTGGCACTTTCATGGGCACTGCCATTAGCTTCTTTTAAATGATTCGCAAATTGAGTTGTTATTTTCTGAATAATCCTGTTGGTCAAAATCTCGGCTTGTTCTTCGTTGAAATCTGTTAATTTGCGACGCTGATTGTTAATCTCACCAGTTTTTATTTCTGAAAGCTTACTTTTTAAAGCTTTTAAGGTAGGGGCAAAGCTTCGGTTTTGTGACCAGGTGTTGAAGTCGGCAGAAATTTCAGCAATAATAGTTTCGGCTAATGGAATTTGAGACTGCCTGTGTGCCAACGTAGCATCGGTCACTTTTGAAAGTTCATCCAAATGAATTAAAGTCACAAGTTCATTTTCTTTCACATTTTCTGAAACGTTCTTCGGTATGGAGAGATCGAGAATGAGTAACGGTTTTTTTAGATACAATAATTCCTTTGAAATAGTAGGCTGTTGAGCACCAGTTGCTACAATTAAAATATCTGTTTGGGCAATTTCACTTTGAATAGTTGCGTAGTCTTTTACGATCAAATTGAACTTACCTGCAATTGTTTCGGCTTTTAATTTTGTGCGATTTATAAGAGTAATATGTTCATTTTTGGTGTGTTTTATTAAGTTTTCACACGTATTTCGCCCAATTTTACCAATTCCAAACAATAATATGTTCTTTTCAGAAACATAGGGAACGCGTGCCATAATATATTGCACCGCTGCAAAACTAACGGAAGTGGCGCCTGTTGAAATTTCGGTGTTATTTTTTATCCGCTTACTTGCCTGGATTACAGCGTTTGCAAGCCTTTCTGTATAGGCATTGAGCAATCCCATTTTTTTGGAACGCTTAAAACCAATACGTAACTGACTTATAATTTCAAAATCTCCTAAAATCTGACTGTCCAATCCTGTTCCTACTTTGAAAAGATGGGAAACTGCTGCTTCATTTTTATGAATATAGGCTACTTTTTCAAATTCTTCTACGCTGCCGTTTGTGTGTTCGCAAAGTAATTTTATAAGTTGAAAAGGATGTTCTGCAAATCCATAGAGTTCAGTTCTATTACAGGTTGAAAGCAAGCTTAAAGAGGAAATACCCTCTTCTTTAGCAGCAATTAATATCTCCTTTTGAGCCGTTTCAGAAATACTGAAATGTCCGCGAATATCAGCATCAGCCTTTTTATAATTAAGACCAATGGCGTAGAAATTGCCTTCTTCTGAAGAAAAATGTCGCTTGCTGTTTTTTACTTTCATTAACTCAGCAAAAATAAACACTCCATAAATTAAAAAGTAACGCCAGCCGTATCAATTGTATCGATAGCAGTAGGAAATTTCTTAAAATGAAGAATATTTCGGCTTAAGTCAATAATAACCTATCTTTGCAAAGTATTTAACAAATCTTATTTATAATTATTCTAAATAAATGAAACCCATAGACCAAGTTATTTCAGAAAAAAATATCGCTGAAGGTATTTTTAAAGAAACTAAGATAGAAGATGGTTTTTTCATCTTAAAATTTAATAACGAAAGTACTGATATTCAGCTGTATAAACGTGAGGTAAGTTCAGATTATATTCAGTTTCATTTTTGTGTAAAGGGATCCGGATCTTTTACTTTTAACAACGGAAATTATAGGTTGCCCGTTGCTGAAGACGCTTCACTTTTGTTATACAATCCCGAACGTGATTTGCCTATTGAAGTTGCCGTGGCAGCTAATTCCTGGGTGCTTTCTGTATTACTTCCTATAAAAAAATTCCATACCCTATTTTCTTCAGAAGCTAATTATATCACCTTTTTAAGCGATGAAAATAAGGGTCGTAAGTATTATAAAGATGCTCATATTTCACCTTCTATGGCCATAGTGTTGAATCAGTTAATGAACTACAACCTGCACCCGTCTATAAAACAACTTTATTTTAAAGGAAAAGCCTACGAACTGCTGAGTTTGTATTTCAACAGAGAAGAAGATGTAGATATAGAACAATGCCCTTTTTTAGTAGATGAAGCCAATGTCTCTAAAATTAAAAAAGCAAAGGAAATTATCATTTCAAGGATGGCCGAACCACCTACACTCCAGCAATTAGCAGATGAAATCCAGTTGCCTCTCAACAAATTAAAAGAAGGTTTTAAACAAATTTATGGAGACAGTGTGTTTAGCTTTTTATTCGATTATAAAATGGAAGTGGCCCGGCAATTGTTGGCAACTGGCGCACATAATGTAAATGAGGTTGGTTTAAAAGTGGGGTATAGTACCGCAAGCCATTTTATTGCCGCATTTAAAAAGAAATTTGGAACTACGCCTAAGAAGTTTGTGATGGGGCTATCTAAATAATTGTGAATTTTAGATTGATGATATCAAATTACTTCTGCAACCAAGAATTCACAATTAACTAGTTCCATTAATGAACTTATCACACTATTTTGTTAATCTATCTTACAAGATTTTTAAAGCCAACTTTAAGCAGTATTTTTGTTCCTAGTACACTCGGGAGCTCGAGTGTCTCAGGAAAATAATAATATTGATGAATAAAAAAGGAGTTCTTCTAGTAAACCTTGGTTCGCCCGATAGTACCAAACCTAAAGATGTAAAAAAATATCTCGATGAGTTTTTAATGGACCCGCGAGTTATAGATGTTCCCAGATGGGCACGTATTTTATTAGTACGCGGCATTATCTTAAACACCCGTCCCAAGCAATCGGCAAAGGCGTATGCAAAGATTTGGTGGGATGAAGGGTCGCCTTTAATTGTCCTTTCAGAAAGGCTTAAAGAAAAAGTTCAGGAAAAACTGAACATTCCTGTCGCTTTAGCCATGCGCTACGGAAGCATGACGCTAAAAAAAGGATTACAGGAATTGGTGGATCAAGGCTGTACCGAAATTAAAACAATCCCATTATATCCACAATTTGCCATGGCAACTACTGAAACTATAGATGTGAAAGTAGACGAACTAGTTGCTCAACATTTTCCAAAATTAAAAATTACTCGAACTGCTGCATTTTATGATCGCGAAGACTATAAAGAAGTGCTTTCAAAAAGTATTGCTGAAAGTTTAGACGGATTGGACTATGAGCATATTTTATTCAGTTACCACGGCGTTCCCGAAAGGCACATTCGCAAACGAGATGTTACCAAGGGCAATTGCCAAATGGATGGAAAATGCTGCTTTAAAAAAGGGTCCCCACAACACGAATTCTGTTACCGCCACCAATGCGAAATTACCACAGTAAATGTTGCAAAAAAGTTAGGTCTTAAAAATGGAACCTATTCCACCACCTTCCAATCTAGATTAGGATTCGACCCATGGTTACAGCCCTACACCGATCGAACAATTGAACGCATGGGCAAAGCTGGAATTAAAAAAATGGCAATTGTTACTCCAGCCTTTGTAAGTGATTGTTTAGAAACATTAGAAGAAATTGCCATGGAAGGTGAAGAAATTTTCCATGAAGTTGGCGGAAAAGACTTCACCGTAATCCCTTGCCTAAACGACCGCGAAGATTTTGCGCAGGTATTGGTAAATATGGTTGAAGAGTGGCGGATTGTAAATATTAAAAATGCTATCGCTTAATTAAAAACTCACTGCTCTCCGCTACTTGTAAAGAGTGGAGCGGGGTTGTCTATGAATAAAAAATCAAATACACTTGGAACTGCTTCCATTGGCTCTTTGCTGGTAAAACAGGCAGTTCCTGCTTCTATAGGTATCCTTGTCATGTCACTAAACATGATTGTAGATACTATTTTTGTGGGCCGTTGGATTGGTCCGCTGGCTATTTCGGCCATTACTGTGGTGATTCCTGTCACCTTTTTTATTGGAGCTATTGGTTTGGCAGTTGGGATTGGTGGGAGTTCTGTACTGTCCCGTGCGCTTGGCTCTGGAGATGATCATAAGGCGTTACAAGTTTTTGGAAATCAGGTGACCCTTACTTTTTTAACTTCGGGATTGCTGGCCATTCTCGGGCTTATTTTTCAAGACTCCTTAATTGAGTGGTTTGGAGCAGACGAAAGTTTTAAAGATCTTGCACTTGTATACTATCGCATCGTTCTATACGGCATCGTCATGCTCGCTATGTGTATGATGGGCAATAATGTGATTCGTGCTGAAGGGAAACCAAAATTTGCCATGTATGCCATGATGTTGCCCGCAGTTGGAAATATTTTTATGGATTATATCCTTATTAATGTCTTCGATTTTGGGATGGAGGGAGCTGCCTGGGCTACATTTATTAGTTATTTTGTTTGTTTTGCATTCATAGTTTGGTTTTTCATTTTTAAAAGTGAACTGCGGCTTACAGTTTCCTGCCTTAAACTTCAGAGAAAACTTGTTTCCGAAATTAGTGCTTTAAGTTCAGTCACACTTGCCAGACAAGGCGTGATAAGCGTATTTACTATTATGGTAAATAATGTACTCATAACAACAGGAGATGCCTTGGATGTAGCTTCCTATGGAATTATCTCCCGCGCGCTTATGTTTGCGCTCTTCCCTGTGATTGGGGTAAATCAGGGATTTTTACCTATTGCTGGCTATAATTATGGAGCTTCACAATTTAAACGGGTGCGGGAATCCATTAATAAATCTATTTTATATTCTGGCGGATTGGCGTTGCTCATCTTTGCTATCATTATGATTTTTGCGCCAGATTTGGTTTCCATATTTATCAGTAACAAAGAGGGTCAAGATGCTGAGACCATACGAAACAATGCTGAAATTTTAGCCCGAACACCAAACGCGCTGCGTTGGGTTTTTGCTGCGACGCCGGTAATCGCGGTGCAATTGATAGGGTCTTCCTATTTTCAAGCAATTGGTAAAGCCGTTCCAGCACTCCTGCTAAGCTTAACCAAACAAGGATTCTTTTTAATTCCACTGATTTTAATTTTGCCGAAATTTTACGGTGTTTTTGGCGTATGGATTGCCTTTCCTATTGCCGATGTGCTTTCAACCGTAGTGACTGGATATTACTTAAACCGTGCGGTTAAGCGAGATCTCAAAGACGCATAACTCAAACTACAAGACATGTACTGTTTACTTTTAAATTAAAAAGTATGTAATACTTTTTTTGAAAAATAATGGGGTCATTTAATTTTTAACTTTCAGAATAAAACTCGAAATAGTATCTTTAAACAAACTTTTTTAAAAATCTGTTTATGCAACGATTTCAACTTTTCTTTTCGCTTTTATTAGCCACTACTTTTTTCGGGATTTTTACTGAAAACACTAACGCACAAGCCTACGAAGAAGCTCTTTACGGTGCTCTAGAATATCGTCTTATCGGTCCTTTTCGAGGAGGTCGAAGTGCTGCAGTAACGGGTGTGCCTGGAAAACCAAACCTGTATTACTTCGGAAGTACAGGTGGTGGAATTTGGGAAACAAAAGATGGTGGGAGAAGCTGGCAAAATATTTCAGACGGCTTTTTTGGTGGTAGTATTGGTGCTATCGAAGTTTCAAAAAGCGATCCTAATGTGATCTATGTAGGTGGTGGTGAAAAAACCGTTCGTGGAAACGTCTCTTCAGGCTACGGGATGTGGAAAAGTGAAGATGCTGGTAAAACTTGGACTGAAGCAGGATTGAAAGACAGCCGTCACGTCCCAAGAATTGCCGTGCACCCAAAAGATTATAACACCGTTTATGCTGCCGTGATGGGAAACATTTACAAGCCCACCCAAGAACGAGGCGTTTTTAAAAGTACAGACGGCGGAAAAACATGGCGTAAAACACTTTTTGCCAATCAAAATTCGGGTGCAGTAGATTTGATTATGGATCCTAACAATCCACGTGTGTTGTATGCTTCCACCTGGAATGTACGAAGAACACCTTATAGCTTAAGTAGTGGTGGTGATGGATCAGCCCTTTGGAAAAGTACCGATAGTGGTGAAACCTGGAAAGAAATTTCAAAAAACAAAGGTTTTGCTACAGATACTTTGGGGATTATTGGAGTCACTGTATCCCCTGCAAATAGCGATCGTGTATGGGCAATCGTTGAAAATAAAGAGAAAGGTGGTGTCTATCGAAGTGATGATGGTGGTGAAACTTGGAATTTAATAAATAGCGAACGAAAATTACGCCAACGTGCCTGGTATTACACACGTATTTACGCAGACACAAAGGATGAAGATGTTATGTACGTGCTAAACGTAAATTACCATAAAAGTACAGATGGCGGAAAAAGTTATGAAACCAGTAATGCTCCTCACGGAGATCACCACGACCTCTGGATTTCGCCAGAAGATCCCAACCGAATGATTATTGGTGATGATGGAGGCGCACAAGTAAGTTATGATGGAGGCGAGACCTGGAGCACGTATTACAATCAGCCAACCTCACAATTTTACCGTGTAACGACAGATAATAGTTTTCCATATAAAATTTATGCTGCACAACAAGATAATTCAACCGTTCGTATTCCGCATAGAACTGAAGGTTGGAGTATTTCTGAAGACGATTGGGAAAGCACCGCAGGAGGTGAAAGTGCTCACATTGCCGTAGACCCCAACAATCCAGATATAGTCTACGGAGGTAGTTACGACGGTTTTCTAACCCGGTACAACCATGATAAGAACACAGTGAGAAGCATTAGCGTTTGGCCAGACAATCCTATGGGACACGGTGCTGAAGATATGAAATATCGCTTTCAATGGAATTTTCCCATATTCTTTTCTCCCCACAATCCTGAAAAATTATACACGGCTTCCAACCATTTGCACGTAACCACCAATGAAGGCGAAAGCTGGGAAGTCATTAGTCCAGATTTAACCCGTGACGTAGCTGAAAAACAGAAATCCTCCGGAGGACCCATTACACAGGATAATACCTCTGTAGAATATTATTGTACCATTTTTGCTGCGGCCGAAAGTCCGTTAAAAGAAGGCGTGTTATGGACAGGAAGTGATGATGGATTGGTAAACGTAAGCCAAGATGGTGGAAAAACTTGGAGTAATGTTACCCCAAAAGGAATGCCAGAGTGGATGATGATTAACAGCGTAGAGCCATCTGTTTTTGACGCTGGGACTTGTTATATCGCAGGAACAAAATATAAAACAGGAGATTTTGCTCCTTACTTGTACAAAACTTCAGATTACGGAAAATCTTGGACAAAAATCACCAATGGAATTGCTGCAGAACACTTTACAAGAGTAGTTCGGGAAGATCCGAAACGCAAAGGATTGCTCTACGCAGGAACAGAAACGGGCATGTATATTTCTTTTGATGACGGTGCCAATTGGAAACCGTTTCAACTCAATTTACCTATTGTTCCTATAACAGATTTAGCGTTGAAAGATGATAACTTGATTGTAGCAACCCAGGGAAGAAGCCTTTGGATTATTGATGATTTAGGAATGATTCATCAGTTGGCTGATGCAAAAGGAAAGGAAAACTTTTTATTTAAGCCGAAGGACACTTATAGAATGGGAGGTAATTCAAGAAGCGGTTCACTAACCAACGGTACCAACCATCCAAGTGGTGTGATGACTTATTTTAATCTGAAGGATCCTGCTGAAAAGAAAGTGAATTTAAGCTACTTAAACAGTCGTGGAGATACCATTCAAAAATTCAGCACAAAGAAAAATGCCGAAAAAAACATCAAAGAATTAAAAGTTGAGAAAGGCGCCAATTACCACACCTGGGATATGCGAGGTAAAGGAGCAGAACGTCTGGATGGAATGATTTTATGGTGGGCAAGCACTGATGCTCCTCAAGCCGTTCCTGGTCAATACAAAGTAGTTTTAGAAATTGAAGGAGAAATGCCATTAAGCCAAAACTTTACTATTGTCCCAGATAAAAATGCGGAAACTGATGTGGCTGGCATGCAAAGACAATACGATTTTGTGACAGATGTAAATAAAACGGTGGATAAAGCGCATCAATCTATTAAGAACATCCGCAAGATTAATGAACAGTTAGGCGCTTTTCAGAAGCAATACAAAGACGATGAAAGTGTGAAAGAGTTGGTGGAGAAAGCAAAATCGTTGAGCGAGCAATTTTCAGAAATTGAAAAAGCCTTATACCAAACACAAAACAAAAGCGGTCAAGACCCGTTAAACTTCCCCATTAGACTTACCAACAAATTAGCACACTTAAACAGTCTGGTAAGTATGGACGATTTCCCGCCCACCCAACAGGATGTCGCAGTGAAAAATGAGTTAACGCAACAGGTAAACGCAGAGTTAGTAAAGTTTGACACTTTAGTTTCAGATGAAATTAAAGCTTTTAATACTTCGTTTAATGCCAAACAACTTAATTATTTAATTGTTGAATAGTCCTTCTATACAATTTTATTTGTGCTACTCTGGCAACACAAATAAAAACACTCAGGAACCTCAAATTTTAAATTTGATTTGCAAATGGTTACTATGCTGCTAAATCAAAGGTTCCTGAGTGGTTTTTACAAAAGTGTAGCTTTTATAAAAAATGTACCTAAGGGCCGTATTATATTTGCAATATGGAATACAACTACATTAAATCGCTACATTTAATCTTTGTGATCACCTGGTTTGCAGGCTTATTTTATATGGTGCGGTTGTTTGTATACCAAATTGAAGCCCAGCAAAAAGAAGAACCCGCCAGAAAAATATTAAGCGATCAATACAAAATTATGACCAAGCGGTTGTGGTATATTATTACCTGGCCTTCCATGGTGCTATCCTTGGTGTTTGCAATTTGGTTATTGGCGCTACGTCCATTTTGGCTTACAGATGCCTGGATGCAGGTGAAATTAGGGTTTGTAGTAGCGCTCATTATTTACCACATAAAATGCCAACTTATATTTAAAGCACATCAAAGCAATATATACAAATACAATTCTAACTGGATGCGAATTTTTAATGAAGGCGCAACAATAATTCTATTTTCTGTGGTTTTTTTGGTTATTCTGAAAAACGCTGTTAACTGGATCTATGGAACTTTAGGAATTCTGGTTTTTGCAATTTTATTGATGTTAGGCTTCAAAATCTACAAACGTATTCGTGAGAAGTAACCATTGTTATTTGGAATTTGTTCTTTGAGCTTTGGAATTGAAAACGCCTTTGGTGCAATATTTGATTAAAAACTTCCTTACATCGAGATAGCATAATGAGCGCCTGCCAGAATAAACTGTTTAGGCTGGTAGTCGAAATGTTGTTATCTTCCCATAAATTTTAAACGTTGGCATTTTATAAAAGCTCTTTACGAAACCGTATTTTCTTCTCGATGATTGTACTCGTCTTGTTGGCTTCGGTATTAATTGCGATGGTCACAATTTTTCAGTACCGCGAAGAAGCAGAAGATTATCACCGTGAGCGATTGGAGCGAAAGGAAGCCAATATTAAAAAACACATAGACGATGTGCTTGAAAAAACTACGTTTCCGCTAGAAACAGACCAAATACCACTTATTTTTAAGGATAAAATTTTCGAAATAAAGAAAATTCACGGGCTGGAAATCTTTTTTTACGATCTCGATGGAAATTTATTGAAGTCGTCCCAGGCAAGAATATTAAAAGATCTGAGTCATCAAAAAATGCCTTTTGGGGTTCTGGACACCTTACGTGCTTCACCAGACAAGCAATATGTGGTAGAATTTGAAGAGAATGGACAGGAATACCAGTCTTCATACACCTATATAACCGACCTTTCTTTTAAACCCTTAGCGATCTTAAATCTGCCTTATATTGAAGATGATGGGTTTATAAATAAAGAATTGAAAGAAAGCTTAACCCGGTTGGGGATTACTTACTTTTTTATGCTGCTTATAGCTATTGGTTTGGCCTATTTTCTTTCGAAGTACATTACGCGCTCACTCAATACAGTAAGTCAAAAAATCACTGAAACACGCTTAAATAAAAGGAATAAGCGGATTGAAATTGAAGGTTCAACCGAAGAAATTTCAACTTTAGTAAATGCCTATAATGGGATGATCGACGAGTTGGAGAATAGCGCCGCACAGCTTGCAGCAAGTGAGCGGGAAGCAGCTTGGCGCGAAATGGCAAAGCAAGTGGCACACGAGATTAAAAACCCTTTAACGCCTATGCGCTTGACGGTACAAAGTTTTCAGCGGAAGTTTGATGCCGATGATCCGCAGATAGAAGAAAAAATAGAGGAGTACAGTAACTCGCTTATTCAGCAAATAGATATTATGAGCAATATAGCTTCTGCGTTTAGCAGTTATGCGGAGATGCCCGCTCAAAAAGATGAAACTTTAGACGTAGTAAAAATCACAAAATTGGCATTGGATATTTTTAACGAAAGCTATATTTATTTTTTTGCTGAAGATGAAGAAATTATTTCAAAACTGGATCGGACGCAACTTATTAGGATTGTGACCAATTTGGTAAAAAACAGTATTCATGCCATTACCCAACGAGAGCCCGAAACCCCCACGATTGAAGTACACGTTTTTAAGAAAGGTTCCTCAGCTTGTATTACCGTTAGTGATAATGGTTCGGGAATTTCAGAAGAAAATAAAGATAAAGTCTTTGAGCCTAAGTTTACTACCAAAAGCAGTGGCATGGGTCTTGGTCTGGGAATGGTAAAAAATATTGTTGAAACGTATAAAGGTGAAATCACATTCGTTTCTGCCATAAACGATGGAACTACATTTACAGTTTGTTTCCCTATTCAGTAATAAGATAAGTATCTTTAGGCACGCTAATTACCTGCGATTTTTGTAATTTTACGGCCTAACAAAATCCTCAAAATTCATTCAAAATGGCCTACAAAACAATTCTGTCAACTTCAGAAAATAAAATCACAACTATAACTATAAACAGACCTTCAAAGCTTAATGCTTTAAATCAGGCAACTATTAAAGAATTACATAAAGCTTTTAAGAAAGCCGACGAAGACAAAAAAACTAAAGTGATTATTATTACCGGAAGTGGTGACAAAGCATTTGTGGCAGGGGCAGATATTAGTGAATTTGCAGATTTCTCGGTATCACAAGGCGAAAAATTAGCTGCAGAAGGACAAGCAAAATTATTTGATTTCGTTGCCCATTTGTCAACACCAGTAATTGCAGCAATTAACGGATTTGCATTGGGTGGCGGTTTGGAATTAGCCATGGCGGCACATTTTCGGATTGCAAGTGATAACGCCAAAATGGGCTTACCAGAAGTATCTTTAGGAGTTATTCCAGGATATGGAGGTACACAACGGCTACCACAATTAGTTGGGAAAGGTCGCGCTTTGGAATTGATTATGACCGCTGGAATGATAGATGCCAACCAGGCGCTGCAATATGGTTTGGTAAACCACGTAACTACACTAGATGAACTTATGCCTTTGGCGGAGAAACTAGCCTCAAAAATTAGCAGAAACTCCACGGTAGCTATTGCAGCAGCGATTGAGGCTGTGAATGCTGGTTTTGAAGCTGGAGAAAATGGTTTTGAAGCAGAAATCACCCAATTTGGAAAATGCTTTGGTACTGCCGATTTCCAAGAAGGTACTCAAGCATTTTTGCAGAAACGAAAGGCTGAGTTTCCTGGGAAATAAACCACAAATTTTATGAAGTTAATTACACTACTATTGATGCTAACTGTTATTAGTTATGCGTCTGCACAAGATATATTTTATAAAGTAACACAAAGTAAGGTTTTTGAGGAGGAGAAAGAAAAGACAACTTTAATGTTTGCTGAAGAGGACGCTAATGGTGATATTTATGTTGTAAGAAACTTTCTCCGCAATTATGGTGCCCCCAAAGGGTACTATATTGAAAGATATTCTGCAAAACTAGAGTTGTTGGATAGGACAATCGTGGATGTTCATAGGAGTGAATTACAGGGGTTTTTTATTGTTGAAGACAAGCTAATTCTTATAGAGTTTCGATATATTCAAGAAGATAAAAAGTATGCTTTTCATGCTTTAAAATCTTCAAAAGATACATTAGCTTTTACCAGCTCAGAGATTTTAGCTATTGATAGGGATAAGCTGAAGAAATATGATCATTGGGGGATACGAAAAGACTTTGAGTATAATTTTTTTGAAAATTATTATTTTGGTGAAGTGGTTACTTCAGAAAACAAAGAGTTTTTTGCTATCAATGTTTTAATGAAGGGTAAAAAAGGTAATGCCTTTAATGTGAATGTGTTCAATAGTGCGGGCGAAATAATATACAATCACATTGTAAGTGAGGTTGTAGATCGGAAAACCGGAAAAGCTTTTAATAAAACACCTCTCCTAATATATCAGAACATGACTCTTGGTAATGATGGAAGGGCTTTTCTATTGGGAAAAGTATTTTTTGATGGTTCAGATAAAATAGAGAAGGAAGGAAGACCAAATTATAGTTATGAACTTTTTAAGTTATCAGAAAATAGACAACAGCAACTTTCATTATCGGTTGGGGATAGCTTTGTTCAGGGCCTTTCACTTATTTCTGCAAAAAACAAGTTGTATAGTGTTGGAATATATGCAGACGAACTATCTTCTTTTTTTAAAATTTCAGGCAAAGATGGAATTGTAACATTTGAAGTTGATCAAACCAATTTCAATAAAGTAAATACAACTTTTGACACTTTTTCTGAGCAAGTTAAAGAAGATTTAAGTCCAAAGAACAGGGATGCTCCAGGTAAAGTTTTATCATTTATTAGTGGGAGAGACAGAATCGATAAGGCTGGTGTTGTGGATTTTTCTCCGAAAGGAATTATGTTACTAAAGAATGAAGAAATTATACTTGAATTAGAACAAAAATATCTTTACAGAGATGACCGTGGCGGTTTCGATGCGTATTATGGAAATATATTACTCTTAAGAATAGACCAAAATGGAAATTTAGTTTTTGACCGTGCTATAAAAAAGCAAACTAGTACAGGTTCTTGGGACTGGGTTCCAAGGCAGTCATTTACTTCTATTAATAACGAAGAAGGAACATTTGTTTTCCTTAATGCTGGTAAAAGATTAGAAGATTTAAAAGATGGTCGGGTTGAATTCGAAAAAACAATCTTTAATAACAAGGACTATTCATACCTTATATATATAGACAACGAAGGCAACAAAACCTACAAACAAGCACTCAATTCTTTTGCTGAAAACACAATTTTCGAATTCAGATTTGGAATTCAAGTAAACGAAAATTCTTTAATTGTTGAAGGCGAACAAGATGGTAAACCCCTATTATTTAAGATTGAAACCACCAAATAAGATTTAAAAAAAGGAATAAATCCAAATTAACAAGGAAATATTCCAAGTAATAATTAACTTTGAAGGGAATATTTTTTTCAAAGTTATTCCATGTCCCATCTCCCCGAACATCTAAAAGGTCGCGGTGCGCAAAAGCGTATCCATAATCGCTTTTTTGAACTAAGCCACGAGCTTCGGGATGATTTCCTGAATTACTGCGAAGCTGAAGGAGAACTCGCAGACAAGAATCAAACAAAATATATAGAAGTATTCCCTAAAACCTTTGTCAACAAAGTAAACAGCCCAGATGTGGGCATGGGATTTTCTGCAAACCCTTATCAGGGTTGTGAACATGGCTGTGTGTATTGCTACGCCCGAAACAGCCACGAATATTGGGGCTATGGGGCAGGCTTGGATTTTGAACGAAATATTCTGTACAAAAAAAATGCGCCAGAATTATTAGAAAAACATATTACCAAAAGATCCTGGGAAGGGCATCCCATTGTGTTTTCAGGAAATACAGATTGCTATCAGCCACTGGAACGCAAACTGGAAATCACAAGAAAATGCCTGAAAGTAATGCTGAAATGGAAACACCCCACGGGCATTATCACCAAAAACAGCCTTATATTACGTGATCTTGATATTCTCAAAGAACTGGCAAAACTAAACTGCGTTTCAGTAAACATTTCCATTACCTCACTTTCAGAAAAAACACGAAGATTGTTGGAGCCAAGAACAGTGAGTATCAAGCAAAGGTTAAAAGTGGTTGAGGTACTTAGCGAAAACAATATTCCTGTACGGGTTATGATGGCGCCAATAATTCCATCTTTAAACAATCACGAGATTTTGCCTTTGGTAAAGAAAGTTTCAGAAATTGGTGCTAAGGATGTGGCTTATACTGTAGTGCGATTAAATGGGCAAATAGCTGAAATTTTCAGCGATTGGATTCACAAAGCACTCCCAGACAGAGCCGAGCGGATTTTAAATCAAATTGCTCATTGCCACGGAGGAACTTTAAACGACAGTCGTTTTGGTACCCGCATGCGCGGAGAGGGAAATTTTGCGCTCCAGATTAAGGAAACTATGGCGTTAGCGAAACGGAAATACCTTCCACAGGAAAAGATGCAACCTCTGGATGTGTCACATTATCTTCAGCTTAAAAATCCGCAAACGCGTTTGTTTTAAATAGTATATTTGAACTTTGTTACAAATCCTACTATACAGCTACTTATAGTCATGCGTATCCATTTTTTACTTTTAATATGTTTTTTTTCTGTGTTTTCAGTTTGCGCTCAAACCGAAAAAGAACTTATGTCTTTATCTTTTGATGAGATTAGAGACACTATAAATACGTACCGCTTTACTGAAAGTGAAAAATCATTAACAGCTGCAAAAGCCTATATTCTAAAAGCACAAAAAGAGCAAGATATAGAGAATGAATTTCTTGGAATGGAATCTGTTGCCTTACATTTTATTAGAAATAGGGATTACAAGAGTGCCAACGAACAAGTTCTAAAAGCATTGGCATTAACAAGGACAAATAATTTGCACGTATTAGAATTAAGAGCCCTTGTTTTTCTGGGAGATTTGCAAATGATAGTTACTTCGGCAAATGAGCAACTGGAATATTATAACGAACTCTTTGAATTGGCTGAAAAATATGGTAATGACGAATACAGGGAAGCTGCTCTTAATAAAATTGCCTCTATAATGGATATGAGTGGTGATACAAAAAAAGCAGTAGCCATTAGAAAGCGAACCCTAAATTATTATCAGCAAAAATCGTTAGATTCTGCATTTACCCAAAAAGACAAAAACAATATATTAATGTATTCCTATAGTTCATTAGGAAGAACGTATATGATTGCAAAACAGCTGGATTCGGCTAAGATCTTTACTGAAAAAGTTAAAGGGTTCTTGAACAAAGAAATAGATTCATGCAACACCGCATTTTTATATCTATTGGAGGCCGACATAGCTTTTGAAGAAAAGAATTTTAAAGTAGCCAGAGACAAATACAAAAAAGGGTATGGGGTGTGCCCAAGTGAATATGATATTATTGCCTTAAACAAAGCATATAATTTAGGGAAGGTTGAAGTTGGCGCTAAAAATCACGAAGAGGCCAAAAGGATCCTTCAGCAGGGATTAGATGACTACCAAGTTACAACTGCTGAAGAAGGTTTTATGAGTGATTACTATGAGCAGTTGGCCGAAGCTTATAAATATACAGGCGATTTTGAACGTGCAAGCTACTTTTTTGAAAAACATCTTACTACTCAGGAAGAATATTCTAAATTAAAGGACACCGCAAAGGAAGTCATCCTTAAAGACGAAAGAGAAAACTTTAAAAAAGAGTTTGATGCACTAAAGGCAGAAAAAGAACAAAGTCAGCATTATCTTAACTACCTTTTTCTAGGCGCCTCCGTTATTATATTAATACTGTTGTTTTTTCTGCTGAAATTTTACAAAACTAAAAGAGAGAACGAGGCAAAATTCGATGCCTTACTAGCAAAAATAGAAACGGCAAAATCGCCCGAAGAAATTATAGATACCAAAGATGAAGTGCTGGAAGAAAAGGAAAACACAGATGTACCCGAAGAAACCAAACAGCAAATCCTTGCAGGCTTAAAAAAGCTGGAAGTAAAAGAATACTTTTTACAACAAGAATGCAATTCTTACAATGTTGCCAAAAAAATTGGCACCAACACGTCCTATCTCTCCAAAGTGATCAACTCGCATTTTGGAAAGAATTTTAATACCTACATTAATGACCTTCGAATAAATTATGCCATTGTTCGTATTAAAAATGATGTAATTTTCAGATCGTATTCTATACAATCTATAGCCGAAGAAATAGGGTATAAAAGCGCAGATAGCTTCACAAAATACTTCAAAAAAGATACGGGATTGAACCCTTCTTTCTATATCAAAAACATTAAAAATATTGCCTAGGGGATTTACGATTTTAGATATACGATGTTTAATTTCTTGATGAATATCTCTGTGAATCCCTGCCCAACGAAGGCACGACAGGCGGGTCTGCGTAATAATTTTCAAGGTTATTTTTTCACTATCAACTGCAAACTGTCACTTCCAACTGCCACTTTTTTCCTGCTGAAACCATCAAATTAGTAAAAAAACACCTCTTTCAAACCTAGATTTATAAATTTCGGGTTGCGGTATTGTTGAAGTTTTAAAATTTCAGAAAAAAGGTAAAAACCCTAGTAAAATCAACGGAAGACAACTTTTTATAGCCTCCCCATTTTTCTCAAAATGGGGAGGCTTCTCTTTTATATAGGAGTTTTGTATTGCACATTTGTCTCATCAAACAATCACAAGCCCGAAATAAGCGGGAATAAAAAAACGAACTATTTATGAAAACACAAAAAAACAAAATCAGAACCAGAATTATCCAAGGAGCTTTACTTGTTCTAGGATTATGTATTGCCATTCCATTTTGCTTAGGAATGTATGCGGGTTACACATCTCATACAGGAACCACAGGAGCTATTGAAAAAGCTTTAGAAAAACAATGTAATTGCAAAGAGGTTGCCTTCGACCACTCAGCATACGGTTTACAGTTTAGCAGAAAAGATGGTGTTACTGAAGAAAAAGTAGCCTACATTTTAAAAGATTGCCAAGGCACTCCAACAGCATTGGAAGAAACGAAACGCTTCAATAAAATATTTTTAGAAGAAATTGAAGGCTATGCTGCGATGGATATAATAGAATTTCAGTTTAAAAAAGGAGACGATTTAGAAGTTGTCACTGTGAAAAAGGGAATCATTCAATAACAGTATATCTATGAAAACGAAAAACACCCAATCAAAAATTCAATTCATAAAATTTGGAATTGGCATTGTAATAGGAGTTGCCATTTATCTCCTAGTAATAGTAATCTTTTAAACTAAACACCATGATAACAATCGTAGAAATTACCATAGGCATTATCCTGTCTTGGCTTTAACAGCAAAAATTAATAAACCAATTAACAATTTTAAACATACAAATTATGAAAGATCTAAAAAATATTTTTACCCTAGCGATACTTGTATTCAGTTTCACAATGGGTTTTGCACAACAAAACGATAACAGCCTTCTATGGAAGGTAGAAGGGAATGGCATTAAAACTTCGTATGTATTTGGTACGTTCCATATGCTACCCAAAGAAGATTTTCTATTTAAAGATAAAGTGAAAGATGCTTTTGCAGCAAGTGAGCTAATCGTCCTTGAATTAGATATGGACGATCCTTCTATGCAAACGGAGATGCTAAAACATTCGGCTATGCCATTTGGAACGACACTTGTAGACTATCTGGACAAAGACGAATATGAACTAATAGACACCTACCTAAAAGGAAAATTAGGAGCAGGGTTAGAACAATTCAAAAATTTTAAACCACTTATGGTGAGCTCTATGGTAATGATGGGATATTTAGGTAAAGATCACGCCAGTTATGAAGCAACTCTAATAGCGCTGGCGAATGAGCAACAAAAAGAGATAAAAGGATTGGAGACTATAGAATATCAAATGAACGCTTTTAATGTGCAACCCTACGAGGAGCAATTGGATGATGTGGTAAAATTATTAAACGATAAAGAAGGAATGACCAAAATGTTTACTAAAATGATCACAGACTATAAAACCGAAGACATTGACGGGTTGTATGATTTTATGAACGATTATTTTACCGGCGAAGGCCAGATGGATGCAATGTTACATACCCGTAATGCAAACTGGATTCCTAAGATAAGTGAATACTCAAAAGAACAAGCTGTATTTTACGGGGTAGGCGCAGGTCACTTAGGAGGGAAATTAGGGGTAATTAACTTATTGAGAGAAGCTGGTTATACCGTAACTCCTGTAGTAGAATAACTTAAGCTAGTACTAACAAAACACCCCCAAGACATCGCCTAAACAGATGAATTTTTGGGGTGTTTTTTTATTTAAGATTTAAAAGTAAAATATTTTTAAAATACTGATAATAAATCGTTTAAGGTAATAATACACAGTCTTTATATATAAATCAAGACTCTATAAAATTGTAGTTATTAGTTTTATCATGTAACTTCATACAAGTATTACATAAAATCCTAATCCTATGAAACCTCTTTATATTTTAGTTTTTTTATTGTGTGGACTTTCAGTAGTAGGACAAGATGTAATGACCATTGCAGCAACCATTTTGGATGGAAAAACAAAGGAACCTGTTTCTTTTGTAAACATTGGATTCGCTGAAAAAGGGGTTGGGACCGTTAGCAATGAAAATGGAAATTTCAGCCTTTCATGGAAGATTGAGGACATAGAAGAGGATACAATCTTACAAATATCTTCTATCGGGTATGAAACTAAAAACCTGCCAATAGCTAGTTTAGATGTTCTCACTTCATATAAAGAGATAGTATATCTGGCTCCAACCCAATATGCTTTGGATGAAGTGGTACTTGTAAATGAAGAACGAGAGTTTGATAGGTTGGGAAGCTATGCCTATAGTAAGGAAAACCTTGGCTATTGGATGAACCTTGAAAGTTTGGGAGGGGAGATCGCCACTCGCATTAATATAAATAAGAAAAATACACAGCTACAAGACCTTACCTTTAATATTGTTGAAAATAAGGGAGATAGCTTGTTGGTACGTGTAAAAATTTATGACTACCATCGTGGTACCCCAGGGAAGAACTTGGTTACACACAATATTTTTCATACCATCACCAAGAAAGAGGGGCAAGAGACCATTTCTTTGAAGGAGCACAATATAATTGCAAATGAAGATATAATTGTAAGCTTAGAACTTGTAAAAGTATATGGATCCTACATTTATTTTTCATTGTCATCTACCCCTTATGGCGGGATTTCATATACCAAGGAGCGCAGTATGGATGGCTGGAAAAGCTACAGGGGAACTGGTATTGCCTTTGGGCTCATCGCTTCGTACCCTTCAAAATCTGCTGAAAAGAACATCGCTTCCCGTAAAAACCTTAATAAAATAGATTTGTATTGGGATAGTTCATTATCTGCTAAGAGTCGAAATGTTGAAGAGGAATTAAAATTACTCTCAAAGTATTTAAATCATCTGGGAGATGTAACGATTCGGGTAGTAAAATTTAGTCACGGAGTTTCGTTTGAAGAAACATTCAGCATAAAAAATGGTAAAAGTAAAGAGCTGGAAGCGTATTTAGAAAACACCTACTACAACGGCGCCGCAGACTTTGCTGAAGTGTTAAAACAAAATTTAAACAGTGCAAATGCAGCGCTCGTTTTTACCAATGGGAAATCCATATTGGCTCCGTTAAAACCAGCTGTAAATATTCCTGTGTTTTGTATTAATTCTGTTCCTACTGCGGCGCACGCAAATCTCCAGGATGTCTCTTATTTAAGTGGGGGCCACTATATAAACTTATCACAAGTTCAGATCAATAATGCACTGGCGTATTTAAAAAACGATTTAGAAGATGAATATGTATATACAAAGAATGAGAAGATAGATAAATCTGGGTATTTGCATGGGGTTGTGTACAACGATAATAATGTGCCCATTCAAGGCGCTACCGTGCAAATTAAGAACACCTTTACAGAAGTAGAAACAGGATCTAATGGTAGTTATTCAATAAACGCTGCCCCAGAGGATATTCTGGTGGTAAAAGCATTTGGGATGTATAAAAAGGACACTGTTGTAGGACAATTAAAAAAATTGCACATTCCGTTAAGAACTAAAAGTGAATTATTGGATGAGGTGTATCTGGAAACAAAAACGGTTTCAGAGTTAATTGCTGAAGAAATAACAGATACACCCTTTGGGAAAAAGAAACGAGGCGCTATTGGTTTTTCTTTAAATAAAACCATTACAAGCGATGATATTACTGAAACCACACAGGAGTTGTTTCAAGTTCTTAATTGGGGAACCGGCATAGATGCAATTCCACAAAAATTAGGAGCAAATTTTAAATACAGATTCAGAAAGTATAAATACGCCTCAATACAACTTACTACGTATGCTGCAATGGTGATTGACGGTATTGTATATGATCAGAATTTGGAAAACGTGCAAATACCCGATATCAATCCACAAAATATCCACTCTATTATCTTATTAGAATCTGCTCTGTCTACAGTTCGTTTTGGTTCTGCAGCTGCCTATGGAGCTATTGTTATTGAAACAAAAAACAATGTCTCTTACAAGAATGCTCAAACCGAAAAAGAGATTAAACCTTCAGCACTTGCTACTGGAAACAAATATGAAGAGAGACTATTTACCTTAGAGATGGCGAAAAGCAAAAAGCAATCCCCAGAATATATCCAAAACCTGAAGCAAGCTACTACATTTGACGAAGCGAAAATTAAGTATCAAAAACTTCAGAAAACTTATGGAACTACCATTCCGTTTTATATTGAAACAGCCACTTATTTTGAAACCTGGGACCCGTCATTTGCAAATACTGTCCGTTCCAATATTGTTGCACTGGCTTCTGAAAACGTTAAAGCGTTAAGGGTGCTAGCGTTTGAATATGAATCTAAGGGTACTGTTGAAGAAGCAAAATTACTTTACGAACATATTGTGAATTTAGCACCTAAAGATGTACAATCCTACTTAGATGTTGCCAGACTAAATGAAGCGACAGGAGATGTTGAGACCTCTGAGGCTCTTTACACCCAACTATTGTACAATGCTATCCCAAATGTGTCAGCGATTGAAGTTCAAGAACAAGTCGTCAACGAATTTAAAAAATTAATAGCCAATCACAAATCACAAATTAATTTTAAAGAATTACCGGAAGAATTTTTGGAATTAGGATTTAAACAAGATGTAAGAATTGTATTTGATTGGAACGACCCTACAGCCGAATTTGAATTGCAGTTTGTAAGTCCAGAGAATAAATTCTATAAATTTTCACATACCATTTTTGACAACAAAGCCATAATTGAAAAAGAAATAGAAGATGGCTTGCTCTCCAAAGAATTTATTTTGGACGAGGCTGAAAAAGGCCGTTGGCTCATAAATGTGAATCACCTTGGTGAAGTGGAACAAGAAAATCCAACCTATTTAAAATACACCTTATATCGAAATTACGGGTTGCCCAATGAAACTAAAGCTATAAAAGTGATAAATCTTTCAGAATACAATCAAAAAATAACGTTAGATACGTTTCTTTATTAATATTTTTACTGTCAAATTTTTTAAAAAAATGATAAAAAAATGTATGCTAGTTTGTTTTCTATTGGTAACTGCAGTACAATTTGCGCAGGAAACCCAAGGAAAGGTAGTTTCAGAAAAAGGTGCTATAGAAGGCGCTATACTAACGGTTAAAAACACATTTACTGAAGCCATTACTAATGCAGCAGGTGAATTCAGCATAAAATCAGGCGATGACGACATATTGGTAATCTCCTATTTCGGGTTCGAAACCAAAGAAGTAGTTGCAACGCCTTCTTCAATGATGAACATCACCTTAGACACCGATGCCGAATTGCTAGATGAAGTACTTGTAAAAGCGAAGAAAGAAGCAAAAGAAAAAACGGAAGAAACGGCATACGGAAAGCAAAATAGGGACGCATTGGGTTATAGTACATCACAATCACTAACGGCAGATCAAATAAACCAGTCTTTTACTAATGTTTTCGATATTATTAGGCAAATGCCTGGCACCGAAGTTTTTGGTTTGCAAGGTCAAGAGCAAAGTGTAATCTTCACAAAAAACCGAAGCTTAAATACCGCTTTACCTATTGTTGTAATAGATGGTGCTGTTTTTGACCAACGCGTTTTAGACGCCATAAGTCCAACACAAATAGTGAAAATCACACTCTTAAAATCCTTAAATTCGACGCTTCGTTATGGGCAATTAGGCGCAGGCGGTGCCATACTCATCACTACCCAATTGGGAGAAGGAAATGCGCTTACGCCAGAGCAAAAACAAGCTTCGCTACTGGTAAAAGGTAACGACTATACCGAAAACATCCTTACCATAGAAAATGCGCCAACTGTTGAATCTTACTTGCTGTCCCTTGAAAGAGCAGCTAGTTTTGAAGAAGCGAAACAAATGTATCAGGAACAAATAGCTTCTGGAAATTACAATACTATTCCGTACTATATTTCGGTTTCAGATTATTTTTTAAAGTGGGATGCCAATTTTTCGTTTCAAGTACTTTCTAACATTGCGAAAGAAGCAACTAATAACACAAAAGCATTACGAACCTATGCATACAAACTGGAAGAACGTAAAGAGTTTCTGAAGGCATTAAGTGTTCATAAACGCATTGTGGCGCTACGTCCAGGAGAATCTCAGTCCTATCTAGATTTGGCAATGGCAAGCGAAGCTGTTGGAGATTATGAAACTGCATTCGCACTGTATTACCAAATTATTTTCAATAAAATCCCCAATGTAGATTGTACGGAAATTCAGGATATTGCAATTAATGAAATAAGGCATTTATTAGCTTTTCATAAAAATAAAGTTCCCTTTCAAACCCTCCCAAACGATTTTCTAGCAGCGAAATTAAAGCAGGATATCCGTATTGTTTTGCAATGGAACAACCCATTAAAAGATTTTGAAGTACAATTTGTAAGCCCAGAAAATAAGTTTTTTATCTGGAACCATACGAAATTTGACAATGCCCAATTGATGAAGGAAGAGGTTGAACAAGGCTATGCTATTAAAGAATATATTGTGGATGAAAAATCTAAAGGAAATTGGCGCGTCAACATAAGTGCATTGGAAGAAGAGTCGCAAAAGAACCCAACGTACTTAAAGTACACCTTATATAGAAATTTTGGGTTACCAACCGAAACGAAAGAAGTTAAGGTGATAAACCTTTCTCAATTTACTGAAAAAGTAACGTTGGATAATTTTATATATCAATAAAAACCGAAACAATTGTATTAACGCTCGCCGTTCCATTCCCCATAAAATTGCTCAAGAAATTGCTTCATAAAAAGGTGGCGTTCTTTGGCAATTTTTTTTGCAGTTTCGGTATTCATTTTTTCTTTCAACAACAATAGCTTTTCATAAAAATGATTGATAGTGGGTGCCGTAGAAGCCTTGTATTCTGCAGATGTCATATTTAGTTGCGGTTGAATATTAGGATCGTAAAGTTTACGGTTTTTGTAGCCACCGTAATTAAAAGTACGGGCAATCCCAATAGCTCCCAAAGCATCCAACCTGTCTGCATCTTGCACAACTTCCAATTCTTTGGAATGAAATGTTTTTGTAGCATTTCCTCCCTTAAATGAAACATTTGCAATGATGTTTATAATGTGTGTGCAATCATCTTCGGAAATTTTTTGGGTCGATAAAAATTCAACAGCTTTTTTTGGGCCAATCGTATCGTCTCCACCGTGAAATTTGGAGTCGGCTATGTCGTGAAGTAACGCTGCGAGTTGCACTACTAAGTTATTTACAGTTTCCCCTTCAGCAATTAGTTTTGCATTTTTAAAAACACGTTCTGTATGAAACCAATCGTGACCACCTTCGGCATCTTGTAATTCGGTTTTTACAAAAGCGATAGTGTTTTCTAAAAGTATATTATTTTCAAAATTAATCATGAACAATGTCTTTGAGCACCGTTTGTTCTATTAAAGAAATAAGCGCTTCTGGCTGGTATTCTGAAATTTTAAGCGGTTCGTGAACTTTCATTTTTAAATGCACACCTATTGGGATCGGGAACATTCCAAAACGTTGTAGTTTCCAGGAATTACTTATACTCACAGGCAATAAGAAAGCATCTGGTGCATGTTGAAAAAGTAATTTTAACCCTTTTGTTTTAAAGGGTTTTGGATATCCGTCGCGACTTCTGGTGCCTTCGGGAAAAATAACGACCGCTCTATTATTTTCAGAAATATAATGCGCAATCTTTGTAATTTGAGCGGTGGCTTGCTCAGGATTTTTACGGTCTATTAAAACGGAACCTCCTTTTCGTAGATTGTATGAAATTGAAGGAATCCCTTTCCCCAATTCTATTTTAGAAATAAATTTTACGTGTAATTTCCGTAGAAACCAAATCAATGGTGGGATGTCCCACATACTTTGATGATTGGAAGCAATAATAACGGGTTTGTTTACAGGTAAATTATCAGGAAGCTCAACGGTAAAACGAGTTCCTAACACATTTAGGCAACGCATTAAAAACCATTGTAGTGCGTCTACCGAAATCTTGTGTGCTTTATAACCAAATAAATAAAATGCAATCCATTGTATGGGATGAAACATGACAATAGTAACCCCAAACAGCAAATAAAAAATAACTGAAAAAGGATAGCTTAATATTTTGGTGAATAATTTCATGAGTTGCAAAAATATAAAAATCCATCGTGTCTTCTACTCTGCTCAGACTGCGATGGATTTTTATATAATACAATATAGTTTACCCAAATAAGCTGAGCCCTTCGGCTCACTCAGGATAAATTAAAGTGAAAGCTAACAAAACTCGTTAAAAGCTCCTTTTAAATTTTCGGCAATCATATCGGCCGGGCGTCCTTCAATATGGTGACGCTCTAGCATATGTACTAATTCACCATCCTTAAACAAAGCCATAGCTGGCGAACTTGGTGGGAAGGGAATCATTTGTGCTCTCGCTGCATCAACTGCTTCTCTATCAACCCCTGCAAAAACAGTTACAAGGTGATCTGGAGATTTTGCATTTTGCAGGCTCATACGCGCTCCCGGACGTGCATTTGCTGCTGCACAACCACAAACTGAATTTACTACTACTAAAGTAGTTCCCTCTTTTGCTAGTGCATTGGTAACATCTTGTTCTGTATGTAATTCGCTAAAGCCTATACTGGTTAGGTCTTCGCGCATTGGTTTTACTAATTCTGCTGGATACATAATCTTTTTCTTTTAAGTCATTAATTTTCAATGCAAAGATACAAAATTAGCTGGGCTTATATATCATAAAAAAACCCAATCCCAAATTCTAGACCCCCTAGCCACCTAAAGGAGGAACTATCTTTTTTATTGAAATTTGGAATTTGTTTTTTTGGGATTTATTAAACCTATTTGTGTAACAAACCCCTCCCAACCTTTACTTATATTTGCACTTCTTATAAACACATAAAGAAAAAGTAGATGATTCGTTGGTTGCTGGCCGTTTTGGGCTATACATTTTTTAGATTTCCGGGAGCCATTATTGGATTTTTACTTGGTAGCTTATTGGATAACGTGATTGGTGGAAAAGGAAAATCGGGCGGCGGATTTCAGCAAGTATTTCAGCAACAAAGAAGCGAAAATGTTTCCCCAGCCGACTTTGAGCTTAATCTCCTATCCTTAGCCTCCTTAGTAATTAAGGCCGATGGTGTTGTAAACCAAAAAGAATTGGATTATGTGCGCCAGTATTTTGTGCAAGCCTACGGAAAAGAACGCGCCAACGCTGCCTTTAAGGTTTTTAATGAAGTGATAAAGAGCAGGGAGATTAATTCAGAAAAAATATGTGCGCTCTTAAGAAGCCGGACCCGTTACGAATCCAGACTACAAATTCTCCACTTCCTATTCAGCGTTGCCAATGCAGATGGTCACGTAACGCAATCCGAAGTTGTTGAAATAAATAACATTGCCCGATATCTTGCCATACAATTACAGGATTTTGAAAGCATAAAAGCGATGTTCTTTAAAAATCCGGATAGTGCTTATAAAATCCTGGAAATAGACCGAACAGCTACAGACGCCGATGTAAAAAAAGCCTATAGGACAATGGCAAAAAAATACCATCCAGATAAACTTCAGCATATGGATGAGGCCTACCAAAAAGGAGCCGAAGAAAAGTTTAGAAAAGTACAAGAGGCGTATGAGCAGTTGCAGAAAGAAAGAGGGTTTTAGTCATCTCGACCACGCAGTCATTTAGACGCTGGAGAAATCACACAAGAAGCTCATCCAAAAGTATAATCAAATCCAACTCACTCAAATGCGATTCCTCGTCGTGCCTCCTTCGGAATGACAACTACAGTCATTTCGACGCAGGAGAAATCACACACCAAGCTCCGTCCAGGTAAATAGCTGTATTGTTAACCTCACTCGAATGCGATTTCTCCTATCGTCGAAATGACTAACCCGAAGCCCGCTCCACAGCAACGCGCTGGGTAATCTCATTCCCGTCTTGGTCCACAGCCGTCAATTCATATTTTCCGGGTAAGGGTTGTAATGCTATTTGATGAAAAGTCTCCGTAGTTGTAATAAAACTACCATTTAAGTACCAATAGATCTTGGTTTCAGGTTTGCGATGAGCGATTTTAAAGATAACATCCTGAAGCTCTTCTTCGAAATTTTTAGCAAGTAGAATAGTTTCGTTTCTCTTCGGAAATATAAACTCCATTAACTGTTCTCCCTCTTGCAAACAGTCTGGTCTAAAAGGCGGTAATACTTTATATTCGGGATGCAACGGAGCATAATAATATTCCATAACTGGTGGAAGTGAAAACCAGGATTTTTGTTTCATTTCAGCCAATTCATAACAAGAAGAATTAACACGGTACTGTTCGTTTTGAGTTAAAAATACTTGCTGGTGATAGGGACAAGGCTCCGTCCGGGTACCATTTTTCGGAATAAATTCTGAAATAGTTTCACCGCAAAAAACACCTGCCAAATGACCACTTATTGTACAAATTGAAATTTCAGTTAATTCATCAAAAGGAGTTGCAAACCAATCGCTTTTTGGCAGGACATCCAGCACATCGAATAATATGGGAGCAGCCGCTTGCAAGCCAGTTAACCCCGGCCTGCCTTCGCCATCTGCATTGCCAACCCACACACCAATGGCATACTTTTTTGTCACCCCAACAGCCCACGCATCTTTAAATCCGAAACTCGTTCCCGTCTTCCAGGCAATAGGTTGCGAGTTGCTGAAAAAATCCCAGTTCTCTTCACCAATAGGTCTGTTTACTTTTTGCAATGCCTCAAAGGTTTTGTAAATGGCGCCAGCATTAAAAACCGAAGGATTTTTTACTTTATCTGAGTCAATTTCATTTTGAGATATATATGTGGGTTGCTTAAAGTCGGAAGTACGGTACTCGCTGGACGTTTCGTTAAAATAGTTGAGGGTAGAAGCCATTCCGGCGTAGGCGTTCGTAATTTCCCAAAGCGAACTTTCAGCACCACCTAAAATAAGCGAAAGTCCATAATAATTAGCTTTACGATTAATACTTTTGAATTGCAACTCGATCAATCTTCTATGAAATCGTTCCAATCCATAAGAGCGGAGCATCCGTACCGCAGGAATATTTAAAGAGCGTGACAAGGCAACACTTGCTGGTACCGCACCATTAAATTGCTTGTCGAAATTTTCAGGTACATACCCATTAATTACTGTGGGGATATCTGCCACTAGCGTGTTTGGCAACAATTCACCGCTATCTAGCAGTGCACTGTATAAAAAGGGTTTCAGAATACTTCCGGTGCTTCTGGATTTGTCAATAACGTCTACAAACTTATTGTTTTCAACCGTGGTTGGGGCATTGCCAATGTATGCCAAGATCTCACGAGTTTCCACATCCAAAACTAAAACGGCCAGATTATGGATTTCATTTTGCTGTAACTGAAAATGTTGCTCGGTTACAATTCGGTTTAAAGTTGATTGCAAATTAAGATCTATGGTGGTTTTAATGCGCTCCCCATTATGTTCTTTCCTAATTTTTTCAGTTAAATGAAGCGCAGTTTCGGGCAATAATAACGGTTTTCCGGGTAATGCTTCTTCCAATGCCAATTCGTATGTAGTTTCATCAATAACTTTTTTCTGAAATAATTTCAGCAACAATCTATCACGTTTTTCTTTTAAAATCGCTTCGTTCTTTCCAGGGAATATTAAGGAAGGTGCATTAGGTAGCACGGCTAAGGCAGCAGATTGCCCCCAACTTAGTTCGCTTGCAGGAATTCCAAAATACTTCCAAGCTGCAGTCTCTAATCCAACCACATTCCCGCCAAAAGGTGCATATGAAGCGTAGAAGTTTAAAATATCTTTTTTAGAATAGCCCGCTTCCAATCTGGTGGCTTGAAGAATTTCAATCACTTTTTCGCCGTAACTACGTTGTTTGTTTTTTCTCGATAAGCGAATCACTTGTTGTGTCAACGTACTTCCACCACGACGCTTATCAGTAGTAATATTGCCCCATAATGCTTTACTAATGGAGACAGGATTAAAACCAGGATGTTTATAAAAATATTCATCTTCAAAATGTAAAACAGACTGCTCAAAACGATACGGCACCGAGTCTAATTTCGGGAATCGCCATTGACCATCTGTCGCAATACGGGCGCCCAATAAAATGCCTTCTCTACTTTCCACTACGGTTGAAGTAGGGTTTTGAAATAACGGACGTGGCAAGCAAAAAAACCAGCACACCAATCCCACCAGAAACAAGCTGAACTTGATCTTGTGTTTTTTTAGAATATGTGTTATTTTTTGTTTCATAGTTGCTCCCCCTTGGCCCCCTTTCAAATTTCGGAATCGAACTCATTAGTTGAATTAAACTTTTTTAACCGAAATCCACCTTCCCCCAAATCGCGCATTTATTTTTTGCTAGTTTAATTAATCCTTTTTTAACCGCTGGGGGAAGGAGCAGGTTCTTATGTTTGTTTAAAATAGATTTATTATTATACTAACCATCGCCAGCGAAGCGCCTGCCTGCTAAGAAACGACAGGCAGGTCCTACCCGCTACCAACTACTGGCTAATTTCCACCCAAATTCCTTGATTCCTCGCATAATAATTATTGTCGTACATAGCTTCCACCTGAGTACCTGGCAAATAATAAGTTCCCAAATACGAAGCATTTAATTTTACGGTAAATGTCTTTGTCTTCCCAGCCTGAAGATCGAAATAAAAATTCACACGGTCGTCACGAATATCCTTATATCGAGCTGCTCCTGAAGCACCGCCACCTAACTCTGTAAAACTGGTGTTCACGATTTCCCAACCACCTGGGAAGATTTTGTTGAGTGCCATATTATCAACATAATCGTTAGAGGTATTCGTTATGGAAACTACAGCATTCACTTCAGTACCTTGGCGTAAATTTTTAATGTCCAATGGATTTCCTGCGCCGTCCAAATAGGAAGCTTTTACGGTTAGATTTTTTCGTTCTGTCAATTCGTTTCCTAAAGGTAGTTTTCCTTTTTGAGCCAACGTTACATACACTACATTTCCTTTTTTATTGGTTACAGTGACAGCGTTGCTTCCCATAGTTACGTCAATGTCTCGTTGTGCCACGGCTCGGTCTGTTTTAACTGTTTCACTTTTACCATTGTTGGTGTAGGAGACTTCTAGTGCTTTTCCACCATTTTTTTCAACCATTTTAGCCATTGCCAAGAGTGCATAGCTAGTTTCCTGCGTACTAAACCATCGCTGCGAGGACAATTCCTTCGCTACCGAAACTGCCATCTCTCGCTGTTTTGGATTTCCTATAGCAACCATCGTTTCCAACGCCATTGCTTTATTCCTAAAGGGCGAACCGTAAGTGTAATAGTCATATTGTTGCGGCGTAAAGTTAATGTTGGCCGTGCCTGAAACCTGTTCTGCTACATTTTTCTTCCCTGCTAAGGCATAAGCCGCCGCCAGCCTCCACTTTGCATCGTTACTTAAGTTATTGGATTCCCGTAAGCGGTTCATTGCGGCCAATTCCGGTTGTCCAGCTAGCGCTAGCGTGTACAACCTGTATGCCTGTGTCAAACTTGAGTTGTAACTCGTATTGCTATTGCGCCATTGTCTTGCAGCATTTTTTTGGTAACCCAACCAATTGCTCATAAAAGTTATAGGCAAAGCATATCCTTTTCCTTTAGCTTCGAGCATAAAATGGCCTACGTAATTAGTGCTCCAATCGTCTGCTTGTCGCTCCCCAGGCCAGTAGGCCATCCCGCCGTTTGTGATTTGATAGCGTCCTAATTTTTTGATGGCTGCATTTACATTGCTCTCAATATCTTTTTTCTTGTTGAAGGTAATATCAAACACATCTGCCAGAAATAACTGTGGAAATGCCGCCGAAGTTGTTTGCTCCACACATCCATGCGGATACTTAATTAAATACTCCATCCGTTTGCTGAAATCCATGGGTGGTAGCGATGAAAATTCTAAGGTTGCAGCATTCGTTCCAGCGACCCCATAAGTTTGAAAAGTGATAGTTTGGTTGTCATTTTCTGAAAGCATGTACTGTGTTGTTTTTTGCGAAATAGGATTTGGATTTTCTACGTCTACTTCCAGTTTGTAACTCGCACTCTCTCTATTGCCCGACACTGAAACTTCAATAGTTTGGAAGGTATCGGTTGGTAAAACTTCAAATTCAAAATTTACTATTTGTTCCCCTACTTCCGGGAAAGAAATAGTTTTTGAGGTTCCAACTAAAGGTTTTAAGGCATCGCCTACTTTCAGTTTGACGGTGGCGCTTTTTATCTTTTTCTCCATCGCAAAAACAGTAACTGGAATTGTTACTTTCTCACCTGGACTCAACACTCGTGGTACCGAAGCCAATACCATTAGTGGTTTGCGAACAGGTGTTGTTTTATCTGTTTTTCCGTAGGCGCTTTTATCGTTATCACCAGCCACCACCATCGTTCTTACCGAACCTATATAATTAGGCATCGTAATTTTATGAGTTGCCGTTTCTCCTTTTTTTAACGTAAAAGGCCCTAAATATTTTACCACAGGGATAAAGCGATCTGCCTTTCGGTTTTTGGCACCTGCTGCTGCGTCGCCACCACCCACTTCATAAATATTATTGACGCTTCCAGAATACGCGCCAATTACATAATCGTACATATCGAACGTCTTTACGCCCAAGGCTTCTCGGGTGTAAAAAGCTTCGTGAATTTTTGGGGTACCATAGCGCGTTAAATCCAGCAAGCCTTCATCTACCATCGCAACAGTATAGGTCATAGCTTTGTTGTTTTCTTCGGAAATTTTAATACTGAAGGTTTCCTCGGGCTTCAATACTTCGGGCATTTGTAGTTTCGGCTTTAGCACCGTTGAGGGATCTTCCACTAAAATAGGAATGACGCCGTACAAGCGCATGGGCAAGTCGTTTTTAGTCTGCTCGTGCGGTTGTAATAACGAAATGTTCGCATACACATTGGGCGCCATTTCCTTGGTGATTTTAATTTTGGCTTGGGTCTCCCCCTTTTTAGTTTCAATCCATTGGGTAGACAACACTTCAGTTCCGTTTTCAATACTTATTAAAGCACGCCCTGCACTTCCTGAAGGAAAGGTAAGGACCGCTTCTTCACCCACGTTAAATTTTTCTTTGTTAGCTGAAAAGATGAGCATTTTAGAACTTTCAGAATCCCCATCTGTAGGCTGTTTCCACCAGTTTCTATAAAAATATGTAACACGTCCTGTGGCGTGACCAGACTTCTTATCGATTACTCTAATTAAATACCTGCCGCCTTCTTCTTCGGGAATATCTATGCTGAAATTTCCTTTCCCATTGCTTCCAGTAGTAACACTTATTTCTTTAAACGGACGGTAAATAGTAGCGTCTTCATAGCGGGAAAGATTATCATTCCCGCGGTTCCACCACCAGCGCCATTCAATTTTAAAAATCTTTACTTCTAGTTCACGATTTCCACTCGCATTCCCTTGTGCATCTACCGAAACTACATCAAACATGGTTTTTTGGTCTGTATAATAGGAGCCATAGCGATGCGGTGCTGGCGATTGCATCCCCACAAAGTGCGAATACGGCGCCAGATCTTTACTGAAAACATCAATCGAAAAATCACCGCCGCCTTCAAAAACTTTGGTTAAAAAAGTAGCTTGCAACATTCCCGGCGCTTTGTTGGAAATATCAAATTTCTTAGAGAAATTTGTAGTTCCTTCCGCAGAAAGATTTTTGGACAGTACTGGAATCTCCACTTCATCAAATGTGCGTATGGGATCGTTAAACTGATACTTTTTAAATTTATCAAATGCCGTATTTGTGCTTCTTAACGTGGCATTCATTTCAATTTTTAAGTTTCTTGCAGGTGCGCCGTGAAGCCATAATCCTTCTACACTTCCTTTTACGACCTTGCTTGCATCCAAAATTTCATCGTCAAAATCTAGTTTTATTTTGAGTCGGTTTGGTTTTACCGTGGCAACTTTTAAAGTCTTGCTAAATTTCACTCCACCCACGCTTATGTTGGCGTTCCAATTTCCTGTTTGGGCTGTGGCTTCGGTTTTTATGGGGAAGTAGTAAAATCCCTCTCTGGCTGTGGCATCTCTTCCCGAGGGAGAGTTAGAATTTCCATTTAAAATAGTTCTTTGCACCAGCTTTCCTCGTGCATCGGTTACTTCTAGTTTTACGGGATGGTTTTTTGGAAGCGGATTGGCAACATCGTTCAACACAAATGTAAGGTGAATGCTATCTCCAGGACGGTGAACGCCTCTTTCAGTATATAAAAATCCTTTGAGACCTTTTTGCAATTCCTTTCCAGAGACATCAAATTTACTAAGGCTGAGTGCGTTTCCATCGCCTAGTTTCGCGTAGGCATAGTTTTTTCCTTTACGGGCTACTGCGAAAGCAATGGTTTTTTCACTATCATAAATTGCAAAGCCATCACCGTCTGTTGTTACTGTTTCAATAAGCTGCTGCTGGTAGTTAAACAAATCGATTTTTACACCACTTTCAGGCTTTGTATTCAGTAAATTGTTGGTTGCAAAATGATAGCTTTGGTTGTTTCCTTTTTTGGCGATAATGCCTAAATCACTTCCCAAAACATTGGTGGCTATGACACGATCTTCGTTGTAATATGCCGGATGACAAGGGTTGTCGCGCTGTTCCCAATTATAGGAATAACTTCTCCAACGATAAATCTCACCGTCCCAGTACTTTTCTTCTCGTTCTTCTTCGTCCAGGTCAGAGCCTGCTTCATAGTCGTCATAATAATAGTCATCATCGGTGATAGCTACATCTTCAGCATCACAATCGTAATTAATGTAGTCTTTTGTAAAGCTAAATTCCACTTGATAAAGAGACCCTGGATTGGTCTTAAAAAAGTCGGCTAGATTTACTGCGTAGGCTTTCCAAGTACCATCTTCGCCAATGCCTTTGTCGAGCGTAATGGTCTTTTTTGCTATGCGACGCCCTACTGTTTTTAAATTATAGCTGCTGGAATTATCAAGGTTAGATTGTTGTAAAAACTGTAGCATATTATTCTCAAAAACCTGAACCACCCGCACATCTACTTGAATAAGATTTACGGCTTCAAAATAGATGGGCGTGCTTTGTGCGTTGGGGAGAATAACGCCTTTGGAAAGCAACCTAACTGCTGGTTTTAAAGGCTCAAAAGATACCAATTCACTAAATTCTTTCTTTAAGCCAAAATTTTCGGTGTTTTTAATTCCGTTGAAAATTGTGACACGCACATCTCCAATAATTCTGTTATTTGGATAGACGTTTAATACGTTGCCATCTACTTCAAAACGAAGATCTGTAGCGTTTTCAATGGTCACGAGCCCGGCAAAATCCTGATTTTCTTGTAACGGGTCTGAAAAATTAATTGCCAACGAAGCTTGTGGCGAATGGCTGGCATCTATAGTTACTACTGTAAAATTGTTTTGTCCTGGAATAGCAAAGGTATTATTGCCTTTTGTTTCGGCACCAATGGGTTTGCCATTCCAGGTTATTTCTATTTCAGAATCATCAACTTTACGTGAAATACTGTCTATGGTAAAGTTAAAGTAACGTGCCTGATCTGCATCGCCAGACCATTTTATATTCAAGTCCTTTTTCCCTTGTTTTACTGAAACTAATTTCTTTGCCTCTTCCAATTTCAATAAGTCTGAAGCTTCTAGTGTGCCACTCAGGTACTGCCATTGCTTGCTATACGATTGTAAATTTTCCAGATGAACACTAAAGTTGGGTGTGATGGTCTTAAAGCTGAAGGTGTAATTTTTATATTGCTTGTCTACGTCTTCGTATAATTTCTGAAGTTGAACCGTTACGGTATATTCGGTATTGGGTTTTAGGTATTCCTTTGGCTGAAATATAAGGGTGGTGTTATTTTCAACAATGAGAGTTCCTTCGGTTTTTGGAGAGATTTTCAGGTATTCTGAAGGTATTTCTTGGGTAATTTCAAATTGCTCTAACGGTTTTGCAAGATTGATGCGGATAGGCGCCGCAATACTTTGATTTCCGTAAGTGTGATTACTAATATACTCTTTGAATTTAAAAAGGTTATCTGTTTCTGAAGTTTTGGTTTTGTCGCCGCAGGAAGCTGTAGAAAGCAGGGCAACACAGGCAAGAAAACGCAGCAAGTGTTTCATGTTGATGGTTTTAAACGATTAAAATTACAATAAAATATAGTTGTGCCCGCAGGAAATTTCAGCAAAGAAACGGCTACGATAAGAGTAACTTAATATTATGGAGGAGGGAGGAATTAGTTTATTAACGAGAACTTTGAATGTATTAGTGTGAGCCAAGTTGGCTTTGTGATTATTTTAACTGAAAACTAGTCTATAGAAGGTAATTTTTTATAGGCTAAATATTCTGCCAAGTTCCAAGAAAGGAAGTTTTTATCTTCCCACTTTTTACTAAAAGTTTTATTTCTAGCGGCTATTTTTTGAACGTACGCATCGTGATTTATGGTTAAGTATGGGTGCGGATATTTTTCTTGCTGAAAGGCATAAGATGCATTCAATTCTTTGACTGTTTTGTTGAGGTGTGGGAGCGATTTATCTGAAAGAGTGGACAAATACTCTAAATGCAAATACGCCGAATCTGCATGCGCAAAATTATACTTAGCAATAACCGAATCCCAGTTTACTAAACTGCTAAACACCAAAATAAGGTACAGCGCCATGGTGTTTTTATGAAAGAGATAAAAAGAAGTTTTGGAATATTTAATTTTTCTAGAAACAGTAAACAAACCATATAAAACCAGTAATAAGAAAAGAATTACACCAATACGCTTGTAGGCCAATGCAAAGTAGTTGATATACCAGAAATTCCGAATAGCAACCGAAATGGCGAGCACCGCATTTTGCGCAATCCAAGCGAAGGCAAGATATTTTAACCAAGCGTTATTTTTATAAAAGTTAAGATTCCCTCTAAAGAAGTAGAGCACTACAGCAATAGATATTAAAATGGAAAAAATGAGTAAGTAGGTGCCTTCGTGTACAAATTTTTTGAGTGTTTCACCGTCCCATTCAAAGTTGAACCATACCAAATAAATGTCTAAAATGTTTAAGAATAGAAGTAATAGATTAAGGGTGACCAATAGAAAAATACCTGCCTTATATTCGCTCTTTAATGCTGAAATTTTAAAAAAGCGTCTGCGTCTAGTCTTATTTCTTTTGAGGTCTTCAGTTGCTTTTTGCTCATATTTTTCTACCGAAGAAACGGTAATTCGGTTTAACAAGAAAATACTAATGGCTGCACAAAGAATAAAGGTAAAAGCTAAAGAAATATTGAGGTTTTCGAATATAAATGAAACCATATTTTGTAGCATATTTCCAAAAGCGCCCAAGTAATCGCCAAAAATGGGATTGGAAAAACCGTAAATGCTTAGAAAAACACAAATAATTAGAACTGGTATTATAAAAATACGACTACGCCATAACACTTTGCCCACCTTTACACCCCCTACACTCCTGCCAAAAAACTGTTGTGCAAAAGCTATTTGAGACGTAAAGAGTGCAATAAAAGAAGATCCAAATGCACTAAATAATGACCTGATAGTTTCAAAATTAAGTACACCTACAAATAGAAAAACCGCTAAAAAATGTACCACATACACATAGGTAGAATAAGTGATAACAGTAAAAACACCTGTAAGCAACATGCCAGCTAGCGTTAGTTTTTCCAGTCTGTTTCGCATGATAAGCTGTTTCGAGAAATAGAGCCAGCTTATAAAAAGGATTTCAAAAAGTAAGAGATTTAGGCCAATGCCTTGTTTGTAGAAAAGAAATGTGAGTACAACGGCACTCAAGAAAACGACCGATTGCGAGTTTTTGATTTGCATCTAGAAAAAATTTGAATAGTTAGATGTAGTAGTGTCTCGCTGGCATTGGTTTAAGAGGCTTTATAAAAAACCTAATTAGTATGCTTATAAGAGGATGTGTTTTAAAATTGGTTGCGTTTCGGAAAAAACAAACCATGTAATTTTCCAACCACCCAATTCCCCAGCGGGAAATAGAAGGCAAAGAAAAGTGCCATCCCCAGCGCAAAGTTTCTAATACCAAAGAATTCTTCAATACTATTATTAGGATAGGCGTAGGAAGTTTCAAAATAATAACCGCCAAACTCCAACAACCCCATGGCTATGAGTCCGTAGGCATATTGTTTTAAAAAGGGTTTTCCTTTCAGTAAGATAGAAATAGGAATCATATACAACCCGTAACAAGTAAGAACTTGCCATCAATGATTGAATTTGGCGATTTCGGCCCAAGATCCAAAAATATCCATGCCAAAACCCCAAGGGATGTAAACTAGGATATATATAAGGTATACGGAAAGTGGTGTTTTTTGAAGTTTTGCAAAAACATGTTTGAGCATATGTGAAGAACAGTGTTAAATGAAACTGAATTATTGTAGTGACTGCGTAACCCCGAAAGCTTTCGGGAATTTACCTAAGCTATTTGTCCCCATAAATCCCAACAACTAACCTTCCTTCGGCATTCATATGAGCGCGGTACATTCCTGCGGTGTTAAATTCCATGCTGACGTTTCCATCTTTATCAATCGCAATAATGCCACCATTACCGCCCAGTTCTGGTACTTTTTTCTGTATTGCTTCTTCAGCAGCTTCTTCCAGAGTTACACCTTTGTATTCCATCATTGCAGAAATATCATGTGCCACCATGGCACGGATAAAGTATTCACCCCAACCCGTGGAAGAAACAGCACAAGTAGCATTGTTGGCATAGGTTCCTGCTCCAATAATAGGAGCATCTCCAATTCGGTTCCAGCGTTTATTGGTCATCCCTCCTGTTGAAGTCCCTGCAGCAAGATTTCCATTTTTATCCAACGCAGCACAACCCACGGTCCCAAATTTGGAGTTTTTGATAAAAGGATCATATGAACTAGAATTTGAATTAAAAGACGAGTCTAAGGTCCCTGAGTGATTCTTCAAATGAGCAAGCGAAGCTTGCTCATTTGAAGAATTGTACCGAAGGGCCGTTTCCCGTTTCTTCACCTTTTGCAAAGACTGAAACCTATTTTCAGTGTAAAAATAGGAAGGATCCATCATTTCAAAACCTCTTTCTTGGGCAAAGAGTTCAGCTCCTTCCCCTGCCAATAATACGTGTGGAGAGTTATTCATAACTTCTAATGCAAGGTTTATGGGGTTTTTAATTCGGGTAACTCCTGCTACCGCTCCTGCATTTAAATTGGCACCGTCCATTACAGAAGCGTCCAGTTCGTTAGTTTCATCATGGGTAAATACAGCACCTTTTCCTGCATTGAATAAGGGCGAATCTTCCATCACATTTATAGTTTTGGTTACAGCCTCCATGGCAGTACCACCATTTTTCAAAATTTCATGACCTACTCTTATAGCTTCTTCCAGTTTTAATTGATATGCCATCTCTAAAGAGTCTGACATATTTTCCTTCAGAATTGTTCCTGCACCCCCATGGATTACTATTCCAAAAGTAGGTTGCTTTTCGTCGATTTTTTCAGAGGTAGTGTTTGAAATTGACGTTTTATCGGGTGACTCATTAACATTTTCGCAGCTTAAAAGCACAAAAAATCCGATTAAAAGTGTTAAAATTCGGTTCATGTGTAAATTTTTTATGTTGAAACCTAAAGGTACTACAAAATACTGTAACTACTGGGGTTGCCATAGATTTCTTGTAGGAAATTAACGATATATATGTAAGAAATATCGATTAAATGCACTATAAATCAGCTAAAGTGCATTTTAGTAAGAAATATTTATATATATTTACTACAACATCATGCCCCAAATTTGATGACCCCCGTATTATGAAACTTATAAAAAGCAGCCTACTTGCTATGGTATTATTAATGACCTTAGCCTCATGCTCAAAAGAAGAAGCCGTAACAACCGAAGAAGTAAACTATTCAATTGACTTGAATTTAGCCGACGAAACCGATTGGGTAATGGCAGATGAAATTCTTAAGTTAGTAAACGAACATCGTGAAACCCAAGGGTTGTCCCGTATTCAAAGAGACCAAACCTATGCGTCTGCCTATGCGGTAGACCACACACAATACATGATCGATAAAGGAACTATTAGTCATGACAATTTTGGCATTCGTTCTAGTGCGCTTAAAGATCAAGGTGCTGTTATAGTAGGAGAGAATGTTGCTTATGGGTATGACTCTGCAGCAAAAGTAGTAAATGCCTGGCTTAATAGTCCAGGTCACCTTAAAGTGATTGAAGGATTATATACTCATTCTGGTTTTGGAATAGTTAAGAATGCTCAAGGTCATATTTATTTTACACAAATCTTTTATAAAAAGTAATAGTATTCCCCTTTTTAATGTAAACCAATTGCCGTATTTTTATGCAAACACATAATAATACGGCTATGGCTATTTCTAAACCTTTCAATTTAAATAAATGGGTAGAAGACAATCGAGATCTTCTAAAACCGCCCGTAGGCAATAAGAATCTTTATAAAGAAGCCGAAGATTACATCGTAATGATTGTAGGTGGTCCCAACGCCCGTAAAGATTATCATTACAACGAAACCGAAGAACTGTTCTACCAATTAGAAGGGAATATTCAAGTTCATATCCAGGAAGATGGAAAAAAACGAACTATGGAATTAGGTCCTGGCGATATGTATCTTCATCCCGCAAAAGTACCACATTCTCCTGTTCGCAAAGCAGGTTCTATAGGCTTGGTAGTAGAGCGTAAACGTCAGGATCTAGAAGGAAAAGACGGTTTACTATGGTTTTGCGACAACTGCAACACCAAACTTCATGAAGTATATTTCCCACTAAACGATGTGGAAAAAGATTTCTTACAACACTTTAAAGATTTCTTTGGAAGTAAAGAACTACGTACCTGCAATAATTGTGGAACTCTGATGCCTACAGATGATCGATTTATCGCAGATTAATTTTTCCGAAAATATAAATGCATCCAACATACCATTGCGAACTTTGCAACCATCAAAAAGTAAATCTAAAGGAAGGAAGTATTTGTGGATTAACAGAAAGAAAACCAAACTTTAACCGCACCTGCCCAAAGATATTTCTTACCAAAAAATTTGAAGAAAAACTGAAAATCGCCGCTATTGAATACCAGCGTGTGGAAAAAGATAGATGGTGGACGTATGCCTACTCCATTGTATTCTTAATAATGAGTTTCGCTGTTTTTTATAGCGTTTATTGGTTTATTGGCTATATGGATGAACTTTTTGATAGTAGAGACTATGGTCAAGGATATATAACAGTGGTGCCAATTGTTATTTTTTCCATAGGCTTTGTATTGCTAGCAATGGCAGTAGGAGCGTTTAATAAACACCGAAAAGATGTGACAAAAGTTTCGTTAAAAAAACAAAGAATAGATGAGGTGATAGCATTATATAACATTTCATACACTGTAGATATTACTTTCGGTAAAAAATACCATGGTACCCAGGAAGTAGCTGTAGATCTAAAGCTGAAAGGCATTAACCTCTAAAGCCAAAATCTCTTAAACTTCTCCACCCCTCCACTTTTTTACCATTTCAGAAAACCGTACCTTTGCGCCTGAAAACAGCGACTTAATAGGTCACTTTTTTACAGAAAATAATAGATTCTGCTCGGGCGGAAGAAATAAAAAATAAAAACTATGTCAACAGTAGCCACCGATTTCGGAATGGACAAAGCATTAAAGCAATTAGGACTAACAGCTATTAACCACGGAACTTCCACAGGAAATACTTGGTTTAAAGGTGGTGACGAGATCGCCTCATACTCTCCGGTAGACGGTGCCTTAATTGGTAAAGTAACTACAACTTCAAAAGAAGACTACGAGAAAGTTATAACAACAGCGCAAGATGCTTTTATAACATTTAGAGCTATGCCGGCACCACAACGTGGTGAAATTGTTCGTCAGTTTGGGAACAAATTACGTGAGTTAAAAGAGCCTCTTGGTAAATTGGTTTCTTACGAGATGGGAAAATCCTTACAAGAAGGGTATGGTGAGGTTCAGGAAATGATTGACATTTGTGATTTTGCAGTGGGATTGTCCAGACAATTAAATGGGCAAACAATTCCTTCAGAAAGACCAGGACACGTAATGCGAGAGCAATGGCATTCTATTGGTATTGTTGGTATCATTTCGGCATTTAACTTTCCAGTAGCAGTTTGGGCTTGGAATACTGCTTTGGCATGGGTTTGTGGAGATGTTTGTGTTTGGAAAGGAAGTGAAAAAGCACCTTTGTGTACTGTTGCCTGTCAAAACATTATTGCTGGGGTATTGAAAGAAAACAACCTTCCAGAAGGCATTTCTTCTATCATTAATGGAGATTACAAAGTTGGTGAAATGATGACGAAAGATGCTAGAATTCCATTAATATCTGCAACAGGTTCTACCAGAATGGGGCGTATAGTAGGAGCTACGGTTGCAGAACGTTTTGGTAAATCTTTATTGGAATTAGGAGGAAATAATGCCATCATCATCACCCCAACGGCAGACTTGAAAGTAGTCGTACCTGGAGCGGTATTTGGTGCTGTAGGTACCTGTGGACAACGTTGCACCTCTACAAGAAGATTAATTATTCACGAAAGTGTGTATGATAAAGTAAGAGATGCCATCGTAGGAGCTTACAAGCAAATTGTGATTGGGAATCCATTGGATGAAAAAAACCATGTAGGTCCTTTAATTGACAAAGAATCTGTTGATACTTATTTAAAAGCTATAGAAAAAGCAAAAGCTGAAGGTGGAAAAGTTTTGGTAGAAGGTGGTGTTCTTGAAGGAAAAGGATATGAAAGCGGATGCTATGTAAAGCCAGCCATCATTGAAGCAGAAAATAGCTTTGCAATTGTACAACACGAAACCTTTGCACCAATTTTATATCTAATGAAATACAGCGGCGAGGTAGAAAACGCTATTGAAAAGCAAAATGGAGTTGCACAGGGATTGTCTAGTGCTATTATGACAAATGAAATGAAAGAAGCTGAGAAGTTTTTATCATTTGCAGGTTCAGATTGTGGAATTGCAAATGTAAATATTGGGACTTCAGGAGCGGAGATTGGTGGTGCCTTTGGCGGTGAGAAAGAAACCGGGGGTGGACGTGAATCTGGAAGTGATGCCTGGAAAGTATACATGAGAAGACAGACAAATACAGTTAATTACTCAGACGAATTGCCACTAGCGCAAGGAATTAAATTTGATTTATAAAATTGCGATTTCTATTTTTAGTATTTTTTTCAGTTTTAATAGTAGCTTGCTCTAAGGAAGATGATACTGCGGCAAATCAGGCTGTAGGCTGTTTTCCAGGATTAGCTATTGGTCTAAAGATTGATGTAAGAAACAGCGAAACAAATAAATTTGTTGATAGCGGAATAATTGTAAAAGCTCGCGATGGTGCATATGAACAAGTTTTGCGTCTTAGCACAAGTCCCCAGCCTATGGCAGATACATCTTACACAGGCAATAGCAGACTTGGAACTTATAGAATAACGATACGAGGAGATGAGTATGAACTATTTACAAGTGACCCCGTTGAAGTTATGGAATACGTGGATAGATGTAATAACATTACTGTTAGTACTACTTCCAAAACTTATATGATAACACCAAAAAATTAAATACTTACTTATATATGGTAAACCCGTTCAAAATTTATTGAACGGGTTTTGGTTTTTTATATGCTATATACTTCATTTCATTTTTTGACGTTCTATCGGTATGAAAAAACTCTTAGTTGTATTCTTTGTAGCATTGTGTTTTGCTTGTAGTGGAGATGATGATGCAGTTGCACAGGATCCCGTAGCTTGCACTGAAGAATTTGTCTTTGGTTTAAGCGTGCAAGTTCGTGACGCAGTTACAAACGCCATTATTCCGGGAGATGTTACAGTAGTTGCTCAAGATGGCAGTTACACCGAAACATTAAGTTTTATATTCGACACACACGTGGGGGCTGGAGAACGTCCAGGTTCTTATACCTTGACGGCTACAAAAGAAGGATTTATGACAAAAATGGAGGGTCCTGTTGTAGTTGTTATGGACGAAGCTATGTGTCACGTAATCACTCAAAGTGTGACTATTTTGTTAGAGGCTAATTAATTTCTTCCAGTTTCTTCAGGATATAATTCCCAAACAGGATCACTTTGCCAAATTTCTTTAGTATCGGCATCAATAATCGATAGCCTTCCTTTAAAAGCAGCTCCTGTATCTACATTCCAAACATTGGCAAAATTAGTAGGAACTTCTTTTCCTATTCTAAAAACAGGTGTATGTCCAATATATATTTCACTGAATATTTTTAACCGTTCAGGGTATTTATCGTCTTCTTCTGAAAGCGTTGCATCTAGACCGCACACCATTTCCCAAAGTGTTCTGTCCCAATAGACAAGATTCGGAAAATATTCAAACTGAGGTCCTTTTTGATTGGTGAATCCCGCGTGAAGATAACATCGGTTTTGAGAATCTATGTGGAAATTTTCAAGGTTTTCAAGAAATTGAAGGTGTTTTTCAATCTTAGCTTCGGAAAGTTTTGCATAGCTTTTTATACTAGATTGTCCGCCATGATTCAACCACATAGGGCTAGATTCTTTTCCTTTTAAGTAGTTATATACTAGTTCGTCGTGGTTTCCGCGTAAAAAAATACAGTGATACTCTTCAGCAAAACCCATCAAAAAGGCAATGGTTTCAGCATTATCACTCCAGCCATCTACGTAGTCACCTAAAAATATAAACGTATCCATATTCGAGGGTTTTACAAGCTCTAAAACCTGTTTCAATCCGCGTAAGCCTCCGTGTATGTCCCCAACAACTAGGGTTCTCATATATTAATTAAATAAACAATCATCCCCAAAATCGCTAAAATAAATACTATAAAGAAGAATATTTTCCAAAAAGAATACGGTCGCTCTCCGGAGATTACACCAGACTGTCCGTTCACGAAAAAGTTATAGCGTCTCCCTTTAAACTGATACGCACTTATATATACTGGAAGCAAAATATGTTTAAATTTCTCTTCGGTAAGCCTCATATCTATAGATGAAACTCTTTGGGTATCACCACCAATGTCACGACACGCCCAACGCTCTGCAATGTTGCGTGCTTCTTTTGATGCCTCCAAATGTCCATCCTTTAAAGGAATAGTATATTTTTCGGTTACAAAACCAGCCAGAAATCCGCTCTGGAAAGTCTCTAATTTTTTTAAATCCCATAGCGCAACTTTTTTGGGAATCACGCCTGTTTTCTGTTTTGAAGCTTTAATGAGTGTATCATCTACAAATCCAGAAATAGTTCCTGCAGCTGGATACCAACGTGTACGTCTTTCTTGAACGGTTCTTCTATTTTTACCGCTTCCAACAGTTTTGGTAACGTAATAATATTCCCCTCTTTGTCCTGTATATTTTGCAAATAGCTGTGCGTCGAATGTCCAAAAGGGAGCATACAATCCTTTGGTATGCTGTGGGTCCAACGAGGCTTTTTTAAGTTTGTTAGGCGCCCACCAAAGTCCATCCACCCACTTTTTGAAGATTTGATGGGCTTTTTTCTGGTCTAACTGAAAGGGTAAAACAGCTCCTGGTAAAATCCAATCGTCTTTATAGGCATCCTCCACTACCAAAGGCATAGTACAATACACGCAATGCAACGACTTGTAATTTTCTTCCACATGCTGGTTAGCACCACAGTTTTTACAATGTAACATGGTAATTTGCTCACTATGCGATTGCGCTCCTAATTCTGAAAGATACTTGTTGAGTTCTAGCTCATGAAATGCATCCAAGGCAGGCGGAATATCTTGTTTATAACCACAATACTCACATTTAAGTTCTGTTGTCCCTGGCGCATACCGAAGCTCTGCTCCACAATTAATGCAGGCTTTTTTGAGTTCGGATGTTTGTTGGGGGCTGGGTTGCAAGGGATTTATTATAATTAAATATTTTGCTATTATAGAAGCGCTCCCCTAGGGGTTTGCCCTTCCGTCCCGCTTAAGCGGGACATCTTCCCTTTGCAAGGGAAGGAGCCTTTATAAATTTATTTTAATTTGTTACCTAGTTACCTAGTTACCTAGTTACCTAGTTACCTAGTTACCTAGTTACCTAGTTACCTAGTTACCTGGCAATGGTGGTGGGGTGTTGCCTCCTAGGAATGGTTTTAACTCTTCTACTTCATTGAGGGCTGTCCAACTTTGCATGCCTTGTTTCCAAACCAGGGAGTCTTTATTAATGGTTCTATTGGCGAAAAGTGCTCTTAACTGGTCAAACCCTACTGGACCTGCTTGTTGGCCGTTGGCTGAATAGAAATATTGTACTGCTGCAGGCATAGGGGGAGGCATAGCGCCAGCCATTTGCTGCTGTGCCGGCATTTGTTGTTGTCCACCCATTTGGGGGCTCATCATGCCACCCATTTGTTGTGCTAAAACAAAGCCCATTCCCATGCCCATTCCTGCGCCTGCAGTACCGCCCTCATTGGCAGCTGCAGCTTCAATAGCTTTGGCAGTTTTGAATTTGGTTAACTTGTCAAGATCCAATTTGTCTAAACGGCTATACTCAAAGATTTCTTTTTTAAGGTCTTCCGGCATAGACACATTTTCAATGTAGAATTTCTCCAAAGAAATCCCTACACTTTCAAACTCCGGCTTCATGACCGTTTGGCATGTTTCAGAAAGTTCTGTAGTGTTGGCTGCGTATAATTCTATGGGAAGATTTGCTTCGCCTACGGTATCTGTAAAGCGCGTGGCAATTAAGCTTTTTAGATGTTCGTTTATTTCAAAATTGGTAAAATTATTGTCGGTTCCTACAATATCTACTACAAACTTACCAGCATTACTAATCTTAAAAGCATAGGTTCCAAAGGCTCGTATTTCAACTAAACCAAATCGCTCGTCATTTAGTGTGATAGGGTTTTTAGTTCCCCATTTTTCATCTGTAAATAGGTGGGTATTTACAAAATAAACTTCAGCTTTAAAGGGGCTGTCAAAACCATACTTCCATCCTTTTAAGGTGGTTAGGATAGGTAGATTTTGTGTGTTTAATGTGTAGGTTCCTGGTTTAAAAACATCGGCAAGTTGTCCTTCATTTATAAAAACTGCAGTTTGTCCTTCACGAACAATAAGCTTAGCGTTGTTTTTAATTTCGTTTTGGTAGCGTTCAAACCTATGACAAATGGTATCATCTGTATAGTCCAGCCACTCAATAATGTCTATAAATTCGTGACTTAATTTCTCTTTTATCTTATCGAAGATGCCCATGAGGTTGTTTTTTAAATTAGGATTTTAAAGATACTAAAATAAATACTTTAGCTGAATTGAGCCTCAATGATTTCACACAATATTAGTTATACCTAACTTTTCTTAAAATCCGTACGCTTTCTTTATAGGCTTGATATGTTTTTCCACCTATATTTTTGAGGTACGGTTTTGCTTCGTAGAGTTTTTCTTTAGCTTCAGGAAAATCGTTGAGGTAACAAATAAGGTAGGTTTCAGCGAGGTTCTCTATATCTTTTTCTTCGGAAATATGTAATGGAATGTTTCTCTGAAGTTTTTTAAGTAAGGTATTGTTGCTATTATAAATATGAAACAGTGTTTTTTTGTTGAAATGTGGTGGCTCAAAAATAAGCTGGGTTTCCATATTATAGAACCCGTTTTCCTTAAAGTCAATTGTAACTTCTTCCAAGGGATAATACTGGAACTGATTGTTTAATCCCAAATTTACATATTCAGTAATCTTAAAAAAATCCTCAGTATACTCAATGCTCACATCGTCTAAAGCCGAGTAAAATAATTTTACCTGTTCATTTATCAACTCAATATCTACTCGTGAATAATAAGTTTTGTTTTTTACCTGTTTGGTATGTCCTGCCCAACAAAGCACAAAAATTTCTTTAAAAACTTTGTAATGTCCTTCTAGATCTGAATGTCTGTGATTTATAAAATCCATCACTCCATCTAGGGTTAATTCAATATTGTTTTTGGCTTTCGTTTCAATGGCGCGAACGATTTCAGAATTCATGTCTTTAATTACAATATCAAAGTCTTTTGGCATTGAAATACTACCATCCCGAAGAAAAATAGAACCACCCCAATATTTCCAAATATTCTTTCGTAATGAGGTGATTTCGCCTGTTGGTCTAATAGTGACCAAACCCACAACCTTGTCTTCCGGTAAGTGCGGAAACATCACATTTTCATAAGAAATAATAGGAGCATTGGTTAAATATGCGTTGATCAAATTCTGCAACTTACTGTCATCAAAGAAATCTACACCCCTAATTTCATTACCTTCATCTTCCACGCCAATCACGATAAAACTATTATTGTTTGGGTTGCTGTTGCTAAGCGCACAAATATGCTTTAAAAACTTTGCCTTTCCCTCTTTGTTGCCCAGATCTATCTTTCTTTTCTTGTCATAGAAGCTGCTCTCATCGTTATGAGCTAGAAGGTTTTTGATGAGAAGGCGTTTGTTAATCATTGTTATTAATTTTCGGTCCTTCGATACATCTCGTTTTAAATGCCTGAAAGCATTTAAAACGGGACACTCAGGAACCTTTTATTTTGCTTTTTGTTTAAAGATAGTCTAGGTTTTTAAATGTATAGCTTTCCAAAAGTTTATTTGTTTTACAGTCAAAGGTGGGTGAGTGATCTTTATAAAATGCTGAAAAGCATTTTATAAAGATTGTATCGAAGCTTTATTGACAATAGTACTACTAGCCTGGTCCAAACACATTACAGTCAAATCTGCAATATTCACATGTGGCGGGCGGGTTACAGCAAATAAAATGATGTCTGCAATATCTTCGGGTCGCAAGGGGGTGAAGTTTTGATATACTTTTTCGGCTCTGTCTGTGTCGCCTTTAAAACGCACTTCACTAAATTCAGTTTCAACCAAACCTGGGTTAATGGCACCTACACGTATTCCTTTTCCATTTAAATCCAGGCGTATTCCTTGATTAATGGCGTCAACGGCGTATTTACTAGCACAATATACATTTCCATTGGGATACACTTCTTTTCCTGCAGTAGAGCCAATATTAATGATATGCCCAGATTTATTTTTAAGCATTACAGGCAAAACTGCTTTACTCATATAAAGGAGTCCTTTTACATTAATGTCCAGCATAGCATCCCAGTCATCAGTATTTCCGTTTTGAAAGGGGTCGAGACCGTGGGCATTACCTGCGTTGTTTATGAGAATGTCAATGTTTGAAAAGGCCTTAGGTAGATTTTCAATATTTTTGAAAACGGCTTCTTTATCCCGAATATCAAATTGTAAGATATGTACTTCGGTCTTGTGGGTTAGTTCCTTGGAAATATTTTGTAAACGTTCTTGTCTTCTTCCGCAAAGAATTAGTTTGGCACCACTTTCTGCAAATAGATACGCTGTTGCGCGACCAATGCCACTTGTAGCTCCCGTGATAAGGGCTATTTTATTTTTTAATTGCATAATTGTTAAATTTCAGCCTAAAAGTAGGGATTCTGTAACTTTTGTTTGCGTTAACTGCACGTTAATTATGTTGTTAATGCCTGTTAACTTCATTGACTTGAAAATTTTAATGAATTAATATTGGCCTTCAAACCTAAAATAACAAAAAAATGAAAAAATTAGCATTTGGAATTGCAAGTATATGTATGCTTGCCTTTCTAGTTTCGTGTAGTAATGATGATGATACTAATACGCCAGAACAAGAAATGGCTAGAATGTCGGTAAAATTAACCGATGCTCCAGGAGATTATGATGCCGTATTTATCGATGTACAAGATGTTGTAATTAAATATAATGGCAGTGAAGAAGAGGTGACAATTGGTGAAGTTAACGCAGGAGTATATGATCTACTTGAACTTACAGGAGGCGTTTCGGTACTTTTAATAGATGATGAAATCCCCGCTGGAGATATTAGCCAGATTAGACTCATCCTCGGAAATAATAATACCATTGTTGTAAATGGAGAAACGTTCCCATTACAAACACCAAGTGCGCAGCAATCTGGACTAAAAATTAATGTAAATGAAACTTTAGTAGGTGGAATTTTCTATGAATTTATCCTGGATTTCGATGTGGACAAATCAATTGTAGCACAAGGAAACGGAGGTTATTTATTGAAACCCGTTATAAGAGCCTCTACAGTAGCCAACACAGGTGCCATAACGGGAGCTGTACTTCCTGTTGGGATTCAAACATTAATTACGGCAGAAAATGAAAATACCGAAATTTCTGCATATACAAATGAACTAGGTGTTTTTGTGTTAAACGGTGTGCCAGCTGGAACCTATACCTTAACGTATGAGGCAGATGCAAATTTAGGATTTCCACCTATTGTTGTGACAGATGTAGAAGTTGTTGTGGGCGCAGTTACCGAAGTCGAGGGGGTTGTCTTTTAGATTCATAATTTAGACCAAAATAAAAGCGATGTTTTAAATAACATCGCTTTTATTTTTTAACGTTTTATATAGTTAAATAGCGGTTAAATGTGGCGTTAATCAATGTTAATTAGAAGTGATAAAAACTATCTCATAATTAAATTTACAGTATTAAATTATTAATTATGAACAGAGATAAATTATTAGTACAGAGAACAATGCAGTCTTTAGTAAAATATGGTGCATTTTTAATAGTGATTATGATGGTTGTTTTTGCTTGTAATAATGCAATAGAAGAAAAAGACACTATCGAAGAACCAGTTACGGCCAATTTAACCGCTAAGACAGACGGAGCGATTATGGGTAGTGTGATTGCACCAAATGCCGATATTGAAGTAGTAGCTTCAAATTCCGAAGAAAAAATTACAGGAACCACAGATGAAAACGGCGAGTTTTTTATTACTGGGTTTAATGAAGGAATATATACCGTTACAATAACAACAGAAAATACTGATAAAGTTGAAACTTTTCAGGATGTTGAAGTGAAGATTGGAGAAGTAACAGCATTGGGAACAGTAGATTTGGCTGTGCAATAAAGAAGAGATAGTTAATGGTATTATAAGGGATGCTAAAGCATCCCTTTTTTTATAGATAATTTTGAAAACGATTAATTTTGAAAAAAATCAAACTTTTTATAAATTTGAACCCTCCAAAAAAGATGAAATGTTTATAAATCTTCTTCGTCTTTTTAACCAATCATTAACAACAATTGCCATAATAAATAGGCAATTTGCGTGGTTAATAGTCACATAGCTTACAAAAGAAAAAGAATCTACTATTATGGAAGAAAACACCACCGCCTTGGACATTGGCGCATTGAACGAAAAAATTGAAAAAGAGAGCGCTTTTGTGGATATCCTAACGCTCGAAATAAATAAAGTTATTATTGGACAGAAGCAGATGGTAGAGCGCTTGCTCATTGGGCTTTTGGGACAAGGTCATATTTTGCTGGAAGGAGTGCCTGGATTGGCAAAAACCTTAGCCATTAACACGCTTTCTAAAGCTGTTCACGGGACTTTTAGCAGGATTCAGTTTACACCAGATTTGTTGCCCGCAGATGTAGTGGGAACGATGATCTATAATATGAAGCTAAACGATTTCAGTATTAAAAAAGGGCCAATTTTTGCCAACTTTGTTCTTGCAGATGAGATTAACCGTGCGCCCGCTAAGGTGCAATCTGCTTTGTTAGAGGCAATGCAGGAGAAGCAAGTGACGATTGGAGAAGAAACATTTATTTTGGACAGGCCATTTTTAGTAATGGCTACTCAAAACCCGGTAGAACAAGAAGGAACTTATCCTTTACCTGAAGCACAAGTTGACCGTTTTATGTTGAAAACGGTTATAAAATATCCACTATTACAGGACGAGCAACTTATTATGCGCCAGAATCTCAAAGGGGATTTTGAGAAAGTAAATCCCGTGGTAACTATAGACCAGATTAAGCGTGCACAAGCTGCAGTTAGAGAGGTATATATGGACGAAAAAATTGAAAAATATATTCTAGATATCGTCTTTGCTACCAGAACCCCAGAAAAATACGGGCTAGCAGAACTCAATGGCTTAATAAGTTTTGGAGCCTCTCCTCGTGGAAGTATTAATTTGGCTATGGCTGCAAAATGTTATGCCTTCATTCGAAGAAGAGGGTATGTAATTCCAGAAGATGTACGTGCCGTAGTAGAAGACGTCCTGCGCCACCGGATTGGCATCACCTATGAAGCCGAGGCAGAGAACGTAACTTCCGAAGATATCATTCAGAAAATTGTGAATGTAATTGAAGTCCCATAAGCCCCCTAGCCCCCAAAGGGGGAATAGTTGTGTTTAACTTCAAATAGTAATTAAAATGAAATTTCAAAACCTTTAAAAAATCGAGCTAGTTCCCCCTTTGGGGGCTAGGGGGCCTATGGACACAAAGGAACTCTTAAAGAAAGTACGTAAAATTGAAATCAAGACGCGACGCTTAAGCGATCATGTTTTTGGTGGCGAGTATCATAGCACTTTTAAAGGGCGTGGGATGACGTTTTCTGAAGTGCGCCAATACCAGTTTGGGGACGATGTAAGAAATATAGACTGGAATGTAACTGCCCGTTACAGCGAACCATTTATAAAGGTTTTTGAGGAAGAGCGAGAATTAACCTTGCTTTTAATGGCAGATATTTCAGGCTCGGAATTTTTCGGAACGGACAACCAGTTTAAAAATGAAATTATTACCGAAATCGCTGCAACCTTAGCATTTTCGGCAATGCAAAACAACGATAAAACAGGATTGATCCTCTTTTCAGATGAAATAGAACTTTTCATTCCGCCTAAAAAAGGGAAAAGTCACGTCTTAAGAATTATACGGGAACTACTTGAGTTTAAGCCCAAAAGCAAAAAAACAGATATTTCACAAGCACTCAAATACCTCACCAATGTGATGAAGAAAAAAGCCATTGTTTTTGTGCTTTCAGATTTTATTGCAGATGGTTATAGAGACGCTTTAAAAATAGTTTCCAAAAAACACGATGTTACGGGAATAAGAGTGTACGATCGGCGTGAAGAAGAAATGCCAAACCTGGGAATGGTGCAAATGGAAGATGAAGAAACAGGGGAATTGCTATTGGTTAATACAGGAGCCAAAGGTGTTCGGAGTAATTACAATCGCTATTATAGCGAGCGTGTCGATTATTTTCAAGAAACCTTTACCAAAAGTGGCGCCGGCGCCATAAGCTGTCGCGTTGACGAGAGCTATGTGAAAAAATTGTTGGGATATTTTAAAAGACGCTAAAAGAAGTACGATTTACGAATGACGAAATACGAGTTAAAAATATCAAATGTAAAAGGAAGAACCAATGTCTGGTTGAGCACAGTCGAAACCTTACTTGAAGGTACTAAGGTGAAATACTTTCTTTTTTCTTTTTTCTTTTTTCTTCTTTTTTCAACAACAACATTCTCACAAGTAACATCTTCAGTAGATACAACTCAAATTCGCATTGGTGAAGAGATTAGATACAATGTGTATGTAGAAGCAGACACCACAGATTTAGTAGTTTTTCCAGAAGGACAAACATTTCTTCCTTTAGAGGTAATTGAAAGTTATAAGGTAGACACCACATTTGAGGCTAAGAAAATGCGCCTAATTAAAAAATACGGATTGACGCAATTCGATTCCGGAGCATATACAATTCCGCCGCAGAAGATTGTAATTAATCAGAAGGTTTTTAATCTGGACTCTATTAAAATTGAAGTAAGAGACGTTCCTGTAGATACTACAAAACAAAAAATGTTTGAGATTAAGCCAGCTGTTGAGGTGGATAGACCGCCATTCGACTTCTGGAAATTACTTCCCTGGTTACTAGGAGCATTTATTATTGGTGGTATCGTTGCCTATATTTTCTTCCGAAGAAAAAAATTAAAAGATGCTAAAGAACAACAATTACCTCCTTATGAAGAAGCTCTGGTAGCCTTACAAACACTTGATAGTTCCACCTATTTAAAGGAAAATAAAAGCAAAGAATACTATTCGCATTTAACCGAAATTATTAAACGGTATTTAGACCGAGAAGTAGATGAAACTGCTTTGGAAAGTACGTCAGACGAATTGATAGCACGCTTACAGTTACTGAAAGACGGAGGAAATTTCGACTTCAACGTAGAAGATATCAAACGGTTGGATGGTATTTTGAAGCGAGCCGATTTGGTGAAATTCGCGAAAATGCAACAAGCTGAAGCACAGGCAAAAGAAGATCGAGCCGCCGTAGAAGAAATTATAAACCATACCCATGAAGCAATACCCGAACCCACCGAGGAAGAACTACTGGAAAACGAATTATACCTGGAACAACAACGCAAAAAGAGACAACGCAGAAAATATATCTATGCGGGTGTTGGGGTATTGGCAGCCCTCATTTTAGCGGGAGCCATTTATGGAAGCATTAAAGGCTTTGATACGTTGAAAGATGACGTTTTAGGAAATGAATACCGAGATCTAGCCGAAGGTCGTTGGTATAAAAGCGAATATGGAAGTCCAGAAATAATACTGGAAACGCCAGAAATTCTGGTTCGGACCGAAATTGACATTCCAGAAGGTGAAAACATTGCAGTAAGTAGCGCCAATGTGTTTAGTGCTGGAAGTTTAACAGATCCGTTATATGTTTTAGTAAGCACAACGCAGACAAAAAACGCACAGGAAGATGTAAACTTAGATCCGTTAATGGATGCCGCTCTTAGCGAATTGGAACGCCGAGGTGCCTTAAACATGATTGTAAAACGCGAGGAATTTTCGACTGAAAAAGGTATTTCAGGGCTAAAGGCTTACGGGCAATTCAACGTTTCCGTTGGGAATAATAAAGTTTTAAAGGAACAAAGTTATTACGAGTTACTACTCTTTGCACAACAAAATGGCGTACAAACAGTCTTGGTTGTGTATCAAAACGATGGGCGTTTTTCGGTAGGGATTAAGGATAGAATTATCAATTCAGTAGAGCTAGAAATACAAGAAACCAAAGACAACTAATGCAACAGTTTGAATATGTACATCCGCAATTATTTTGGCTGCTATTATTGCTGCCATTGTTGGTGCTTTGGTATCTCTGGAAACGAAAGCAACAAACGGCTGCATTAAAAATTTCCAGTATCAAAGGGTTTAAAACTGGCAAGAACTGGTTGGCAAAAATCCGTCCGTTATTATTTGTGCTACGTTTATTGGCCTTGGCTGCCATCATCGTGGCGTTAGCCCGACCAAGAACGGTGGACGAAAGCACTAAAATAAAAACAACGAAAGGGATCGATATCGTCATTGCGGTAGATGTTTCAGCAAGTATGTTGGCACGGGATTTAAAACCCAATCGCCTGGAAGCATTAAAATCTGTAGCCGCAAGATTCATCAATAACCGTCCTAATGACAGGATTGGTTTGGTAGAATATGCAGGTGAAAGTTATACCAAAACACCTTTAACGAGTGATAAAGGAATTGTGCTTTCAGCATTAAAAACAATAGAATACAATACCATTATTGAAGGTGGGACTGCTATTGGAATGGGTTTGGCAACTGCTGTAAATAGATTGAAAGAGAGTACAGCAAAAAGTAAAATTATCATCTTGATGACAGATGGTGAAAACAATAGCGGCTTTATAGACCCGAAAATTGCAAGCGAACTCGCTGTAGAATTTGGCATAAAAGTTTACACCATCGGGTTAGGAACTAAAGGTATGGCATTAAGTCCAATAGGGTTAAGACCAGACAATACATTTCAGTACGGGATGCAACAAGTGAATATAGATGAAGAATTGCTGAAAGAAATTGCTACAGCAACCGATGGACAATATTTTAGAGCGACCAGTACCACAAAGCTCAATGAGATTTACGAAGAGATAAACAAACTAGAAAAAACCGATATAGAGGAACTCAAATATAAAAGTTACGACGAAAAATACCGGCCGTTGATTATTTTTGCCCTCATACTATTGGGTATAGAATGGCTGTTGCGTTATACGGTGTTTCGAAGTTTTGTGTAGCCCCTAGCCCCCGAAGGGGGAATTTGGTCAGAGGCTATTCTCCCCTTGAGGGGAGTTAGAGGGGTGTAAAGCTCGATTTAAAATGAACTTAATAAGTAAGAATACTAATAGATAATAATTTGTCGAAGACAAATAATAAAAAATGTATCAACTAGAACAACCCATATACTTTTACCTGCTGCTTGCTATTCCAGTACTAGTGTTGCTGTTTATGGGTGTGCTCATCTGGAAACGACAAACACAGAAGAAATTTGCAAATACCGATTTGCTTAAAAAACTGAGCCCGAACCGTTCTGTTTTTAAGCCTATTTTAAAGGTATTTGTGTTCTGTTTGGCCATTGCTTGTTTAGCAATTGGATTAGTAAACCCAAAGATTGGCACTAAGATTGAAAACGTAAAACGTGAAGGAGTTGATGTTGTTTTTGCCTTAGATGTTTCAAAAAGTATGTTGGCAGAGGACATTGCCCCTAACCGAATTGAAAAGTCGAAACAACTTGTCACACAAATTTTGAATAGTCTTGGTGGCGATAGAATTGGAATTATTGGGTATGCGGGAAGTGCTTTTCCTCAGGTGCCTATAACAACAGATTTCTCTTCAGCCAAACTATTTTTGAACAATATGAATACAGATATGGTTTCCAGCCAGGGAACCGCCATTAATGAAGCGATTGAAATGGCAAAAACGTATTATAATGATGAGGAGCAGGTAAACAGGGTGCTTTTTATTATTAGTGACGGTGAAGACCACGAAGGAAACAGCGAAGGCATTGCTGAAGAAGCCGCCGCATTGGGTATTAAAATCTATACTATTGGTGTAGGTACAAAAAAAGGAGGTCCCATACCTATAAAGAGAAATGGAATTTTACAATATTACAAGCAAGACCAAAATGGCGAACAGGTACTTACACGTTTAGGCGAAGAAACATTAAAACAAATTGCTGAAGAAGGCAATGGAGCCTATATTCCTGGCAACAATACCAAGGAAGTTGTTGAAACAGTGACAGCTATCCTCAACGGAATGGACAAAAAGACATTCGATTCTAAGCAATTTACAGATTTTAAAGATCAATTTCAGTGGTTTCTGGCTGGGGCATTATTTTTGTTAGTATTAGATGTATTGTTGCTGGAACGTAAAACTGCCTGGCTCAAAAAATTGAATCTGTTTAATGAAGTTGAAAAATAAGATGATGGGACAAAAGAATATTTTAGGGATACTATTAATTGCCTTAGTAGGGCTGTTTTCGGCGGAAATTTCAGCACAAGCAAAAGAGCTAGGACAAGACAATGACAAGCAAAAAGAAGAACGACAGTTATTGCGTGAAACCGCAGGATTGGTAAGTGATGCCAGTCTCGCCCTAGCCGAAGATAACTTTGTAGAAGGCGAAGCAGAATATAGAAAAGCCATTGCTATAAATCCGAAAAGCGAAACCGCAAAGTATAATTTAGGAAACGCCTATTACAACAAAGAGAAAAATGACGAAGCGATGAGTCGTTTTCAGCAAGCGGCAGACGTGGCCACTTCAAAAAATGATAAGCATGGTGCCTACCACAATCTTGGCAATACATACATGAATGCTAAGAAATATCAAGATGCGGTAGATGCCTATAAAAATGCCTTAAGAAATAATCCAAATGACGATGAAACTCGTTATAATCTTGCCCTTGCAAAAGACATGTTAGAGAAAAATCCTCCAAAAGGGGGCGATGGCGACAATAAGGACCAGGATAAGAATAAGGATAAAAACGATAAGAAGGAAGATAAGGAGGACAAGAAAGATGAAGAAGGAAAAGACAAAGAGGGCAATGAAGGAGACGAAAAAGAAGATAAAGACAAGGGCGACGATAAGGACGAAGAAAAGAAAGGCGATAATAAAGAGGATCAAGGAAAACCAGACAAGCCCAACGAAGGAGAGAAAGATAAAGCCGATAAGCAACAACAACAGCCTCAACCAGGACAAATGTCGCCACAGCAGATTAAAAATTTGTTAGAGGCCATGAACAATGAGGAACAAAAAGTTCAGGAAAAAATTAATGCGAAAAAGCAAAAAGGAGCTAAAGTAGTATCTGAAAAAGATTGGTAATGAAATCCTTAGTTATATATATTTTTAACCAATAATGTAACGAAGGCCACTCCACCTTCTATTAAAATAGCATATCAATTAAGATGAAAAAGATTCATTTTTTAGTCATAGTTTGTTTTGTATTCTTGGGCAACCTTGCCCAGGCGCAAGTAACTTTTGAGGCAAAGGTGAGTAAGAAAAAACTGGGTCTCAATGAGCGATTACGTGTGGATTTTGAGATGAACCAAGACGGCGATAATTTTAATCCCCCAGATTTTGAAGGCTTCCGTGTGGTAGGGGGTCCCAATCAGGCCATTAGCAACTCCTATATTAATGGGAAGCGAAGTTATTCCAAAACCTATTCTTATTTTCTGTCGCCACTACAAAAAGGAAATGCCAGCATTGGTCAAGCCACTATAGAAATTGCTGGAGAAACTTATAAAACATCTCCCATAACTATAAATGTGGGCGATGCCGTAAAAATTTCTAAAGACGGTAGTAATGCTGAATATCTCGCAGAGGAAAATGTGCATTTAGTGGCCGAAATTTCAAATTCCAACCCCTATTTAAGTGAAGCTATTACGGTTACTTATAAATTATATGTTTCTCATGATGTGAGTATTACCAGTAATTGGCGCGAGGTAAATTCGCCAAAATATGCCGACTTCTGGAGTCAAAATATCAACACCCAAGGCAATTATAAAATTTACGAAGGAAAATATCAGGGTGAGGATTATCGCTATGTTGTATTGCGTTCCACTGTCTTGTATCCTCAAAAAACAGGCGAACTAGATATTGAGCCCCTAACCTTAGATATTCCGGTGGACGTACGCAGCAATCAACGCGACATTTTTGGAAGACAGCGCATGGTTCGTGTTAATAAAACCGTTTCAGCTGGAAGTAGAACCATCAATGTAAAACCACTACCTATTCAAGGAAAACCAGACGATTTTACGGGTGCGGTTGGTGATTTTCAGTTTACAGTAATACCCAGTAGAACAACCTTGGATGCCAATGAATCACTAGAACTAACTGCTAAAATTTCAGGAAAAGGGAATTTAAAATTATTCGATCTTCCAAGTTTAAAGTTGCCCAGTGCTTTGGAAGTATATACTCCAGAGCGGGATAACCAAGTAACCGTACAAAGTGATGGGATGCGCGGAAATATTTCTGAAAAATATACGGTTGTGCCCCAGTTTAAAGGCAATTATCCTGTCCGGCCTATCACATTTTCCTATTTTAATCCAAGAACCGAACGCTACGAAACCTTGTCTAGTGAAGAGTTAGTTATTAACGTTGAAAACGGTCCTGTTGCCACTTCAAAACCCGATGAAAATAAAACTGAGGTAGCTTCAAACAATTTAGACGACGCGCAGTTTAAATTTATAAATCTAGACGCCAATCTAACACCTATTGCTACAACACCATTTTTTAAATCGAAATTATTCTGGTCTTTACTAGGAGGGCCTATGTTGTTAATCCCATTGTTTATTGTAGCAGGTAGAAAACGTAGAGAAAGGCTCGCAGATACGGAAGGGAACAGACTAAGGAAGGCAGATCGCTTGGCCAAGAAATACTTAGGCGAAGCCAAGAAAAACCTGAACGTCCGTGTGGTTTTTTATGAATCGCTGGAACGCGCTTTCCATAATTATTTGAAAGCAAAGTTAAATATCGAAACAAGCGATTTCAGCAAAGAGAGAATTTCAACATTGCTGGATGAAAGGCAAGTAGAACAGCCGGTAATTTCAGAATTTATTCTGGTATTAAAAAGTTGTGAATACGCACGTTACACTCCCACAAGTCAGGTAGCAATGCAGCAGGATTATGAGAAAGCAGTTCGTATTATTTCAACGATAGACAAACAAATTAAATAAGATGAAAAAGCTACTTTTCATACTGTTGTTCTTATTTTCAGCTTTAAGTTGGGGGCAAAACAATGCACTTTTTGATCAAGGAACGGCGCACTACAAAAACGGAAAGTTTCAGGACGCTATTAATTCTTGGGAAAAAGTACTGGAAAATGGGAAGCATTCTGCAGCTTTATATTTCAACTTAGGGAATGCCAGCTATAAATTAAATAAAGTGGCGCCAAGTATTTATTATTATGAAAAAGCATTACAATTAGCGCCTGCAGACCAAAATATAAAAACGAATCTGAAATTTGCTGAAAATGCACGTATCGATGCCATTGAACCATTACCGAAAACTATTTTTAAACGATGGTACGAGCAACTGGCAGGTGTTTTAACGTATGATGGTTGGGCAATTACAGCAGTTACTGGCGCAATTTTATTTGGGTTGCTATTTTTAAGTTACTGGTTTGCTACTGCTGAAGGCAAAAAGCGTCTGTTTTTTATCACTTCCATGATTTCTGTATTTGTCGTAATAGTTGGATTGGTAATGGCATATCAAACTTATGGTGATGTTTTAAAAGACCAGCCAGCTATTGTTTTTTCTGAAAGTATAGAAGTAAGGAGTGAACCCAATATGGGCAGTGCTGGCGCTTTTGTGTTGCATGAAGGAACAAAAGTACAAATTACAGAAACTGAAGAGAGTTGGGTGCGAGTACTTCTAGCAAACGGAAAGGACGGTTGGATTCCGGCTAGCGACTTAAAAAGATTATAGATTTAAGATATGCTTAACAGGAATACAATTTTCAAGTAGTATTTTTGTTTTTCTTAAAAAAGAACCATTGCAGCTAAAAAGTATTTTTTTTCTGATTGTTTTTTCTTGGTGTATCTTCACACCGGCAATAGTTACTTTCTGCAATATTGACACGAATCTTTCGACTTTGTTCTCTATGAATGAAGAAGAAACTTCAGAAACTTACAAATTAGGAGCCAAAGAGTACAATGCTCCCGAACTCGTAAATGCAAATTTTCTTACTAGAGACATTCTTGAGAAAGTAAATAAATTTGGTTTCAAATCTCAATTTTGGGAATCTCTATCTCAAGAAACCATTTCTCCACCACCAGACTATAGCTAAATTTTTTAGGTTTTAGGAGCTCTCTTGAGCTCAATTTACAAACTAACCGATATAGTATCGGTTAAAAAATTTATGTTATGTTTTCTAAAATTAAGAGCGATCTCCCGGCGAGTATCGTAGTATTTTTTGTTGCCCTTCCATTGTGTTTAGGAATTGCTTTGGCCAGTGGCGCGCCACTATTTTCTGGTTTAATTGCTGGAATAGTTGGTGGAATTATAGTTGGGGCCTTAAGTGGCTCACAAATTGGGGTGAGTGGTCCTGCAGCCGGTCTAGCAGCTATTGTTTTAACTGCCATTGGCACTTTAGGAGGGTATGAAAACTTTCTGGTTGCTGTGGTTTTAGGAGGTGCTATTCAATTACTTTTTGGAATATTAAAAGCTGGAGTTATTGGCTATTATTTCCCATCTTCAGTAATTAAAGGAATGCTTACAGGTATTGGACTGATTATTATCCTGAAACAAATTCCTCACTTTTTTGGGTATGACGCAGATCCTGAAGGTGATTTTGCTTTCTTTCAAGTAGATGGTGAAAATACATTTTCCGAAATATTTGTAGCGTTTAACTCCATTAGCTTAGGAGCTACTATAATCGCTTTTGTGAGTTTAGGAATTTTATTATTATGGAGCAATATTCTTTCAAAAAAAGGAAAGATTTTTCAACTGATACAAGGGCCTTTGGTTGCTGTGGTTGTAGGTATTGTATATTTTGTAGTAACACAAGGAAATGATTCGCTTGCAATATCTTCCGAACATTTAGTGCAGGTTCCTGTGCCGGATAGCTTCGATTCTTTTCTTGGACAGTTTAGTTTTCCAAATTTTGCAGTCATTACAAACTCTGAAGTCTGGATAGTTGCCTTCACTATAGCCTTAGTAGCTAGTTTAGAAACGTTACTTTGTGTAGAGGCCACAGATAAATTAGATCCTGAAAAACGTGTTACTCCAACCAACAGAGAATTACTAGCCCAAGGAACTGGAAATATGATTTCTGGAATGATTGGAGGATTACCTATTACCCAAGTGATTGTAAGAAGCTCAGCCAACATTCAATCTGGCGGAAAATCGAAAGCTTCGGCAATTATTCACGGTTTCTTTTTATTGATTTCAGTAATTATAATTCCAACAATCTTGAATATGATTCCGCTTTCGGTATTAGCAGCTATTTTATTAATTGTGGGCTATAAACTTGCAAAACCATCAACCTTTAAAGCCATGTACAAGGCTGGATGGAAACAGTTTGTTCCTTACGTCGTAACCGTTGTAGGAATTGTTTTTACAGACTTGCTTATTGGTATTGGATTAGGTTTGGCCGTAGGTATTGTAATTGTTTTACTGAAAAGTTACCAGAATTCACATTTCTTACATATTGAGGATAAGAGTAATGGCAAGCATAAAATAAACATGACACTTGCCGAAGAGGTTACTTTTTTCAATAAAGGAGCTATTCTTAAAGAACTAGATAGCTTGCCAAGAGATACGTACTTGGAATTGGACGTAAGAAAAACGAGGTATCTAGATAACGATATTATTGAAATTCTGGATGATTTTGCTTTTAAGGCAAAAGAAAGGAATATTGATATTAAGTTGATTTCAGACCGTGGGGTGGTGGAAAACCCCGATAGCTTTATAGAATTCTTTAGACTTAGACCAAAAACAGCATAATACGACACTTATGAAAAATAAAAATAAATACAAGGTATTGGTGCTTTCGGATCTAACTGATGATAGCGTTCAGGTTTTGAGAAGTGCATCAAGAATAGCGAAAGAAATAGACGGTGAGATTGAGGTTTTTCATGTTCGTAAACCTACAAAAGTAGTTGAAAAAACAAGTCACCTGTCAGCTGTGAGATCTTTAAAGGATAATTTTGTTCTTGTAGAAAAGAAATTAGAAGATATGTGTGCGTTGGTTTCAGAAGATACACAGATGAAGGTAAATCCTTTTTTTAGTTTTGGAAATCTTAAAAATGAGATAACAGATTATATTGAAAAGTCCAAACCAGATATTGTTGTTTTAGGAAAAAGAACGTCAAAAACACCTGTTTTTTTAGGGGACAACATCTTCACTTTTATCTTGAAAAATTTTCAGGGAGTGGTTATGGTTGCAAATAATGAGAATGTATTGGAAGCTAAGACCGAATTGTGTTTAGGATTATTTAATTCAACTACCTTTAATTCTACAATTCCTTTGATGAATACCATTATTTCCAATACAGGTAAACCAATTCGTTCTTTCGGGGTTACCAGTAAAGATAAAGAACCTGTCATTGAAAATGAAACTAAGAATGAGTCGTTAGTTTCCTATGTATTCGAGAAAAATGATCAAACATTAAAAACTATGTCCAATTATATGGATATAAATAAAGTGAATCTTTTGCTTGTAGACCGAAAATCTGCTTCCAATAGTTCAGACAGTTTATCCATTTCAGAATTAAATGAATTAGCCTACACTATAAAAATTCCATTATTGCTTTCCAATAACTAGGCAATTTTAAACAAAATTTTACTATATTATAAATATTAAAAATAAAACAAAGATGAAAGCACAAACTAAAGAAACACAAAGCTTATATACACCTCAATCTGCAATTTCAGCATTAAAAGAGGGGAACCAAAGATTTCTACAAACCAAACAAGCAAATCGGGACTTATTAGGACAGATGAAAGATACCTCTGGAGGGCAATATCCATTTGCCGTTGTATTAAGTTGTATAGATTCTCGCGTACCTGTAGAGTTAGTTTTCGACCAGGGGATTGGTGATATTTTCAGCGCACGTGTTGCAGGCAATATTGTAAACGAGGATTTATTGGGAAGTATAGAATATGGTTGTAAAGTTGCTGGAAGTAAAGCGGTGGTTGTACTAGGACATACGGGTTGCGGCGCTGTTAAAGGAGCTTGTGATGATGTGCAACTAGGTAACATTACACCTTTGCTAGCAAAAATAAAACCTTCTGTAGAGGCAGTGAAATCTCCGGAGGATGCCAACTTAAGAAACAGCTCTAACGCTTCTTTTGTGCATGATGTAGTATATAAAAATGTTGAATTAACAATGCTCAATATGCGTAACGATAGTCCATTGTTGAGAGACATGGAAAATGATGGCGATATTACAATTGTAGGTGCAGTATATGATGTTGCTTCTGGTGCTGTAGATTTTCTATAAAAGCTGCTTTTGGGCAAACAGTTTTAAATTTATGTTAAAGAAGAGGGTGATAACAAGCTGTTATCACCCTCTTTTAATTACTTTTAGAGATTAGTTGCTTAGAATTTTAAAACCACCATCAAACCTAAATAAATTTCTTTATGAAAAATATCTTTACCAATCTCCGCGGAAATATCTTTGGAGGAATTACTGCTGGTATTGTTGCTTTACCCTTAGCATTAGCTTTTGGTGTACAATCTGGTTTAGGACCCGATGCTGGATTATACGGAGCTATTTTTATTGGTTTTTTTGCTTCTCTATTTGGAGGAACAAATACGCAAATTTCGGGTCCGACAGCCCCTATGACAGCAGTGTCTATGGTTATTATCGCTGGGATTATTGCTGCAAACGATGGAGATGTAGAAAAAGCACTTCCCTATATACTTTTGGTGTTCTTGCTAGCTGGTCTCATGCAGGTTTTATTAGGGGTACTCGGTTTGGGAAAGTATATAAAGTATATTCCCTATCCTGTTGTCTCCGGTTTTATGACAGCTATTGGTGTTATTATTCTCGTGACGCAATTATTGCCTATGATGGGGTATTATGCAAATGCTGATGAAGAATTTATTAATGAATTTAAACCCGCTGCCGAAGAGGTTTTGTTGGATAAGATTCTTAAAGAGGAAGCTGGTGAAGGAATTTTAGTGCTAGAAGATTTTAAGGAAACAGTAAATCGGGCTGAACGGATTACAGAAAATGACATTCTACTAGAGTCTAAAACACTTGCAAAAGCAGCAAGTTCTGGAGTTTTAGGGTCTATTAAAACATTGCCAAGAGCTATCAATACCATTAATTGGCTGGAGTTTGGGCTCGCCGCACTCACTATTATTATAATTTTTGGCTTTAAAAAGATCACCACGGCGGTTCCTTCCACATTGGTCGCACTGCTGGTGGTTTCGGCAGGCGCCTATTTTTTGAAGTTAGATTATCAGCCAATTGAGACGATCCCAGGTGGATTTCCATTGCCTAATCTGGATATGTTTGCCAATTTCAGTATTGGACAAATTTCTCCCTATATATTTACAGCGCTAACACTCGCTTTTTTAGGTGCGATAGATTCTTTACTAACTTCGGTCGTGGCAGATAATATGACGAAGACTAAACATAATCCTAATCAGGAATTAATAGGGCAGGGTATAGGTAATAGTATCTCTTCCATCTTTGGAGGTATTCCAGGTGCAGGAGCGACCATTAGAACGGTTGTAAATATCAACTCTGGCGGAACTACAAAGCTTTCAGGTATGGTAGCTTCAGTACTACTGCTTATTATTCTATTGGCATTAGGTCCCGTTGCATCACAGATACCCGCCGCAGTTCTCGCAGGAATTTTGATTACGGTAGGAATTGGCGTGATGGATTACAAAGGCCTTAAGGCAATACCAAATATGCCAAAAAGCGAAATCGTAGTCATGTTGGTTGTATTGTTACTTTCAGTTTTTTGGAACTTGGTGTATGCTGTAGGGATTGGACTGGTACTCGCGTCTTTAATTTTTATGAAAAAGATTGGAGATGTTTCTGCAAAACGTTCAAAACTAGTTCCATTGGGGAATGCAGATGAGTTTGGACATGCATGGAATGACGAAAAGAATTTCCCAGAACATTTGAAAGAAGAAGTTTTTATAAAACGTTTGGATGGCCCACTTTTCTTCGGAAATACAAGCGATTTTCAAGAACTGGCAAAAGGAATTCCTGCCACTGCAACACATTTAATTATTAGGATGGGAAAAGTGCCTTATATAGACCAATCAGGGTTGTATGCTATGGAAGAAATGCTACTTCGTTTAAGACAAAACAATGTAGAAATTATTTTAGTGAGTCTTCAAAAACAACCTGAGGTAATGATGCAGTCTATTGATATAATTCCAGATCTAGTTCCGGAAAAATGTATCGTAAAATCGTTTAAAGGAGCTATGGATTACATTAGGGCAAATGTGAAAGATGTGGTGTAATTACTCAAGATGAAGTGCCCCCTTCCGAATTTGACGAAATATGCTTAAAAAAATGCAAATTTAATCGTCAAATTCGGAAGGGGTTTCTTCAAACCCATCAATTTCTCTCAAAATATAAGGAACAACTAATGGCGCCAAACTAGCAACGGGCTTATATAAAACAGATTCCTGTCTATCTTCTTCAGAAAGAATAGAAAATTTTGGAGAAGCATTTACAAACATAAAGACTACGCTTACTATAAAGGCAAATTTCAAGACATTAAAAACGGCGCCAAATAATTTGTTAATGATCCCTAATGCTGCGAAATCGGCTATTTTGGTGAGTGCTTTCCCGGCCATCGAAATGACAATAACTATAACTAAAAAGGTAACTGCAAAGGCAGCAAGGTTTACAGTTTGCTCATTCCAATCTGTCCAACCTGCTATATAGCCCGCAGCATATTCAGAAAAATATACAGCACCATACACCCCGGCAATAACACCAATTAATCCAGCCAGAGCTACAAAAAGTCCTTTTTTAAAACCCACTACAAATGCAATGAGAAGGATTACGCTTAAAACAATGTCTATGGTATTCATATGGTGCGTTATAATTTAAACAGCGATATTCAGCTTAGCAACTTGCTGTTTGGTATAAGTTTTAAAAGTATGAAAAACTAAATGAATTAAGGTATGGGCAGTATGCATTATCTGGAGCTAAACTTTTAGTTTACCTCTAAAACCTCTTCCAGCGTAATAGGATTGTGGTCCATTATGATAAATAAAAACAGTCCCAAATCTGAAATCTCCAAAAATAGCACCTCCAAGTTTTCGAATATGGTCAGGGGTTTCTAGCCAGCTGGATGTTTTTGTGTCAAAATCCCCTAGCCCCTGTAATTTTCTGTACTCCGCTTCGTTTAATAGCTCAATGCCTATTTTGGTCGCCATATCTATAGCGTTGGTTTTAGGCTTGTGTTCTTTTCTGGACTCTAGCCCTTTGCGGTCGTAACAAATGCTTCTCCGGCCTTTGGGACTTTCAGGAGCACAATCGTAAAATATAAATGTATTATTTTTAGGATTATATTCAACAACATCGGGCTCGCCTCCGGTTTGTTCCATTTCAAACAATGTCCAAAGTTTTTCTGAATTGTTATTCAGTTTCTTAAAAACATCATTCCACGCTAATCCTTTATGAAGGTTCCTATTATTTTTAAACCGAGATTCCAGCGTCTGTATAAGTTCAGCTTCTTGTTGTTTGGTTGGTTTCATGGCAGACCATTTTAATTTTTAGAAAGTAAAGTTATAAAATTCAATTATAGGCGAGCGTTACTTCAAAATTACAACAGGACACTGTACCTTTGTAAATTGTTAGATTAATTTAAAAGATACCCGCGTTCACGGGCATACCATGGCAAGAGATCAAGAATTAAAGGAAAGATGGGAAACGTTGGTGTCCTTGTTGAGCAATCGTTTTGCCGATGGCGATACGCTAGATCTGGACGCTATAATTTATTTAATAGGTGTACAAGAGTTGGGGCAGTTGCATAGAAAGTTTAAAAAAGATGAAAAATTAGACCTTATGCACATTGCCATTTGCCGATTGTTGGAACCCTTTGGATATTATGAGTTTGATTATTTCGACGATCAGGGGTGGCCCCATTACATCATGTTGGAACAATTACCACCTTTAAAGGCAGGGGAACAAAGTGTGTTAATGAAGGAAGCCATTGTTCAGTATTTTTTAGCAAATGAAGTACTTACATAAAATTTCAAAAAAGGAAATTCCAAAACCCAAAGAGCATTCGTTTAAAGGAGTTTCCGTAATTTTGCCCATTCATAAAACAAAAACGTTCATTTGTTGAGAACGTATCGAACGATGATAGAGACTATAAAAAAACACATTGCCGAAGTTGAAGCTTTTAAAGCTGCGAATCCTGATGAGATTGAGCACTTCCGAATTAAATATCTTGGAAAAAAAGGATTGCTGAACGATTTTTTTGCTGAATTTAAAAATGTTCCGAATGACCAGAAAAAGGAATTTGGAAAAACAATGAATTCGCTTAAAGATGCAGCGCAGCAGAAGGTAAATGCCTTAAAGGAAGCGCTAGAAAACACCGAAGACAGCAAAGGCAAGTATGGCGATCTTTCTCGTCCTGGAGAACCTATTTCATTAGGATCGCGTCATCCGATTTCGATTGTTAAAAATAAAATTACCAATATATTTTCAAGAATTGGGTTTAACGTTTCTGAAGGGCCTGAAATTGAAGACGACTGGCATAATTTTACAGCATTAAATTTACCCGAGTACCACCCAGCACGCGATATGCAGGATACATTCTTTATCCAGACCAATCCAGATGTGCTACTAAGAACACATACCTCTACTGTACAGGTGCGGTATATGGAAAATAACAAACCGCCCATTCGCACCATTTCACCTGGACGTGTATATAGAAATGAAGCTATTTCGGCACGATCGCATTGCTTTTTTCACCAAGTGGAAGGATTGTATGTGGATAAAGGAGTGAGCTTTGCAGATTTGAAACAAACACTACAATATTTTACGACGGAGCTCTTCGGAAAGTCGAAGATTAGGTTAAGACCTTCTTATTTCCCATTTACCGAACCAAGCGCCGAAGTTGATGTTTACTGGGGTCTGGAGACCGAAACCGATTACAAAATGACCAAAGGAACAGGTTGGTTAGAAATTATGGGTTGTGGCATGGTAGACCCAAATGTTCTAGAAAACTGTGGTATAGATAGCACCGAGTATTCTGGTTTTGCCTTTGGAATGGGAATAGATCGTATCGCTTTGCTTTTGCATCAAATCCCAGATATTAGAATGCTAAGTGAGAACGATTTGCGTTTTCTGGAGCAGTTTAAGAGTGCAGATTAAGCCTCTAGCCCCTAAAAGGGAACAGTTTCATTAAAATTTGTTATGAAAAAAGATATTGAAATTCCTCAAGTGAAGGATGTATATGTGGCGGCGGTATTTGAGTTAAATGAAGATTACAACACGCACGATTGGAATATTTATTTGATTAATGATGGTGCTCTACCTATTGAAACCGTTTTAGTAGTCGCACAAGGATACGACGATAAAGATATGACGGCACCCATGCGCAAGTCTATTCCAGTAGTACCTGCAAAAGGTTTCGCAAAACTGGAATACATAGATGAGAGTGTATTTAAGCTAGATAATTTTTTTACTATTACCTATTTTCTAAACAACAAAATGTACGACAAACGTTTTGAACTCCCTCGTTTTTCTATTACAGAAGATAATGCTGTAATGTTGCCTGTATTGGGTAGAAAAGGGGTGTTAGCGCGTTAGTTTAATCTAACTTCTCGGTTAATTTTTTCATGACGCTCTTTGGATCTTTTCCTTCGTATAAAATGCTGTAGACGGCATCAATAATTGGTGTTTTTGCACTTTTTTTCTTTTTAGCGTGGTTGAGTTCGTAGGCACTTTTGGTCGCATAATAGCCCTCGGCTACCATATTCATTTCCATTTGAGCGCTTTTTACGGTGTAGCCTTTTCCTATCATATTTCCGAAGAGACGGTTTCGGCTAAAGGTAGAATAGCCTGTTACCAACAAATCTCCTAAATAGGCAGAGTCATTAATATCGCGTTTCATCTTATGTACTTTCTTTACGTAGCGTTTCATTTCGCGAATGGCATTGCTCATTAAAACACTCTGAAAATTATCTCCGTAGCCCAAACCGTGTGCAATTCCTGCGGCTAGCGCATAAATATTTTTAAGCATAGCGGCATACTCGGTACCAATAACATCGTCGCTAGTGGTGCATTTTATATAATCGCAACGCAAGGCATTGGCAACAATTTCAGCTTTCTCATTATCTGCACAGGCAATGGTGAGGTAGGAGAGACGCTCTAGGGCTACTTCTTCAGCGTGACAAGGGCCCGTAATCACACCTATGTTCTTAAATGGAATCTTATAGTGTGTATAAAAATGATCTCCTACAATTAAGCTACTTTCTGGCACGATACCTTTTATAGCAGAAAAAATCACCTTTCCTTTCAATGATGCTGTGAGCTGTTCTAATTCTGAATGAACAAATGCCGACGGAATTACAAAAATAAGATAGTCTGCATAGCCTATCAGTTCGTTAATGTTATTGCTTAATTTTAATTTCTTTGTGTCAAATTCAACCGAAGATAAGTAATTGGGGTTGTGCAACTCTTTTCTAATGTGTTCTAATGCATAAGCACTACGCATATACCAACCTACTTCGTCTAGATTTTCACAAAGCATTTTTACAATTGCCGTGGCCCAGCTTCCGCCTCCAAAAACTGCAAATTTCGGTTGGTTATTCATATGATATATATGTGATTAATTGCTGCAAAAATTGAGATTTTCTAACGCTTCCTTTGATGAAGGTCGGGCTAAGGATCAAAAATACGGAAAATTAAATACTACTTAAAACCCTGATATTCAAATTAATATAGTTTTGGCACACTTTTAGACTTTCAGTTAATGTAAATCGCTTTCAGAATTTATTTCTCGAAGCATAAAATGAACGGTTATGAAGGTACTAAAATTTATTTTCGGCTTTGCTCTTTTGGCAACAGTATTTACTTCTTGTTATGTGGAAGAAACGGTAGTTGTTGCAAATCCTTATATAGATCCTGTCCCTTCCATTACCTTAAACCAATTATTAAACTCTTATGAGTTGTGGTATGTAGATATTAATCGTTCAAACGCTACGGGACAGATTCCTTTTATGCAGCTGGCGTTTACTTTATCCTTTAGAAATGGAGATGTGCTGGCCAATAACAATCTAGTAGGGATTGGAGACCAAGGATATGGCTATGGAATAGGCGTGGGATATTATGATGCGTACGATTTTGTACTCGACATACATCACGATCTAGATGGGTATGTAACCTTTGACGTTACCCAATTAAATGATACAGAAATTGAATTGTACAATCCAAACTCTGGTCTAAGGTATGTTTTGGTAGGTTATCAACGAAGTAATTTTGATTACGATTTATTGTTCTACGAGAACATACATTATTTTGTGCAGGAATATACAGCCTGGGAAAAACTATCTACCGAAGGCGGATCCCCAAACGAATTTGACAACGAGCACTTTCTGCAATTTTTACCTGGTGGTGGTGATGGAAATTTTCAGAGTTCACAAGATCCAGTGGGAAGTGATATTTATAATTTGTTTTGGGATTACACAGGAATCTTTAATGTAGACGATGTGCCAGGTACTAATTATCTGAAATATTTAACACTGGATTATGATTATCTGGGCAATGAATACTTTGAGTTGAACGTTATCAATGACAACACAATAGAATTGTTTCACGAAACTTCTGGAACTGTATATACGTTTAGAGGTAGCGGATACATTGAATACAAAACAAGTAGAGGAACGTTAAGAATTCCTAAAGCTATTATAAAACAACAAACGAAGAAAATTAGCGTTTTCTAGAAAATATTGACAACTTTTTGGTTGGTTATGACCGCCCGGATGTTCAATCTTGAACGGAAGGGCGGTTTTTTTCAACTGTTCTTTTCACTCACAGTTGTTTTTTGATCATCTTCATCCTCTTGATTTGGAACAAAGAGGTTGAAATCGAATTTGAATTTATTCAAATCTATAACAGCGTTTTTTCTTGGCTCTTTTTGCATTTGTAGGTTTTTTAAGTCTAATCAAGCTTTTTTAATTAAGCAAATACAGAACTAAATATTCCAAAAAAAGGAATAAAAATGAATGCAATTTTAGATTCAAAGTTCATTATTAATATCGGTATTTACTGCTTTGACTATTTTATTAAGGCAGACAATATTAAAACAAACAGCCTCTCAGGGCACTATAAACAAAGAAATTGTGATGAAATAAGTTTAAATAGTGACGAATTTTTAAAACAATATTTTTTAATACACTATTTTATTTAATTGTGGCAGGTATTTTTTTCCAACAGGCAATGCTATTCCCGTTTTCAGAATAACTTTATTTGAAGATTTTGATGTTACAGCATCCAATCTAATAATATATGATCTATGGATTTGTATATATTCTAAAGGGTCTGGAGGTAAAGAAATAAAATCACCTATTTTTTCTCTAATGGTGAACTTTTTATTTTGTGTCATAATATCAATATAATTCCCCGAAGATTTTACATAGATAATATCTAAAGAGCTAATACGAACATCTTGTCCTGCTTCCCTAAAAAGGATGTAATTTTTATCAGGGCTCATTTTTTTAATTAAAAATCTTATTAATTCCCTTGTAACATCTCTGTTGTATAATAATATTTTGATTTTAAAAAACCAATAAATTAGTAATCCAAAACCCAATAGAATCAATGTGTAGAACCATCCTGTTTTCCAAAATGGTGGACTAATTGAAAATGGAAAATCAATAACTTGCGAATAACAGTTATTTTTATCAATACAAACTTTAGCTTTAAAATTATAGCTGCCAGGAGGTAAAGAAAGAAATCGAACCCTTCTATTGACAGTGCTTTGCCAAGTGTTTGAAAGTCCTTCGAGCATATAGTAGTAGCGCAATCTATCCTTGTATTTAAAAGAAATACCCTCCAAATTAAAATCTAAAGCGTTTTCTTTATAACTAAAGGAATTTTTTTCCTTGGTAGTATAGGTGCTATCATTTAGCACAATACTTTTTATACTAAATAAGATGTTTTCTAATTCATTTCTCTTAGAGAAATTACTTTTGGAGACTTGCATTAACCCTTTTTTGGTGGCAATAAACACAGTGTCATTTAAGATCTCAATATCTTGTACTTCGTTAGACAGGAGACCGTCTGAATGATCTAACCCAAAAATTGTGTACGCTCCGTCATTATTAAATTTTACTTTGTTCACACCATTGTTTGTTGCCAACCAAATTTCTGTTTCATTTTCAATGTGAACCTCATTTATGATGTTGCTCTGCAGCCCCTCTTTTGTGGTTATGTTATAGGTGCTATCCTTTGAAATTATAACAAGTCCTTTACCTAAGGTTGCAAGGTATATCTCATCTTTACAGTGGTTATAGTCAAGATCTTCTATTCCAACATCTAGTAGCTTTGATCTCGTCTTTTCTGATGTAAACGCACCATTTTTATAACTATGCAGACCAAAGATAGAAGCCAGATAAATTTTATCATGTGCAGGCATTGCATCCAATGTGCGAAAAGGGGTTCTTATTAAAGATATGGAGTCTTTATGGGTAATTTTAAAGAATCCATTTGTGTAGGATATGAATATTCCGTCACTACTCTCTTCTGAAATTTTTCTTGTATACTCACTACTGACAAATGTTAGTCGATCTTGATTCGAAATAAATATAGAATCTGAGTATAAAAGAAGGTGGTTTCTTTGCTCGCTATACTCAACTAATGCTTTGGTATTTGATTGCGACTTATAAACACTTTTAAAATTCTTTTCATTATTTAGTTTTATAATATCGCCATTGCTGTAGCCTACAAATAATTCGTTCGATTTACTCTTAGCCAAAGAGTTTATGGAACTATCATTATTCGGAATATTGCATAATTGTAAATTGAAATTTCTGATATAATATATTCCAGAATTTACTGTTGAAAACCAATAGCCTCCTTCTCTATCTATAAACCCACTTGTTATAGATTCATGAGGTAAAATGTGAGACAGGACCGTACCTTCATCATCAATGATTTCAGCTCCTTCACCATGATAGCCAATCATGAATTTACTATCATCTAAAGCCACTATGTTTAAGGTTTTGGATGGTGGCCGCACTTTTTTTATTACAACCCCTTCTTCATCAATAATTACAAATTCATTCTCATTTTGCTCGTTTATAAAAGCACACCGTTTATTTTTAGATAGATATGCAGCTTCTAGCAGTGCGTAAGAGTCAGTTTGAAAAGAAAAAGTGTTCTTTTTAGCCATTCCTTCGCCAAAATCAAAATAGACGAAAGGAATATTATTTTCATAGATAGAACAATTTAAACGTAGCGCAGCGTTATTAGCATATGCTAACCCATTGGCTCTTTTAAGAACTTCTCCTTTTTCCGATATCTTTAATAGGACTAGATCATTTCCTCCTGCAAAGCCAAAATGCATTTGATTTAATGAATTTATATAGATACTTTCAACCCGATTAAGGTCTGAATTGATATTACTTTTTAATACAGCATTATATTTGTAAGGAGTAAAACCTTCGAAATCATCATTAAAGTAAAATAATTCATTGTAGATGGTAGTGAACCATATATTGCCATTGGCTTGTGGGAAAAAGTCGAGTATGGCAACCTCTGGCAGTCCTTCTTCAATACCAAATGTTTCGAATTCATATCCATTAAACCTCGCTAACCCTCTGTCTGTAGCAATCCACAAATAGCCGTTTTTGTCTTGGTGAAAATCAAAAACCTGAGAGCTTGGCAGTCCATCGTTTACATCAAATTGCTCGTAGACATAATTTTGAGCAAAAACTTGCTGTAGTACGATTAAACCAAAAATCAAGGTATAAAATTTAATCATTCTTTGTCATTTCAACTAAATGAAGATACAATATTTATTTTTCTGAACTTGGTGGAGATACTTACTATTCAATAACTTATTTGTTCAATAAAATCACATTATAGACTTGAATGTTATCTTTTTATCTTAAAGAATCATTAACTATGCGCTTGGACTTAACTATTATTTTAAAGAGATATTTTTTTCCATCCTTACCTGTAAAAATTCATTTCATCCAAATATTCCCAAACATTCTGCGGTAGCATAGGTCTTATGTTTTTACCATCTTTTATTCCTTTACGAATAAAGGTGGAAGAAATTTCCATAATGGGGGCGTTCACAACATGTACATTTGTCAAATCGGCAGACACCCCCCAAGCCCCCCTCAAGGGGGGATTTGCTTGTGACTCCCCCGTTGAGGGGGGCTTGGGGGTGTTAATCCTTGGATATACATAAATAGCGTAGCGTTCTAAAATAACTTCATAATTTTTCCATTTATGAAGATTCTTTAAATTGTCCTCCCCCATAATAAGGCAGAACTGCTGCTTAGGATATTTTTCTTCTAAAACGGCTAAAGTGTTTACCGTGTAATTAGGTTGTGGCAAGTCGAATTCAATTTTACTGGACTTAATTTTTGGATAATGCTCTAAAGCAATGTCTACCATGGCAATCCGATGGTGGTTATCCAGCAAAGTGTTTTTCTTCTTGTGCGGGTTGTGAGGGGTTACTACCATCCAAACTTCATCTAGCTCACCAAATTCCACCATATGGTTGGCAAGGGTAAGATGTCCTACGTGAATAGGATTAAAAGTGCCAAAATAGAGGCCAATTTGTTTATCCTTCTTCAGAGACATCTTTAAAAATAGGTTTTGCAATATGTGCTGCCACTAGTTTTTCTGCTTCATCCAGCGCGTGTTCCAGGGAGTCGTTTAGGATAATAAAATCGAAACGAGGAGCCGTTGCCATTTCTACGCTTGCTTTTGCAATACGCATATTTATTTTTTCTTCGCTTTCGGTAGAGCGTTTTTTCAATCTTATTTTTAATTCATCTACACTGGGAGGCTTTACGAATACAGCCAGAGTGCGTTCTGGGTATTTTTTTTTAATCCGTAAACCACCCACCACATCAATATCAAAAATTACATTCTTCCCCATCGCCCAAATACGTTCTATTTCGCTATGGAGCGTTCCATAGAAATTGTCGCGATATACTTCTTCCCATTCCAGAAATTCTTCATTCTTCATTTTATGTTTGAAATCGTGTAACGAAAGAAAGTAATAATCTTTTCCATGAACTTCTTCACCACGAGGTGCTCGGGATGTAGCTGACACTGAGAATTCAAGATTTAAATCATCATTGCGTAACAAATGCTTCACAATAGTGGTTTTCCCACTACCTGAGGGTGCAGAAAATACAATTAGTTTTCCTCCTGTATTCATTATAGTACGTTGAGTGCTTGTTCCTTAATTTTTTCCAGTTCGTCTTTCATTTGCACCACCAATTGTTGCATAGGCGCAAAATTACTTTTGGAACCAATGGTATTGATTTCTCGGCCAATTTCCTGGGTGATAAAGGCTAATTTTTTTCCGTTGGAATCTTCAGAATTAATAGCTTCTCTAAAGTAGTTGAGGTGATTTTCAAGGCGTACTTTTTCTTCAGTAATGTCGTATTTTTCTAAGTAATAAATAAGTTCTTGCTCAAAACGATTTTCGTCTACCTTTTCTTTTAGCTCACTTACAGCTGTTCGGAGGCGTTCTTTTACATTGTCTATTCGGCTAGCGTCTATTGTTAGCACTTCATTTAGGAGACTTTCAATGGTGCCAACCCTTTCTAAAAAGTCTTGTTTTAATACAGCTCCTTCATCACTTCTATAAATGTTTATTTCTTTTAATGCTTCGTTTACCGCCGTTAAAATTTCAGCAAACTCATTATCGTCAATTTCTTCGCGTTCGGTTTTAAGAGCATCTGGCATACGAATCGCCATTTTTAGCAATTCGGTTTCGTCCCCATTTATAACGTTTTTTAACTGCGAAATATATTCTTTTACAACAACTTCATTTACTTTAGAATTGGTCGCTTCGCCCGTCATTTCTATAAACAGATTAAAATCTATTTTTCCTCTGGTGAGTGATTTTGAAAGCATATTTCTAATCTGAAGTTCCTTTTCACGATACGAAGAAGGCACCCTGGCATTCAGGTCAAGGCTTTTACTGTTAAGCGATTTTATTTCTACCGTAATTTTTTTGGTAGCAAGCTGGATCACATGCTTTCCGTAACCAGTCATAGATTGAATCATAATTCACAAATTTGATGCAAATATACGCATTTGAAAACCCATTGCGAAGTCACTTTGGATTCCCATTTTTGTCGAAATGTTTATCTAAATAAATTTCAGTAGCTGGCATTGTTATGATTAGCAATGCCGAATGACCAAGAACTGTAATCATAAATATGTACGTAGGAAAGATAAAGAAGCTAATTAATGGAAATAAAAAAGTAAACCATTGCCAATGGAAAAAAATATGGGTCCAGTATCGGTTGGCAGCATCCCAGACATTTTGGTTAGACATACTACGCCGAGTTCTATACCCGTAAAGCCAATTGATTTTACCAGGAGGATTCCTCTTAAAATAATAGCCTATTGCTAAAAATATAACGATGTATGCTATAGCCCCATAAAATTGAACATTAGTAGCCATTTAAAAATTCTAGCGTTCTTTTTTCTGAATAATATACTTTATTACTTACATGAAACCCAACGTGACCCCCATGTTCAGGGCACTCAAGATAAATATTTTCGTAGTTTTTTGCAATATCGAAGGGATAACATTCTGGAGATAAAAAGCTATCGTTTGCTGCGTTTAAAATAAGCACGGGAATTTTAATATTTGGCAAGTATTGAAGGCTACTACTTTTTGCATAATAATCGTAAGCATCCTGAAACCCGTGTGCTTTCGCGGTATACAAATTATCAAAGTCCAGCAAATTCTGAATTTTCTTCAACTCTTCTGCATTCATAGCATGAGGGAATTGGTTCATTTTACGTTTGTACTTTTGGCGTAGGTCGTTAATAAAAGTCTTACTATAGACCATGTTCTCTGGTTTAATAAGTTGCTCCAAAGCGCCTCTCAAATACAAGGGCGTAGAGATGGCCACGCCACTTTTAATTTGAGTTGGAACATGATCCCTTTCACCCAGAAATTTTAGCAATACATTGCCGCCAAGGCTAAAGCCAATTAATGAAATAGTGTTATAATCGTAATGTTGTAAAATATGATCTATTAAAGCTGATAAGTCTTCGGTTCTACCAGAATTATAAGAAAGATACAGTCTATTTTCCTCTCCACTACACCCTCGATGATTCATCGCGGCTACATCCCAACCATTTTCAACGAGTATTTTGGCTTGTCCCTTTATATAGACGCGTTGTGCGTTTCCTTCTAAACCGTGAAGTAATATAGCAACTTTCTTTTTCTTTCTTTCTGAAAACGACCAATCTACATCTACAAAATCTCCATCGCTTAATTCCAACCGTTTCCGTTCTTGAATTACTGTAGGTATAGGGCGTAGTTTAGCCGAGTAAATCGTAGAAAAGTGACCACTTTTAAAGAGACCTTTTGCTTTGAACGTTGAGGGAACTATTGGCATTAAAATGTTTAAAATACTAGATTGCGAATATACAAATGAAAATTTTGTTAATTACAAACTTATTTAGATACCAATCGGTATCTTTGCCTATGCGAAATGCGGTAAGTACTAAAGAATTAATTTTAAAAGAAAGTGCCAACCTGTTTAATACCCAGGGGTATAAGGCAACTTCTATTAGCGATATAACCAGGGCCACAGGGTTGACAAAAGGAGCTATTTACCGTCATTTTGAAAGTAAAAGCGATTTGGAGCAACAAGCACTGCGAAGTTTGGGGAAATTAATGTTTACCGAATTAGGGCAGTCTATTCAAGACGCACCCACATTTGGCTTAAAAATGGATGCAACCTTTGCTTTTTTTGAAAAATATATGCACACTCCAATATACCAAGGAGGATGCCCATTAATGAACGCTGCTATTGAAGCAGACGATACGAATAATGCATTACGACAATTAACTTTTAATATGTTGGCCCAATTTAAGGCGTCTTTAGGAAAAATAGTAGATAACGGTATTAAAAATGGGCAGGTTAAAACTACGGTAGATTCGGAATTTTGTGCTACAATTTTTATAGCCACGTTGGAAGGTGGTATCATGATGAGTAAGTTGGAACGAACTACAGATGCTATTTCAAAAACCATCATTCATTTAAAGAAATTAGTTCAGGAAATTTCAGTGTAAAAAAAATTTAAATATAAAGATACCAATTGGTATCAAATTAGTTATGAAACATATAATGATGAAATTATTAGGAAATTTTATAAACATTACAACGGTTCTTTTTCCTGAATGGAGTGCAGCGTTTGCCTTTAAACTTTTTTGCAAGGTTAGACCTGTTGGCATTTCAGAAAAAGGGAAACAATTTTTGGCAAAAGCTACCACCACATTTTTGGAGGTAGATGGACACTCGGCAGTCTTGCACCGTTGGGGCAATGGACCCAAAAAGGTGTTGTTTTTGCACGGTTGGATGAGTCATAGCCAACGGTGGAAACCCTATGTGGATAGATTAGATTTAAATGAATATTCGGTTTATGCTATTGACGCGCCAGGACACGGTATGGCAAAAGGAAATCATTTAAATCTCGAAATTTATAGAAAAGCTATTGTGCAGGCCATTGAAAAAGCAGGAATTATAGATACCTTAATTTCTCATAGTTTAGGTGGGCTTGTAGTAGCGTATAGTTATTTGCATGATAAAAATTTACCAGTTAAACGTTTTGTAATAATGGGTTCACCTTCTGGGATGGATGTAATTTTTACTTATTTTCAAGAATTGTTGGGGACTTCGGAAAGGGTAATGCATGCTTTAAAGGAAAAGGCAAATTCAATTTTAAAGGTTCCACATCAAGAGATTTTTATGGAGAATTTTTTCAGAAACGTAGAAAAACCTCTCTTAGTAGTGCATGATAAAACCGATACCATAACTCCTTTTGAACCTATTGAGAAAGCCCTTCAGCAGCATAAAAATATTGAAACTCTTTTTACAGAAGGATTAAAACACGATCTAAAAAGTGAAGAAGTTTATGATAGTGTTATTTCTTATATTCAGCAGGAACCCGTTAATGTTATGCGAAGTCATTCGGCATAATTTTTAGAACCTTTAATTTTGCAAACTTAAATAAGAAAAGAAATACTATGTATACCAAAGAATTTGAAGTGCGATGGAACGATATAGACGCTAATCGCCATTTGGCCAACAGCGCTTATATTAATTTTATGAGCCACACTCGGCTTAGTTTTTTTCTGGAAAATGGTTTTGGACAGGAGGCAATGGAGCGTCACAATATTGGTCCTGTTGTTTTTTATGAGCATATGTTTTACTTTAAAGAAGTATTTCCTGGAAAACCCATAAAAGTTTCTATAAAGCTAAAGGGGTTAAGTGAAGACGGGATGTATTTCTCTTTTCTTCATAATTTTTATGATCAAAAAGGCAGAAATTTGGCGCGCTGTGAAATGATGGCTGGCTGGATAGATCTCACAGAGCGTAAGTTACGATCCATCCCTGCAGAGCTATATGCTAACTTAAATAATCTAGAAAAAACAGCCGATTTTTATATAATTACAAAAGAGCATACTAGGAAGCATGGGCAGTTACCAAAGCATTTGGAATAGCATCAACGGTCCTTCGATATGATTTTTAAATGGCTGTGCCATTTAAAAATCACTCAGGAATCTCTGTGTTTGCTTTTAATTTAACTTTAATTAAATATTAGAGTCGTAAAAAAACTCACAATCAAAGCTGGCTGAGTGAATTAAAAAAGGGGGTAAAAAACTTTGTTTTTTACCCCCTTTTTTAATTTGTATCGAGGCCTTACGTATTATAAAAAAACTGTTCTTTTACAATTTTTCCATCTTTAACTTGGTACACACCTAATTCTTGCATGCTGCTTCGTTGTCCACTTTGCTTGTGTGTAATATCCATTTCATGACGAACGCTAAACCAATTATCGGCTATTGTTGGCTGGCTGGTTTTTGAGCTGTGTACTTCAAAATTTTCACGCCACCATTCCCCTTTTTTTGCCACCTCGTCCATCCCTTTGGCTACTTGGTTTTCGCTGCCTTCCATTTCTACGCTCACAATATTAGGGCTGTAGAGTTGTTCGTAGCATTTGTGTTCTTCTCCGGCGTTACACCATTTTACGAGGTTGTTTGCAATTTCTTCGGTTTTCATAAGGTATCGTATTTAAAATTAGGACCTAAAAGATACGATATTCCGTTTTAATTTTAAGTTATGTTTTTTTAAGAGAAAGCTTTTTCTTTCGTGTAGTAAGAAATACACCACTGAAATCTACCCTAGCCCTAAAGGGAACTTCAGTGGATTTTTTTTGATTATGCTTTTGTTACTTGTACTTTTTTCTTTCGGGTGGCAAGAAAAACACCTGAAAAAATTAAAACGGCAGCAAAAATTCTTATCGGAGTGAGCGCATCTGCACCTACAATAATGGCAAAAACTACTGCTATTAAAGGCTGTAAATACATAAAAACTCCTATTACAGCTGGGCTTAATTGCTTTAAAGCATAAATATTAAATAGATAGGTAAGCACTGTGGTTCCTAAGACTACAAATACCAGTTTCCAAATTTCAGAAAACTCCAACGCCAGCCAACTCACTTCAGAAAACTGCGAAAAACCTATGGGGATATTTATAAAAAATGCAATTAAAAACAAATACTTCATTAAAGTAATGGAGTTATATTTTGCTACTAAAGGTTTCACCAAAATAAGGTAAAATGCATACGATGTGGCATTCACAATAAACAACAAATTCCCCAAAGGAATATTGGGCGCATTGGCTTGTGTTTTGGCTCCAAAAAGAACGAGTGTCAAAGCCCCGGCAAGCCCTAAAGAAATCCCTAAAGCTTTTAACCAGGTGATCCGTTCTTTTAAAATAAATGCAGAGAGTATAAGTAATAATACGGGAGATATTGTAATAACAACACTACTGTTTATGGGAGTAGATAACTCTAGACCCTTAAAAAACATGTTCATATTGAGGACCATTCCAAAGGCGGCACATCCAATGATACGCCACCAATCTCTACGATCAATTTTTTCCGAAGGATAAAAAAAACTTACCAACCAAAAAACAAGTGCAGCACCACTTACCCGCAATAAAATAAAACCATAGGGACCAATTATAGTAGGCATTAAACCTTTGGCGATTGTGTGATTAACACCGTAAATAGTACTGGCAATAGTGGCGGCAAGTAGGGCTAATAGTCTTGGATTCAATTGCGATTGTATTACGTGTGCAAAGTTAAGTGTTAATTGGAGATTTGTGATACGCGTGGTAAGATATGCCACAATTTAAAAATTGAAATCTTCATTTTCCAACAATTAATTCATTTCAACTAACCAATATTCTTTAACAATTATTTACCTCCGTGAATAGATTTTTTTGCGGCTTCTACTGTTTTTTTACTGTTGCCAATAAAAATCTCGTCATTGTTCACAATTACTGGACGTTTTAAGAAAGTATAGTGTTCCAGGATAAGGTTTAGGTAGTCTTCTTCCAGAAGCTTTTTGTCCTTCAGCTTTCTGTCTTTGTACAACCGGGCTCTTTTATTAAAAAGCACTTCGTAGCTATCGGTCATATTAACAAGTTCTTCTACTTCATTTTCAGTGATGCCTTGCGTCTTTAGATCTTGGGTAATGAATGACTGCGGAATCTTAATTTCGTCCATTATTCTCTTACATGTATCGCAAGTGCTTAAATAATATACCTTTTTCATGTGGTTTGTTTTTCAGGATTTTCCCTACAAAATAAGCTTATTTTAAAGAGTATTTCCTGTATTTTAGAGCAAAATTAACGTTATGGACTTCACTTTAGATATTACTTTAAAAACCCGGAAAATCTTTTATCACTTTTTAGACACGCTGTCTTTAGAACAACTTAACAAAGTTCCAGACGGTTTTAGCAATAATATATTTTGGAATATCAAGCATTGCGTAGTAGTGCATCAAATGTTGGTTTATGGGCTGTCCAATTTGCAATTGCAAATTACTGCTAAAGAAGTTGCAGCCTATAAAAAAGGAACAAAACCCGAAGGTGATGTGAATCAAGCTGAAATAGAAACCTGTAAAAAACAATTGTTCGACCTGCTTACACAAACCAAAACAGATTTAACCAACGGTATGTTTAAAAACTACAACGAATATATGGTAACCACCAAAACTACGTTAACGAACGTCAAAGAAGCCATAGAGTTCAATAACTTTCACGAAGGAATTCACTTGGGGTATGTCATGGCTTTGATGAAATGTATTTAAGTGAAATATAAGTCTTAGCACGGGCAAAGACTATCCAAATTTCGAGAGCCGAATTCACTTCGACTGCGATCAGTGTGACATTAATGTGTATTGAAAACTTATTTCTTAAATCTAAGTAGAAAGCTATTCCAATGAAATTTTCAGTATTTCTTTTACTTCGGAAATTGGGATCTCAACTTTAATAGGACCAGCAGCATAGGAAGCAATATCATATTGGTTGTATTGAAGTGTCACGAATTCTTTTGAAATTCCAAAAGTTTCAGGAAGATAAAAAGCATCATCTTCAAACCAAAAGCCTTTGGCATTAATACTATCGTATTCCGGGATCTTATTTTGTTTTCTGAATAATTTTTCAGCCAATGCTTCAAAAGCCGAAACATCCTCAAACACATCTTCGTAATATAATTGCCTCCCGGATTTTGGATCGAAGTTTCTATAGGTAATAGCTCCATAGCCGTGTGCGCCACCTGTGTATAGATAGTTTCGACAACTAACCGAAAGTAATTCTTTTGTATTGAAAGTTTCAAGCACAGTAATTTCGGCAAAATATGTTGCTGAAAGGTCTGGGAATTCGGCACTATGACTTCGGTATAACTGGATAAAATCTCTCATTGCCTGTTCAATAGAAGGAGCAACACTTCCTTTTTTTGCTTCCCCTACGTATAAAGACTGAATGACAAAATTTTTAATTTCAGCATTAATCTTTTCTGAAGCATTTGTATTTCCGTTTACAGTAAGATATTCCACATCAATAGATGGGCAAGTTGTGGTTGCACATTCGGCTAAATTTTCCGAAGCAATTGTGATGGGTTGAGTTTCAAGCGCTTTTCGGCAACTAAAAGTAAAAATAACCAAGGCGATTAAAGAAAAGTATATTTTGTTATTCATCTCACAAAACTACGACAGTTTTCTTGAAACGAAAGGAAACGCTTACTTTTGATATTCCTATTAATTAAGGATAGAACGAATATGAAATTCAACACCAAAACAATTCACGGAGGGCAGCAAACTATAGACCCAGCTTATGGCTCAGTTATGCCCCCAATTTACCAGACTTCTACCTATTCTCAAACTACCCCTGGAGAACATAAGGGCTTCCAATATTCCAGGAGCGGCAATCCAACAAGAACTGCTTTGGAGCGCTGTTTGGCAAGTATCGAAAATGGTAAGTTTGGTATCGCATTTGGCAGCGGTCTTGCTGCTATTGATGCCGTAATGAAATTATTAAAACCTGGCGATGAGGTAATTTCTACAAACGATTTGTACGGCGGAAGTTACCGGCTTTTTACTAGCATTTTTGAAGGTTTTGGTATCAAATTTCATTTTATTGGAATGCAAAATGCAGATCATATCGAAAACTATATAAATGATAAGACAAAACTCATCTGGGTGGAAACACCAACCAACCCCTTATTAAATATTATAGATATTAAAGCGGCTGCGGCAATCGCTAAGAAGCACGATGTTTTATTGGCTGTAGATAATACTTTTGCAACACCTTACCTACAACAACCCTTAGATTTGGGAGCAGATATAGTCATGCATAGTGCTACCAAATATTTGGGCGGACATAGTGATGTGGTATTGGGTGCTTTGGTGGTTAAAGATTCAGCATTAGCCGAAAAGCTATATTTTATACAGAATGCTAGTGGTGCCATTTGTGGTCCACAAGATTGTTTCTTGGTGCTTCGGGGTATAAAAACATTGCACATACGCGTGCAGCGCCATTGTGAAAATGGAAAGGCAATTGCCAACTATTTAAAAAAGCATCCAAAAATTGAAAAGGTGTATTGGCCAGGTTTTGAGGATCACCCCAATCACGATATTGCCAAAGTACAAATGAAGGATTTTGGTGGGATGATTTCTTTTGTGACAAAAGGAAATAATTTTGACCAAGCTATTAAAATCGTTGAGAATTTAAAAGTATTTACCCTCGCCGAAAGTTTAGGGGGTGTGGAGTCGCTAGCAGGACATCCCGCCTCCATGACACATGGAAGTATCCCAAAAGAAGAACGAGAAAAAACTGGAGTGGTAGATAATTTAATTCGATTGTCTGTAGGTATTGAAGACATAGAAGATTTGATTGCAGATTTAGAACAAGCCATAGGGTAATCTTTGCCTTTTACTGCACTCAGCCTAAGGCTTATGAACCATGCCTTTAAAAAAAAGTGCGAACTTAATGTTCGCACTTTTATAAATTATTCACAGGTTGAGCGGAGTCGAAACCGAAACTTACTCGATATAATAAATATAACCAATGTTTAACCAGTAGGTCCACTCATTCGCTTTGTTTTCTGGGACCGGTCTTGTACCGTTATTATTAAGGGAAGGATTTAAACCGTCAATATAGTCTGTAAAATAGTACGTCCATCTACCATCTAGCATTAAATCACTTAAGGGAGTTAATTTATAACGAATACCTACGCTGGTAACTATTGCCCAGGTGGAACCGCCCTCTTGTTGAAATGCATTTCTATATTTTTCTGGAGTGGTCGCCAATGGGCCGCCTACAATGTTTAATTCACCTAGTTCTGAAAATACTTCAGGATCATACGCTACATAATGTGCGCCTAAGCTAATGAATGGTGCGATTTTATAAGCGCCAGCAGCAAAATCTCTAATACTTAGTGGGAAATATTCTAATTGGGAACCTATTTCAAAAACAGTTGTTTTCCCTTTCATAGCTCGTAATTGATCGGCAAATTGTCCTTGTTGGTCTGGATCCACCCATCGTCCAAAATGTTCTAGATTGGTTACGTGATAATCTATTTCGTTACGAAGCTTAAAGTGGTCGTTAAAGTAGGTATCCTTAGTATAACAATTACAATCTGCCCTATATGAAAAGTTTAGATAGTGAATGAGTCCAATGCCAAACCCAATATTACCGGAGTTGGTTTCAAAGTCATTACGTTGCCCAAAGTCTGAGTACAAGGCAACTGGCCCAGTAATTACTCCAACTTCATGGGAAAAACCAAATTGGCTATAAACTCCTTGACAAATAGTAGTTAAGAAGAGAAATACCAATAGCAATTTCTTGGCATTCATGGTGTTTTAGGTTTAGTTTGAGACGTAACAAATATATAAAAACATATCTAACAGAGAAATATATCCTTAACATTTAGCTAAAAGCTGAAAAAAAGCAATGTTTTTTTAGATATACATTATATTTGCACCTTATAAACGAATTCACTGTCATTAAAGTATAACAAAATGAAACAAAGCATAAAAGATTTCATTTCTGAAGTAGAAAAAAGAAATCCAAACGAACCTGAATTTATCCAAGCTGTAACAGAGGTGGCCGAAACTGTCATCCCTTTTATAGAAGAAAACGAAGTATACCAAGGCAAGAAATTACTGGAGCGCATGGTGGAGCCAGAACGCACAATTTTGTTCAGAGTGGCATGGACCGACGATAGCGGGGAAATACAGGTAAACAGAGGATACAGAATTGAATTTAACTCTGCAATTGGACCTTATAAAGGTGGGTTGCGTTTCCATCCTTCAGTAAACTTGAGTATCCTTAAGTTTCTAGGTTTTGAACAAACATTTAAAAATAGCTTGACCACATTACCAATGGGCGGTGGTAAAGGAGGAAGTGACTTCGACCCAAAAGGGAAAAGTGATGCAGAGGTAATGCGCTTTTGTCAAAGTTTTATGACAGAGTTGTCAAGACACATTGGTCCAAATACAGATGTACCTGCGGGTGACATTGGTGTGGGAGGCCGTGAGATTGGCTATATGTTTGGACAATACAAAAGAATAAGAAACGAATTTACTGGAGTATTAACAGGAAAAGGGATGTCTTATGGCGGCTCTTTAATCCGTCCAGAGGCTACAGGATATGGTAATGTATATTTTGCAAAAAACATGCTTGCAACCAAAGGTGAAAGCTTTAAAGGAAAGACAGTGGTCATTTCAGGTTCTGGTAATGTTGCGCAATATGCTGCTGAGAAAGCTATGGAATTTGGAGGTAAAGTAGTTACTATGTCAGATTCTGGTGGGTACATTTATGATGCGGAAGGTATAAATACCGAAAAACTTGCATTTATAATGGAGCTAAAAAATGTAAAACGCGCTAGAATTAGTGATTATGTTGCTAAATATCCTTCAGCAAAATATCATGAAGGTAAACGTCCTTGGGGAGAAAAATGCGATATTGCGTTGCCTTGTGCTACTCAAAACGAATTGAACAAAGAAGAAGCAAAAACATTAGTAGACAATGGTTGTATGTGTGTGAGTGAAGGCGCAAACATGCCAACTACTCCAGATGCAATTGAGGTATTCCACAAAGCAAAAATTTTATTTGCACCAGGAAAAGCATCTAATGCTGGGGGTGTATCTACTTCAGGATTGGAGATGAGCCAGAACTCATTGCGCCTTAACTGGACAGCACAAGAAGTTGACGAAAAATTACATACTATTATGAACGACATTCACGCAGCTTGTGTAAAATATGGTAAAGATGGTGACGGTCACGTAGATTATGTAAAAGGAGCAAACGTTGCAGGATTTGTAAAAGTTGCAGATGCTATGTTGGCGCAAGGCGTGGTATAAAAACTATTGAAAGAACATTTAAAAGGCTATCCACTAAAGATAGCCTTTTTTTGTGCCGTGTTTCCTGCAATAAATACTATTTTAGCGTGTTATAGTTTCTGAACACTTTTCAGCATTTATGAAATACTTTTTCTTATTTTTTACACTACTAGTTACTGTTGTAAGCACCACAGGCCAAAATTTTGAAGACGAATGGACGGGCTATTTTTCCTATGTGTCTATTCAAGCTATTTCTCAAGGGAATGATAGAATTTATGCCGCGGCAGAAAATGCAGTGTTTTCTTTCGATTTGTCTACGCAAGAAATTGAAACTATTTCAACCATAAACGGCCTTTCAGGAGAGCTTATTTCTACATTGTATTATAGTGAAAATTTTAACGTATTGGTTGTTGGATATGAAAATGGTTTAATTGAAATTATTACAGACGGGGACGAAGATGTACTCACAGTTGTGGATATTTTAAATAAGCCCACCATTCCTCCGGATAAAAAAAGAATAAACCAATTCAACGAATATAATGGGAATCTTTACATAGCGGCACAATTTGGTATTTCGGTATTTGATCTTGCTGCATTGGAATTTGGAGACACCTATTTTATAGGAGATGGAGGAGCGCAAATTAATATTACAGCAACTGAAGTGCTAGAACCACATATATACGCTTCTACCTCCGGGAATGGAATACGCCGTGCGCTGGTAGCGGCAGATAATTTAATAGATTTTAACCAATGGAGCCAGATTGCAGGAGGGGGTTACCTGGGGCTTGTAAAGGCAGGAAACCAAATTTATACTGCGAATTCTAATTTGCTGTATTCGGTTGTAGGTGGTTTAAATGTGGTAGACAATATTGGCGGAACAATTAGAGAAATTAATGGCCAAAACGACTTTATTAATATAACCACCTTTAGCGCTATAAGAACCTATGATCAAAATCTTTCAATTGTTGCGAGTGCCTCATCCATAAATGGGGTGGACTCATACGAATTACTTACTGGTTTTTCACACGATAATTTTTTATATTTAGGGACCAGAGAGCAGGGCTTATTTCAGATACCCTTTGGCGATTCCAATCCAAATCAGATTTTGCCAGATGGACCCTTATTTAATAGTAGCTTTTCTATAGATGCTTCTCCGGGACAACTTTGGGTTAGTTTTGGGGATGTTACGGTAAGTTTTAACCCATTTCCTCTAACAAAAAGAGGAATAAGCAATTTACGAGAAGGTGAGTGGACTAATATCTCATATGAAGAACTTACTGAAACCTTAGGAAAAGAGGCAAACGATCTTGTACGGGTGCAGATAAACCCGAACGATCCTAATCAAGTTTTTATGAGTTCTTTCCAAAAAGGGATACTTCAGATTGAGGATCAAACACCTTTTAAATTATTTGATGAGTCTAATTCTTCCTTAGAAATTACAGATGATAATCCAAGTTTTGGTATTCGAATCTTTGGAATAGACTTCGACTCTCAAGGGAATCTTTGGGCCGTACAAGCCAGTGAAGAAATGGGACTTATTAATATTACTCCAGAAGGGCAGTTACAACGAAATGATATTTCAGATATTTTCAATTTTGATAGACCTCCGCTTGCGTTAACGGAAGTTGAAACAACCAGAGAAAACTACGTGTTTTTCGGTACAGTTTCTGAAGGTTTGGTTGGTTATAATCCTGCTAATGGGGATTTCAATAAAATTTCAGAAAACCCTGGCAGCGGTAATTTGCCAAATACAACCATACGCTCATTGGCAATAGATAATAATAATAGATTGTGGATAGGGACATTGGAAGGGCTTCGAGTGCTCTTTAATCCTGGAAGTTTTTTTGATGAAAATGCCAATACAGATGCCCAGCCTATTATCATTCTTGAAGACGGTGTGCCACAAGAATTACTTTTTGAGTTAACTATTACAGACATAGAAGTAGACGGTGCAAATAATAAATGGGTCTCTACGGCTTCTTCAGGAGTTTTTTACTTTTCCCCTAATGGGCAGGAAACTTTGTTGCAGTTTAATAAAGATAATTCTCCATTGCCTTCCAATAATGTGCAGGATATTGCCATAGACAGTTTTACGGGAGTAGTTTATTTTGCCACAGTTAATGGTTTGGTGGCATTTAATGGCTCTTCTACGGCACCTCGTGATAATCTGGATAATGTGTATGCTTTCCCAAATCCAGTAAGACCAGGGTTCACAGGCAATGTTACCATAGATGGTCTTACGGCAAATGCCAATGTAAAAATAACAGATATATCTGGAAATCTTGTTTTTGAAACTACTAGCGAAGGAGGAAGCGTTTTATGGGATACTACAGCATTTGGTAAATATAAAGTAGCTTCGGGAGTATATTTGGTAATTATAACAGGCGAAGAAGCGATAGAAACAAAAGTTACCAAAATCATGGTGGTGCGCTAATGATAGTTGCCACAGAGGCCATAGTATTACACACTTTAAAATATGCCGAAGCAGATTTAATTGTACACTGCTACACCTTAAGCGATGGTCGTAAAAGCTATATGCTACCCCGCATTCTAAAGTCTAAAAAAGGTGCATTAAAAGTCTCTCTATTTCAACCGCTCACTCAGTTAGAAATAATTGCCAACCATAAAAATAAAGGAACTTTAGAGCGTATTCGTGAAGCTAAAGTAATGTCTCCTTATAAGACCTTACATACCGATGTAGTAAAAGCTTCTGTGGTATTATTTTTATCTGAAATTTTAAAGGACGCCATCCAGGAAGAAGAAGCTAATGAGCCGCTATATCATTACATATCCAATGCGTTCAATTTTCTAGATGCAACGGAAGACTTTGCTAATTTTCATATTTATTTTCTACTTAATCTTACCCAGTACTTAGGATTCTATCCAGATTATGAGGAAGGCATAGCTTTGTATTTCAATGTCTTGGAAGGTGGTTTTCAGAAAGAATCTACTAATGGCTATTGTGAAAAAGGCTCACATATAGAGGCATTCAGGCGGTTTTTCGGCATAAAATTTGAGGCAATTTCACAAATAAAATTAAATAAAACAACCAGACTGGAAGTGCTTCATTTGTTGATACGTTATTATCAATTACATTTGCACGGCTTCAAAAAACCGAAATCCTTAGCAATTCTTAACCAACTCTTTCAATGACTCTACGATTATCCTTAACCGTTTTAGGCTTATTATTTTTCGCATCACTTTCCGCTCAAATTATCACCGTACAAGAACAAACTACCAAAATTCCTATTTCTGGAGTTGCGATCTACAATTCCAGTAAATCCAAGTCTGGCGTTACAGATTTTGATGGAAAAGTAGATATTTCGGCCTTTAACGCTTCGGAAGAAATAACCTTTAAACATATATCTCACTTAGAATATAAAGTCATAAAAAGTCAGATTACCAACGGCACTGTTTTATTGAAAGAAGATGCCAGTACGCTAGATGAGGTAGTGCTTTCTGTTTCAAAATTTGGACAAAAAAAACGTGATATTCCCCAACAAGTATTGAGTATTACCAGCGAGGATGTTTTGTTCAGTAATCCACAAACTGCGGCAGATTTGCTAGAGAGTAGTGGGCAGGTTTATGTTCAAAAGAGTCAATTAGGTGGTGGGAGTCCTTTAATTCGAGGTTTTTCTACCAATAGGTTACTCATTGCAGTAGATGGTGTTCGTTTTAATACAGCAATTTTTCGCGGCGGAAATGTTCAAAACGTAATCTCTATAGATCCCTTTGCTATAGAACGTACCGAGGTAATTCTAGGGCCAGGTTCCGTTCCTTACGGAAGTGATGCGGTGGGGGGTGTAATGAATTTTTATACCAAAAAACCAAAGTTTTCTTTTGAAGAAGGTATGGCTATTTCGGGAAACGGAACCGCAAGATATGCCACCGCTAATAACGAAAAAACAGGGCATTTCGACTTTAATATTGGTTTAAAAGAATGGGCATTCTTAACAAGTGTTACCTATAGCGATTTTGACGATCTGCGAATGGGAAGTAAAGGCCCGGACGATTATTTGCGCAATGAATATGTTGAAATTATTAATGGTGTAGATACCGTAGTACAAAATGACAATCCACTTGTGCAGCGTCCCACAGGATACAACCAGATAAATACAATGCAAAAAGTGCGGTACATGCCTTCAGATAAATGGGATTTTAACCTTGGATTATTTTACACAACTACGAGTGATTATCCCAGATATGATAGGTTGATTAGAGAACAAAATGGAGCATTACGCTCCGCAGAATGGTATTACGGTCCTCAAGAATGGATTTCTGGAAATTTACAAGCAAGAAATACAGCTTATAATAATGGTTTCTTCGATGAAAGTATAGCCACCATTTCTTTCCAACGGTTTAAAGAAAGTAGGAATGACAGAGATTTTGGAGCATTGATTTTATTTCAAACTGAAGAAAAATTAAATGCGTATACAGCGGCCTGGGATTTTGAAAAGGACTGGAACAAAACGAAGTTTAATTATGGGGTAGAATATGTGTACAACCAAGTAAACAGTGTAGGACAACAAACAGATATTTCCACAGGGACTAGTACTCCAGATGCGTCTAGATATCCAGATGGGAGTACTTGGCAGTCTCTAGCTGCCTATGCTAGTTTGCAGTCAAAGCTCTCACAGAGATTGTCTTTGCAGGGTGGCATGCGCTACAATCACATTTTGGTAGACGCTACGTTTGATGATCAGTTTTTCGATTTCCCTTTTTCTGAAGCAGACATAAGTACAGGAGCATTAACAGGAAGTGTAGGTCTTGCCTGGCAGGCAAGTGAAATATTGGGATGGAAACTTAATTTTGGAACAGCTTTTAGAGCACCAAATATAGATGATGTAGGAAAGATTTTTGAGAGCGAAGTAGGAAGCGTGGTAGTACCCAATCCAAACATAAAACCAGAATACGCCTATAATGGCGAATTAGGAGCAACGCTTAATTTTAATGATGTAGTTAAAGTGGATATGGCTACATTCTATACGGTCCTTGAGGATGCCCTAGTTCGTCGTGATTTTAACTTAAATGGTGAAACAGAAATTGTATACCAAGGCGAATTAAGTAATGTGCAGGCCATACAAAATGCTGCAAAAGCCGAAGTATATGGTTTTGAAGTAGGTATGGAAGTAAATTTCACAAAATACTTACAGCTCACATCACACTATAATATTACAGACGGATTTTCTGAAGAGGAAGATGGTACAAAAGCTCCCAGCAGGCATATTGCGCCTCAGTTTGGGAACAGTCACTTAATCTACCAATGGAAAAAGTTGAAGCTAGATGCTTTTGCAGAATACAACAGCCAATTCGACTTTCAAGACTTAGCACCCAGCCAACAAAACAATGCGTTTTTATATGCCACAGATGGCAATGGCAATCCATTTGCGCCTAATTGGTACACCTTAAATTTCGGAGCCCAATATAAAATTTCTGAAGCACTGCGATTAAATGCAGTCCTTGAAAATATTACAGACCAAAGATATAGACCCTACAGTAGCGGTATTAGTGCAGCAGGTAGAAACTTAATTGTTGCCGCGAGCTACGCATTTTAAGAAGGAAAGTTTTAAAAAAATTAATTACTTGTTTTGCATACTTAAAAAATAGATTATATTTGCAACCGCTAAAAGGGTAACACCTTTTAATTTTCTATATGAAATTCCTCTTTAGCTCCCCCGATAGTAATCGGGATTAAAGAGTATCTGACTGTTAATCGAGTCCCGAGAGCTTTCGGAATTGGTTTGAGTCCGAGTAGAGAAAAGAAATACTATAAAAAAGTTGAAGAGAATAAAATTCCTCTTTAGCTCAGTTGGTTAGAGCATCTGACTGTTAATCAGAGGGTCCTTGGTTCGAGCCCAAGAAGAGGAGCTTTTTTAATCCCCGCAATAGCGGGGATTTTTTTGTTTATGAAACACTGGGTCTACATATTATATTCTGAAAAGCTCGATAGGTTCTATACAGGGGAAACATCTAATTTTGATATCAGGATGGAATTTCACAGTAATTCCGATTCTAAAAAATTCACAGGGAAAGCAAAAGATTGGGAGTTGTTTTTGAAGTTTGAATGTGAATGTAAGAAGCAGGCATTTTCAATTGAAAAGCATATCAAAAAGATGAAGGGCAAGATTTACATCAAAAATTTATTGAGGTATTCTGAAATTATAGAAAAGTTAAAAATCAGATATAGCTGTTAATCGCAGCAATTAACTATGAACCGAGTCCCGAAAGCTTTCGGGATTGGTTCGAAGCCCAAGAAGAGGAGCTTTTTTAATCCCCAGTAGTTATACTGGGAATTTTTTTGTTTATGAAACACTGGGTCTACATATTATATTCTGAAAAGCTCGATAGGTTCTATACAGGGGAAACATCTAATTTTGATATCAGGATGGAATTTCACAGTAATTCGGATTCTAAAAAATTCACAGGGAAAGCAAAAGATTGGGAGTTGTTTTTGAAGTTTGAATGTGAATGTAAGAAGCAGGCATTTTCAATCGAAAAGCATATCAAAAAGATGAAGAGCAAGATTTACATCAAAAATTTATTGAGGTATTCTGAAATTATTGAAAAGTTGAAAATTAGATATAGCTGTTAATCGCAGCAATTAACTATGAACCGAGTCCCGAAAGCTTTCGGGATTGGTTCGAGCCCAAGAAGAGGAGCTTTTTTAATCCCCGCAATAGCGGGGATTTTTTTGTTTATGAAACACTGGGTCTACATATTATATTCTGAAAAGCTCGATAGGTTCTATACAGGGGAAACATCTAATTTTGATATTAGGATGGAATTTCACAGTAATTCCGATTCTAAAAAATTTACAGGGAAAGCAAAAGATTGGGAGTTGTTTTTGAAGTTTGAATGTTAATGAAAGAAGCAGGCATTTTCAATTGAAAAGCATATCAAAAAGATGAAGAGCAAGATTTACATCAAAAATTTAATGAGGTATTCTGAAATTATAGAAAAGTTGAAAATTAGATATAGCTGTTAATCGGAGCAATTAACAATGAACTGAGTCCCGAAAGCTTTCGGGATTGGTTCGAAGCCCAAGAAGAGGAGCTTTTTTAATCCCCGCAATAGCGGGGATTTTTTTGTTTATGAAACACTGGGTCTACATATTATATTCTGAAAAGCTCGATAGGTTCTATACAGGGGAAACATCTAATTTTGATATCAGGATGGAATTTCACAGTAATTCCGATTCTAAAAAATTCCCAGGGAAAGCAAAAGATTGGGAGTTGTTTTTGAAGTTTGAATGTGAATGTAAGAAGCAGGCATTTTCAATTGAAAAGCATATCAAAAAGATGAAGAGCAAGATTTACATCAAAAATTTATTGAGGTATTCTGAAATTATAGAAAAGTTGAAAATCAGATATAGCTGTTAATCGGAGCAATTAACTATGAACCGAGTCCCGAAAGCTTTCGGGATTGGTTCGAAGCCCAAGAAGAGGAGCAGAGTGAGAACAAGCCTTTACAGAAATGTAGAGGCTTTTCTATTTTTAGGGAGTAAAACAACAGTAAAACATTTATTATTTTTGGATTGTGTTTTCCAGGCTCCATTCTATGGTGTTCCATATGTAGCACCTAAAAGTGTTTCTGAAAAATAATTAAAATGGATATTAGATTTATTGCTCTTATTATATGTGTAGTGTCTTTTTTTGTAGGGGTTTATACTATAACTAAAGAGAAAAGGAAAGTTAATGACATAGTTTTTGGAAGATCAATGAAGTTAATAGTTCCTTCAATTATCTACATAATTTATTATATAATCTATGTTTTATAGAATAGTATTTTCTGGCGACGGTAAAAAAAAGAGGCAAAAAGACTTTACTTTCAGGTAAGGTCTTTTTTTATGGATTATTCTGGAGGTTTTTTTGCGAGAAGATTATCCTAACTAAGCGACATTGGGAGTTCTTCAAACAAAACTTTGCAAACTCTAAACCAAACAACTCAAACACTAAGTATGAATTGCATAGCTATAAAACAATAACAACAAAGAGAGTAGCAATTTTTTCATGATACCGGTTTTATGAAATTCTAATGTACTAAAAATAAAAATTTCAACTCTCTTTTGAGGTTGCAATCTGTTACGTTTGAAAAGTAACTACCCCAGATTCTCCAGCATAATCTTAGTCATCTCATCCAATTCTATTTCGTGTTTCCAACCCCAATCTTCTCTAGCATTATCATCATTTATGCTCTGTGGCCAGGAGTCTGCAATCGCTTGTCTGAAATCTGGTTCATAAGAAATCGTAAAATCTTTTTGCTGTTTTCTAATGCTTGCTGCAATCTCTTCAGGATTAAAACTCATAGCAGAAAGATTGTAAGAATTTCTAATCTTCACTTTTTCTGAAGGTGCTTCCATAATCCCTATGGTTGCTTTTATAGCATCGTCCATAAACATCATAGGTAAGGTAGTTTCAGCATTTAAAAAGCATCTGTATTTATTGTGCTTTACCGCTTTATGGTATATATCCACCGCATAATCTGTGGTCCCTCCACCTGGTAAGGTTTTATAACTTATTAAACCAGGGTATCTAATACTTCGCACATCTACTCCATATTTATTAAAGTAATACTCGCACCAGCGCTCTCCTGTTTGCTTACTTATTCCATATACGGTACTAGGTTCCATTATAGTGTGCTGTGGAGTTTCGGTTTTTGGGGTTGTGGGACCAAAAACAGCGATACTGGAAGGCCAGAATATCTTGTCAATTTTTCCTTCTTTGGCAAGGTTTAATACATTAAAAAGGGAATTCATATTTAAATTCCAACCGCGCATGGGGAATTTTTCGGCTGTAGCAGAGAGCATGGCAGCCATTAAATACACATCGGTAATTTCGTGCTTTATAACCACATCTTGAACAGCATCATAATCCATGGCGTCTAACACTTCAAAAGGACCCGCTTGCATCATTTCTGTATCACCTTCGCGTATATCACTTGCAATTACTTTATGCGGCGCATATAGTTTTCTAAGTGTTGCGGTAAGTTCGGTTCCAATTTGCCCACAGGCGCCAATGATGAGGATTCTTTTTTTCATAGGATACTAATTCTAAGTTGAGGTTTCTTTTTCAGAAGTAAAGATACACATTCTGCTGAAGCCTGAATTTTGCAAACCTTTAACTTTTAGCAGTAGGATTACACTTATATTTGCGGTTTATTACTTTTTTTAATGAAACGTCTAATTACTTTTGCCACATTATTTTGCTTGCTGCTTTTTGCAATGGTATCTTGTAAGGATGTTTCAGAAACAGATACTAGTTCACAATTGCTGGATGAAAATGCCCGCTATGGAAGTGCTCTCACCGAATTGCCAACACTAACAAACGCAGCAAAATCACAAATTATCTCTTGGTCGGTTTTTGAAGACTTTGAAGGAAATGCCCAAAGGTTAAAAAACCAAACGTTGCCAACACTTCAAGCTATTTCGGAACAACTCGCATCTCAAACAGACTCCCTACTTACAAAAATCCCGGATACCATAAATACGCGCCCAATTTATGCACGACTTATTTTGGTTAATACGCGCGCAAAATTATTGGAGCAGTTGGCTAAAGAGACTACAATAGACTCTTCACTTCTTGAAACGAGTTTAAGAGAAATGAATACGGCTATACAAAATCTTTTTATTGAAATGAACGGGACTTTTACAAAGAGTAAAATAGATGACGAACTCAAAGAAACCGAAAAGAAAGAATTAGAAAAACAACGTAAGTTCTTAGACTCTGTCTATACATCAGAATTACAAGATAATAAAGGGAATTAAGTGTAACAAACTAGACATTTTCCTTACTAATACCAGAATAATTTTAAAACCAAAATATGAAACGAAACATTATAACCGCAGTTGTTGCTGTTGCAGCTGTAGCCTTAGCGGTTACGTCATGTGAAGACAAAAACAAAGACATGGCACAAGCAGATACAGTTGAGCGTGGGATTATCCTTTCTAATATGGATACTACCGTAAACCCAAAAAATGATTTCTACAATTACGTAAACGGAAATTGGATGAAGAACACCGAAATTCCAGACGACCAGGTTCGTTGGGGTGGTTTTGGCGTGTTGCGTAAATCTACAGATAAAGATGTGTTGGAAATTTTGAACAATGCAAAAGAAAGTGGAAAATATGGTGCAGATACAGATCAAGCAAAAGCCTTGGCAATATTTGCTTCAGAATTAGATACTGTAGCTAGAAACAAAGCAGGTATTGCTCCATTACAATCTGCCTTAGACGCCATTGCGGGTATTAAAACAATGGAAGATTTCCAGAAGGTATTAACAACACGTGCTACAGAGGTTTCACAACCTTTCTTCGGAATTGCTGCGTTTAGTAACCCAAGCAATAGTGCGATGAATTCGGCATACATCACACCAGGAGGTTTAGGCCTTCCAGATCGTGATTACTATACAAATACCGATGCGAAGTCTATTGAAATTAGAGAAAAGTATGTAGATCATATCACAAGAATGCTACAGTATTTAGGAGATGATGAAGCAGCTGCACGTAGCCAAGCTGAAACTATCTTAGCGTTTGAAACCAAATTGGCAACACCAAGATTGGACAAGGTAGCGAGTCGTGATTTCAGAAACTTCAACAATCCTAGAAGTGTGGAGCAGGTACAAAAAATGGTGCCAGCTATACAATGGGAACAAGCAATGAAGGATATGGGTGTCACCAAAAAATTGGATACCCTAATCGTAATGCAACCTACCTATATGCAAACAGTACAAAACGTACTTTCTAAAAAAGATATTGAAACCTGGAAAACTGTAATGCGCTGGCAAACCCTAAATAGTGCAGCAGGAGCTTTGTCTACTGAAATTGAAACAGCCAATTGGGATTTTTACAGCAAGTACTTAAGTGGTGCTGTAAAGCAACGTCCAGCAGATGAACGCGCCCTTGGGACCGTTAACGGAAGTGTAGGGGAAGCAGTGGGACAATTATATGTAGATGAAAAATTTCCGCCAGAAGCAAAAGAAAAGGCAGAAAAAATGATTGCCAATGTGATCGCAGCCTACAAAGACCGAATCATGAATTTGGATTGGATGAGTGCTGAAACCAAAGAAAAAGCAGTAGCAAAACTGAATAAGTTTACTGTAAAAATTGGCTATCCAGACACTTGGGAAGACTATGCTGCTATGAATGTAAAGGCTGGAAACACGTATTACGAAAATATGATGGCTGTTGCAAACTGGCAGTTTAAAGACAACCTGGATAAGATTGATGAGCCAGTAGATAGAACAGAATGGGGTATGTCTCCACAAACGGTGAATGCCTATTTCAATCCATTTAACAATGAAATTGTATTCCCGGCAGCAATTTTACAACCTCCTTTCTACGATTATAAAGCAGATGAAGCTGTAAACTACGGTGGGATGGGAGCTGTAATTGGACACGAGATATCTCATGCTTTCGACGATAGTGGAGCGCGTTTTGATGGTGACGGAAATTTGGTTAACTGGTGGACAGACGGAGATTTGGAGAAATTTACACAACGTGGTGATGCATTGGCAGCACAATACGATAGTGTTGAAGTACTGGACAGCGTCTTCATAAACGGAAAGTTTACTTTAGGTGAAAATATTGGTGACCTTGGTGGTTTGTTAGGGGCGTATGACGGGCTTCAGAAATTCTACAAAGAAAACGGACGTCCAGGAAATATTGACGGATTTACACCAGAGCAGCGTTTCTTTATGAGTTGGGCAACTGTTTGGAGAACCAAGCAACGTGAAGAGTCTTTACGTACCCAAATTAAAACAGACCCGCATTCTCCAGGAATGTACCGTGCTACAGAGCCTCTTAAAAACATAGATGCTTTTTACGAAGCGTTCGATATTAAAGAAGGTGACCCAATGTACGTAGCTCCGGAAAACAGAGTACGTATCTGGTAAACGTTGAAATCGAAACTGAAATCGAAACTGAATTCGAAGTTGAAAAAAAAGGAGCTCATTTTGGGCTCCTTTTTTTGCTCTTTCATAAGTGAAGAATATATCGGAATTTCTCAGCGAATCTCTGCGCTTGCTCCGCGTATCTCGGCGTAATAGCTCTTCCACAGAGTCGCGCAGAAGATCACAGAGATTCACGGAGACAGTTTGCTAAATATCTTCAGTAAAGCGAAACTCCAACACCTGTTGCAAATTCACAGAATCCACCTGCTTAAAAGTTTCATCTTTATCTTTAGCAAAATGTGGCAGTTCCAAACCTAATTCTTTCGCCTTTTCGGTATAATAGGTTTGTTTTGCTGGATGAAGTGGGTGTACCGCATTAAAAATATGCCCGTATGCTTCTTGTTTTACAATCGCAACCAAGACCCCAATACAATCGTCCCGATGAATTAAATTTACGGGTGCTTCTCCACCACCTAAATTTTTACGACCTGCTAAATATTTTGCAGGTTGGCGTGTACCACCTATCAACCCTCCAAAACGTACAATACTAGTGTTACCTGCTGAAGTAAAAAACAATTGTTCTACTTGTTTGAGTTGCCGTCCCGCTTCGTTTTCGGGTTGTGGTACATCCATTTCGGTAACCTTTCCCTGCCCGTCTCCATATACCGAGGTGCTACCAATAAAAATACAAGCAGGGACTTTTGCGGTTTCAATTTCAGCCAGAAAATGAGTCATTTTTAGCACATAATCGGCTCCCGTATTTCTTCGTAATCCTGGGGGAATCATTACGATAAGTGTATCAAGATTTTTCAGAAATCCTTGCGACTCGCCTGTGACGCCACTTTCGGTTATTTCTAAGGGAAATACATTGAATCCCTTTTTTTGTAGCGTTGTCGCCTTTTCTACTGAAGTAACTGTGCCTTTTACTTCGTAGCCTAGCGTCATTAATTTGTTTGCCAAAGGTTTCCCCAACCATCCTAATCCTGCGATACCTATTGTCATAAATTTTCAAATTCCAAATTTCTATTTTCGTTTTTCTACAGTAATACTTCTAAGTGTCCCGATTTTTTATGGGGATATATCGAAGGACTAATTCACCACTTCCACAGCTAAAGAATCGTTCACCACAACTTTTTTCTTTAATTCATCTACCGAAAAACTTCGTTTCACCACTATCGCATCTGTGTTTATAAAAGGTTTTGGCATCGTGTTTTTAGGACGTTTGTTAATGGTAAATTGTGGATGCTGCAGTAAATCGAATGAGTATTCTAACACCTGAAAGTTGAGCGGTGTATCTTTTTCAACAGAAAGTGAAACTTCCAAAGAGTCTTCATTGGCTACAAAATAACGGAGTAACATATTGCTTTTTCTTCCGTAGAATGCATTATTTGTAGTGTCTTTTGAAACTGTTTTCCCATTGAAGGTGAGTGACTCAAATTCTGTGGAAATATTGGTATATAGTCCAATTTCATGAACGTCTCTTTTTGGAATAATGGTAAAAGTTACTTCTCGAATATTTTGATTCATCGTATCATTATCTAGCCGAATTTCGAATGGAGCAATGGTTTGAGCAGGTGCTTTTGCGGCAAAACTATATCCTGTATTATATTTACTTCCTGCGACACTTGTTACATATTTGCTGGCTTCTTCGGGAGTTTCACCTAGATACCCTTTTGTCCAAGGATCTAACACTTTATCGTAGGTAAGCCAGAAATTTTCGTTGGTATCTGCATTTTGGTAATAAATTAAACTATTGGGTTTTTGACGCGTTTCAGTAAAATCGCTTTTCGCATTCGCCACAAAAAATAAGACAATAGCAAAAATAAAACTGAAAACTGAAATTAAATTCTTCCAACGGTAATACCCAAATACAGGCACTAACAAACCAAACAACAATACTACAAAGACACAACTAATCACCAACATTTCTAACCCCAATCCTACTGGGAAAAACTGAATAAGTGGTGCGAAAAAAGAGATTGCGGGAATGGCTAAAACTGTAAGTAATAGCAGACTTGGTTTTTCCTGTTTCAGCAAAATAAAAAATGATAACAATCCAAAAAACACGGGAATAATCCAGTAGGCGGCACCTTTTAGAAGTATAGCTACGGCAACGTTTACAATAAGCCATAAGGTGAGTGGAGCTACATAAAAACTAGCCACGTCTTTCTTAGTATTAAAGCTTCGGTATATTTTAAATAAAATTGCTGAAGAAAGCACTACAAAAAATGCAATATACCAATGGCCGTTATAGGTAAATCCGTGTTGGATTTCGGCATATTGGGGATATATAACCAGTAATAGCATCCATCCCAAGTAGCCCAACGCACCACAAGTTACTAGCGAAAGTAGTAAAGCGCCAAAACCTTTCCCAATAGCTTTTCCTTTTAAGCTGCGTTTTGAAAACCCATAAAAAAGTAAAAATAAAAATGAGACCACTGCAATAACCAGCATTGGAAAAATCCACGAAAATGGATAAGTAATCATCTTTACAAAAGGTGCATTTACGTACACATAATCTTCTTCTGCTTTTAGGTTTGAGAGGTCTGCATCTCCAAAATAATGAAGCAAAGGGAGTAGATAACTTCCTTGGTGTTGTAGCGTTTCTCTATCCAGATTTTCGAAATTGTCGTTGGCAGTGTGGTAGTCGTAATGATCGTCTATGAAGGCAAAGAAAAAGCTGTCAATATCGCCATCTTCCCTAAATACGGTAGAATCGGTATCGTTGGGGAGCATTTTGTAAATGCTGTACATTAAGGAAGACGCCACGGGATATTCGGGATTGGCATCTACAAATGCTTTCACGAGATTCGCATTGCCACCATTGGTTTCCAGGATCATATTACTGGGGCCACCGCTGCCACGTGCTTCAAAATTAAGAACGAGCCCTGCATTCTTGGCCAGTTCGTGTTCGTTTACAAATAGTTGTGCGCCGTCCAAGCCAAGTTCTTCGGCATCGCTAAACAAGACTATGATATCGTTTTTGGGTTGCTTGCCTGCAGCCTTATAGGCTCGTAAACTTTCTAAAATAGTTACAACACCACTACCAGCATCACTAGCTCCAAAACTAGGCACTTTAGCGCTATCGTAATGAGAAAGTAATACGAGCGATTTGCCAGTTCCAGTACCTTTCCAAACTCCAATGATGTTTTTTGGGCGGTCCAAGCCACGCCACCCTTCGTTTAAGAGAAAGCCTTCTTGTATTTCGGTTTGCAAACCAAGGCTTTTCAATTCTTCAACTAAAAATGCGCCTACGCGTGCGTGCGCTTCGCTACCATGAAAATGCGGCGCTTTGGTGATTTCTTTTAAAGGAGTGAGGGCACGTTGGCTGGAAAATTCTGTTTCTGGGGCGTTGGCGGGGTTACCTTTGTTTGGCATCAAACTAAAAAAACTATACCAAATAAAAAAGAGAACAACTAAGAAGGAGAGGATACCGGCGAGGAATTTCATAGGGTTGATTTATAAATTTAAAAGTACAACAATTCCAAATAAATTCTTTGGTTGAAATTTTCTTAACAATTTTCAATTACATTTTTACGTATCTTACTCTAAATTATTGAAATTATGGGAATTAAAAGTTACATAGGTAAACGCGCCAAAGCAACCAAAGGTTCTTCGGAAGATATTAAAGTTTCAGATTATATGAGCACTAATTTAACCACCTTTAAACCAGAGCAATCGGTTCTGGAGGTTATGAATACGCTCATCAAGAAAAAAATATCGGGTGGTCCTGTGGTGAATGATAAGAATGAATTGGTTGGGATCATTTCAGAAGGAGATTGTATGAAACAAATAAGCAGCAGCAGGTATCACAACCACCCTATGCAAGACGCCAAAGTAGAAGACCATATGGTAAAAGATGTAGAAACCATAGATGGGAATATGAATCTTTTTGATGCTGTAGATACATTTTTAAATCACAAGAGACGTCGATTCCCTATTGTAAAAGATGGCAAATTGGTTGGGCTTATTAGCCAAAAAGATGTGCTGAAAGCTGCCTTGGAGTTGAAAGGGAATTCGTGGAAATAAGTTGGTAGCCAGTAGCTAGTAGGATGCTTCGCTTGTAGCCCACCTGTTGTGCCTAAGTTGGATGATAAATGAGTGGTGAGTTTGTTATATTTGAAAATGCGCATTGGCCCCTTTAGGGTATGGGTGTGCGGTGGCTTTACAAATAAGTAAAAAGAAATTTCACAAAACCATATCTGTTTTCACTAATAAAAACCAATCGTTGTCCAAAGATAAATAGCCTTGATCGTACACATAGTTGTATGTTGAACCAGATTTGGTAATGTATTGGCTGGTGTAAAATTTAAAATTGAAACCGTGTTTGAGCAGGGTTTCTTTTGTGGTTTTAGTTTTGTCTTTGGTATTGAGAGCCTCCAGAATACGATAGTTTTTCCGAAGACGGTTATTTACATTTCGCAGGAGATTTTTACCATCTTTATTTAGTGAATTGTTATGAGCATTCCTGCAGCCATCGCTGCAATACCTTTTGTCTGCACGACCAATTAACTTATCTCCACATTCTAAACACTTACGCTCCATTCTTTAAAGATAGAAAAATTATTCCTCACCGTCCAAAACTGGAGAGGCGGGGGAGTCTTCAACAATATCAAAACGGTAAATAGCTTCAAACCTTACAAACAATCCGCCACCTAAGGTTGGGTTTAATTGTGTTCTATCGTCCCCAAAACTAAAAGCAGAAAGGCCTAAATCTGTTTTCTCCCCTTCTTCATAGAGCTCATAATTGTTGCTGGAATAGCCAAATTTGGCACGCAACAACACACTTTTTTCTAAGGCGTTAAACTGAAGGTAACTCGCAAATTCCAGTGAGCTTACATCTGCATATACACCGGCATTGTTTTCGGTAATACGGAAACTACGGCCTATGCCTATATAATCGAATCCTAGCGTTGTTATTCCGAAGGTATAATTAATGTCTGCTGCAATGGGAAGGGAGACGTCCATTTCAAACTTATTATTCGGACTTAAATAATACCAGCCAATAATAGGAGTGGTGAAAAAACCGAAAGCTTCAGTAGAGCCATAGAATCCGAAGCGATACTTAAGGTTTTCATTTTTTTGATATTTCAGCAAGGCAACCCCACCAAAATAGATATCTTCTCCCGAGCTATTTACATAATCTGAAGCAATTTTAGGCAAAAGTACTAGTGTACTGCTCCAGGTCGAGTTGTAGGTTGTAGCCAAGCCAAGTTTTACAATCGTACTATGAAGGCTTGTGGATTCGGCGTTGGGAAATAATTGAAGGTTATTGCGGCTATAGACAGCGCCGGTAATAAAGGCATGTTTTTCATTAAGTACAATAGGGATCGTAAGGTCTGCGTCAAAAGATTTTACGAAGGTACTTTCGCCTGTGCCTTCAAAATCGTTATTGAATGTTTGACCATATCCAATTTTTAATAGGTCTACGTAGTCTTGGGCAAAAATGGAAGTAGGAATGAGAAAAAGAAGAAGGTATATTTTTTTCAAAATGGATGGCTTAGGTTAGGAGTTAAAGATAGAAAAAATAGTGAATTGGATTCTGTCACAATATTTTGCTTTATAATGTTGTTATCTAGAAGGGAAAATTATCTTTGTAAAAAATAAAAACTTATGAAAACGGTAAAAAATATTTTGATAGCCTTTATGGCTGTAGCAACATTGGTAGCTTGTAAAAGTGATGATGACAACGCTGAAGCTGCATTTGTGTTAACGAATGCAAATTTGGCTGGAGATTATGACCTTTCTTTTTTAACTGTAAATGCAGAAGTGACACAATCAATAGCGGGAGTTCCTGTAACAGCTGTGGTAAATGGACAAGGAGATACATTTCAGGCTACTGCAAATTTTACCAATAATGGAACATTTGTATTGGATGGACAGTTTAGAATAAACACAACAGTTACTGTTGGTGGCGGCACTACCTCTACGCCTGTTATTGTAGATTTAGAAAATGAAAGCGGAACCTATACAATAGGAGGGAATGCAGATACTATTGTGTTTACAGGAATTGGAGATGTACAAGTTAATCCAACAGTGGCGATTGATGTTTTTAATGGCGCTTGGGACGTTACTTTATTTAATGAAAATGAAATTCGTTTACAAAAAATGGAAAACACTACCATTGATGGTATTGACACCGTTGCCAATGTAGAAATTAGATTGATGCGTCAATAAATATAAATTTATAAAACCATTTAAAGCCACTCCGTTTTGAGTGGCTTTTTTTATTCTGAAACTTCAGCACCTGCTATCTTGTTTAAATGAGGATAGCTTTTAGTTTTTACTTCAAAATTCACTAAATTCGCACCCTTATTAAAAAGGAACTATTGATGGCAACTAAATTCAAAGAATACAAAGGCTTAGACCTTCCCAAATTGGGTGAGGACGTACTCGATTTTTGGAAACGTGAAAACATTTTCGAGGAGAGTATTGCCATTCGTAAAGATGCCGAACCTTTCGTGTTTTTTGAAGGACCACCCTCTGCAAACGGACTGCCGGGCATCCATCACGTCATGGCGCGTGCCATTAAAGATATTTTTTGCCGCTACAAAACTCAAAAAGGCTTTAAAGTAGATCGCAAAGCAGGTTGGGATACACACGGTTTGCCCATTGAATTAGGCGTAGAGAAAGAATTAGGAATTACCAAAGAAGACATCGGCAAAAAAATTTCCGTAGAAGCCTACAACGACGCCTGCCGAAAAGCAGTCATGCGTTATACCGATGTTTGGAACAAAGTAACCGAGGAATACGGCTATTGGGTAGATATGAAAGATCCTTACGTTACCTATAAGCCAAAATATATGGAAACTGTTTGGTGGTTGCTCAAACAAATTTATAACAAGGATTTATTGTATAAAGGGTATACAATTCAGCCCTATTCCCCAAAAGCAGGAACAGGTTTGAGTTCGCACGAATTAAATCAACCAGGAACCTATCAAGATGTTACCGATACTACCGTAGTGGCACAGTTTAAAGCGGTCCCGGACACCTTGCCAGATTTTTTGGCAGAAAAAAGCAACAATATATGTTTCCTTGCGTGGACTACAACGCCTTGGACGCTCCCAAGTAATACTGCATTAACTGTAGGACCTAAGATAGAGTATGTGTTGGTAACAACCTATAATGAGTATACGTTTCAGCCAATTAATGTGGTGTTGGCAAAGAAACTGGTTGGAAAGCAGTTTGGTGGAAAATATATCGCAACCGAAAATGATGAGGTCATTAACGCATACAAACAAGGGGACAAAAAAATTCCTTTTAAAATTGTAGCTGCATGTAAAGGAGTCGATTTATTGGAGATTCGATATGAGCAGTTGTTAGACTACGCGCAACCTCATGACAACCCAGAAAACGCCTTTAGGATCATTGCGGGAGATTTTGTGACTACAGAAGATGGTACGGGAATCGTACATACCGCACCTACTTTTGGGGCAGATGATGCATTGGTAGCCAAACAAGCTGTGCCTGAAGTGCCACCATTGTTGGTGAAAGATGAAAACGGAAATTTAGTGCCCTTGGTCGATTTACAAGGAAAATTCCGTCCGGAATTGGGCGATTTGGGAGGAAAATATGTAAAAAATGAATATTACGAAGATGGCGAAGCACCTGAAAAAAGTGTAGATGTTGAACTAGCCATTAAATTAAAAACTGAAAATAAAGCATTTCACGTTGAAAAATACGTCCACAGTTACCCAAATTGCTGGCGAACAGATAAGCCTATTTTATACTATCCACTAGATTCCTGGTTTATAAAAGTGACCGAGTTTAGAGACAGAATGCACGAACTAAACGAAACCATTAACTGGAAGCCAAAAGCAACTGGAGAAGGCCGTTTTGGAAACTGGCTTGCCAATGCCAACGACTGGAACTTAAGCCGCTCGCGTTATTGGGGAATTCCACTTCCATTATGGCGAACAGAAGATGGAAAAGAAGAGATTGTAATTGGTTCTATTGAAGAGTTAAAAACTGAAATGGCAAAAGCCGTTGCGGCAGGGTTAATGCCGAAGGATATTTTTGAAGATTTTAAAGTAGGCGATTTTTCTGAAGAAAATTATGATACTGTAGATTTACATAAAAATATAGTGGATGGTATCGTTTTGGTCTCCCCAACTGGTAGATCTATGAAGCGCGAAGCCGACTTGATTGACGTTTGGTTTGATAGTGGTTCTATGCCTTACGCACAATGGCACTATCCATTTGAAAATAAAGAAAAAGTTGAAAATACATGGCGCAAAGCCGATTTTATAGCCGAAGGGGTAGATCAAACTCGTGGTTGGTTTTATACCCTACACGCTATCGCTACTATGATTTTTGATGATGTAGCCTATAAAAACGTAGTATCTAACGGATTGGTATTAGACAAGAACGGGCAGAAAATGTCCAAGCGCCTTGGAAATGCCGCAGATCCTTTTGATGTGTTGAAAACCTTCGGACCAGATGCTACAAGATGGTATATGATAAGTAATGCCAACCCTTGGGATAACCTAAAATTCGATATTGATGGAATAGGTGAGGTGCGTAACAAATTTTTTGGCACACTTTACAATACGTATGGATTCTTCAGCTTGTATGCCAATCTGGATGACTTTAATTATGCAGAAGCCAATATTCCTTCAGAAAAAAGACCAGAGATAGATCGTTGGATCCTTTCAGAATTAAACACGCTTATTCAAGAAGTAGATGAATCATTTACAGACTATGAACCTACAAAAGCGGCTCGTTTTATTTCAAAGTTTGTACAGGAAAACCTGAGTAATTGGTTTGTTCGGTTAAGCAGAAGGCGTTTTTGGAAGGGCGAGTATGCAGATGATAAAATTTCAGCATACCAAACCTTATACACCTGCTTAGTAACGGTAGCCCAATTGGGAGCGCCTATCGCACCATTTTTTATGGATAGGTTGTATAAAGATTTAACAAGTGGCGTTGTGAGGAATGCACCACAATCTGTCCATTTAAGCGATTTTCCAAAGGCAGATACTTCTTTGGTAGATAAAACATTGGAACGAAAAATGCAACGTGCACAAACAATATCATCTTTGGTATTATCGTTACGTCAACGAGAGAAGATTAAAGTAAGACAGCCTTTACAAAAAATTATGGTCCCTGTTTTGGACGAAGCTACCAAGAATGAGATTGAAGCGGTAGCAGATTTAATCAAAAGTGAGGTGAATGTGAAGGAAGTGGAGCTCATTGATGAAGGTTCTGGAATTCTGGTAAAACAAATTAAACCCGATTTTCAAAAACTAGGGCCTCGATTTGGAAAGGATATGAAAGCGGTTGCGGCTGTTATTCAGCAATTTGGACAAAAAGAGATTACTACTTTAGAAAATGAGGGTGAGATTACCGTCTTGGTTTCTGAAAAAAATACTACATTGACCCGTGAGGATGTTATTATAAGCTCCCAGGATATTGAAGGTTGGCTCGTTGCCAATGCAGATGGCATAACAGTTGCTTTGGATGTAACCATTACTCCAGCACTGAAAAAAGAAGGCATTGCTCGCGAGTTGGTAAATAGAATTCAGAATCTTAGAAAAGACTCAGGTTTTGAAGTGACAGATAAAATAAGTGTAACTTTACAGGAAGACGTGACACTTATACCAGCAGTACAAGAAAATATTGACTATATTAAACAAGAAACCCTAACCAATACGTTGCAATTTGTCCCACAATTAGATACAGGAGTAGAAATTACTTTTGATGACATTGTAACGAGACTAGAAATTAAAAAGAACTGATTATGGCAGAAGAAACTAAAATTAGATATAGCGACGCTCAACTAGCAGAATTTAGAGTGTTGATAAACGATAAAATAAAGAAAGCAAAAGAACAATTAGAACTAATTGAAAGTGCTTATAGAAACGATTCCGACAACGGTACCGACGATACCTCTCCAACATTCAAGGCGTTTGATGAAGGTAGCGAAGTAATGAGCAAGGAAACCGCTTCACAATTGGCTATTCGTCAAGAGAAGTTTATCCGCGATCTTAAAAATGCCTTGATTCGTATTGAAAATAAAACCTACGGCGTTTGTCGTGTTACAGGAAAATTAATTAATCCAGAGCGATTAAAGTTGGTGCCGCATGCTACGTTAAGTATTGAGGCTAAGAATATGCAGTGAGTAAATGAGCCAGTATTTTTCACAGAAAAATACGTAGGCGAATTTATCCCGCTGTTTAGAGGGATTTCTATGCTAGCATATTGTTGATTTTTCTAAAAAAATCTTATAAAATTTAAAAGTCATGAAACTTTCAATTGTAATGGTTGGGTTATGGCTTTTTTGCATTCAAAATGTCTTGGGACAAAAAGACCTTTCCAGAACCTACCTATCTGAAGGTGTTGAAAACATTGTTATAGATGGCAATGGGGTACATTCTTTGAATATTGTAGCTGCAAATGTTGAGGAAATTTCAGTACAGGTGCATTTGGAAGGAGAAACTTCTGAAGAGATAGTGATTAAAGAACAGCTAGAAGGCAACAAATTGGAGCTAGGTTTCGGTTCCTGGCCGCTTGCTAAAACCTATAATGATAAGCTTTCGGCACACAAAATTGTAAGTGTTGTCGTAATTGTTTCAATTCCAGAGAACAAATTTGTTTCAATTACATCCAACACAACAGCTGTTTTTGCTGAAGGAAATTTCGGATTTTTGTATGTAGCTATTGAAGATGCAGCCTGTGTTTTAAAGAATTTTAATGGGGATGCAAATCTTACAACTAATTACGGGATAATTCAGGTTAGTGTTAAAAATAATACAACTGTTGGTGAAGCCAAAACAACCTACGGAGCACTTCAAAATCGCCTAAAAAATACAGGGATCTATACTATTTATGCAGAAAGTATTCACGGAGATATTACACTGCAACAAACCCAATAATATTCTTTATTTTTGCACCTTCAATTAAAGTAATTCATGTCCTTAAAAAAAGCCGTTGCTATCATAATTCTGGTGTTGCTGATTGACCAGATTTCAAAAATTTACATCAAGACCACTTTTATTCTCGGGGATGGTTTTGATGTTTTTTCGTGGTTTAAAATTCATTTTGTAGAGAATGAAGGCATGGCATGGGGTGCTAAAATCCCTGGGGAGTATGGTAAATTGTTTTTAACGCTTTTCCGCTTAATTGCCATTGTGGGGATTGGGTATTGGTTATGGGACTCGATACGTAAAAATGCTTCACGTGTGCTCATTATTTCTATTGCTTTGATATTTGCAGGGGCGATGGGTAATATTATTGACTCGGTTTTTTACGGCCTTATTTTTAATGATAGTTCGAGCCAAGTAGCTTCTTTTATGCCGCCAGAGGGTGGTTACGGAACCATTTTTCACGGGAAAGTAGTAGATATGCTTTATTTTCCTTTATGGGAAGGTGTTTTGCCAGAGTGGGTGCCCTTTTGGGGTGGAACGTATTTCACGTTTTTCGATCCGGTATTCAACATTGCAGATTCTGCGATAAGTGTAGGTTTGATATTGCTTGTGCTTTTCAACAAGAAAGCATTTCCGAAGAAAATAAATACAGAGGAGACTTCTTAAAAAACAATTGTAAATGTGGTACCTCGTTCTGGGGTGCTCTCTACTGAAATAGTTCCCCCCAAGGCTGAAACTTTATTTTTCAACTTAAAGAGATTTACGTCTTGGTCTTCAGAACCTTCAGATTTATAATGTATTAAATCGAATGCTTTTTGTATATCCTCTTGAGTGGTAAACCCGATGCCATTATCCCTAACAAGTAAGATGGTATTTCCATCTGTATCCAAACTAAAAATATTAATACTTGGAGTTCTTTCTGGATGTCTAAACGCTATAGCACGAACAAATAGCGTCTCTAAAATACTTTCAAGGTACGATTGAATATAATGTACGGTAGGCGCTTCAGAAAAATCGGTATATAATTGTACGTTGTGTTTACTTAATGTTGCGCCAATACGTTGCTGCACCAATGCAATAGAATCTTCAAAACTAACATCTTTTTTAGCAATTTTGGCTGTTTCGTTTATAGATACAATTTCACACATGTTATGAACCGTGTTGCACAATTCTTTAGAGATGTCCTGGAGCACGTTAAATAGTTCTTTAGCCTCGGTAGTATCTTTTGTGTCGCCCAAAAGCTCCAGAGAGATATTGATATTGCTGGCGTGTGATTTCAGGTTGTGAGACACCAAGTTTGCATAGTTAAAAAGTCTAGAATTTTGCGCCGTAATCGTTTTCATCGACTCCTGAAGCTTCAATTCTCTTTCTTTTTCCTGAGTTATATTTTGAAATACACCTTGTACACCAATAATATTTTCGGCTGTATCGTATATTGGTTTCCCAATTGCACTAGCCCAAAACTCTTCACCAGTGAAGGTGAGCATTTTTACTTGTGTTTTAAATGCTTGCCCTTTTGCACAGGCTTTGAATGTGGCAATAGTGCGATCCCTTTCCTCAGGAGCATAAAAGTTTAGGATATCTGTTAGTGAAGGGGAATAAGTAGTATTAGAAATTTTTAAAAGGCGCTTTCCCTGAGGATCAATATAATTTGTTTTGGTAACAAAATCTATGCAATACCCTCCTGTTCCCGTTAATAGAGCAACTTCATTATAATAAAAATTGTCGAAAAGATTTTCTTTACTTGGAGGAGGGGAGTTGTCCTGTAATAAGATTTTCTTTCTCTTTTGAGCCAAGAAATTCATTTCATCATTTAATTTGGTAGGGCAATATATAAAATATTTTTTAAATGTAGGGCTTTTCCTATAAACCAAGTGACTCAAATGGAGCTAAATAGCTAAAAGGTTCAGAGGGTATATTGCGCAAAACCCAGTAAAATATAGCCACTGCAAAGTATCCATAGATAAACCATGGCCTGTAAAATAATTGTACCCTGTGTTCTTTTTGGAAGATATAATTGTAAATTTTCGCACCAACACCGTAACATATTAGGGGTAAGGATATTACCATAAAAGGGTTTAGCCTAAATGCACTGTAAAATCTAAAATGTAATAAGTGATGTATGGCACGTTGTGAACCACATCCAGCGCAGTGGTACCCAGTTAGAGATTTAAAAGGACAACTTAAAAAATAAGCATGCTGTGTTGGACTATATTTAAAATAAAAGAGAAGCAGCAGTATTAAGAGAAAACTACTTGCTACTACTATAAGAATGCGTTTAGAGATTGGCTGCACCTTGTAACGCTAGTATTATAATCATGATAATAATGTACACAGCTATAATTATACCAACGCATATGGCACTATAGATACTCCATTTTTTTGCGTCGTCTGCAGCTTTTTGGGCTTCAGCATGAAAACCCTGATACCATAATTGTTCCACCTTAGCAGCTTTAATAATGGCAACAATACCCAATGGCATGCAGCATAAAACAGTGCTTAAGATAGCCCAGACCATATGGTTGTCTGGAGGTGGGGTTTGTTGTATATTCATCTGGAAATATAATTTAACTAAAAAACCTGTGGTAAACACCACAGGTTTAAAATTTTACAAAGTTTTATTAGAAACCTCCTGCAATTCCAAATGCGAAAATAGCAATTAAATATATAATAATTCCTATACAACCAATTGCCATTCCCCAAATAGCATATTTTTTAGCGTCATCTGCACTTTTTTGTGCTCCAGCGTGGTCTCCTTGTAACCAAAGAGATTTTACTTTTGTGGATTTAATAATTGAAACAATTCCTAAAGGCAAACAGCAAAGTACTGTACAAATAATTGCCCAAACCAAATTGTTATCTGGTGGGTTGCCCGTAGGCATGTTTTGATTTTCCATGGTTGGTTTTTTTTAAAGATTTGACAACCAATATACAATGGAAAATTTAAAACGTATAAATTTTTCCTGGGGTAATACAGAAATCCAGTGGAAAATCTATGTTTTCATTCAGAATTTTTTCCTCAGCCTCAAAAAAAGACAACCCTATTTTTAGGCATTTGGGTTTGCATTGTGATAGGAATCTATCATAAAATCCCTTTCCATACCCCACCCTGTTTCCTTGTTTGTCGAAAGCTAATAGTGGTACAAAAACTACCTCAAATTGTTGAGGTGAAATGGAGATGCCTTCTACAGGTTCTGGAATACCGTATGCCGAAATTTTAATGGGGGTATTCTCCTGTAATAAAATATGTTCCATCTCAAACGATTTAAAATCGGCTTTAGGAATGCAAATGCTTTTGTCTTTGCCTTGCAGGATATGTAATAAAAATTCTGTATTGATTTCTTTTTTTTTTGAAATAGGAAGAAAAATATGGTAATACGTCTTATCCCAAATAGGAAGTATAAGCGTGTGGTTAGCAATTGCAATGCTCAGGTCATCAACTTCGCTTGCAGTAAGAGATTGTCGTAGTTTTAAATACTTTTTTCGTAATTCAGCTTTCTGCATAAAAATTTTATTTTTACTCACAAACTGCCTACCAAGGCAGGACAGGCAAGCACAAAATTAACCTTCTTCATCTTCAGCACCAGAGATGTCTGTGGTAGAAATATGAAAAATTGCATCTCCTTGGTGTATAATTGGGGCGTGATTTACATTTATAATATAGCCAGCATTAGGTGCTTTTACTTTAAAACGCATTTCGCCATAGGGATCTGTAATGGTTGCTAAAAATTCATCTTTTTCTACATATTTGTTGCAGGCTATTTTAACATGTAACAAACCACTCCTTTGAGCACGGATCCATCGGCTTTTTTCAATCAGGACACTTTGTTCGGTAATCATAGGGATGGTAATTTTCGGATTTAGCATCTCTAAATGTTCTAATATTCTTATAACACCATCTACCCCATTTTTTACAATATACTTATTGCTATCTAAGCTTTTTCCACCCTCAAATAATAGGCTTGGAATACCCATTTTGGCACAGGTAGATCGGTATGATTTGGTAAGATTTGAAGAAAATACGGTGAAAGGAGCATTAAAAATTTCGGCAAGTTTTAGTAATTCTGGACTGTCTGGCACGACACGTATTTGGGCAGCGTTAAAACGTTGCGCGCCACCCGTGTGAAAGTCCAAACAATAATCTGCTAGTGGTAAAATTTCCTTTGTAAAATGATAGGCAACCCTGCTGGCCAAGGATCCTGTTTTAGTTCCAGGAAAAACTCTGTTTAGATCCCGACCATCTGGAAAAGTTCTTTCCGCATTCAAAAATCCGAAAATATTTAAAATAGGAATACAGATAATAGTTCCTTTTATAGGCCTGCTTATTTTTTTGGCAATTACTTGCCGTACTACTTCAACCCCATTGATCTCGTCTCCGTGGATTCCTGCTGTTAACAAAACCGTAGGGCCTGGTTTATCTGACCTAGAAATAATGACGGGAATTTCAACCTTGGTAGCTGTATACAGTTTGGCAAAGCTAAAATTGATGGTTTTGGTTTCCCCCATCGCCACTTTTCTGCCTAAAATGATAAAATCGGTTGAAGCTTTATGAGTCATTGTTATATGCTGCGTTCTATATATTTAATGATTTCTCTAGCAATATCTTTTCCAGTAGCTTTTTCAATACCTTCCAATCCCGGAGAAGAATTTACCTCAAGAATTAATGGTCCACGAGCCGATTGGAGCATATCTACCCCGGCAATTCCAAGACCCATTGCTTTTGCGGCTTTAATGGCGGCTGTTTCTTCTTCGTCTGTAAGTTCTATAATCTCGGCAGTTCCACCTCGGTGAAGGTTACTTCTAAATTCGCCTTCCTTTCCCTGTCGTTTCATAGAGCCTACCACACGACCATCAATAACTATTGCCCGTATGTCTGCACCGCCTGCTTCTTTAATAAATTCCTGTACAATAACTCGTGCCTGTAAATTATTAAATGCTTCAATTACACTCTCCGCAGCTTTCTTTGTTTCGGCTAGAATAACACCAATTCCTTGTGTACCCTCTAATAGTTTAATAATAACAGGAGCACCACCAACCTGGTCTACAATCCCAGCTACGTTTTTGGAATAGTTAGTAAAAATTGTTTTGGGAAGTCCTAGGCCTGCTCTGGATAGTATTTGTAAACTTCGCAGCTTATCTCGTGACCGTACCAAAGCCATAGACTCTGTAGTGGTAAAACAACGCATCATTTCAAATTGGCGTACCACTGCGGTGCCGTAAAATGTAACCGAAGCGCCAATTCTGGGGATCACAGCATCCACATGTTCTATTTGTTTGCCTTTATAATAAATAACAGGATTTTTCTTTTCAATTACAATATCGCACTTAGTGTGGTTAATAATTTCAACGGTGTGCTTCCGTTTCTCGGCAGCTTCTACAATTCGTTTTGTAGAATAAAGGTTGGGTGCGGCAGATAATATTTTAATGTTCATGCTTCAATTTTAATTTATGCGAAAGGTTTGTTTTATTAATATCTACTACAAAGCGTTTGGTTAAAAATTTACGCCCCAGTAAAACAGGGTATTTCATTTCTTCACGATCACTTAAGGTTAAAAATATAGGTATTGTTTTTCCGAACAGTTCAATTTCGGTTAAAATACGGTAGCGTGTTTGTGAGACACCATTGCTGCTTTTAACCACCCGAACGTCGTACTTGTCAAAAATAAATTCTTTTTCGTGGTATGCAGGATGTTCAGGGTCTAAAAATACACACTTCAGATAATCGTCTTCAATTTTCATGTTCTTACAATGAATACTAGAAGTGTATGCCCCCGTATCTATCTTTACATCAATGTCGTGCAAATGTAAGAGTGGAAAATCTGCTTTATCGGTTCTTCCTATATTTCGTTTCAAAAAAGTGGATTTTTTATTTGGGTTGAAAGGTAACAAAAGACGCGAAAACCCACTTACAAACAGGAGGTTTTATGCAAGATTTAACGCTTAGTCCGTTCCAGATATCCAATAATACTTTTTGAAACGTTTTTACCTGTTGTGGTTTCAATGCCTTCTAGCCCTGGTGTGCTATTTACCTCTAACACTAAAGGCCCGCGAGCCGACTGTAAAATATCTACCCCACAAACACTTAATTGAAGGATTTTAGCAGCTTTTAAGGCCATCTTTTCTTCTTCATAACTAAGCTGAAGTGTTTTTGAAGTCCCGCCACGATGTAAATTAGACCTGAAATCTCCAGTTTTGCACTGGCGTCTCATGGCAGCTACTACTACACCATCTACAACAATTGCCCGTATATCGGCCCCTTTAGATTCGGCAATATATTCCTGTAAGATAAAATTTACATTACTGGCTTGCAGCGTCTCAACGGTAGCAAGTGCATTTTGATTACTTTCTGAAAGTATTACTCCCTGCCCATGGGTACCTTCCAATATTTTAATAATTACAGGTTTATCTTTAAATTTTTCTAGTAATACCTCAGCATTATAATACCCGCCTAAAAGAGTATTGGGTACTGGAATACCGGCTTTTACCAATAGCTGAAAACATGTCCATTTATCCCGAGAATTTAAGATTCCTTCTGCTGCAACTGTAGTGATTACCCCTGCAGCCTCAAAATGCCGAACCAAAGAACTGCCTTGAAAAGTATTGCTAGCACCAATACGTGGTATAACCGCGTTTAAATCATTAATAATTTCGTCATGGTAATAAACAACGGCTTTGCCATTTTCTACTGCAAGGTTAAAATACAACGGGTTTAAAACCTCCATAGTATGGTTTCTGGCTTCACCTGCCTTCAGTAAGCTTTGTGTGGAATACAAGGATTCGCCCCGCGATAAAATAGCAATGTTCATTTAAATACCTTCTTTAGCGCAAGGTAAAAAAAATGAACATCGCTTAAATTAAATTAATTAAAAATTAACCGTAACCTTCCCTCTTATAAAAAATGGTGTTCCTGGCGTAAAGTGAATTTCCTCCACAGCTTCTGGTTCATTAAACAACCTGCTTTCAGTGGCGAATTGGGTTTCATTCCATTCCGTATCGAAGAGATTTTCAACAATAACACTGAAAATAAAATTTCTGTACGTATAATTTGCGGTTAAATCGGTTACAAAATACCCTTCAGCTACAATGCTGTTATCTTCATTGGCAGGGCGGTCTTTGATGAATCTATAGTTCAATCCGCCAGAGAATGCACCAATATTTTCAAAAGATACACCTCCTGTTGAGGTTAAATCTGGAGCAAGGGGTATAAAATCTTCGCCTTCAGCTTCCTCTGTGCTGCGCCCATAAGTATAATTAATATCCCCAAAAAGGTATAACCAATTAAAAGCTTCATACCGTGCGCCAAAATCTATTCCTGTCCTTCTGGTTTTTCCGCTTGGCTCTACAATACCGGTATCGCCTACATACACAAACTCCTGTTCGAGAAACAACGCCCAAACGGCACTGTTCAATACTAATTTATCCGTCACCTTATAAATGGCGCCCAAATCTGCCCCGTAGGCTGCCGGTAAAATATCTTCGCCGCTATTGGCAACTACTACACGTGTATCGTTAGAATGAAACCCAATCCCTGTTTTAGCAAATAACTGCAGTTTCTGGTTCGGGCTATAGGTGAGGTTAAATTTCGGACTCGCAAACACCTTGGTTTCGCTGCGATTGTCGTAGGCTTCCGTCAATTTATTTTCGTAATCGAATTTAAAATAGTCTAAGCGAAGTTCTGGAGCCAATACAAAATCTCCCGTTGTATACTTTGTTTTCACAAAACCGAAGGTATTTATTTGGTCTACATTTCCAAAAGCCAAGCGTTCCAACAACTGGTCCCTGTTTTTGGTTCTGGAAAGTTGTATGTCGTTCACATCATCATAGCGAACGCCTGCTCCTGCAGTGTATTTAAAATCATTCCCGAAGAGGGATGAGTCTTCTGAATATTCCGTTTGGAAGCCAAGAATATTTCGGTCTTCAAACTGACGAATTTGATCACCATTAACTGGATCTTCCAGGAAAAAGGTAAAGTTGGAAAACAGCTCAAAATCGTAGTGCGAAAAATAAGCACTACTCTCTAATTTTGAATTTTCACTTATCTTTTTTGAATGGCTTACCAAAAAGTTGGTGCGACTGGTATTGCCACCTTCAGTATCGTCTATAGCACCAAAACGATTTATAAGCCCTGCATCTACTGCTCGTTGCGGAACTTGGCCCGATGCATCCCACTTGCTTGTAAAGTGTGAGGCCAACAATGAAACACGTTGATTGCCAGGAAGTGCATAGCTGTATTTCCCCATAATATTAAATCGGTTAAAATTTTGTGGCGACTCAAAAGCGCCGTCAAAAGTGTTTAGTGAGCTTGCCACATAGGCATCAGATTTGTCTGTATCCAGTAATTTAAAAACACCAACTGTTCTAAATGAATTAAAATCACCTATTTCTTGTGAAATAAAACTGTTTTTTACTTTGTCTTTGGTCTTAAAAGCGACATAGCCTGCTGTAGTAAAATCGCCACGTTCGGCATAATAAGGTCCTTTTCCAAATTCAATTTTATCTAATGTTTCAGGAATTAAAAAGTGAAGGTCGCTATAGCCTTGTCCGTGAGCATGGGACACCATATTTACAGGCAGTCCGTCTACTGTTAGGTTAATATCTGTACCATGATCAATATCGAATCCACGAAGGAAAATTTGTTCTGCTTTTCCACCACCGGCATGTTGTCCAATAATGAGCCCAGGAACCTTCCGCAGTATTTCTTGCGAATTTTTCACGGGATTATTTTCAAGATCTACATTCACGATACTATTAAGGGCATCTACCTGTGGGGTTATTATAATTTGCTCTAAAGACACAGCATTTTCAGTAAGGGTAATGAAAATAGGAGTGTTTAAATCGGCAGCTTTTACTGTGTATAAATAGGGCGAAAAACCTAAAAAGGAGATATACAACTGGTCGTTGGTATTTGTTTTATCAATGGTAAATTCGCCATTGGTATTGGTATGTGAGTGCGTGCTACTATTTTTATTAAAAATAGCTACGTCTTCAATTGGTTGGTTATTTTGGTTTTTTACTACACCGCTAAGGGTTTGTGCATTTGTAAAGGCACAAAAAAGTAGTATCACCCATAAGAGTTTACTTTTCATTATAAATTGTTTTAGGATTGAGTAGTCATGTCGACCCAAAGAGACATCACACAACTTGCTAAAAAGGATGCTATATAAGCTATCCAAGCAAGCGCGATCTCTCAAGGAATTTCGAGATGACAAATAATTTTTAAAACGGAATTATGAAAAGTTGTCTTCGGGAGGGGGGAAATATAAAAAAGTGAAACCGAATAGGCTCCAATCGCATATTTGAAGTTTTTTTCTGAATCTATTTTAATACTTATATATTCAAAAGCATAGTATTGTATTAGGTGCTTATCCAGTTTAAATTCTTTAACTGGTTGCTCGTTTCCATTGCCGTTATCTTGTAATAAATTATTAAAAAAAGAGAGGAGCTGGTGGTCGTGCCCGTGCGAAACATTAAGATTATGCGCTAGGTCGTGGGAGTGATTAGCATTGGTATTTAAAATAGTATGTTCCAATTTGTGAAATCCATCTGCCAACGGTTGTTGCAAGGGAGCCAAACAGTACAATGCAGCCACGAAGAGAATCGCAGTTGTTTGTAGTATTTTAATAATAGGTAATGATTGGCTCAAGGTTATAAGTTTTCATAAAGTACGGAAGAAATAAGGATGCTGGTTTTAAAAATTGTTTAGTTTAACCCTATCTTAACAGAATTTGAAGGGCGAAAGTTTCCGCTAAAAAATAAATACCAAGTATCTTTACGGGTATGGCAGAAGCTTCTGTATCGCTACAAATTTCAACCCTTCCCAACGCACCCGGGGTGTATCAATATTATGATACAAACGGGAAGCTACTGTATGTCGGGAAAGCTAAAGACCTAAAGAAACGAGTGAATTCATACTTCACCAAACAACACGACAATGCACGTACGCGATTATTGGTGCGACGCATACAAGATATAAAGCACATTGTTGTGGCTACTGAAACCGATGCGCTGCTGCTGGAAAACAACCTTATTAAAAAATACCAGCCCAAGTATAATGTTATGCTCAAGGATGACAAAAGTTATCCGTGGATTTGCATCAAAAATGAACGTTTCCCAAGGGTTTTTCCAACGCGGCGGTTTATCAAAGATGGGTCGGAATATTTTGGACCCTACACCAGTATGAAAACTGTGCATACCTTATTAGATTTAATTAAGGGGTTATATCCGTTGCGAACATGTAAATACGATTTAGCCGAAGAAAAAATACGTGCAGGTAAATACAAGGTTTGTTTAGAATATCACCTTGGCAATTGTGCGGGACCTTGCGAAGGGTTACATTCTGAAAAGGACTACAACGAAAATATTGAAGCTATCCGTAACATTATTAAAGGGAATTTCAAGGAATCGCTGGGGAATTTTAAGAGTCAGATGAAAGAATTTGCAGAAAATCTGCAATTTGAAGATGCGCAGCGGGTAAAGGAAAAAATAGATGTGCTGGAAAACTATCAGGTAAAAAGTACTGTGGTAAATCCTAAGATTAACAATGTAGACGTGTTCAGCATTGTTAGCGACGAAAGCTATGCATATGTAAATTACTTGCAACTGTCTTTTGGAAGTATTATAAGAAGTCACACCTTAGAGCTTAAAAAGAAACTGGAAGAAACCGATAAGCAATTATTGGAACTAGCTGTTGTAGAATTACGGCAACGTTTTAACTCTCAGTGTAAAGAATTGTATGTGCCTTTTAAAATTGAAGTGGAAGAAGGTGTAAAATTACATATTCCACAATTGGGCGACAAAAAGAAAATTTTAGATATGTCCATTCGCAATGCCAAATATTACAGGATGGAGCGTTTCAAGCAAGCAAAGATTGTAGATCCAGATCGTCATGAAAAACGCATTATGGCGCAGATGAAAAAAGATTTGCGTTTAAGCGAAGAGCCACGTCACATTGAATGTTTTGACAACAGTAATATTCAAGGAACAAATCCGGTTGCAGCCTGTGTGGTTTTTAAAAATGGAAAACCAAGCAAGAAAGACTACCGTAAATTTAACATAAAAACGGTGGAAGGCCCAGACGATTTTGCTTCTATGGAAGAAGTTGTGTATCGCCGTTATAAGAGATTGAAAGAAGAAGAGCAACCCTTGCCACAACTTATCATCATAGATGGAGGGAAGGGGCAGTTATCAAGTTCTTTAAAAGCATTAGACAAGTTGGAATTACGAGGAAAAATTGCTATTGTAGGAATTGCCAAACGTTTGGAAGAATTATTTTACCCGGACGACCCAATTCCGTTATATTTAGACAAGAAATCTGAAACGTTAAAGATCATACAACAATTAAGAAACGAGGCGCACCGTTTTGGAATTACTTTTCATCGTGATAAGCGAAGCAAGCAAGCTCTAGAATCTGGATTAGAAACAATTCCTGGCATTGGAGAAAAAACCATTGTAGAATTGCTAAAGAAATTTAAAAGTATCAAAAGAGTTGAAAAAGCCAGCTTTGAAGACTTGGCAAATGTGGTTGGAGCAAGCCTTGCTAAAAAAATTATAACCTATTTTCAGAAATAGTTGAGGAGTTAGTTAATCGGTGAGTTGGTTAATTAGATTAGATTAAATTAAAAAGTGAAGTATAGTCTTAAAATAGTATTTAATTGGATTTCCCCTTTGAAGGGGGCTAGGGGGATGTTTGTCCAAAATTTTAATTTCTGGAAGACTATTCTATTTACTTTTATATGTTTGTTTTTTCTTCAATATTCAAATGTAACCCTTGCGCAAGAAGTAGTACAAGACGATCCAAAAGTGGGCTTGGTCTTAAGTGGCGGTGGAGCGAAAGGTCTGGCGCATATTGGTGTGCTTAAAAAAATTGAAGAGGCAGGTATCCGAATAGATTATATTGGTGGCACAAGTATGGGAGCTATTATTGGCGGATTGTACGCTGCAGGATATTCTGCCAATCAGTTAGATTCTATTTTCAACGCGGTAGATTTTGATAGGCTCATCCAGGATAATATTCCCCGGAGCGCAAAAACATTTTACGAGAAAAATGAAACCGATAAATATGCCATTACACTTCCATTTGAAGGGTTTCACATAAGGTTGCCTTCGGGAATTTCAAAAGGACAAAATGTGTACAATCTCTTTAGTAAACTAACAGATCACGTGAGTGATGTAGAAGATTTCAGCAAGCTACCTATTCCGTTTTTATGTGTTGCAACAAATATTGAGACTGGAAAGGCCGTTATCTTAGAGCGAGGATATTTGCCACGGGCAATATCGGCTAGTGGGGCGTTGCCTTCATTGTTTAGTCCTGTGTATATAGATGACATGCTGTTGGTAGATGGTGGCGTGATAAACAACTATCCAATAGATGAAATTAGAAAAAAAGGAGCAGATATAATTATTGGTGTAGATGTACAAGACAGCCTGCGAGATCGCACAAATTTACTTTCTGGATTAGAAGTATTAACCCAGATTAATAATTTTCGGACGATTAGCGACATGAAGGTAAAACGCGAAAAAACAGATATTTACCTAAATCCAAATATTAAAGATTTTACTGTTGTGGCCTTTAATGAAGGAGCGAAAATTATTGAAGCAGGCTATCAAGAAGCAGATTCTAAAATGACGGAGTTGGAAGCGCTGGCAGCACGACAATTACCCCGTGAGAAAATAAAAGTTGAATTCAGAAAAGAAACTTCACTATATATTACAGATGTTGAAATAGAAGGGAACGGAAACTATAGTAGATCCTACATTTTAGGTAAACTAAAACTGAAAACTCCTGCGCAAATTTCATATAAGAAATTAAATCTGGGTATAAACAACCTTTCTGCTACCGGTAATTTTGCAGATATTAACTACCGCCTTATAGAAGACGAAGATGGAAATTATAAGTTAAAATTTCAATTAAGAGAAAGTGATGTAAAAACTTTGTTGCGTCTTGGTGCACATTATGACGACTTATTTAGAACAGGTGCTTTGCTAAATGTTACCCGCAAAAGATTATTCACTAATAATGATATAGCTTCGCTCGATTTTGTCGTGGGTGATAATATTAGGTATAATTTCAATTATTATATAGACAAAGGTTATTATTGGAGCATTGGTGTGAATTCTAGTTTTAATTTTTTTGACAAAGGGGTTCCTGTATCTTTTATTTTTTCTGAAAACACGCTAGAAGAAGATGAAATACAAACAAACCTTAACGAAATTGAATTAGAATATAGCGATTTTACCAATCAGATTTATGTAGAAACACTCTTTAGACGTAGTTTTTTATTGGGAGCAGGTGTGGAACATAAAAAATTACGCTACCTCTCTAAAACGATTGGTTTGGATCAAAATAACAATCCGCAAACGTTGTTTGAAAACACAAATTACTTTAGCACCTATGGGTATTTGGTATACGATACGTATGACAACTCATTTTTTCCTAAAGAAGGAATGTTTTTCTCGGGTGATTTTCATCTATATCTTTTCGGAGAAGGTTTAAATGAAAACTTTGAAAGCTTTAGTATTGCCAAAGCCAAGGCGGGATATGCCAAATCGTTGGGTAAATTTACTACCCAGATTACTACCGAAGGTGGTTTTAAGATTGGAAATAACGATACCCGTTCTTTGGACTTTTTTGTGGGAGGTTTCGGTTTTAAGGAAATAAATAACATAGTGCCGTTTTATGGATATGAAGCTTTGACACTGAGAGGAAATACCTATTTAAAGAGTGCAATTATGTTTGATTATGAAATTTTTAGAAAAAACCATATTAATATAGGTGCCAATATAGCCAACATAGGAAATAACCTTTTTGAAACTGGGGATTGGATTGACGGCGTAGACTACAGCGGTATTGCTTTGGGGTATGGTCTAGAAACTTTTTTAGGGCCAATTCAATTAAAATATAGTTATTCTCCAGAACGCGATGCTAGTGAATGGTATGTAAGTGCAGGATTTAAGTTTTAGGAATCCCTTATAACGTACTGCGCTAAAATTTTCCGATATTTGTAGTAAACACAACTAATTATGCCTTTTTACCATAAACTAGGAAAAATTCCCCCCAAGCGCCATACCCAATTCAGAAAAGAAGATGGCAGTCTCTATGCTGAGCAACTGTTTGGCACAATTGGCTTTGACGGAATGTACAGTAATTCCTACCACGAGCAACGCCCAACACAGGTAAAAGAGATAAAAAAACAATACAGCGTAGCACCAAAGATTGCTAAGAAAAATAACATGCAGTCCTATCGTTTTCGTGGATTTCAAGTAGCTCCAGAAAAAGATTATCTGGAAAGTCGTAAAGCTGTTTTAACGAATAGCGACTGTACCATTATATTAGCAGCACCGCAAGAAAGTCAGGATGATTATTTTTATAAAAACACCGATGCAGACGAACTGATTTTTGTACACAAAGGCAGCGGGAAGCTAAGAACACATTTAGGAAATCTGGATTTTAAATATGGCGATTATCTTGTTATTCCACGAGGAATGATTTATAAAATGCAATTTGACGATGCCGATAATAGATTGTTTATTGTAGAGTCCAGAAGTCCTATTTATACGCCAAAACGATACAGAAATTGGTTTGGACAATTGTTAGAGCATTCTCCTTTTTGCGAGCGGGACCTTAGAAAGCCCTATGAGTTGGAAACAAACAACGAAAATGGCGAGTTTTTAATGAAAGTTAAAAAAGGCGATGAAATTATTGAAATGGTCTATGCCAGCCACCCGTTTGATGTAGTTGGATATGATGGGTTCAATTATCCATACGCCTTCTCTATACACGATTTTGAGCCCATCACAGGAAGAATTCACCAACCACCACCCGTTCATCAAACATTTGAAACTAATGCCTTTGTAGTTTGTAGTTTTGTGCCAAGATTGTACGATTATCATCCAAAAAGCATTCCGGCGCCGTATAACCATAGCAATATAGATAGCGATGAGGTGTTATATTATGTAGATGGTGATTTTATGAGCCGAAATGATGTAGACGCAGGACATATTTCCTTGCATCCAGCAGGAATTCCACACGGGCCACACCCTGGCAGTGTAGAACGAAGTATTGGTAAAGTAAAAACAGACGAACTGGCTGTAATGGTTGATACATTTAAACCCTTAATGGTAACCGAAGAAGCCTTAAAAATAGCAGACGAAACGTATTACCAATCCTGGTTGGATGGAAAACATTAGGAAATGGTAGATTTTGTAATTAAAACAGGTATAACCCCACACGGAAGGGCGATGTGGTAAGCGATTATTATTTTCCGGAAACAATAGAAAATAACAAAAGCAATAAAAATAAACACCATGCCAAAAGAAATAAAGAACTTAAAAGACCTTCAAAATACAGAATACGGACTCAAAAAATTATTTGAAGATGCCGAAGATTTCCTGCCGCTATTAGGAACAGATTATGTGGAGTTATATGTAGGAAATGCAAAACAAGCGGCGCATTTTTATAAAACAGCTTTTGGGTTTCAGTCATTCGCTTACGCCGGATTAGAAACCGGATTAAAAGATCGAGTATCGTATGTATTGAAACAGGATAAAATAAGATTGGTGCTTACCTCCCCACTGAATAAAGGGGGAGATTTAAATCGCCATATTGATGAGCACGGCGATGCTGCTAAAGTGATTGCGCTTTGGGTAGACGATGCTACCAGTGCTTTTGAAGAAACTACAAAAAGAGGAGCCAAGCCCTATTTTGAACCAAGAAAAGAAGAAGACGAGAACGGTCACGTAATAAAGTCTGGTATTTATACCTACGGGGAAACTGTTCATATTTTTATTGAAAGAAAGAATTACAACGGAATATTTCTTCCAGGGTATGAGAAGTGGGAATCACATTACAATCCAGAACCAGTTGGGCTAAAATTTATCGATCACATTGTAGGAAATGTAGGGTGGAACGAAATGAATAAATGGTGTAAATTCTATGCGGAAACGATGGGATTTGCTCAGATAATCTCTTTCGCCGATGATGATATTGCGACCGAATATACTGCTTTAATGAGCAAGGTGATGAGCAATGGAAATGGACGTATTAAATTCCCAATCAACGAACCAGCCAAAGCTGAAAAGAAATCACAAATTGAAGAATATTTAGATTTTTATAATGGAGCAGGCGTGCAACATTTAGCCTTAGCTACAGACGATATAGTAGCTACGGTTTCAGCAATGAGAGATCGAGGCGTGGAGTTTTTATATGTGCCAGACACCTATTACGATGACATTACTGAACGCGTAGGAGAAATAGATGAAGATATTAGCCTCCTCAAAGAACACGGAATTTTAATAGACCGGGACGAAGAAGGCTATTTATTACAACTTTTTACTAATAATGTATTGGACAGACCAACTATGTTTATTGAAATTATACAACGAAAAGGAGCACAAAGCTTCGGAGTTGGGAATTTTAAAGCTCTGTTTGAAGCTATCGAGCGTCAACAAGCGCGAAGAGGAACACTTTAATATAAAGTAACAAAAGACAAACTCCATCGTTTATAATGGTGGGGTTTTCTTTTTGGAACAATACTTGTAATCTGAAAAGCGAAGCCCTCAAAAATTTGCTATGAAAAATTTTATTACCCTCTTATTAATATTCACTATCACTTTGGTTTCTGCTCAGCAAAAAGCTTATAAAGATGGAGAGTGGTTTAAATTTCGAATTCATTATGGGTTTGTGACGGCTGGTTATGCAACGCTTCAGGTAGATAATGCTACCCTTAATGGGAAAGATGTTTACCATATTAAAGGAGAAGGTGTCACTACAGGAATGAGTAAATTTTTCTTTAAAGTGGAAGATTATTACGACTCTTATGTGGATAAACAGAAGGATATTCCGTATAAATTTATTAGAAAAATAGACGAAGGTGGCCACACCAAGGACATTGAAGTAGACTTTGACCATACGTCTGGAAAAGCCCTTGTACACAATAAAAAACACCAAACTAAAGTGCTGGTAGATTTCCCGAAAGATGCTCAGGATATGGTTTCTGCTTTTTATTACCTTCGGAATAATTTGGATACCAAAAATATTCAAGTTGGCGAGACGGTAAATATGGATATGTTCTTTGACGATGAATCCTATAAATTCAAATTGAAATTTTTAGGAAGAGAAGAAATCAATACCGAATTTGGTAAAGTCCCTACCCTAAAATTTAGACCATATGTCCAGGCTGGTCGCGTCTTTAAAGAAAAAGAAAGCCTAACGGTATGGGTTACAGACGATGGAAATAAAATGCCTGTACTTATAAAAGCAGACTTAGCTGTTGGTTCCTTGAAAGCTAGCTTAGTTCAGTTTAAAGGTTTGAGGCATTCTTTCAGAATTGTTGTAGATTAGCAGAGTGAAAAATAAAGCCGAAGAAAGAGTACAATTACTAAAGCAACTGGAAGAAAAATACCAGTTGCTCGATCAGGATTTAAACACCCATTTAGAAGGGCTTTTACACAGCAAGCCTATTAATTACTGGGATTATATACAAACCGATGCCTTGCTGAGCCTTCAGCGACAGGAAACTACTTTTCCAGACGAGATGGTCTTTATTATGTACCATCAAGTAAACGAACTACTTTTTAAAATGATGTTATGGGAAATTCAGCAAATTTCCTATAAAGAAGGATTAACAGCTCAGTTTTTTTCTGAAAGATTAGGTCGTATTAGCAGGTATTTTGATATGTTGACGTCTTCATTTCAGATCATGACGCAAGGAATGGAGGTGGAGCAGTATCTTAAATTTCGCAATACATTAGCCCCCGCCAGTGGTTTTCAAAGTGCTCAATACAGGAAAATTGAATTTGCTTGTACAGATTTGTTACAATTAATCGATGCGCGTTTCAGAAAAACCATAGATCGTAATACGCCTTTTGCCCATGCATTCGAACATTTATATTGGCAGGCAGCGGGAAAGGATTATCATACAGGCAAAAAAAGCTATACACTAAGTCAGTTTGAAGTAAAATATAGAAAGGAATTTATACGTTGCATGAAGGAATACAATACCCTAAATATTTATGCGAGATTTATGGCGTTGCCCGAGGAAGCTAGAAAAGATAAAGATTTAATATCGGCCATGCGTCATTTAGATAAAACCATTAATATTACCTGGGTGATGGCACATTATAATACGGCTTCGAAATACTTAAATCATGGAAAAGAGCCTGAAGCAGCCACTGGTGGTAGTGAATGGCAAAAATATATGCATCCAAAGTATCAAAAAAGAATTTTCTTTCCTTCGGTTTGGTCTCAAGAAGAACTAGACACTTGGGGGGAAAATGTGTAAAGAATGATTCAGTAATTAAGTACTTTTGCTGAAATTTAAGTACGTAGCTTCTTCGTAACTAAGATTGAAATAAAACAAATAAGAATAAAAGTCTTTTCATAAAAAAAAACGGCGTTTTTATACAGTAGAAAGACAAAAAAATATGACAGATTGAGCAAAACTATTGCAGCTTTTAAAAACCTTATTAGGATACTTCCCATCCTACTCGTCTTCCTTTCTTGCGAAGAAAACGATACCGAAATAGTTGAAATAACCCCCGAGCCAACACCCGTGCTGGTTGAAGAATTTGGGTATACCTTAAACGATTTTAACGTCATACGAGACACCATTCGCCCTGGAGATACCTTTGGAGATATCTTGGATGCAAACGGCGTGTCTTATCCAGATATTTTAGAAGTTGCTACAAAATTTAGGGATAGTTTTGATGTGCGTAGAATTGTGGTTGGAAAACCATATGTTTTACTGAATTCGAAAGATTCCTTGAACAAAACCGAAGTATTTATCTATCAAAATAATAAAGTGGATTTTGCCGTCGTTGATTTTAGAGATACGCTTACGGTATATACAAACGAAAAAAAGGTTACCGAAGTTGAAAAAGAAGCCTCGGGGGTGATTTCAAGTTCGTTGTCCCAAACTATGCAAGACAACAACTTAAGTGCAAATATGACGGATCGTTTGGCAAATATATTTGCTTGGACCGTCAACTTTTATGGTTTACAAAAAGGAGATAATTTTAAAGTAATTTATACTGAAAAGTACATAAGCGACACTATTCCAGCAGGATTGGGCGAAATAAAAGCAGCCTACTTTGAACACCGTGGAAGATCTATTTACGCTTTTGAATATGAAAAAGATAGCATTACAGGAGAGCGAGACTTTTATGATGAAAATGCCGATAACCTGCGAAGAGCTTTCTTGAAATCGCCCATTAAGTTTAATTATAGGATTTCATCGAAATATAACTTAAAGCGACGCATAAAATACTACGGTTATCAGTTAAGACCTCACAAAGGTACCGACTTCGCCGCTCCACTAGGTACGCCTATTTTGGCAACTGCGGATGGAACGGTTACCAAATCTGAAAGAAGAGGAGGGAACGGAAATTACGTAAAGCTCAAGCATAATGATACTTATGAGACCCAATACCTTCATATGAAAAGCCGAAATGTAAGACCTGGACAATATGTGCGCCAGGGAGACGTAATTGGTTGGATTGGGATGACTGGAAATTCCGGTGGACCACACGTTTGTTATCGTTTTTGGAAAAATGGCCAGCAGGTAGATCCCTTTAAAGAAGACCTTCCATTTTCTACTCCATTAGAAGAACAATATCGTGAAGAGTATTTTAAGTATATTCCTTCAATAAAAGAGCGATTAGATTGCATAGTTTATTAAGTTTTAACGGTTATCTTGTTAATAAGATGTTGCTAACTATAGTGCAGATTCTCAAATACTTACCTCGTTTACTAGTACTTTTAAACTAGTATAAATTTGTTAGCGTTTTCTTAACATTCTTTATTGTTTTAAAATAATAATAGATGTAGTTTTGCTCCAATATATAAACATTAGACAACTATGAAAAAACTTTTACTCCTCGCATTTTTAATGGGAGGTTTAATCACTGCTTTCGGGCAAGGATTAACAACCTCTGCTATTAACGGTCAAGTGACCGATGACACTAACGAACCCTTAGTGGGCGCAAACATTGTGGCAGTACACGTTCCTTCTGGGACAAAGTACGGAGCCATTACAGATTTTGATGGGTACTATAGAGTGCCAAACATGAGGCCGGGTGGTCCTTACACAGTTGCCATTACGTATGTGGGTTTCAGTGAATTTGTAAGAAATGAAGTATACCTTCAATTGGGAGACTCTCAAAAGATTAGCCCGAATATGACTGAAGAGGCAAATGCCTTGGATGAAGTAGTAATTTCTGCACAACGCGACAATGTTTTTGACAGTAACCGAACAGGGACTGAAACTACAGTTACTGAACGAGACATCTTAACATTGCCAGCCGCTTCTAGATCTATAGCAGACTTTGTACGTGTAACACCACAAGCACTGATTACGGAGAGTGATGATGGTTTTTCCATCTCACTTTCTGGACAAAACAATCGGTACAATGCTATCTATATTGATGGAGCTGTAAACAACGATGTATTTGGTTTAGCAGGTTCTGGTACCAACGGAGGACAAACAGGTGTAAACCCATTTTCTGTGGATGCAATTGAAAGCTTCCAAGTAAACATTGCTCCTTTTGATGTACGCCAATCTGGTTTCTCTGGTGGCTCTATTAGTGCTGTTACACGTTCTGGAACCAATAAGTTTGAAGGATCTGTATATGGTTATTTAAGAAACGAAAGCTTAGCTGGAAAAACACCAGTAGATTTAGTAGGACCAGACGATGAACGCGAAAAATTAAATGAGTTTTCAGCAAAAACGTATGGTATGCGTATAGGAGGGCCAATTATTAAAGACAAATTGTTCTTCTTCGTAAACTATGAGCGCCAAGATGATGAGACACCACAACCTTTCAATTTTTCAAATTATGAAGGGCGTTCATCTCAAGCCGAGATAAATAATTTAGTAAATTTCTTGAGTACTATATACGGATATAATGCTGGTGGTTTCAATGCAAACACGAGAACCTTAACTAGTAATAAGGTAACTGCTAAAATAGACTGGAATGTTAACGATAAAAACAAAATCTCGTTACGTCATGGTTTGGTAACTGCAGATAATCTTGAAGCACGCAGTTCTAATGAAAGAAACATAGGTTTCATTAATGGATCTGAGCAATTTGAGTCTACAACAAATTCTTCCGCTTTGGAGTGGAATTCAACGTTTAGTGATAATGTTTCTAACAAATTGGTAGTAGGATATACATCTGTAAATGATGATCGTGATCCTTCTGGAGACTTGTTCCCTAGTGTAGATATTCAAGATGGTAATGGGACTATTACATTTGGTGCAGAGCCATTCTCTACAGCTAACCTTCTTGAGCAGCAAATTTTTACTGCCAATAATAATCTAGAAATCTATTCCGGGCAACACACTTTTACATTGGGTGCTAACCTAGAACATAGCAAATCTAAAAACTTGTTCTTCGCATTTAACTATGGAGATTATACTTTTGAAGATCAATTTGATGATAGTAACAACTTAGTTTCTTCAGGACTTAATCAATTTTTGACTGGACAAAATGCAGATGTGTATCAGCACGGGTATTCACTTCTAGGAAATGGTACGGTAGGAGATGAGTCTCAAGGAGCTGCAGAGTTCAGTTTAACTCAATTAGGATTCTATGCACAGGATGAATTTCAGCTCAGCAGTGGTTTTAAATTTACCTATGGTATTCGTGCAGATATTCCTTATTGGGAAGATGGCACTGTAAATAACGACTTTAATGATCGTACTATTCCATTGTTGGAAAGCTTCGGAAAAGACCTGCAAGGTGCTAAAGTAGGGCAAGGAATTGATTCTAAACTACATTTATCTCCAAGACTAGGATTTAACTGGGATGTGAACGATAATAACAAAACACAAGTTCGTGGTGGTTTGGGAGTCTTTACTTCAAGAGTGCCTTTAGTATGGCCAGGTGGAGCATACAATAACAATGGCGTAACAGGAGGATTTAACTTTGTTACAGATCAACCTTTTGAGCCTAATGTGAACAATCAGTTTGAAGATCCTGCACCAACTGCAAATCCAGATGCATCCGTAGGTTCGGCAACTGTAGGAGGTAATGTGGACATTTTTGCAAAGGAATTCAAATTACCACAAGTAATAAAATACAACATTGGTGTAGATCAAAAATTACCAATTTGGAACTTAATTGCTAGTGGAGATTTCTTATATACCGATGTAATTACAGATATTTATTATGAAAACTTGAACGTAAAAGGACCTGTAGGAACTTTGAACGGATCTGGAGATAATAGACCTTTTTACAACCGAAGTGATGAAATTGACGATACCTATGGAAGTATTATCTTAGGAAGCAATACCGGTGAAGGACACGCCTATAACGCTACTTTCAGCTTAAGAAAACCTTTCCAAAATGGTTTTCAAGGACAAGCTTCATATTCTTATGGGAGATCATTTAAGATATTTGAAGGTACCAGCTCGCAGAACACCTCACAATGGAGAAATCAAGTTACTGTGAATGGTAAAAACTCTCGTTTGGAAGCTACTGAATCAAGTTTTTCTTTGGGGAGCAGAATTTCAGCGAACGCATCGTATGAGTTCAAGTGGAATGACAACATAAAGACAACAATTGGTTTATTTTATGAAGGCTTGGACGGACAGCCGTTTAGCTATATTTATAATGAAGGTAGAGACCTTTTGAACGACGATTCTCGAGATAATGCACTTATATATGTGCCAGAAAATGCAGGAGAGATAACCTTCGCACCTTTATTTGATGGAGATGGTAGCTTAATTGCTTCTCCAGAACAACAATGGGAACAATTTAATGCCTTTATTGAAGGGAATGACTACCTTAGTAGTAGAAGAGGTGGTTATGCCGAAAGAAATGGAGATAGGTTAGCATGGTCTCACGTTGTAGACTTAAAGTTTTTACAAGATTTTTCTATCACTACGGGAAATACAAAGCACACGCTGCAGGCATCTTTGGATATCTTCAACTTTACAAACTTGTTGAACAAAGATTGGGGTGTTCGTGAGTTTGCTCCAAACTTTGGCGAAATATCACCTTTAACAACTGTTTCGGGAGGCCCAGACCCAGTATTCAATTTTGATGCAAGAAATTTTGAAGATGATCTTGGAGATATTGATGATACTGGTATCTCATCTTCTAGATGGCAAATGCAAGTTGGCCTACGCTATTTATTTAACTAAACATTTTTTATTATTTATAACAGACCGCTCCCCAACAGGAGCGGTTTTTTTATGGAATATACCTACCTTTACGGTATCACTTAATTAGATCATTATGTACACAACCATTCAATTTATACACTCGTATTGGGCCTATTTGGTCGTTTTTGTAGTCCTTATTGCTACCATTAATGCCTTAGCAGGATATATGGGCAATAAAGAATATAGCCCTAAAGATTTTAGGTTGGCGCTTTTCGCTTTAATAACTACACACATTCAGTTTTTAATAGGCTTGGTATTGTATTTTGTGTCTCCTTTAGGATTACAGAATATCACTAACGTTGGTATGGGAGAAGTGATGGGAAATAGCCTCTATAGACTGTATGCCGTAGAACACCCCCTTGTAATGATACTTACCGTGGTTTTTATTACCATAGGATATTCAAAACACAAAAAGAAATTAGTGAGTAAACCAAAATTTAAGTTGCTCGCTATATTTTATACCATCGCTTTAATATTACTTTTAAGTCGAATCCCTTGGGTACAGTGGTTGGGTCTATAAAAACTGAAAATACTAAAACTAAAAGAATACTTAGGTTGTTAAGTGATTCAAAGAAATAGAAAATTTCTTAATTTTTTATTTCTTTGAATTGTATAGAAGCACTATTTTTCCTTAATCAAATACAAATACACAGGAAAATGATCACTATACCCTCCAGTAAAACCGCCATCACCAAAACTTCGGTACGGATAGCCTTTGTAGCGCCCACGTGTGTTTGCTAAATATGGCTTGTTATAGATGCCAGCCTGGTAAAAGCGGTAACTACTATAATCGTTTTTTAGGAGTTCTGTAGAGACTATCATTTGGTCAAACAAATTCCAACCATCACGCCACGCCAGGGTTCCCAATCCTTTTTTAAACATAGCTTCCATGGGATTGTACAATTGTTTTAGCTGTAAATCTTCTTTAGTATCAACGGTTTTGAGGTATTCTTTTACACTGAGGCTTGTGGGATCGTCGTTTAAATCGCCCATAGTAATCACCTTTGCATAAGGATCTTCAACAAAGAGAGAGTCTATAATGTGTTTGTTGAGTTGTGCTGCTTTTATACGTTTGGGCCTGCTTCTTGCCTCCCCGCCACTCCTGGAGGGCCAATGATTAACGAGTATGTGAATTTTATCTCCATCTAGCATGCCGCTTACGATTAATTGATCCCGTGTGTAAATTCGTTTGCTAAGATCATTTTCATCATAAATATAAAGCGGAATTGCCTTATAATGTGTGGGCGTAAATAGCCTTTTTTGATAAATAAGTGCCACATCTATCCCACGACGGTCTGGAGAATCGAACTGAATAATCCCATATTCCTTTTTCAATAATGACTCTTGATTCACCAAGTCTTCCAGCACTCTTCTATTTTCAATTTCACAAACCCCTACTATTGTTGGGGTAGTTCCGGTTACTTCGGTACCAATTTCTGAAATTACCTTCGCCATGTTTTTCAACTTTGCTTGATAGATTTCTTCGGTCCAATGGTCTTTACCATCAGGCGTTCTATCATCATCAAACGTTAGGGGGTCGTCTTCAAAATCGAACAGATTTTCCAAATTATAAAACGCAACAGTTTGAATTTTGTACTGTTTTGTTTCCTGCGCATTTCCGAAGAAAAAGGAAAGAAATAAACAAGCAATGATGTAGTTGGTCGCATTCATGATATGCTAAAATATTAATTTTGAGTGGAGTAGCGTATATATTTTATACGAAAGAATACATGTTTCGTATGAAATAGTTAAATTTGTCTACACTCCCCTTACAAATTACTAGTTAGTATGTTTAGAATGAAAAACTTCTATGCTACCCTATGCTTAGTTCTTTTTTGGGGTGTATCGTTTTTAGCACAAGAGGCTATTGTTATGGGAAGGGTCATAGATGCTGATGCTACTGAACCTGTGTCCAATGTTGAAATACGTATTGTATCCAGTGTTTTAACAGCCACTACAGACGCGCTGGGACTATTTTATATTTCCAGTGAAGTACTACCACAAGGAGAACAGGTACTTGTTATAAGTAAGGAAGGATATGTCACAAAAAAAATTCGCATAACCATCCAAAACGGCAGTAGTGTTAACCTGGATCCAATCCTTTTTTCTTTAGATCTTACTGAAATTGAAGCCCAAATAGGAATCATTAGCCTAAGCGATGCGGAGTTAAACCAGGACGATGGTACTTCTTCTACTATTTCAGGATTACTCCAAGCTTCCCGAGATGTGTTTTTAAATGCTGCGGTTTTCGATTTTAGCGCTACGTTTTTCAGACCTCGTGGTTTAGACAATGCCAACGGAAAACTTCTTATTAATGGTATTGAAATGAACAAACAATTCAACGGGCGTCCGCAATGGGGTAATTGGGGTGGTTTGAACGATGCACAGCGGGAAAGGGAATTTTCTATGGGAAGTTCAGCCAGTGAATATACGTTTGGTGATATTGCGGGGACGACCAATATAGTAATGCGCGCTTCGCAATACCGCAAAGGAGGACGTGTTTCTTATGCCTCGGCCAACCGCAGTTATCGTGGACGGATAATGGGTTCATACAGTAGTGGTTTGCTGGCAAGTGGCTTCGCATATTCGGTGTTGGTATCAAGACGTTATGGTGAAGAAGGGTATCAAGACGGAACAGTTTACGACGCCAATTCTTTTTTTGCTTCCGTAGAAAAGAAATTGAATGTAAACCATAGTTTGAATCTTTCCGCATTTTATACCCCAAACCGAAGAGGACGTTCCACAGCAATTACTCAGGAAGTAAGAGATTTAAAAGGAATTCAATACAATCCAAACTGGGGTTTTCAAGATGGGAAAATTAGGAATAGTAGTATCCGGGAGGTAGAAGAACCTGTTATTTTATTGAATCATTATTGGGAGATAGGTAATAAAACTAATGTTAACACTAATGTTGGCTATCAGTTTGGTAAAATTGGGAGCACGCGTATCGATAATGGTGGGACGCGGTTAGTTACCGTGAACGGTCAGGAAGCATATTTGGGAGGTGCTCGTAATCCCTTCGGAAATTATTACCAAAGACTTCCCAGTTTTTTTCTTCAGAATGAAAACCCTTCGGCATTCGATTTTCAGCAAGCGTATCTGGCAGAACAAGAGTTTTTGAACAATGGACAATTGGACTGGGCAGCTTTATACGAAGCAAACACGAACGAAACTAATGTTGCCAATGGAGGCAATTCAATTTATGTTGTTCAAGAAGATTGCGTAGAGGATACTCAAATTACGGTAAATACCATTGTAAATGCTGAAATTTCAGAAAACATTAATTTAAGTGGAAACATAAATTACCGAACTTTAAAAAGTGAAAACTTTGCTAACCTAAAAGATCTATTAGGAGGCACAGGCTATCTGGATGTAGACTTTTTTGCAGAAGACGAAGTAAATACTATTGTGGGAGACATTGCCCAAAGCGACCTTCGCAACCGAAACAGGATTGTAAAAGAAGGGGAGCGGTATAAGTATAATTATACTTTGGATGCGACCGAAATTTCAGGATTTGTACAGGCAGCCCTTAAATACCGAAAAGTAGATTTTTACGTTGCAGCCACTGCGGGACAAACCAAATATCAACGCACAGGTTTGTACGAAAATGGAAACTACCCTGGCGAGCGTTCCTTTGGTCCAAGTGAAGAAGTTAGCTTCACTACCTACGGTGTAAAAGGCGGTGCCACGTATAAAGTTACGGGGCGCCATTTAGTAGATCTAAATACCGCCTATTTCACAAAAGCCCCAACACTTAGAAATACTTTCAATAATGCCAGACAAAATAATGATGTGGTGCTAGACTTGGATGTGGAACAAATTCAGAATGCGGATATAAGCTATATCTACCGTTCGCCCATTATAAAAGCCAGGCTCACCGGTTTTTATATAAATTCTAAAAATCTGTCCGACATTGGATTTTATTTTACTGAAAACCTCACAGGTATTGGTGTGAATAAAAGTGCCTTTGTTCAGGAAATCGTAACAGGTATTGAAACCCAGAATGTGGGTGCCGAACTAGGCTTTGAAGCCCAACTTACACCCACTTTTAAACTGAAAGCAGCCGCTTCGGTAGGACAGTATATTTTTAACAACAATCCGAATTTGTATCTAACCAGCGACGACTTTGAAGGACCATTATCTTTTGGAGATGGCACTACAAATTTGAAAAACTACCACGTAGCCGGGGGGCCGGAAAGAGCTTACCAACTAGGCTTTGAATATCGCGATCCAGAATTTTGGTGGGTTGGATTCACCACAAATTATTTTTCCAACGCCTATATAGATGTAAATAACCTGGCGAGAACTGCCAATTTTAATCAGGATTTCGATGCACTGCCCTTCAGCACTTATGACGAAGACGAAGCAAGGATTTTGCTGGCACAGCAGGAGTTCGATGCTTATTTTTTGGTAAATGTCGTAGGCGGAAAATCGTGGCGCATAAAAAAGTATTACATCGGTTTTTTTGCAACGGTAAATAATGTTTTAAATCAGGAATATACCACAGGCGGTTTTGAACAGGGAAGACTTGCCAATTTTAGAGATCTTAAAGAAGATGTGTCTCGTGTAAATGGCAGACTGTTTGGACCGCGGTATTTTTTTGGAAATGGAACCACATATTATGCAAACATTTACATACGGTTTTAAGAAGCGCAAATTAATTTAAAAGGTAACATTATGAGAATAGTTCAATTTTATAAAATTTTAGCCATAGCAGGATTTGCTATTTGTACCATAGCTTGTGTGGAAGATGATGAGTACGAGTTGCCAGAAACCGATATTTTTGACCCAGAATTGCAAGGCGAGCAAGTTTCTATTACCAGCGTAAAATCAACTTTACTAGCTGCTCAGGCAGCAGGCGAAAAAACAGCCACTTTTGAAAGTACCAACACATTCATGAGTGGTTATGTAATTTCTACCGATGAGAGTGGAAATTTCTTTGAAGAGCTCATTCTTCAGGATGAAGTTGAAAATCCAACGGCAGGAATTAAAGTCTTACTGGATGTTAACCCATTATTCACTAAATATGATCTAGGACGTAAGATTTTTATAAAATTAGACGGTCTTTCGGTGGGGGTGAATAGTGGCGTTATTGCCTTGGGTGTTTTAAATAGGAGTGAAATTGATAAAATTTCAGCAGCAGTAGAAGATGAGTTTTTATTCCGTTCAACTCAAAAAGACACGCTCATTCCAAAAGTAAAGACCTTGAGCCAATTTACCAGCAACGATGTAAATACCTTAATCCAACTTCCAAATGCCCAATTTACCGAAAGCCAGATAGGGCTCACTTTTGCCAACGAACCAGGTGATGAATTTGATGGCGATAGACTCGTAGAAAGCTGTAGCGAAGATGGAGGGTCTATTCTTTTTCAAACCAGCACCTTTGCAGATTTTAGAGGGATTGCTATCCCGGAAGGTTCGGGAGTACTAACGGCGATTTTAACTAGAAACTTTTTCGGCGATAAAAATGTACTAGTTATTCGAGATCCTAACGACCTTGTTTTTGATTCTGCCGAACGTTGCGAACCAAAACCACTAGATCCTGGTTTGGAACCTACCACAACTTTTGCAGCGGTCCGCGCTAGATTTGAGCAAGCAGGAAATAGTTATGCAGCGTTTGGATTGGAGGAAGATCCGTTAATTATTGAAGGCTATGTAATTTCAAGTGATGAAAAAGGCAATTTTTTTGATGAAATTTTTATTCAGAATACCCCAGAAACCGAAGACTTAGGACCCAACAATCCGCGTTTGGGATTAAGAGTTATCATGGATAAAAATAATATTTATCAAACTTTTGAAGTAGGACGTAAAGTTTATATCATCTTAAATGGTCTGGCGGTAGACGAAGATACTGGTATCCTCACCTTAGGAATTCAAAATGTAAATGAAATCGTTAAAATCCCAAATGCGATTTTAGATAATTATGTGGTAGGAGGGGAAGAAATTGTAGCGCTAACGCCTTTAACCAAAAAGGTGAATCAGTTAAACGCAAACGACTTAAATACATTGGTAAATCTTAACGATATGCAATTTATTGTCTCTCAAATTGGACTGACCTACGCAGGCGAACCTCAGGATAATTTTGATGGAGAGCGCAATTTACAAAGCTGTGACGATACCGGGAACATTCGATTATTCACAAGTACTTTTGCCGATTTCAGATCGCAAATAGTAGCTGATGGTTCAGGAAGTATCACAGCGGTATACACCAGAAATTTCAGTAATGATGAGTCTGTACTTTCGGTAAGAGACCTTAACGATATCAATTTTACTGAAGCGAGATGTGATCCTCCTATAGTAGACTGCGGTCTGGCAGATGTTGTAGGTGCTAATATACTTTTTTCCGACTTTTTTGAAACCCAAACAATTAACTCTCCAATTTCAGGGAACGGCTGGACCAACTATATTGAAGCAGGTACCGAAACCTGGGAAGCTTGGTTTGACAGTAGTGAGAATATGTCGTTGGGAATTTCGGCGCGTATGGGGTCTTTTAATTCTGGGGATGCCAGTTCTATTGGTTGGTTAATTACACCCGAAATCAATTTTGATGTACAAACAGGTGAAACCTTGAATTTTAAAACCTCAAATAGTTTTGATGACGGAAGTGAACTGAAAGTGTTGTTTGCAGGTGACTGGGACGGAAATGAAAACACGGTTCTCTCGGCTACCTGGATTGAGTTGGGATCTGCAACAATTGTAAGCGACAATGACGGTTTCCCAGAATGGATCCCTTCAGGAAATGTAAGTTTGTCCTGTGTGGAAGGCAGAGGTTATATTGCTTGGAAATACATAGGGAGTGGAAATCCAGATTTTGATGGTACTTTCGAGTTGGATGAGATTGAAATTCGTTCTAATTAGTGAAAAATAGATCTACAAGAAAATACCTTTCTTCTATAAGAAGGTTTTTTATGCTGAAATTTTAATGACTCGAAAATGTTTAGGATGAAATTGAGAATTGTTCAGCAGAAAACATCTTTTAAATCATAATTTTTGTTACAAATGCTCCTCACGCAAACTTTAAAAACTAAAGCAGCCGAGTGCCTTTTATAATTGGTCGAAACGCCATTTCAAAAAGCATATTAAGAGAAAAATGGAAAAGCCATCACAGATGTGATGACTTTTCGCCCCAAATTTGATCGACACCCTAAGGTATCAACCTACTTATGTACAACAAATCTATAAAAAAAAGGCGTTGCAATTTGTAAGATTATTCCGATTATGAAAAAATACGTGTTTCTACGTAGTAGGTAACAATTTGGTTCTCTGTTTTTTACACCCAAAGAATAGGATGTAAGCATAACAGAGTAGGACTAAAACAAATGCAATCTTAAAGCCTAATGTGTCTGCCAAATAACCATACATAGGAGGGATAATAGCTCCTCCAAAGATAGCGGTACAAAGTAAACCAGAGGCTTGAGGTTTTAAATCTCCAAGACCCTCCAGGGTGAGTGTAAAAATGGTGGGAAACATAATAGAGTTAAAAAGTCCAACTGCCAATATAGCCCACATGGCTACTAAACCAGTTGTGTTCATGGAGATACAAATCATTAAAATGGCGAGACCAGCGAAAATGGTCAAAACTTTCCCGGGTTTAATAAGTTTAGTAAGCACTGCGCCAATAAATCTACCTATCATAGCGCCTCCCCAGTATAGAAATACAAAAGAACCAACAATCGCTTTTGCATCCACATCGGTAAGTTCTTTACCAAGCATATTTGTTGCAAAACTATTGGTAAAATTATTTTCTATAACGGCAGTAACTAAATTCATATCCAGAAAATAAAGAACCAAAAAACTACCTATTGCTACTTCGGCTCCTACGTATACAAAAATGCCTATTACGCCCATGACAGCTATTTTGTTGTTCAGTAAAATTAAAAAACCACCTTTTGGACTACTCTCTAATATTTTGGGGAGTTTAATAAATAAAAATAATAATGCTAAAAATGCAATGCAACCAGCCAGTACCAAGAATGGAGAGGATACAGCAGAAGCTTCAGCAATATAATATTCTTGTTGTTCGGTATCTGTGAATGTAGCTATTACTTCAGAAGACATGATGGTATCACTCAATAGAAATGAAGCCCCGACTATTGGAGCAATTGTAGTGCCTACAGAATTAAAAGCTTGCGCCAAATTAAGTCGGCTGGAAGCTCCTGTTTCGCTCCCAAGAACTGCAACATAAGGATTTGCGGCTACTTGGAGAATAGTAATGCCAGCAGCGAGTGTAAAATATCCTATTATAAACACCAAGAAAATGCGCTCGCTTGCAGCAGGTGAAAATAATAAACAACCAATTGCCATAACAGTAAGGCCTAAAATAATTCCCTTCTTATAGCCAATTTTTAATAACAACCATCCTGCAGGGACTGAGAATAAAAAGTAAGCTCCAAAAAAAGCAAACTGAACTAATACTGCCTGAAAATTTGAAAGCTCGAAAACATCTTTCAGTCTTGGGATAAGACTATCTACTAACACGGTAATAAATCCCCATAAAAAGAACAAAAGTGTTACAATTATAAATGCTGAAGTGTACTTTTTTTTGGGGGTCATATGCTGGAGTTAGGAAGGTTTGTGATAAAAGTCTACTAGTATATTCTCATTCGTTTTGTTTTCGTACTTCATCATAGTAAAACCCTCGTGAATACAATATGCTCCTGTTTCGCCCGCTTTATTCATCGCGATATAGGCAATTTGAAAGTCTTTGTATTTGTTATTTTTTGAAACGATTCGGTTAATAGCTTCTTCACAGGCGGCTTGGGGAGACATTCCGTTTCGCATGAGTTCAACAATTAAAAAACTACCTACCGTTTTCACTACCTCTTCGCCCATTCCTGTGGCTACGGCGCCACCTACTTCATTGTCTAAAAACAAACCGCTGCCAATAATAGGGCTGTCACCTACCCGACCTTTCATTTTATAAGAGAGTCCGCTTGTGGTGCAAACACCAGCAATGTCACCTTTTTTGTCCATGGTTAGCATCCCAATAGTATCGTGGTTTTCAATATTAATAAGGGGTTTGTATTCGGGACTTTTAAGCCATTCTTGCCAGGCTTTTTTAGATTCTTCTGTAAGCAGATTTTCAGTTTCAAAACCTGATAGCGTTGCAAACTCTTCGGCACCTTCGCCCACTAAGATCACGTGGGGTGTCTCTTCCATCACTTTTCTTGCTAAAGCCGCCACATGACTAGTATTAGAAACAGCCATCACGGCGCCACAATCACCATTAGTTGCCATGACACAAGCATCCAGCGTTACATTTCCTTCGCGATCTGGGGCGCCACCTTTCCCAACAGTAGTGTTTTTTAAATTTTGTTCTTCTACCGATACTCCTTCAATTGCTGCTTCCAAGGCAGGTTTTCCAGCTTCTAACGCGTCACCAGCTGTTTGATTTGCACTAGTAAATTGCCACGTACATATAGCGAGAGGAAGATTTGCCGGTTTTTTGCTCATTGTTTTTATTTTATATGAAGGTTTTCCTGTTTTCTGCTTTTCATCGGCACAGGCGATGGCACTTATTGCAAACGAAGCACCCAATGTACCTACTGCTGTGTTTCTAATAAATTTTCTTCTTTTCAAAATATATTAATTTCAAATGATTGTTATGATACAAAATAAGTTAGCTTAATTGATTTCTCAATCAAAGGTAGCTGAGTATCCCGATATCTAGGGGGTTTATTTAATTTCAATTTCATCCACAAAAATCCATGCATCACCGCCCTTTCCTACATGCCAGTCTGGTAATGTACCGGCATTTTTTGCAACAATTTTTATATACCGGGCACTATAGTTGTTCATTCTGAAAATAGCAGTTTCAATTTTAATGCTATCAGATTGATTTTTTGAGTCGAAGCTTACCTTTGGCAAGGACTTATAGAAATTCCTAGGATTGTCGGACACATAACATTCCACTTCAGTAGGGAGAAGAATCCAACTCCCCTGATCCTGTAAAAAGTTAACCGATATTTCATCAATAGATCGCACACTGCCTAGATCTACTATAGCAACTACATCTTTTCCCCAGTAGCCCTGCCAGGCTCCCGTCCTAAAATCTTTAGCACCACGAATGCCATCGATAAGTGCATTGTTGCCTCCGGCATTGTATTCGTTCGCAAATTTTGTTTCTAAAGTAATACTTACGTCTTTATCTATTTTATAAAATTGGGTTTCCAGAACTTCACTTTTTTGACCGCTTCTTTCAGCATACGTTTTTAAAAGTGTTTTAGCTGAAATGGTCACTGAATTTTTATATTTAGAAAATTCTCCATCGTTCAAACTATAAAAAATAGCAGCCTCTTTTTCTGAAACTTTCAATGCCAATGTAGTAGAATCTTTAAAAGCTACGGTACCTTCTACCAAAAATGGAGAAAGCAGAATTTTGTGGTCTTTAATTTCTGTCTTTGGGATGTTTTTATCTTTGGTGCCCCAACTGCTTGGGATATTTGTCATTTCAAAAACAAGCGTTCCTCCGTTAATGATCTCCTCGTGATATAAATAGGTTCGATCTAATGATTTTCCATTCAATGTTGCCGAAGCTATGTATTTGTTACTTTCAGAAACAGTATTAGCAATCACTGTAAATTGTTTTCCGTTTTCTAGATGAATAGTTGCTTTTGGAAACAATGGTGTGCCAATAATATATTGATTACTTCCTGGGGTAACAGGATAAAATCCTAATGAACTAAACACATACCAGGCACTCATTTGCCCACAGTCTTCGTTGCCAGAAATACCGTCAGGAGTGTTGGTGTACAATTCGGTCAAAATTTGGCGGACTAGCTCTTGGGTTCGTTGTGGATTATTCACAAAATTATAGAGGTATGCCATATGGTGGCTAGGTTCGTTTCCGTGGGCGTATTGGCCAATAAGTCCCGTAATATCTGCTTGATTACGACCTGAAGTTTCGGTTTTTGCAGTAAATAATTTGTCTAAATGTGCTTTAAATTTTCCCTTACCGCCCATTAAAGCTATCATCCCAGAAATATCTTGTGGCGCGTACAGGCTGTATTGCCAGGCGTTGGCTTCGGTATAATTAAAGTTTACTTCAAAAGGATCGAAAGGTTCAAACCATGTATTGTTAAAACGTCCTTGAAAGAAATTGGTTTCTGGGTTGAAGAGGTTTTTATAATGCTGGGCTCTTTTTATATAAACTTCATAATCTTCAGTCTTGCCCAATTTTTTGGCCATTTGCGCAATGGTCCAGTCGTCGTAAGCATATTCCAGGGTTTTCGAAACACTTTCACTTTCTTCTTCCACGGGAATAAATCCTAATTTTTTATAAGATGCCAACCCTAACTTGTCCTGAGCGGCACTGTGTTTTATGGCTTCTAAGGCTTTTTCAGCATCAAAACCTTCAATTCCTTTTAAATATGCGTCGGCAATCACAGAAACGCCGTGGTAACCAATCATACAACCCGTGTAGTTGGCGCTGAGGTCCCAGATCGGGATAATACCCCCTTCGTCATATTTTGCCAGCATAGTGTTTATAAAATCGCTGGTCCGGTCTTGCTCAATAATTGTATACAGTGGGTGTGCAGCGCGGTAGGTGTCCCATAATGAAAAGACGGTATAATAATCGAAATCTTGTGTTTCGTGAATTTCTAAATCCATCCCACGGTAGCGGCCATCTACATCCTGATACAAATTTGGCGCTAGCATAGTGTGGTATAAAGCCGTATAAAAATTAGTTTTATAGTTTTCATTATCACTTTCTACAACAATCTTGCTGAGTTGTTTTTCCCAGGTATTGTTGGCCTTTGTTTTTAGTTGGTCAAAGGTTTTATTGGCTATTTCTGTTTCTCTATTTTTCTTGGCACCATCAGCATCCACGGCCGATATCCCAACTTTGGCATACACAGGTTCGTTGCTAGGATTTATGAATTTGATGGCAGCTTTTACAGGACGGTTATGTTCATCCAGCAAGAGATTTGCAGGTTCAAACTCGTGCGAAAATTCTATGTCGAACCATAGCCTCTGGTCTTCTGCCCAGGCTTTGGAATGTCTATAACCACGAAGTGTGTTGGAAGGCTGTGCAATAATTTTGGAATCCAGCAACTTGTCGCGATGCTGAAGGTCTAAAGTAAGCCATTGATTTTCAGCTGAAGGAAACTTATATTGATGCATTCCCGCTCTTTGGGTAACTGTAAGTGCTACCTCTATATTCGTTTCGTCTAGATGTACTTTGTAGAATCCTGGATTGGCTTCTTCTTTGTCGTGAGAGAATTTTGAGCTGTAGCCTTTTTTTCCATCCGCACCGTTGTTAAAATTTAATTCGTTGGTAGGCATTAATAGTACGTCTCCATAGTCGCTTACACCAGTACCGCTGAGGTGGGTGTGTGAAAAGCCGTAAACTATGGTGTCACTATAATGATAGCCACTACAACCGTCCCAACCTTCAAGTCGCGTATCCGGCCAACTGGACCATCCCAAAGGGCAAGCTAGCGCCGGGATATGTGTGGCCGTGACCACCAGTGCCTATAAATGTATTTACGTAGGAGGTGAGGGGTTTTTGGTTTTCAGCGGGGGTTATAGTTACATTATTTTCTTTTTCTCCACAGCTAAAAAGAGCTGCTATCATTGCAAATAGAAGAATGAAATTATTCATTTGAGTTTTTAAAGTCTGAAAAGATACAAAAGTTTGTTGTAAGGATTATGGGTCATGTTTTACAGAAATCACTATTTTTAGCCATCCCTATTCATTTAATAAGTTGTAGACCGATTGGAAATTAATATAGTTTATAGCTTAATTGTAGCTGCTATCCTTCAAGGATTTTGGTTAAGTTTTTTTATACTCGGGACAGAAAAGTTTAACACAAAGGCTTCGAAATTTTTAGGGCTCCTTATTTTGGCTGTAACTCTTACACAATTACAATATTTTTTAGGAGAAATAGGCATCATTACAGGGCGACAATTGAATGCAATCCATTTACCTTATGAATTTTTACAAGCTCCATTCTTGTACTTTTTTGTAACCTATTATATCAATCCGAATAAGAATGTGTACAACCTAGAAAAAGCACTATTTATTCCAGCCGCATTTTTTTTAACACTCACACTAGGATACAAGATAATTGCCTTTACAACTAATGAAAATTGGGAAGAACACCCAGTTCTAAGAGCCTTAGCATACTTTAATAGCCATTACGGAGAGATTGCAAACATAGTAGTTTTACTTACAGTAGTCATACTATTGTTGTTTACGATATTCAAATTTAAAAGAAATGCCCAGTCATATAACACTACTACTATAGATGCTGAATTTTTGTGGCTTAAAATTTTATTGTTTACCATTTTAATAGTCCTCATATTCTATTCTTATTACATATTTCAATTTTTTATAGATGAAAACGCTTCCTATTTTATTGTTGATATAACAGTTAGTATTTTAATATACTTATTAGGATATATAGGCATACATAAATTGAATATTATTAAGGAGCGAGAAAGTATAAGATCGTTTAATCGCACCCTAAGGCAGTCCTATGCTATAGTAGAGAATTCAAAAAATGAGCATATTACAAAAATTGAAGAGATTCTCTCAAATGATAAAAGATTCCTAGACCCCAATTTGTCTGCTGAAACGCTAGCTGAAGAATTACAGTTAAGCAAAAGCCATCTTTCGCGAATTTTTAATAATGAAATGAAGGTAAGTTTTACCGATTATATAAATACACTTCGGGTGGAAGAAGCCAAAAAATACCTGCTAAATCCTGAATTTTCAAACTACACATTAGTTGCCATTGGTCTGGAAGCAGGATTTAATTCTAAGACTACTTTCAATACTACTTTCAAGAAAATAACTGGGCAAACCCCTTCAGAGTTTAGGAAAAGCGCTTCAAATTAGTTCCATTTTTTGCTGTTTAGATTATCTCGAACGTCTATAACACTGCAGTAAGGTACTTTCGATTTCGAATTTAAAATCAATTCATCATGAAATCGTTCAAAATTTCAAATACATTATATTAGAGTTTATTATTATATGGTATATTAAGAAATGAATATTTGTGAAGTTATAGTATTTGATATAGTAGTAATATGTAGGTAATAAACTGATGGTTATTATTTTGAATTAATTAATATTTTAATAGGAGATTTGGTATGATTTGTGATATTAAATTAGATAATGTAGGTAATAGTATGAAATAATGGGAGCAATAGATTTTCAGGCTTTGAAAGCTAGGTGGTATATTGTTGGAGGTATTAGATTGGATATATAGGTGAAAAGATATGACGGTAGCGGATTACTGATTTAAAATTAGATAGTACAGGTGCTATTAATGCAAAAGTATTGGGAAAGTATGGTGATAGTTTTAGCAGAACAGACTGTGATGGTGGTTATATTATTGGCGATTCTAACTCAGCATCAGGGATAAGTCTGAAGGAATATAGGTGCTAACGATTATTGGATAGTTAAACTGAACTAAATGGTACGTAATGGGAAAATAATAGGAGGATGGATACGAATTACTTGTGATATATACAAACAACAGATGGGGGTTATCTTATTGGGGGATACTCAAAATGAATATATGGTGATAAAACTGAAAATTCAAAGGTGATTTTGACTATTGGATTGTAAAATTGGATAGTGGCGGAACTATAACTTGGCAAAATACATAGGTGGAGGTGGTATTGACTACGAGGGATGTGCAACAACTCTGATGGAAATTATATGATTGCAGGGTGGTCTAATAGCAACATTTCAGGCGATAAAAGCGAGAACTAAATGGGGGTTATGACTATTGGTTGGTTCGGCTGAATACTAATGGAGATATCATTAGCAAAATTCTATAGGTGGAGCGCAGACGAGTCTGGCACATATTTATTGGAAGATAGTGATGGAAACTTTGTATTCTTTTGCTCATGATAGCAACACCTCTGGAGACAAAAGTGATGATAGTGAAGGCTTGGACGATTATTGGATATTTAAAACTACACCAGCATACTTGGGGTTACGTCAAACCATTTAATAGTTTATTAGCATTATATCCCAACCAACTTCAGGAAGTTTCACAGTGATTTAGGCAAAAGTTTTCCAGAAATAAACACCACCATCACAAACATCTCGAGCAAGTAGTTGCTTTTGAACGATTTGTAAATACGATACGTTGGAGCTAACCTTCAAGGTAGTCCGGGGATTTATTTTGTGACGTTGCTTACTGCGGAAGGAGTTTCGGAAACATAAAAATCATTAAAAACTAATCATTATGAAAAAATTACTAATCACAAGTATTGCGCTTATTTCTATGTTTCAAATAAACGCACAAGAAAAAAACATTCAAATAGGAGCAAAGCAGGTCTTAATTTTGCTAACCTCACTGGGGACGTAGATGAGACAAAAAGCAGAACGTCGTTTCACCTGGGAATAATGATAGAAATACCACTAACTGAAAAGTTTTCAATACAACGAATTGCTGTTTTCAAGCCAAGGAGCAAAATTGATGATGAATCTTGATTTTTAATTACATCAACGTCCCGGTTATGGCCAAATATTATGTGACGGATGGATTGAGTTTAGAAGCGAGTCCGCAATTTGGGTATTTACTTTCAGCCAATCTTAAGTCCGAACGAATGAGGATAATAATCCACAGCCTACCACTCATAATACAATGGGTAGTACAAAAGCTGCAGAGAAAATAGATGTAAAAGATGATATAAAATCAATTGATTTTGGCCTCAATATAGGACTTGGATACAAAATGAGAAATGGACTAAATTTCAGCGCCGATACAACTTAGGACTTATAATAATTTTGAATAGTTCTCTTTGCCTATTCTAGTGGTTGTATGCTTTATTTTCTTAGTAAGCTGTAATGAGTTCTCTACTGAAAATTTATCTAGAACTACAGCTGGTTCTTCAGACTCACAACCAGATGAGTCTGGTAAAAAAGCTATTAAATACTTGCCCATTCCAGACTATCAAAGAAATATGGCAATGGCAATGTTGCCTGTTCCCACAACCTGGAATTTTAACAAAGCAAACGACCCCGTCATATTTCTTGAGGGACCGGACGGTATAAAAGTATCCTACGTACAAGGTGATCAATTTATGTACTCAAATAATCCATACATAGCAGAACAATTTCAGCAAATGGGAGGTACTGTAAAACCTTTTGAACCTATTGAGAAAGTAGTGCAAACCTTTGAGCAGCTTCTTAGTAAAGATGGGTATAAACTACTAAAACAGTATCCTTTACCACAATTTGAACGTACTGCTTATTCTCTTGACAAACAATTTTTTAAGGGGCATCCTGAGCAGAAATCTTTTAAAGTAGTGGGTACAGAGTGGGAAGATAAAAATGGTTTAAAAATCCTTATTCTGATTCAGCATTATTTAGCGGAATCACAGGAAAGTTATTATTGGGGGTATGATGTAGAATCTGTTGAGACACCTCCCGAATTTTTTGAACGTGCAAAACAGAATTTTTTAAATGCGAAATTAAACGTACGCATGAATAGCCAATGGATTACTGCTGTAAATAATGAAAACAGGCAAAAATCACAGCAAATTACAAACAACCATATAGACCGTATGAATGTTCTGAGAGCCCAGGGACAGCAAATCATTGCTAATGGGAGACAGCACGATGCTATGACAACCCGCAACCATCAAAAATTTATGGACAATCTTAATGACCGTATTACGGTTACAAGCCCAACTTCTGGGCAATCGTATGATGTGGCTTTGGGAAGCAATCATTATTGGATTAACGATCAAAACCAACTAATTACTTCAGATAACGCAAATTACAATCCCAACCAAAGCAATTACAGTAGCGGCAACTGGGAAGAAGCACAAATAAATTATTAATACTAATCAACTTTAAACCTTACACTTATGAAATCGTTCAAGACATTTTTTTCGGCATTACTTCTATGTGCAATCTTTCAATTTTCGGCAAATGCCCAATTAAAAACCTATACCAATGCTACAAACAATGACACCTGGCATGACCCAAATAATTGGTCACCCACAGGAGTGCCAAATGATTTTAATGATGTTTTAATCCCTGCGAATTCTATTTTGAATATTGAGTTTCTTGGCACAGGGAACCCCTTTATGAATAATTTGACTGTAGAAGAAGGGTCTATTGTCACTAAATTTAGCGCTAACCAAATGGTAATTGGAGGTTTAGGTAATTTTGCTCCAGATACTGAATTCAATATTCTGGAAGGTGTTGTTGTTACAAAGAGTCTAATCATTAATGGAGAATTAAACAGCATTGGCCCTTTGTCAAAAGGATTGCGAGGTGATGGCCCAGATCCATCTGTTTCTATTACAGGAACTATGAACATACAATCCCCAAGCGAACCGTTTACACTTAGAGAAATTACGTTACACATTTTACCTTCGGGCATATTAACTGTAGAAGAAGGCAGCATAATAATAAGTGCTTTTACAGGGAGAGTTCTAAACGAAGGCCTTTTACAAAAAACAGCAGGAAACGGGACGTTTACAATTTCTACAAGTTTTGAAAACGACGGTGGCACCATAAACGTAGATAGTGGCTCTATGATGCTTTCTGGAGGAACAATTTTAACAAATGGGCAATACAATGTAAACCCAAATGGCTTTTTAGAATTAAACAACCTTAATACACATGCTGTGAACGGAACACTCACAGGACAACTAGACGGTCCGTTTGTTGTAAATGGTGGTGGTTTATTTGTTGGTAATGGAGGCACAAATTTTCTTGATTTCTCTGGACCATCAAGAGTGGAATGGCGTGGTGGTGTTCTTTCTGCATCAACGGCATCAGGAACGGTTTTAGTGAACAGAGGAAAAATAAATTATAATCTTATAGGAACACAGCAGATACAACTTTCTGGTGGTGTTATTTTAAGGAATGAGGGTGACATCTATCTTTTGGAAATGTAAATGATTTATACACCTTGATGTAGTTTGTGCCAGACAATGTAACGCTAAGGTTCATAATTGTAGCATTTCCCAATCCAACTTCAGGAAATTTTACAATTACAATAGGAACTACTCTATCAGAAATAAACACTACCACTACAAATATCCTCGGGCAAGTAGTTGCATTTGAACGATTTGTAAATACCGATACTTTGGAGATTGACCTTCAAGGTAGTAGCCCGGGGATTTATTTTGTGACATTAACCACTGATGTGGGAATTTCAGAAACTATAAAAGTCGTTAAAGAATAAGTAACCCTTTAACTTTACTTAGTAATAGCCTTATCTTTGAAAAAAAAATAAGGCTATGCTTCGTTGGTTAATTCCTATTGCCCTTTATATTCTTATAGATATTTATGCATTCCAAGCGGTAAAAACGGTAACAAATAACCGTTGGATCTATGGGGTTTATTTGGCAAGTTCACTGCTGGTTTTAGGGTTATTTATTTATGCAATTACATCTGGACAAGCACGAACCAATCCAAAACTTGCCTATATATTTGGTTTTTTCCTTGCGTTCTTTGTACCCAAATTACTGCTAATCATTTTTATGTTCGGAGAAGATATTGTACGCCTTTTTGTAGGTCTTTTTGCGAAAATAGGCGGAAATGAAGCTGGATTTTATATTCCTTCCCGAAGGAAATTTATTAGCAGTATCGCTTTAGGCGTTGCCGCAATTCCTTTTGCATCCTTACTTTACGGAATGATCCAGGGCAAATACAATTACAAAGTCTTAAAATATGCGCTCGAATTTGATGACCTCCCCGAAGCATTTGACGGCTACACCCTAACCCAAATAAGTGATATTCACAGCGGCAGTTTCGATAACAAGGAAAAAATTACTTATGGAATTGATCTTATAAACCAACAAAAAAGCGATGTCATTCTCTTTACAGGAGATCTGGTGAATAATGTAGCTTCAGAAATGACACCCTGGAAAGAACTCTTCGGAAGCTTAAAAGCTACCGATGGCGTATATTCTGTATTGGGAAATCACGATTATGGGGATTATGTTTCCTGGAATTCTGAAATAGAGAAAACAGAAAACCTTTCAGCCTTAAAAAATCTTCAGCAAGAAATGGGATGGCGTTTATTACTGAATGAAAACACCACCCTAGAGAAAAATGGTGAAAATATTAAACTAATTGGCGTAGAAAATTGGGGTGCTGGCGGATTTAAAAAAGCTGGCGATCTCCATAAAGCCTGCGAGGGTATTGCTGCAACCGATTTTAAAATATTGATGAGCCACGACCCGTCTCACTGGCAGGAAGAGGTAAAGATGAATGATAAAAATATACATTTAACTTTGAGTGGCCACACCCACGGAATGCAGTTTGGTATAGAAATCCCAGGCTGGTTTAAGTGGAGTCCTGTTAAGTATAGATACGAGAACTGGGCTGGGATTTATGAGGAATTTGGGCGTTATATAAATGTGAATAGAGGTTTTGGCTATTTAGGCTATCCGGGTAGGGTGGGAATTTGGCCGGAAGTTACTGTGATTACCTTGAAAAAGAGGCAGAAAGCTCAAAATGAAATTATTATCCAAGTTCCTTCCCCCAGTAGTTAACAATTTTAAATGGAGCTTAAAAACTATATCCTGCTTTTCGGGAGATGGTAGATTTTGGTCTCATTTTTTTCAAACGCTCCATAGTTAACTCGAAATTTGGAAGGGGGACCCTGAAGTTGTTTGTTTTAATTTTTGATGCTTAACCCCTTCCGAAATTTTGCATTAAAAATCTTGAATACTTATAAACATACTAACAAAATTTCACCTTCCCCTAACGCTTTAAAAAATTGTTATTTCTTTTAATGAAGGAGGCTAGGGGAAGGAGCTGTATGTAATTTTAAATTGAAAATGTGCTTAATAAAATCAATAGCGAACAATTACACCACAATTACTATATTTGTAAAACTAATATCGCAACGATTATGTCCAAATTTGGAGAATTAATTGAAACCCAGGTGCCTGTCTTGCTAGACTTTTATGCAGAACGGGACGAAGCCAGTAAAGGGATGCACGCTGTACTTAGAGACGTAGCTGCCGCCTTAGGCGATAAAGCCCGCGTCATTAAAATAGACGTGGAAAAAAACAACGAACTTGCCGAAGCCCTTCGAGTTAAGGGTCTCCCAACCTTAATGATCTACAAAGGAGGCGAAATGAAATGGCGCCAGAGTGGAGAGCAAGATGCCAATACCTTAATTGGATTGGTAAAAGAATACGTTTAAATTTCTATATCCTCTTGAATAACTCCTAAATTGTTGATAGACAATTACTTTTCTTAATTCATCGTTTTTAACGTCTGTAAAAAGTGTTAAAATTCCTACAACTACCTTGTTTTTTAACGACGAAAACCCTATTTTAAGGTTTAACTTATATACATTCGCACAAAATTAATTGTACGCATATATAAACAAATTTAACCTTTCAATCCCCAAATTATGAAATTTAGAATTACACTAGTAGCGTTGCTTATTTGTAATATAGCAATCGCTCAAGTAGGAATTGGGACAATAACCCCAGATGCAACATCTATGTTGGATGTAAGCTCAGATTCAAAAGGTTTCTTAGCTCCTAGAATGACAACCGTTCAAAGAAACGCAATCACAACACCAGCTAACAGTCTTTTGGTGTATGATATAGATTTAAAATCCTTTTATTATTATGATACACCAACGACAACATGGATCAAGTTAAATTCAACTTCCAGCCAGAGGAATAATTATAAATTAGTAAAGTCTGTGACAGATTTGGCTCCAGAGTTAGCAAATGGTGGCGGAACAAAATATTTACTAGCCTCCAACACCTATTATGAAATTAATGGTACCATTTCGCTGGCTGTCCCAATTGATTTAAACAATGCGTATGTCTCCGGACTAGATGCCAATGAAGATATCCTTAGTTTTTCTGGAGGAACTGTTTTTCAGGGAAGTACAGGTGGGAGTATTAGGAATGTAACTCTTAAAGGTGCACGAGCTTTCAATATTAGTGGTCCAGGACTTACAAGTACTACCAGTATCTTACTGCAAAACACTATTATTGATGGCATGACCACAAGTGTAGGTACCATATCTAACATTGGATTATTCTTTGGAAATATTGTGCAGTTTCTAAATAATATAAATGGAATTACCTATAGTAATATTGGAAACCTCTTATTAAGTAACCAAGGTTGGTTTAATACCAACACTGGTACTTTTGAAACATTTACAGGTAATTTTGGGCTTATTGAAAAAGTAAGCGGTTTTAGTACTGTGGCCTCCGGAGCTACTGGTATAAATGTAAGTTCAAATCCAATTGTTGGGGAGGGAATACTTCTGGGTACAGTATTTTCTGGAGCAGGAACTTATGTTAACAGATATACGATGGGCTCCTATACTGGATTCAATTTTAATAATAATTGGGTGGTAAATAGCCCAGGGATTCCACGAGAATCCGATAATGAAGCCAGTGCTAACATATATTATAATGGGGCTATAACAACAGGGTTTTTTCAAACAGCAAATAATAACAATACTGCTTTTAATTTAAGTGGAGACTCAGCTTCAAATACAACTACGGCTGTGAATATGTTCCGCACAACTTCACCCCAAAACAATAGAATTACCTATAACGGTAAGCGAAAAAGAACTTTTCAGTTGAATGCTTCCTTATCGGTAAGAGGAGACATCGCCGATCAGTTTTATGGTTTTTTTATTCGGAAAAATGGAGCTGCCGGTTCGACACTAACAGAGACAAATTCATTAATGAGAATTAACAATGTGAACGATATCAATAGTATATCTATTTCTGGAACAGTGGAGCTAATGCCAGGAGAATTTATTGAGATCTGGGGCCAAAGGTTAACAGGTACAGGTGGAAACCCAAGGCTTTCTATTTTCTCACTCAATCTAAATATAAGGTAATATTAATTGATTTTTTTAAACAATAAATTTTCACCCTTAATGAACTCCAAAACCTTCGGTAACACATACCGAAGGTTTTTTTCTGCTTTTAAACTATCATGAAAGACTACAACACTTCCTGGTTTTATATTGTTTAAAACATTTTCAAGACACTTTTCTTCTAAAATAGAAGTATCAAAATCTGCGCTCAGTACATCCCACATCACTATTTTGTATCCTTTTTCAGCTACCTTTTTTGCCTGTGCTGAGGTCATTCTTCCATAAGGAGGGCGGAATAGGGAGGTACGAGTCGTGAGAGGTGAAATTTGCTCGTTGCTCGTCGCTCTAAACTCGTCGTTGAAAGTTGTAATAGTTTCTTCAAATAGCGCAATATCCTCCAAATATTTTTCAGTAGTAGTTTCAGTTCCTTTTAGGTGATGAAAGGTGTGGTTACCTATACTATGACCTTCAGTAATAATCCTTTCGAAGATTTCGGGGTGCTTTTTTACATTTTCTCCAATACAGAAAAACGTGGCTTTCGCATCATATTCCTTTAAAAGATCTAATACCCAGGGCGTAACTTCTGGGATGGGACCGTCGTCAAAAGTGAGGTATATGTTCGGTTCTTTACGAGAAAACGCCCAAACTCGCCGTGGGAATAACCACTGTACAAGTTTGGGCGTTTTAACCAGATAGGATTTCAAAATTATTGCTCTATCTCCACATTAGTATTATCCTGGACCACAGTGTCCAAGGGAATGTTTATAGCATTCGTGTCGTTTTCAAGTATATCCTTGTCTGCTTTTTTATCTAGATCCATTCCTTCATCTGCAGAATAAAAATGACGGAACAGCTTCAAATAATCGTTAAACTTTGCAGCTTCAGGCTTTGCAAATTCTTCGGAATCCATTACAATTAAAATATCTACCAAACCACGATATTTTTCCATATCGCTTATAATTTCATCTGCAATTCCAAACTGTCGCTGAATTTTCATTCCGCTGTAATACAACAGTTTTTCTTGGTAGATAGTGGAAACCTCTTTGTATAATTTTCGTGCTTTTTCTTTATTGTCAACCTCATAATATCCTAATAAATAGGGTTCCAATAAAGAATAATACTCAAAGTCTTTTACTGGCATTTTTTCCATGGCAAGGTCTAATATATTTTCGGCCTTATCCATTTTTTCCTCGTTCATAAGCGCTTCTGCCAAACGTGCTAGGTTGCTTCGGTAGGTAATTCCGTTTCGGCGTGTTTCGGTATCGTGGTAAATATCCGGACTACCGCTGTTTCCCCAATCAAAACCCATCACAATGTCATACATTTTATCGGCATCTATTCGGCCCATATCAAACGGATTACCTTTTGCTACTGGAGTTCTTATTGGAACTAATTTGTAAGTAACCCCTTCTAGTTGTAAATAATCCTTCATCCAGATATAATCATCATCACCAAAACTTCCACCGCTAAAATAGATGGGGCGTTCCCAGTTGTTATTGGCAATAACGTCCAGCATCATCATTCTGTTTTTGTATAAAACGTTTTCTTTTAAGGTGATGTCTATATAAGGTACAATCTTATCCGCATCTTTTTGTGCAACAATCCCATTACGAAGTACTGCTTCTTTATCTACAGGAATACGAATGGTTTTACTTGGGAACGTATTGGCCCATTGGTTACTTTCCAGCTCTACCTTAGTTCTAGGATCGTCGCTTTCTACCCAGTTCATCCATTGTTTGATGTCTATGGTGTCTCTTGTAGATTCTTGAAAATAAAGGAAATCCCTAGCTCCAAAACGGTATTTGTCATGGGTGAGTTGAGATGGGATAGGATCACTCTCAAATGCTTTCTTTTTCATATCGTCTATATACCAATCTGTTGCGAACAAACTAGTGTTTACAATACGAACATCGCGTCTATAGCCTTCAATATTCTGGGCGTACCACAGTGCAAAGGTGTCATTATCTCCAATGGTGAAGAGAATGGCATTTTCATCGCAAGAATCCAGATACATTTTACCCATGCTATTGGCCGTATAACGATTGGAACGGTCGTGGTCGTCCCAGTTTTGGTACGCCAAAATAACAGGCGATGCCAGCATAGTTGCTACAACTACAATTGGAATTGCGAGTTTTGGTTTTATAGCCTCTTTCAGCATTTCGTATAATGCATAAACGCCAAAGCCAATCCACATAGCGAATACATAGAAGGAGCCTACCAGCGCATAGTCACGTTCTCGGGGTTCAAAAGGTCTTTCGTTAAGGTATACTTTAAGTGCCAAACCTGTAAATAGAAATAACACCAGCAGTACCCAGAAGGTTTTCATATCGTTTTTAAAATGAAATACAACCCCCAAAACCCCAAGAATAAGCGGTAATAAATAATACGTATTTCTGGCTTTGTTGTTTTTTACATCGCTCGGCAGGTTGTCTTGTGTTCCTAATCTTAATTCATCTAAAAATGAAATTCCACTCAGCCAATTTCCATGTAGATCGGTTTTCTGACCTTGCACATCATCTTGTCTACCTGCAAAATTCCACATAAAATAACGCCAATACATATAGCCAAATTGATACTCAAATGTATACGCTAAATTCTCCCATAGCGAAGGTGGTTTTATGTCTAGAAACTGTCCATAAGTCTTTAAAAAGTCATTATAGTCATCCTTATCTACTTTACCTTCTTTAAAGGCTTGTTTGAAGTTAGCGACAATCTCTACCAATCTTGATTCGCTTCTATAGCCAGATTTTATAGTAAATTCTACACCGTCTGTAAATTCCAAATAGTTGGCGTTATGGTCTGGACTCCACATTCGGGGCAGGATTACCTTGTGCTTATCGTCCAGGTTTTGGCCAGCATCTTTGTATTGGTTTACTATAATATATTTGCCTGTTGTTTCGTCTTTTTCATATTTAGGCTTATCGTCTTTGTAGGGGTTTTCTGGGTCTAATCCTGAATACATTTCAGTAAAAAGGGGGCCGTAAAACAAATGTGTTTCTGGATATTGTTCCCGGTTGTAATAGGCTAGTAATTCACGGGCATTATTAGGATTGTTTTCGTTGATAACAGTTCCCGCGTTGGCACGAATAGGTAGCATTAACCAGCTAGAAAACCCAATAAAAATAAATAGTACACATAGTAATAATGTGTTTACCTGTCCAAGATTTTTCTTTCTGGTGTAGCGTAAACCGAAATAGAACAAAGCTATAAATAGCAGTCCTGCGATAATGGTTCCCGAATTAAAGGGCATTCCTAATGAGTTTACAAAGAACAACTCAAAGGCACTAAAGAGTTTCATGGTATACGGTAACAAAAGCTTAAAAATGAGAAGCAAAATAGCAACCGTAACTACGTTGGCAATTAGAAAGTTTTTGAGGGTAATTGTCTTGTAATTTTTGAAATAATACAAGAAACCCATAGCAGGAATGGCAAGTAATGCCATAAAGTGAATACCAAAGGAAAGTCCTATGATAAATGCAATAAGGATCAACCAGCGGTCACCACGAGGAGTGTTCATCTCACGTTCCCAGCGTAATCCACAATAAAATAAAATAGAGAGTACACAAGCTCCAGATGCGTATACTTCGGCCTCTACAGCGTTGTACCAAAAACTATCTGTAAAAGTAAAACTTAACGCTCCAACGGCTGCGCTTCCTAGGATGGCAACCATATTATTTGTGTTTAGTTCCTGATGTTTCTGAACTACAATTTTAAGCAAAATGATAAGTGACCAAAACATAAAAAGAATAGTAAAAGCACTCGCAAAAACCGACATTAGGTTAATAGTAAGCGCAATATTGGAGGGGTCCATGGCAAAAATGGAGAAAAACGCTCCCATAATTTGATACAGCGGGGCTCCAGGCGGATGGCCTACTTCTAGGTTACTCGCAGTAGTGATATATTCTCCAGCGTCCCAAAAACTAGCAGTGGGTTCTACGGTGAGCCAATAGGTGAGCAGCGCAATGGCAAAAACAAGCCAGCCTGTTATTTTATTCCATTTGTCGAAGTTGAAACTAGACATAAATGCAGTTGTTTTTTGTTGAGGCGAATTTACTAATAATATGATTACTGAAACGACTAAAAGAAGCCGAACGTACTTCATACTCCGATTTTCTACTGAAAACAGGGGGTGGAAAATAGGACTACACCCTTTTGCGAAAGAAGTTAGTCCCTAAAATTTAAATATTTCTATGTTTTTTGCTCAAAATAGTTTGTACAATTTAAAGATTGTATTAGATTTGCATCCTCATTATGGTATTGGCCCATGGTGTAACTGGCAACACGTCTGTTTTTGGTACAGAAGAGTCTAGGTTCGAGCCCTAGTGGGCCAACAAAAATCCCGATCTTGAAAAAGGTTGGGATTTTTTATTTTGAAGAAGTACGGCGAGAAGTTTATCCTGAGCTTGCGACGCAGGAGCAATGGTCGAAGGGAGCCCTAGTGGGCCAACAAAATCCCGATCTTGAAAAAGATTGGGATTTTTTATTTTGAAGAAGTTTCATGGAGCAAGATTAATTGCCCACGTGACCGTGGGTGCGTTGCAAAAGAAAAAGTGTACCTTTTTCTGAACACTTTTTCTTTTGTAATGCGTCCCCCTGATGGTCTTGAAAGGTTTCCCACTTTTAAATCTAAGTGACCGTGGGTGGCCAGCGCCAAAAAGTTGTCTTTGTTGCTTCCCAAGTTTTTGGCACTGGTCGCTCCCCATTTTATTGCGATGGATCTTTTTTGACTTTTTCTTTTGTAATGCGTCCCCCTGATGGTCTTGAAAGGTTTCCCACTTTCAAATCTAAGTGACCGTGGGTGGCCAGCGCCAAAAAGTTGTCTTTGTTGCTTCCCAAGTTTTTGGCACTGGTCGCTCCCCATTTTATTGCGATGGATCTTTTTTGACTTTTTCTTTTGTAATGCGTCCCCCTGATGGTCTTGAAAGGTTTCCCACTTTCAAATCTAAGTGACCGTGGGTGCCAGCGCCAAAAAGTTGCCTTTGTCGCTTTCCAGGGTTTCTTTTTTAAACCACTCAAGAATTTAACACCTCCCTAACACCACCGATCGCTATTTTGCTGAAATTCGCTCAAAAATTAAATGCTCTTTAAATGAATATTTCAACACTATTATATGCTGGTATTTTTCTGTGTGCTTCGCTTTGTTGTCCGCCAGAAGATGATGGATTATTATATTTTGATACCGAAGTTGCTGATGTAGCTTCAGTTCGAAATAATACAACCTTGTATACCGTTGGAGACACACTTTGGGTTCAGGTTTCAGTACCAAAAATTGTTACTAGTGATGGCGAAACATCCAATATTTCAGAACTCGCTGGAAATGCTCAATTCGCGTACGTAAACTTCAGTGTTTTTGAAACAAACGATTTTGACAATCCAAGTCCGATACTTTTTTCTGAAAACGAACTAGTTGCCCAGCTAGGGAATATTTCAGTAACAAACCAATACATAGGAGCTACTGCTTTGTTGCAAACTAATTCCTTTGAGTGCGTTTTCGGATTAGTATTGAAAGAACCAGGCACTTATTTTATTACTGGAGATGAATATCGAGATGGAAAACTCACAGTTTCGTTAGACACCAGCAATTCAGTTATTGTTACTTTAACTTCAAATATTATAAATGCAACTCTCGAAAATAGATATGAGTTTGTAGTGAAGTAAATTAAGTTTTTTTTAAAACTTATGGTAACTGTAAGCTCACCTTTGTTCCATTTCCATCACTAAAAATTTCCAAAGAAGCATTAATCTTCTTGGCCCGCGATTCCATATTATACAAGCCATGGCTTCCAGATGTTACGGCTTTAATATCATATCCACTGCCATTATCAATAATCTCAACTACGGTTTGCGATGCGACTTCTATGTTTATTTCAATATTTGTGGGGTGCGCATGTTTTACGGAATTATTAACAGCTTCCTGGATAATCCTGTAGATATTGATGGTCTCATCTGGTCCAAGTAGCTCTGTTTTATTACCAGTTTTGTTTACTTCAACAGGGATGCTAGTGGTGTTGGAAACTTTATGTGCTAAATAACGAATTCGCTCTGTAAGATCTTCCCAAGAAACAGTGCCCTTATTCATTACCCAAATTGTATCTCTTAAATCAGTGATGGCTTCCTGGCTAAATTCTGAAAGGTTCTCTAGCTTTTCCTGGGTTACCGCTATCGAATTTTTTGGCAAGCCTAGTCCAATATTTTGAGCTGCGCTGGATAAATAGGTAAGTTGCGATCCAATGTTATCATGGAGTTCTTTAGAGATACGTAACCTTTGCTCCTCTAGTTTGTTCGCAGTTTCTACTTTATGTAATGCCTCCTTAAGTTCTTGTTCTTGTTTTTGGTTTTTTATTTTAAATTTTTGCTGGCGATACACCAAGAAACCAATAAGAGCCAACAATAAAGCGCCACCTCCAAGAACAGCGATCCATAAACGTTGAGAATCTAATTGCGCATCTTGCAGTTGGAGTTGTTGCTCCTTTTCCTTTGTTCTGAACTCAGTTTCCTTTTCCTGAATTAACTCCAAATTCTTTATACTTTGCAAACTATCAACTGCTTCGGTATAACGAAAATGAATATCGTCTGCCTCTTGCGGTCTACCCAATTGTAATAAAGTTGTTGATTTGAAATATAAAAACTGCCTGTTTCTAAGATCTGTTAGTTTATGAACTGCAGAAATGCTATCCCCTATTTCCACAAACTTCATTGCCTCGTTTGGCAGCGAAAGTTGATTATTGGAATAGATAATCCCATTGAGGGCTTCAATAATTTTATAAGGCTCTAAGTTTGCCGCTATCGCCATTTCGTAAGCTTTATTATATGCTTCCAAGCCCTTTATAAAATTGTCCTGACGTGTATAAATGGAACCAATGCATATTTGATTTCCAGCAGCAGCATACGCATCATTGCTAAGCTCTGCTTCTTGCAAACCTAGCTGAAAAGTCTCAAGGGCTTTTTCATATTTTTCGCGTTCCATATAGCAAATCCCAAGATTCCAATAGGTGTGTGCTTTAAAGTTATTTTCTAATTGTTCTTGATGAACCAAAGATGTTTTTAGATAAGAAATGGCTTGCTCATAGCGCTCCATATTTAATAATGAAGAACCAATATTATTATTCGCAGAAGCTAACATTCGCTTGTTTTCTGGAACCAAGGTTTTTACTACTGAAAGATATTCAAGAAGCACAACAACACTTTTTGCATACTCAGATTTTGAAGAAAACGCATTGCCCTTATAATTAAGCATGTCTGCCAGGATGGTAGTCAACTCATTTGCTTTGGCTATTGGAATAAGTGAATCTATATAGCGTATTGCTGCATCATAATTCCCTTCACCATATAGTTTAATAGCATTGTTGTGTGCCAATTTTAGCTCGGTTTCTTTGTCTTGTATACTACGCGCATACGCTAAACCTTCCTTTAGATATTTTTTAAACAATATAGAATCACTTTTGCGATAAGCACTTACAATAGATTTATAAGCTGTTGCCTTTGCTTCAGGATCTTTGGAAGTATTAATTACTTGTTGGAGACTATCTATGTTTTGCCCATAAAATTGTGCGCACAGGAAGAAAAACAATACATAAAAAAACAATTGTTTCATGGGGCTTTGTTTTAGTCAAAGTTAAAATACTTTACCATAATTGCAAGTAAAATATAGCTTTCAACCTCAAAACTGGCATACTCTTGTAAAATAACCAGAAAATCTAGTTCCTTCCCCCAGCGGTTGCTAAAGTTTAATAATATAAATTCCGCTATTCGGGGGAAGGTGGATTTCGGTTTGAATGTATCATGAAATAAATGATTATAAACCCGAAATTCGGAAGGGGGAATTAAGTAACCTAAGATAAAATAGAAGTTTGAATTTTTTCAAAATTTATCTGGTAGTATCTTCCAAATCCACCACTTTCGCCAATGTCTTTACCAATCGGTCATGATTTTTTACAAACGGATTGTTCTCATCCCAAACATAGCCAGCCAAAACCGAACAAATTTGACTTTTTATCTCAGGATTATCTGTAGATCTAAAGAATATTTTCTGAAGATTTCCTGTGTACCATTCCTTCACATAGGTTGAAAATACCGTAACCCCGCTGGAAATGTAGTCTTCATATTCGGTTTGCCAATCTATGGTTTCACCTTTGGTTTGTCTGGCAGCTAGTTTGGCGGCAAGCAATCCACTTTCGGTAGCAAATGTAACACCAGATGAAAAAACAGGGTCTAAAAATTCGGCACTGTTTCCTGTGAGTGCAAATCCTTTTCCGTAGAATTGCGTTACAGATGTTGCGACATTTGTAAGCGTAACGGGTTCAAATTCGAATGGGCAATGTTTAAAACGTTCGTAATAGTGCTTGGAGAGTTGCATCATTTGGCGCAATTTTTCTTCCTGAGTGCCTTTAAAAGAATCTAAATACGCTGTCTCACCAACATAGCCTATGCTACACATTCCGTTGGAAAAAGGAATGACCCAAAGCCAGGTTTTGGTGTTAATAACATCAAAAGTTATGAGTGTTGCATCACTTTCCTCTGAACGATGGATATCTTGAACATGTGTAAAAATGGAAGAATGTTCAGGGATACGGGGTAGTGCATCCAATTTCAATAAGCGTGGCAACACCCTGCCATGCCCACTGGCGTCTATAATAAAGTTGGCTTCAATTTTGGAAAGATTTCCATCAACATCTTTTACTTCAGTAGTGGAACTCCCATCTTCAGCAAAAGTGACACTAGTGACTTCAGTTTCGAATGAAATTGGAACACCCCTTTTTTGTAATTCGTCCGTTAAAGTTTTATCAAAATGATCTCTGGGAACCTGCCAAGTCCAATTCCAACCCTGCGTAAATTTTTCAGCAAAATCGAAATGACACACTTGATCATCTTTCAAAAACCGGGCGCCGTGTTTAATTTCGTAGCCCTGCTGGTTCAAACAATCCAGAAGACCTACTTCTTCAAAATGGTCCATACAGCGGGGTAACAAACTTTCGCCAATCACAAAACGCGGGAATTTGTTTTTTTCAACCATCTGTATGCTAAGCCCCTGTTGCTGTAAATGCGCTGCGGCAACACAGCCGGAAGGTCCAGCGCCAATTATTAGAACATCAAGTTTTGGGGTATGCATATTTTGTGGCAACTATATATATTGTTACTTTGCAAGTCTAGTTCAACAAAACAAATCTAATAAAAAAGTAGACGCCAAGGTATGATTACATTGAAAGGGACATTGGGGATTGAAGATTTCAAAAAAATTGTACTTCACAACGAGCAAATTTCGGTGGCCGATGAGGTGCTTCAAAAAGTTAAAGATAGCTTTCAGTTTTTGAAAAAGTTTTCAGCAAACAAGATTATTTACGGTGTCAATACAGGTTTTGGCCCCATGGCACAGTATAAAATTAAAGATGAGCAGCGCATTCAATTGCAGTATAATTTAATTAGAAGTCATGCAACAGGGGCAGGAAACCCCATTGATAAAAAAAGTATAAAAGCTTCCATGCTTGCTAGACTAAATACGCTTAGTTTAGGACATAGCGGAGTGCATCCTTCGGCCATCACTTTGATGACAAAGTTAATTAATACCGACATTTTACCAGTAATTTATGAACACGGCGGTGTTGGTGCCAGTGGCGATTTGGTGCAATTGGCGCATATGGCTTTGGTGCTTATTGGCGAAGGTGAAGTATATTATAAAAACGAAATAATACCAACAGCAGAAGTTTTTAAAGCTGAAAATTTACAGCCTATTTCTGTAGAATTACGCGAAGGACTGGCACTGATGAACGGTACTTCGGTCATGAGCGGGATTGGGATGGTGAATTCAATTCAGACTCGTAATTTACTGAACTGGATGGTGAAAGTTTCGGCAGCCATTAATGAAATTGTAGAAGCGTACGACGACCACTTATCCTTAGAACTGAATCATTCCAAAAAACATAGAGGGCAACGCAAAATAGCTAAGAAAATGCGCGCGCATTTAAGCGATAGTCAATTAACCCGCAAACGCGAACATCATCTCTATAACGGTTTGCAAACAGGCGATGTTTTTGAAGAAAAAGTACAGGAATATTACTCGTTGCGCTGTGTGCCACAAATTTTAGGACCCGTATTAGACACCTTAAATGTTGTGGAGAAAATTTTGGTAGCAGAAGTAAATTCGGCCAATGACAATCCGATTATCGATTTAGAAACGAAACAAGTCTATCACGGCGGAAATTTTCACGGAGATTATGTTTCCCTCGAAATGGACAAGCTAAAAATTGTTGTCACTAAAATGACCATGCTCGCTGAAAGACAGCTTAACTACCTCCTTAACTCAAAACTGAATGATATTCTCCCGCCCTTTGTAAATCTGGGAACACTTGGTTTAAATTTTGGAATGCAGGGCGCACAATTTACAGCAACTTCGACTACTGCTGAAAGTCAGATGCTAAGCAACCCTATGTATGTGCATAGCATCCCCAACAATAACGACAATCAGGATATTGTAAGTATGGGGGCCAATGCAGCATTAATTACCCAAAAAGTGATTGAAAATGGATATCAAGTGATGGCGATAGAAGTATTGACCATTGTTCAGGCCATTGAGTATTTACAGGTGCAGGATAAAGTGTCTTCACAAACAAAAGCAATGTATGACGCGGTACGAAGTATAATTCCTTCATTCAAAGAAGACGAAATTTTATATCCACACATTACCAAAATAAAAGAAATGGTTTTAAAAGCTTCAATTTAATATGAAATACGCACTCGTCACTGGAGGTTCCAGAGGTATTGGCCGGGCTATTTGTTTACAATTAGCAAAGGATTTAGGGTATCATGTGCTTATAAATTTCCTTCAGAATGAAAAAGCAGCTATAGAAACACTTTCCGAAATTGAAGTAGCTGGAGGAACAGGCGAAGTATTAAAATTTGATGTATCTAATGCCGAAGAAACCACAAAAGCTTTGCAGACCTGGCAGGAAAACAACAAAGAGGCTGTTATTGAAGTTCTTATAAATAACGCAGGCATCACAAAAGACGGACTCTTTATGTGGATGAAAGAGGAGGACTGGAAAACTGTACTAGACACCAATCTTAATGGCTTTTTTAACGTAACAAAATTGTTGCTACAACCTATGTTACTCAACCGTTTTGGACGTATTATTAATGTGGTGTCGCTTTCAGGTTTAAAAGGTACGGCGGGGCAAGTAAATTATTCAGCAGCAAAAGGAGCAATTATCTCAGCTACCAAATCTCTGGCGCAAGAAGTTGCAAAACGAAATGTAACAGTAAATGCGGTGGCGCCAGGTTTTATCACAACAGATATGACTGAAGATTTGGACGAAACAGCACTCAAAAAATTAGTCCCCCTAAACCGTTTTGGAAAACCTGAAGAGGTGGCACATCTCGTTTCTTTTTTGGCTTCTAAAAAAGCATCTTACATTACAGGTGAAGTGGTGAACATCAATGGCGGTATTTACAGTTAAATCTTCAAAATTCCTGTAAATTTGCCAGCAAAAGAAGCACTTCGGTTTGGCAAAAAATCACGCTACTACAACTCCTGAAAACGCAACTACCTGGACGGGCAAGTCTCGAGGTACCGTAACAGGATTCAAAATATTTGTGTTTTTTATTCGAAATTTCGGCATTAATGCTGCCTATGCTTTAATGCACTTACCCATTCCTTATTTCAGTTTGGTAGTACGCAATAATACTAAAGCGCTGCACTACTACTTCAGAAAGCGTTTGGGGTATAGTTGGCTCAAAAGTACGATTGCTATTTATAAAAATTATTACGTTTTTGGACAGTCACTTGTAGATAAAATTGCCATTCCCATTGGGAAAGGAGACCAGTATACTTACGAATTTGATGGGGAAGAATACATCACAGAAATGTTGGAGTTGGGAGAAGGCGGAATTTTAATTAGCGCCCACGTAGGTAATTTTGAGTTGGCACAATACTTTTTCAAAAAACGAAACTTCGATACTGCTATAAGTATCGTAATCACAGACCAAGACCACGAAGACATAAAGGAATATTTGGGGCAGTTCACCAAACGCGATCACGTAAATTTTATCATTGTAAAAGAGGATATGGCGCATATCTTTGAGATTAGTGCTGCCATTGCTCAAAATAGGATTGTGTGTATTTCGGGCGACCGATTTCTAAATAAAACCAAAACCTTGGAGGCTGAATTATTAGGGAAGAAAGCAAAATTTCCCATTGGGCCATTCCAAATTGCAACACGTTTACAGGTACCCGTTTTATTTGTATATGCAATGCGCGAGCCCAAACGTCACTACCATTTATACGCAAGAAAAGTAAAGATTGAACGCCGTGATGCACAAGATTTATTGAACAAATTTTCAGCCCATTTAGAATTGGTTGTTAAAAAATATCCATTACAATGGTTTAATTTTTACGACTTTTGGGAAGATATTACATAGGTAATTAGTTAATTAGTGGTTTAGTTGTGTGACTATGAAACATCCAGACATTTCATTACCAGTATCAGATGTAGCGTTCCTCAAAAAACTCATTCCACATCGTGAGCCGATGGTACTCATTGACACATTGCACTATTATGACAAAAATATTGTAGAGACTAAGCTAACAATTATTAAAGGTAGCTTGTTTGTGAAAAACAACCTTATTTCAGAATCCGGAATTTTAGAACATATGGCACAAAGTGTCGCTTTAAACACTGGTTATTCGGGCTATTTAAATGGGCAACCCATAAGAGAAGGGTATATAGGCGCAATTAAAAATGCTGAAATATTTCAACTCCCAAAAGTGGGAGACACCGTGACAACTCAAGTAAAAATAAACTATACTGCTATGGACATGACGCTGGTAGCTATTGAATCGAAAGTTGAAGGAAATGTTATAGCGACAGCACAAATGAGTACAATCTTAAAGCCAATAAAAGCTTGAAAAATCCCATTTACATTTCGGCATCTGGCTTGGTGACGCCTTTAGGGTTTTCGGTAAAAGAAAATTTTGATTTGTTGCTGAAAGATACTTCGGCACTCAAAAAGTATGAAAATAAGAAGGTCTCAGAAACTCCTTTTTACGCAGCGATAGTTTCCGAAGATAAAATAAATGAGCAATTTCTAGAATTAGGAAACCCAGAGGAATATACAAAACTTGAAAAAATGATGCTGCTGGCTATCAATCAAACAATAGCATCTACCGGGGTAAAGATTTCAGATAAAACTGCACTTATAGTTGCTACTACCAAAGGAAATATAGATGCATTAGACGCTAGCAATACATTTGAAGAAAGCCGGGCTTATTTGCCAACATTAGCAAAAAAACTAGCCGATTTCTATAATTTTAAAACCCAACCTATTATAGTTTCCAATGCCTGTGTATCTGGAATATTGGCGGTTGCGGTAGCAAAGCGAATTATTTTAACTGGCATGTACGACAATGCTATTGTAGTTGCTGGAGATTTGGTGACTAAATTCACAATATCGGGTTTTCAATCTTTTCAGGCGTTGAGCGATGTTCCTTGTAAACCGTATTCAAAATATCGCAATGGAATAACTTTGGGAGAAGCCGCCGCATCTGTTTTTATTTCAAAAGAAAAACCAGCCAATAATACGGTGCAAATTATTGGCGATGGTGCTTGTAATGACGCCAACCATATCTCAGGTCCATCCCGAACCGGTGAAGGGTTATACAAAAGTATCAAGGCCGCTTTGAAAGAAGCAAACCTGGATGCAAGCGAGATAGATTTTATTTCGGCTCACGGTACGGCTACACTTTATAACGATGAAATGGAAGCTATTGCGTTTACCCGCCAACGTATGCAACACATTCCCTTGCATAGTTTAAAAAGTGTTTTTGGGCATACGCTAGGTGCTTCAGGATTATTGGAAACAGTAATTGGGCTAGAGATGATAAAATATAAAACAATGCTTCCTTCGCAGGGTTTCGATGAAATAGGCATTTCAAAACCGTTACATATCCTTCAGCAAAAAAAGCATAAAAAAATCGATATATTATTGAAAACTGCTTCCGGATTCGGGGGCTGTAACACGGCAGTTTTGTTTAAAAACATAAACTGATATTGAGTTTAGTATCTTAACCAAAACAACCAAAACAACCAAAACCAACCTCCCAAAAATGACCAAAAAAAATATTAAAGCTATCGATGCCTTAGAAGACGCACAACGTATAGCGCTTTCTCCTTTTGTCTTTCAAACAGCTGTTTCACTACGTAAATTGGGAGTTTTCAGTTATATTTTCGATAACCGCGATGCAAATGGAGTTTCTTCGCAAGGAATTTCTAAAGCACTGCAAATTCCTGAATATGGGTTAGGTGTGCTATTAGAAATGGCAGAAAGTGCTGCGCTGGTGCAGAAGAATGAAGCGAATAATTATGAGCTCACTAAAACAGGCTATTTTCTTACGTATGATAAAACGGTAAATGTAAATCTTAATTTCACGAATGATGTGTGCTACAAAGGGTTGTTTCATTTAAAAGATGCAGTAACCAACGAGAAACCAGAAGGTTTAAAGGAATTTGGACAGTGGAACACTATATACGAAGGGCTTTCTCAATTGTCTTCAGAAGTACAACAGTCATGGTTTGAGTTTGACCACCATTATAGCGATGGTATTTTTGCTGAAGCGTTGCAAATAGTCTATTCAAAAAAGCCGAAGCATATTTACGATATTGGAGGCAATACCGGGAAGTTTGCAATACAATGCTTATCCAATTCTGAAGAAATAACTATTACTATTTACGATTTGCCAGGCCAATTAAACAAAGCGTTAAAAAACGTGAGGGAAGCTGGCTTCAAGGACCGTGTCAAAGGAAAAGAGATAGATTGGTTAGCTCCAAATCCGCATGTAGAGAAAGGTGCAGATCTTATTTGGATGAGTCAGTTTTTAGACTGTTTTTCTGAAGCAGAAATTATCATTATCCTAAAAACCTGCGTTGCTACTATGGATGAAAACACAACGTTACTCATTACTGAAACCTTTACCGATCGTCAAAAATTTGACAATGCACAGTATGTTTTGGAAGCTACATCCCTCTATTTTACAGCACTTGCCAATGGCAATAGTAAAATGTACCCAGCTTCTGCTTTTATAAAACTAGTTAATAAAGCTGGGTTGAAAATTGAAGAAGACATCAAGTTAGGAACGTATCATACCATGTTAGTTTGTAAAAAGAATAGAGAAGATTTATGAGTTTAATTTATTTTACCCTAGCCCTAAAGGGAATTGAATTAAAATCATAATTAAAAATTGTAGAATAGCTTTGAAAAAAGAATATTTCATTTCAGAATTTTGCCATATTACTGCTGAGGAAGTTACAGTAAACGGCACCCTGTTTCTGAAAAATGAAAACGAAAATTTTGACGCTTTTCTGAAGAAAATATACCAATCCCAAGCTTTGCAATATTCTAAGTTCTTTAAAATGGATACCTTGAGCAAGCTTACATTCTTAGGAGCCGAATTATTGTTGAAAGAGAAAACCATTTCTTCTGAAATTTTAAAAGAAACAGCCTTAGTGTTTTCTAACAAAAGCAGTAGCTTGGAAACCGACAGGAAACATCAAAAGGCAATTCAATCAAAAGAGGATTTTTATCCAAGTCCGGCAGTTTTTGTCTACACCTTACCCAATATAGGAATGGGCGAAGTTGCCATTCGCCACCAACTGCAAACCGAAAATGCATTCTTTATTTTTGAGCAGTTTGAAGCCGAATTTCTTCAAAAATATACTGTAAGTTTGCTGCAAGAAAAAAAGTGTACGCAAGTATTGTGTGCCTGGACGGAAGTAGATGGAGATACACGGCACGGTTTTTTCTACCTGGTAACCCAAAAAGGAAAAAAACCACATACAAAACACAACATACAAAATTTATATACCCAACGTTGATGGAAGCATTGAAGCAAGAATTAAAAGAAAGCATACTAGAGGTCTTAAACCTGGAAGAATTTACACCAGCAGATATTGATGATAACGATGCCCTTTTTGGTGACGGATTAGGATTAGACTCTATTGATGCCCTAGAATTAATCGTGCTTTTGGACAAAGACTACGGAATAAAACTAACCGATCCTGAAGAGAGTAAATCTATTTTTGAATCTGTTCAAGTGCTTGCAACCTATATCGAAGCCAATAGAAAAAAATAAGGCAAAGCTTCTCGTAAAGAACTATTTTTACGGAATTTCTATTGTATGCCACAAAAAATTGCCATTACCGGATTAGGAATTATCTCCGCCTTAGGGAATACGGTCTTGGAGAACAAAGAAGCATTACTAAAATCCAAAAGTGGTCTTGGTAAGCTTCAAAAAATAAAGAGTATTTATGCCTCCACCATTAAAGTAGGCGAAGTTGCCTTAACGAATACTGAAATGGAAGTACTATTAAAACTTCCACCAACTCATAATTTTACCAGAACAGCTTTATTAGGGAGTCTCGCGGCAGTAGAAGCTATTCAGCAAGCTGCAATCAACGATATTTCAGCATTTAAAACAGGCTTTATTTCTGCTACCACTGTGGGCGGAATGGATACAACGGAAGTTTACTTTAAACAGTTTGCCTCACATCCTGAAACTCAAAAATATATTACAAGTCACCACGCTGGCGATAGTACCGAAAAAATAGCAGCGATACTAGGAATAACCGAATTCACAACCACTATTAGCACGGCCTGTTCGTCGGCCGCAAATGCAATTATGTTGGCAGCACGTATGATAAAAGCTGGAAAATTGGATCGGGTAGTTGTAGGGGGAACCGATTCACTTTCAAAATTTACAATCAATGGCTTTAAGTCTTTGATGCTCCTATCTGAAACCGATTGTAAACCTTTTGACGCTAACCGCAACGGACTAAATTTAGGAGAGGCAGCAGCCTTTCTTGTTTTAGAATCTGAAAAATCTGCTAAGGGAAAGAACGTGTTAGCGTATCTTTCAGGCTACGGAAATGCGAACGATGCACACCATCAAACAGCTTCTTCGGCAACAGGGGAAGGTGCATTTTTGGCGATGAAAAAAGCATTAGAAATTGCAGAAATAGATCCTTTAGATATAGATTATGTAAATGCTCACGGAACGGCAACTCCAAATAATGATTTATCTGAAGGTGTTGCACTACAACGAATTTTTGGCAAAGAAGTTCCAGATTTTAGTGCTACCAAAGCATTTACTGGACATACTTTAGCGGCCGCAGGAGCTGTGGAAGCTGTGTTTTCGGTCTTGTCATTACAGGAAAATTGTATGTTCCCTTCTCTTAATTTTGAAAAAGTGATGCCAGAAGTACAACTAACCCCTATAGTGAAACTTCAGAAAAAGGAATTAAATCACGTTCTTTCTAATTCTTTCGGTTTTGGAGGGAATTGCTCATCTTTGGTCTTCAGTAAATAATGCAACCTATTTATATACATAGCGCCATTTGTATTTCTGCTCAGGATTCTTTTATGGGTGGGGAAATGATTCCCTTGGAAACTTCAGAAGGAAAAGTACCAGCAAAACAACCCAACTTCCGTGATTTTATAGCAGCAGCAGCCGCACGTAGGATGGCTCCTGCTGTAAAAATGGGCGTGGCAGCTGCAACCAAAGCCTTACAAGAAGCAAACGTGGAAAAACCAGACGCCATCATCACAGGAAGCGGAATGGGCTGTATGCAGGACACTGAAAAATTCCTGAATGCATTACTGGAAAACAACGAAGAATTTTTGACGCCAACGGCTTTTATACAATCCACACATAATACGGTGGGTGGACAAATTGCACTTGGGTTACAATGCAACGCCTACAACAATACCTATGTTCATGGCTCTCTTTCTTTTGAAAGTGCTCTGCTGGACGCACAACTCGCATTGGAGGAAGCAAGTGCAACCACTATTTTAGTTGGGGGTGTAGATGAATTAGGTACTGAGTTTGTGGATTATTCTCGGTTAAAAGAACAGCAGAAAGAAACGCCAAAGAAGGTTCCTTATGGAGAAGGAGCCGCTTTTTTTGTAATCTCTCAGGAAGCTAAAGAAAAAAGCATATTGCTAAAGGGTTTACAAACGTTTCGAGCTGTTTCAGAAAATGAAATTGCTGAAAAAATGCTTCTGTTTTTAATCCAACATGAGCTCGAAGTTGGGGATATTGATGTACTTTTTTTAGGGAGCACTGGAGATAGTTATGATGCATATTACAATGCTGTCTCAAATTTTTTTTCAGTAAAGATTATGCGAATTCCGTTTAAAGAATATGCTGGAGATTTTTATACTTGTATAGGTTTTGCGTTATGGTGGGCACACTATTTGCTAATGATGCAATGTCCGCCAGGCTCAGTTTGTGAGCCTAATGTGCACGTGCAATATCAAAATATTTTAATTTATAACCAAGAAAAAGGGCAAAACCATAGTTTTATTTTACTTTCAAGAACATGAATTTTAAACGTACACTCATACTCTTTATATTGCTGTTTGTAGCATTATCTCTGTCTAGTTTGTTCGTGAACTTTCCAATTGGAGTATTTTATTTGCTCATAATTCTTTTTTTGGTGCTATTAATTGTTGGGTCTTTCTCGATGAGTCACAATTTTTTTCTGAAATCTTTTACTAACTTAAAATCGAGCGAAGACAACAAAATAGCCCTCACTTTTGACGATGGACCACATCCTTTATATACGCCTCAAGTATTAGGATTGCTGAAGCATTATAATGCAACAGCAACATTTTTCTGTATTGGAAAAAATGTAGAAAAATATCCAGCGTTAGTTCAGCAAATAGTTGCTGGGGGTCATACAATTGGGAACCATAGTTTTTCTCATAAATCTACTATTGGTTTCAACGGTACTAAATGCTGGATAGGCGAGCTAGAAAAATCTGATACTGTTATTGAAGCTATAACAGGTAAAAAACCTGAACTTTTTAGACCGCCATTTGGTGTCACCACACCACATCTGGCAAAGGCAATTGAGTTTACAAACCACACAGTTGTAGGTTGGAATATACGTACGTATGATACTTCGCCAATAAGACACAAAGATGCGATGCTCAAATACATCAAAAGAAACACAGAATCTGGTGCTGTAATTTTGTTACACGACACACACCAACACATCTCTTATATTTTAGAACACACTTTGCTATTTTTGCAGGAACACGGTTACAAATCGGTTTCAATAAACGAATTGATAAATGATAAATAATTGTAATTCTCTTTTTTTTCTTATTTCATTTCTATTCTTAAATGTATGTTTAGGACAAACAAAACTTTCTGAAAAAGAACAACAAATTTTTAAAGCCAAAGTAGAGGAAACGGCAAATAAAATCACTTCCATTACAAGTGACTTTAAACAGTCCAAATATTTGGAAATGCTTTCAGAACCTATAGTTTCAGAAGGAAAATTAGCATTTCAATCTCCAGATAAAATTCTTTGGCATTACACCACTCCAAAAGCCTATAAAGTGATTTTTAAAGATGAAATGCTCTATGTGGATACCGAAGGCAAGAAAGATGAAATAAAACTAAGTAGCAACAAAATATTCCGAAGCTTCAACACTTTAATTGTAAATAGTATAAAAGGAGATATGTTTGATGAAAACCAGTTTCAGATCTCCTATTTCAAAATTTCTGAGGGTTATTTTATAAAATTCATTCCAAAAGATAAAAAAATGAAGCGTTTTGTCGCTGCTTTCGAACTTACATTTACCCAGAACACAGGCGAAGTAACTCAAATAAAATTGTTAGAGCCTAACAACGATTATACATTAATAAGTTTCAGTAACCGAAAGACGAATGTTGATATTCCTATGGGAACATTCATCCAATAACCAGCTTCTTATCGCAACTCCGCGACATCGCTTTTAGATCTGGATTCCAAGAGAAATTGCAAATGAATTTATATAACTTCTATACCATCCAAGCGCGAAAATTAATGGACGAGAATACACTATCTGTAACACTTCAACTTAATCAAGAACACGATGTATTTAGAGGACATTTTCCTAAACATCCTGTATTGCCAGGAGTAGCCATGCTCCAAATAATCAAAGAACTAACTGAAGAATACCACAACACCTTACTTTTTATGCAAAACGCCAACCGCGTGAAATTTCTTTCTTTGGTGAATCCTTTTGAAAATAACGTTTTGGAGTTTCAACTTATCTTTCAGCAAGAAGAGAAGACCCTAAAAGTTAAAAATAGCACTACTTTTGTGGACGGAGCCACGGTAATGCAATGTTCACTTGTGTTTACAAAGCTTAGCTAATATCGGTTTATTTTTGGAGCATACTACACCTATAGCGCAACGACTTAAGCATCTTAAATGCTGTGTTGTTATGGCTACCTATAATAACGAAATGTCCCTGCCCAGAATTTTGGATGGGGTGCTTGCTTTTACCGAAGAAATTATTCTGGTAAACGACGGCTCTTCCGACCAGACGCCAGAGCTCTTGGTTAATTATCCGCAACTAATTCAAATTCATTTACCCAAAAACAAAGGGAAGGGAAATGCTTTAAAAGCAGGTTTTGAAAAGGCATTAGCACTAGGATACGAAAGAGCTATTACATTAGATACAGATGGACAACACTTCCCGGAAGACCTTCCAAATTTCGTGGAAGCTATTGAGACATTGGAGGATAAAGACAGTTTTTTAATAGGCGATAGAAATATGAACGTTGCCGATGTTTTAGAAAGCAGTGCCAGAGGCAATCGAATGTCGGGGTTTTGGGTACGAAGCCTTACTGGTTTACAGTTAACAGATACACAATCTGGATTTAGGTTATACCCTATAAAAGCATTGCAAAAAATTGACTTTTTACAATGGACAAAAAAATTCGAATTTGAGACCGAAGTAATTGTTCGTGCGAATTGGCGGGGCATTAATGTGGTGAATATTCCTATAAAAGTGCTCTATCCAAAAGACCGGGTGTCCCATTTTAGACCCTTTATGGATATTGCCCGTATTGTGGTGTTGATTATTGGTTTTTTAATTATAAAAGGATTGTATATCATTCCGCGTGACTTCTTCAGGGGTTTAAAAAAAAAAGGATTTAAAAAATTTCTAGCCGAAGATTTCATAGGAAATAATGATTCTCCCAAAAAGAAGGCACTTTCCATTGCTTTGGGGGTTTTTTTAGGAGTATCACCATTATGGGGGTTCCATACCGTTATCGTTATTTTTCTGGCGATTTTCCTTAAGCTGAATAAAGTAATTGCTTTTGCTTTTAGTAATGTGAGTCTGCCTCCGTTTATCCCATTTATACTCTGGGCGAGTGTACGCACGGGTAATTTTGTGTTGGGTGAAACCTCGTCCTTTTCTATGAGTGAATTAACAGATTTTAATGCCATTAAACATTTGGAGAGCTATTTGGTAGGCAGCGTAGTGCTTTCGGTTTCTTGCGCTGTAGTATTTGGTTTGTTGGGATTTGTTATCTTGAAGTTTTTTCAACCTAAAAAAGTTTTGATACGTGAGTAATTTTTTTCTGAAAACTTACCGTTTCTTTCAACACAAAAAATTAGTTTTTTGGTTGGGATTGGCCGTGGTTTTTGGAACCCTAGCTTTTGTAGCTTCTACAATTGAATTTGAAGAGGATATTTCAAAATTAATTCCTGCTTCTGCCGAAAATGAAAAACTACAAAAGGTGCTGGAAACAGCTAATTTTTCAGATAAAATAATCGTTCACATCCAAAAAGATGAAGAAGCTACAATAGAAGGTCTTACCGATTATGCCACTGAGTTTGTTGATCGCCTTCATCATAATTTTGAAGGATATATAAAAGACATCCAAGGCAATATAGCTGAAGAAACTGCTTTGGAAGCTTTAGATTTTGTATATGAAAATATCCCTCTTTTCCTAACCAAAAAAGACTACCAAAACCTCGCCTTAAAACTCCAAAGCGATAGTATTGCAAACATTACAAAAGAAAATTATAACACCCTAGTTTCCCCTACAGGGTTACTAGCCAAAAAAACCATTGCCCGCGACCCGCTAGGAATTTCTTTGTTGGGTATCCAACAACTAAAGCAGTTGGGGGTAAGTGAAGATTTTATATTAGAAAATGGGTTTTTAGTAAGCAAAGACAGAGAACATTTATTACTCTTTATAACGCCAATATTCCCAGCTTCAGAAACCGATAAAAATGAAGTTTTTGTAGAGAATTTGTACGCTTTGCAAGAAAATCTTAACAAGCAGTACAAATCAATTGCAGGCGCTAGTTATTTTGGAGGTGCTTTTATTGCTGTTGCGAATGCACAACAAATTAAAAGTGACATACAATTTACTGTAAGTATTGCCCTTACGGTATTGTTTGTGCTCTCTATTGTTTTCTATCGAAAACTCACAATCCCTATTATTTTGTTTGTACCAACACTGTTTGGAGCGTTAGTGTCTGTAGCGTTTTTAGCTTTGTTTCGGGGGGAGATTTCGGCTATTTCTTTAGGAATTGGTTCGGTATTGTTGGGAGTAACTTTAGATTATTCGTTACATATTTTGACTCACATTCGCACAGGAGAAAGTGCGAAGCTATTGTATCAAGATATAGCAAAACCTATTTTAATGAGCAGTATAACAACCGCTTTGGCATTTTTATGCCTGTTGTTTATAGACTCGCAGGCTTTACAGGATTTGGGAATATTTGCGGCTGTTAGTGTGATAGCAGCTGCTGTTTTTTCGTTGGTGTTTATTCCGCAAGTGTATAACGGAAAGTCTATTGCTACTAACAAAACAACTCTATTGGATGCCTTTTCAGGGTATTCTTTTCATACTAATAAAGTGCTCATTGGTTTGCTCCTTGCAACATTGGTTTTAAGTGTTTTTACCTATAAAAGGGTAATTTTCAATAAAGATATTTCACAATTAAATTATATTCCTGAATCCATAAAGCAAGCCGAAAAAGATTTGGATGCTTTGTTAAAGACTCAGTCCAAGTCACTTTATATTGCTGCCTTCGGAAACACTTTAGAAGAAGCATTGGAGGCAAATGATGTCGCTCTTTCAACATTAGTGCAGTTGAAAAATGATGAAGAAATTATAAGTTATAATTCTATTGGGGGATTGGTTAATTCAGAAAAAGTACAACAACAAAAAATTGATAGTTGGAATGAATTTTGGAACACATCCCGAATTGATAGTACAATACAACTCCTTCAACAAAGTGGGATTGCGAATGGATTTAAACGCAGCTCATTCCAACAGTTTTATGAAAAATTACAGGAAGATTTTGAGCCTGTCCCACTTTCAGAATTTGAAGCTATTCATACGGTTGCTATATCCGATTTTATTGCGACCAAAAATGGATTTACAACAGTAACTTCTCTGGTGAAAGTTTCAGAAGAAAATTCAGAAAACGTACAAAAAGCTTTCGCTACTACAAAAAATGTCTTGGTCATTGATCGTTTGGGGATGAACGAAACCCTGCTTGGAAATCTCAAAAGCGATTTCAATAAACTAATTTATTACAGTCTTGGCATCGTGTTAATTTTATTAGTACTGTTTTATCGAAATCTAAAGCTTACCCTCGTCACAATTCTACCCATTGTGCTCACCTGGTTTGTGACCTTAGGGATCATGGGCGTTTTTGGATTGCAGTTCAATGTGTTTAACATACTAATTACAACCTTTATTTTTGGATTAGGAGTGGACTATAGCATTTTTGTTACCAATGGACTATTAAAAGAGGCAGCAACCGAAACAGCTGCTTTAACTACTCATAAAACAGCAATTTTGCTTTCGGTGATAACAACGGTGCTTGGAATTGGAGTTCTTATTTTTGCTAAACATCCTGCGTTATATTCTATTGCTGCGGTTGCGGTAATTGGAATACTTTCGGCTATTGTAATTTCGTTTACGTTACAGCCTTTGTTATATCATTTGCTTATTTTTAGAAGCAAGAACAAGCATAAAAAATGAGCCAAATAAAAACCATCCCAATAACTGTTGTAGACAGTATCAGCAAATCAGATTTTATAAGTCAGTACTACAAACCACAGCGTCCAGTACTTATTAAAAATCTAACTAAAGATTGGCCTGCTTATGAAAAATGGAATTTAGATTATATCCAGAGTCTGGCAGGAGATCAAATAGTACCTTTATACAACAACGTACCTACCAAAGGTCATAAAAAATCTGTAGTTCCAGCAGCAGAGATGAAACTCTACGACTATATAGAAATTCTAAAAAATGGCCCCACAGACCTACGGATGTTTTTCTATAATGTGTTGCAAAAAATGCCACAACTCACCAAAGATTTTGACTACCCAGACATTGGATTGCCTTTCTTTAAAAAATTACCCGTTATGTTCTTTGGAAGCAAAGGTGGAAAAGTATTAGCGCATTACGATATGGATCTGGCCGATTTGATGCACTTCCATTTCCACGGGACTAAAAAAGTAACACTCTTTCATCCCAAAGAGTCTAAAAATCTGTATAAAGTTCCCTACACCGTTCACAATCTAGAAACCATAGATATGGATACCCCGGATTTTCAGAAGTACCCTGCGTTGCGTGATGTGGAAGGAATCTCGGTAACCATGAAACACGGTGATGCCCTCTATATGCCTAGTGGGTATTGGCATTATATCACTTACGAAGATGCTGGTTTTTCCATCACGTTAAGAGCATTCCCAAGAAATGGAAAACGGTTGGCAAAACTTTTTAGCAACCTTCTTTTTATGCGCAATTTCGAGAATATCATGCGCCGTATCCAGGGAGAAAAATGGACAGATTTTAAAGAGAATAAAGTCTTAAGAGATGTGAATAAGCGATATGAAAAGTAGGGGTCCAATCAAATTTATGAAGCGCTTTTACCCCAACCCTAAAGGGAGTGCGCTTAAAAATTATACTTTCAATAGAGCTGAGGTACGCAGTTTTTTTTGTTTGTTATTTGGAATTTTCGTTTTTGGAATTTTCAGCAGTTGCGGTATTAAAAAATCGATCAATGATCGTCCGGATATCTCAAAATACACTGTGGAAGTTGCACAAAAAGTAACTATAAATGATAGCACTTTTACCCAAGGAAATAATTTTTTGACTAAAAATAAATACGGTTTATGGGAATTGTATGTGGAAGGAAATCCCTTGCAGAGAGGATTGGCAAACGGAAGTTTAACGGAAGCACTTTACTATAAACAAGAAAAAGTATTTCTCGATAAAGTGAGTAGTTTGGTGCCTGGCGAAGGACAACAAAAATTCCTTACCAAGTTCTTAAAATGGTACAATCGCAAAATGTATCAGCATATTCCTGAAGAGTATAAAACCGAAATTTACGGAGTTTCCCGTTATGCATCTTCAGATTTTAATGAGTTGGCACCTCCTTATTTACGTTCTCTCTATTTACATGGCGCCCACGATATTGGACATGCCTTACAGGATTTAATGCTGGTAGGTTGTACAAGTTTTGCCGTTTGGGACCATAAGACCGAAGATGGAAATTTATTGATAGGTCGTAATTTCGATTTTTATGCAGGGGATGCTTTTGCGGAAGAAAAAATAATTGCTTTTGTGAATCCAGAGGAAGGGCACAAATTTATGAGTGTTACTTGGGGAGGTTTTATAGGCGTGGTTTCCGGAATGAATAACCAAGGTTTAACGGTAACTATCAATGCAGGAAAGTCTAAAATTCCGTTGGTGGCAAAAACGCCTATTTCTATTGTGGCACGCGAGATTTTACAATATGCGTCCACTATTGAAGAAGCTATTGCCATTGCCAAAAAGCGAGCGGTTTTTGTTTCTGAAGCTATGATGGTGGGAAGTGCCAGAGATGGAAAAGCGGTTTTAATTGAAGTCTCACCCAATAATTTTGGCGTATATGAAGTGGAAAACTCATCAGAATTGATTTGTGCCAACCACTTCCAGAGCGAAGCATTCAAAAAAGACCAGAGAAATTTAAAAACTATTGAAGAAAGCCATACCACTTATCGGTTTAGCCGAATGACAGAATTATTAGATCAAGAAGAAAAAGTAAACCCAACGGAAGCTGTTGCAATTCTTAGAAATAAGGAAGGCTTAAATGGTAAAGACATTGGCTATGGAAATGAAAAAGCACTCAATCAGTTACTGGCGCATCACGGTATTGTTTTTCAACCAAACGATTTAAAAGTTTGGGTTTCTGCAAATCCGTATCAGTTGGGTGCTTTTGTGTGTTACGATTTGAATAAAGTTTTCAGCAATAGAGCAGGAAACCCATCCTTAGTTTCACTTTCAGAAGATAACAAAATAATTCCTGCTTCGCCATTTTTAAAAACCGAAGCGTATAAAAACTACGAAGCGTATCGCAAGCTGGAAGCCGAAATTGAAGCTTTAATTGAAAATAAAGCTGAAAGTTTTCAATTTGAAAAAGCTGAAAAAATTGTAGCCTTAAACTCTAATTACTGGAAAGCCTATTATTTAGTAGGACGCTATTACTATGAAACCAAAAAATATAAAGAAGCCATAAAAGCCCTCACCGAAGCTTCCCAAAAAGAGATACCTTCGCTGGATGAAGTGGAGTTAGTAGCGAAGTATTTGCGAAAAGCAAAACGAAAATTGAATTAAACTGAATTCCCCCTTTGCAGGGGGCAAGGGGGATGTAAAGCCCTATTTAAAATGAAAATTCCAAACATAGAAACAAAATCTCAAAACGAAATAGAGCGCTTTCAGCAACAAAAACTGAAAGAGACACTTCAGTATGTTTCAGAAAATTCTCCTTTCTACAAAAAACTATTTGCTCAAAATTCTATTGAAATTGGTCAAATTAAATCCTTGAAAGATTTACAAGAATTACCGTTTACCACTAAGGACGATTTACAACAATACAATGATGAATTTTTCTGTGTTCCAAAAATCAAAATAATAGACTATGTAACTACCTCGGGAACATTAGGAGAACCAGTTATCGTAGGTCTAACCGAAAATGATTTGGTAAGATTGTCTTATAACGAAGCTATTTCTTTAGCTTCTTCGGGTATTACCAGTGAAGATACCGTACAACTTATGACAACGCTGGATCGTAGATTTATGGCTGGATTGGCTTATTTTTCTGGGCTTCGCGAATTAGGGGCCTCTGTGATTAGGGTTGGATCTGGCGTGCCAGAATTACAATGGGATAGTATTTTAAAATTTAAACCTACCTACTTAATTTGCGTGCCATCTTTTTTGTTGAAGTTGGTCTCGTTTGCTATTGAAAATAAGATTGATATTTCAGAAACTTCTGTAAAAGCCGCCATTTGTATTGGGGAATCTATTCGCGATTCAACTTTTGAGCTCAATATGCTCGGAAAGAAAATTTCAGAAGCATGGCATATCAATTTATACTCCACCTATGCTTCTACTGAAATGCAAACAGCTTTTAATGAATGCGAGGTAAAACAAGGGGGTCATCTGCATCCCGAGCTCATTATTGCTGAAATTTTAGATGAAAATAACCAGCCTGTTGAAAATGACAAAATAGGAGAATTAGTCATTACCACACTAGGAATTGAAGCCATGCCCTTAATTCGTTTTAGAACAGGAGATATGGTGCAAGCACATTCGGAGCCTTGTTCTTGTGGTCGAAACACCCTGCGATTGGGGCCCGTAGTAGGAAGAAAACAGCAAATGATTAAGTATAAAGGCACTACATTATATCCTCCTGCGATGTATAATTTGCTGGAAGATTTTGAACAGATACAGAGTTTTGTTATCGAGATTTTTCAGAACGACATAGGTACAGACGAAATCTTGCTGAAGGTAGTTTCGGATGATCTGTCAGAAGCTTTTAAGGATACTTTAAAAGACCACTTTAGGGCAAAGCTTCGGGTAAGTCCCAGTATTGAATTTACCACACAAGACAGGATTGAGTTACTACAATCGCCAAAAATGAGCAGGAAGCCTTTGTTGTTGGTAGATAGGAGAAATTTGTAAGGAAAAAAGTTGAAATTGTGAATACTAGATCATAGTTTGTTTATTCTAATTATATTTTAAAATAACCTGTCAAAAATTCTACCGATTCAAAATAGGAACACTCTCCTTTAATAATCGCCAGGTATATCCTTTGGAACTAGTCTCGTCCAAATCAAATACCGAATAATAACGCTTCATGTTTTTAGAATTTTCTGGATCTACTTCAATAGGCTTTAAACTTTCGGGCTTGTTGTCCTGGTGAATGGAGAAGCCATTTACCACCAGCTTCCATTGGTTGTTTCGTAAGATGTATAGATAATGTTTTGTAAAAACCGGATCTTTCAATTTTACCTTAACCAGCAATAGGTCACGGTCAAATTCATCAAAACGAAGTGTGGTAAGTGTTGCATCATACGCATCTGGAATCACAATTTTTGGGGCAATAGCATTTTCAAAAGCAATGGTCGTTCTTCCGTTGCGTTTGTCTACGTTGTCAATAATAGCATAAAAGGGTTCCCTGTCAGACAAAAAATTTGCAATTACTGCTCCTTTAGGGAGTTTTGGTTCTTCAACTGAAGGTAAATTTTCTTTTGGGATATTTACAGGAACAGTAGTTTCATCTGTATTTGGGCCTATAATATTTTTTGATTTTTTTTGAGGTGGAGCTCCACAACCAATAATTAGACACACAGTGAGTATTGTGGCAACTTGCATAAAAAAAGTGGGTTTGTTGCCTTCTATAACGGTCATATTTCAATTAAATTTTAAAAGTAATTACAGGCATATTGGCGTGGTTTACCAAATCTTCACTTATACTACCATTAAAAAAATGTGAGAGGCCTTTTCTGCCGTGAGTGCTCATGCCAATAAGTTGTGCTTTAATAGCTGTGGCAAATCCTAAGATCCCTTTTTCAATACTGCTGTCACAATAAATATTGGTTGTATAGTTTTCAGCATTCATTCCTTTAAGGAAATTAGCCATAATGCCATTTATCTCTGCCGTGGTTTTGAAATCGTTTGGTGTATTCACAAATAATAAGTGCATTTTAGCGTCTACGTCTTTGGCAAATTTTTGGGCCTGATTAAATGGCTTACGGCATTCTTCGGCAAAATCTGTTGCAAAAACAAAATCCTTGATGTCGAAAATATCATATTCGTTTTTAATTACAAGCACAGGGATTTTGGACGTGCGAACCACCTTTTCGGCATTGCTACCTATAAACATTTCTTTAAATCCACTTGTTCCGTGTGATCCCATAACTATAAGATCTATATCTTTATCTTTCACAGTAAGTTGTACATCGTCATAAATTTCTCCGTGACCTATGGCTTGATGGATATCTAGATCAAGCAAGTAGTCTCTTTTCAGAACTTCTTCAAATTTTTGATTCGCCAGTTTTATAAAATAAATTGACTCTGGTTTGGCACTGGAATTTCCGCTAATAGCCAGGTGAGATGGAAGGTCTAACGAATGTTCCAAGTAGATTTCGGCGTTGTTTTTTGTTGCAATATGGGCTGCTACTTTTAGAGCGTTATCTGCTTGAGGTGAAAAATCTGTAGGGACAAGGATGCGTTTCATAAGTGGTATGGTTTTTAAAATGTTTAGCTATCAGGAAGGTACAAAAAATTAATCGGATTCGCTTTCTTTTTTTAATTCTGAAAAATGTATTATATTTGCACCGAATTTGATACGCAACAAGTAGAGGGGACACTAAAAGTCCCCTCTTTTTATAGCCCAAATTTAGAAGAGTACAATGCAAAAAGAAGTAGAAAAATTACTAAACGAAGCCTTAGCAGAAAAGCCAACCCTTTTTTTGATTGATCTTTCCATAGTGGGAGACAATCAAATACGCGTCACTATTGATGGTGATACTGGTGTAACTGTTCAGGATTGTATGGATGTGAGCCGTGCCATTGAGCACAATTTGGATAGGGAAGAACAAGATTTTTCTTTGGAAGTACTTAGTGCTGGAGCGTCTGAACCTTTGACAATGCTTCGCCAGTATAAGAAAAATGTTGGAAGAACACTTCAGGTTAAAACTGGAGAGGATACCATAGAAGGAGAGTTAATTGAAGTGACAGAGGAAACTGTAACGCTAAAATGGAAAGCTCGAGAGCCAAAACCTGTAGGAAAAGGCAAAGTGACCATCCAAAAAGAAGCGGTTGTACCGTACAACGATATCGTTGAAGCAAAAGTGATGATAAAATTTAATTAAAAGATGCCATGGAAAATTTAGCATTAATCGATTCATTTTCTGAATTTAAAGACGACAAGCAAATTGACAGAGTAACGCTTATGGCGATACTTGAGGAAGTATTCAGAAATGCTTTAAAGAAGAAATTTGGTAGTGATGATAATTTTGATATTATTGTAAATCCAGATAAAGGAGATTTAGAGATTTGGAGAAACCGAGTTGTTGTGGCCGATGGTGAAGTAGAAGATCCAAATGAGGAAATTTCACTAACAGCAGCCCGTAAAATTGAAGATGATTTTGAAGTAGGTGAAGATGTATCTGAAGAAGTAAAGTTAATGCAGTTGGGACGCCGTTCTATTTTGGCGCTGCGTCAAAACCTGATCTCTAAGATTCACGAACACGATAATACTATTATTTATAAGCAGTTTAAAGATCTTGAAGGAGAAATTTACACGGCAGAAGTACACCATATTCGTCATCGTGCAGTAATTTTGTTGGACGACGATGGAAACGAAATTATCCTTCCTAAGGATAAGCAAATACCTTCAGATTTTTTCCGTAAAGGAGATAATGTACGTGGTATTATTGAAAGTGTAGAATTAAAAGGAAACAAACCAGCGATTATTATGTCGCGAGCCCATCCAGTATTTCTGGAAAAATTGTTTGAGCAGGAAATCCCAGAAGTATTCGACGGCTTAATTACTGTTAAAAAAGTAGTGCGTATCCCTGGTGAAAAAGCAAAAGTAGCGGTAGATAGTTACGATGATCGTATTGATCCTGTAGGAGCCTGTGTAGGGATGAAGGGTAGCCGTATTCACGGAATTGTTCGTGAATTAGGCAATGAAAATATTGACGTTATTAATTATACTGAAAATATAACCCTTTTCATTACACGTGCGCTAAGCCCGGCAAGAGTTACTTCGGTAAAGATTAACGAAGAAACCAAAAGAGCTGAGGTTATTTTGAAGCCAGAAGAAGTTTCAAAAGCAATTGGTCGTGGAGGACACAACATCCGTTTGGCGGGACAATTAACCGGTTATGAAATTGATGTTTTAAGAGAAGGCGCCGAAGAAGATGTAGAATTAAGAGAATTCTCTGATGAAATTGATAGCTGGATTATTGACGAATTTAAGAAAATTGGGTTAGACACTGCAAAAAGTGTATTGGAACAAGACATAGCAGATTTGGTAAAACGTACCGATCTGGAAGAAGAAACCATTCAAGCAGTGGTGAATATATTAAAAGAAGAATTTGAAGAGTAGTTTTAAGGTAGCACACATTTTAACTACTTTTACAACACTTTAGAAAAAAGGAAGCATTTTTATGGCTGAAACAAAAACAATGAGGCTGAGCAAAGTATTGCGCGAATTCAATATCTCGCTAGATCGTGCCGTGGAATTTTTAGGTTCCAAGGGATACGAGGTGGAGGCACGTCCTACCACCAAGATTTCTAGTGAAGAATATGAATCCCTGTTTGAAGAATTTCAAACAGATAAGAGCAAGAAAGTTGCCTCAAAGGAAGTCGGCGAAGAGAAACGTAAGGAGAAAGAAGAGCTGCGAATAGAACGCGAGCGTGAACTTGAGGAAAGGGAGCAGAAAGCCGAAGCCAGAAAAGTAATTAAAGCCGAAGCCAATTTAGGAGGCCTAAAACAGGTTGGAAAAATTGATTTGGATGCTAATAAAAAGGTAGCCAAAGAAGAAGTTGCTGTAGAAACTCCTAAACAGGAAGCTCCCAAAGAGGAAGCTAAAGTTTCCAAAGCGGAGAAGGTAACTGAAGCTTCTCCAGCTGAGGAAGAGCCTAAAAAAGAAGTGGAAGCAGAAAAACCAGCTCCTAAAGAAGAAGAGATGCCCGTAAAGGTTGAAGAAAAGCCTGTTGCGAAAGAAGAAGAGAGATCTGCAAAGGTTGAAGAAAAGCCTACAACTCCAGAAGTTGAGAAGGAAATTGCAGCAGAAGAACCGAAAGAAGCTACTCTTGGGAGCGATGTTGTAAAGACAACTTACAAAAAATTAGATGGGCCTAACTTTACAGGAAAGAAAATAGACCTTACTCAGTTTAAAAAGCCTGAAAAAAAGAAGAAAGAAAAAGTAGACCCCAACAAAGAAAAGCGTGGGCGTCGCAGACGTATAAGTAAAGGGCCAGGGACTCCCGGAAGTACTGCTCCAGGTAATAATCGAGGAGGAGCTGTTAAGGGCAGAGGAAGAACAAATGTTCCAAAAGAAGAGCCTACAGAGGAAGAAATCCAAAAGCAAGTACGGGAGACCCTAGAAAAACTTCAGGGGAAATCGTCTAAAGGAAAAGGAGCTAAATACCGTCGTGAAAAACGAGATACCCACCGTCAAAAGACAGAGGATGATTTAGCACAACAAGAACTAGACAGTAAATTATTGAAAGTAACAGAGTTTGTTACCGTAAGTGAAGTTGCTACTATGATGGATGTTCCTGTGACCAATGTAATTTCTGCGTGTATGACACTTGGAATGATGGTAACTATGAACCAACGTCTGGATGCCGAAACATTAAGTATTGTTGCAGATGAATTTGGATTTGAAGTAGAATTTGTAACCGCAGATATTGAAGAGTCTAACATAAATGATACCGATGCACCGGAAGATTTATTACCACGTGCGCCAATTGTTACCGTAATGGGTCACGTAGATCACGGTAAAACTTCCCTGCTGGATTATATCCGTGAAGAAAATGTAATTGCAGGCGAAAGTGGTGGAATTACACAGCACATTGGGGCTTATGGAGTGCAATTAGAAGGAGGTCAAAAGATCGCTTTTCTAGATACACCGGGTCACGAGGCCTTTACAGCGATGCGTGCAAGAGGTGCTCAAGTTACCGATCTTGCTATTATTGTAGTAGCCGCAGACGACGATATTATGCCGCAAACCAAGGAAGCCATCAGTCACGCGCAAGCAGCTGGAGTGCCAATCGTGTTTGCAATTAACAAAATAGACAAGCCAACGGCAAATCCTGAAAAGATCAAAGAGGGCTTAGCACAAATGAACTTGCTTGTTGAAGATTGGGGTGGTAAAATACAATCACACGATATTTCAGCAAAAACAGGGGAGGGTGTTAAAGAACTATTAGAGAAAGTATTACTGGAAGCCGAATTATTAGAGCTGAAAGCGAACCCAGATAGATTAGCAAAAGGTACTGTAGTAGAGGCATTCCTAGACAAAGGTCGAGGCTATGTTTCAACAATACTGGTACAAGCAGGTACTCTTAATATTGGGGACTACGTATTGGCTGGTCAACACAGTGGTAAAATTAAGGCAATGCAGGATGAGCGTGGTAAGAACGTAAAAGCAGCGGGGCCATCAACACCAGTATCTATCTTAGGATTGGACGGTGCACCACAAGCGGGTGACAAATTTAATGTATATGTAGATGAGCGTGAAGCCAAAGATATTGCAAACAAGCGCACACAGTTACAACGTGAGCAGTCTGTAAGAACACAGCGTCATATCACCTTGGATGAAATTGGAAGACGTATTGCACTGGGAGACTTTAAAGAATTGAACATTATCCTGAAAGGGGATGTGGATGGTTCGGTAGAAGCCTTAACAGATTCGTTCCAGAAATTATCTACTGAAGAAATTCAAGTAAATATTATCCACAAAGCAGTAGGGCCTATTACCGAAAGTGATGTATTGTTAGCGTCAGCTTCCGATGCGATTATTATTGGATTTAACGTGCGCCCAATGGGGAATGCACGCCAGATAGCCGACAAGGAAGAAATCGATATCCGTACGTACTCTATTATCTACGCAGCCATCAACGACTTGAAGGATGCGATGGAAGGTATGTTATCTCCAGAGATGAGGGAGGAAATTACTGGTACTGCTGAAATTAGAGAAACATTTAAGATTTCTAAAATTGGAACTATTGCAGGATGTATGGTAACCAGTGGTAAGATTATTCGTAACAACAGTATTAGATTGATACGTGAAGGCGTGGTAATCCATACCGGGGACTTAGAATCGTTAAAACGTTTCAAGGATGACGTAAAAGAAGTAGCAAAAGGCTACGACTGTGGTATTCAGTTAAAGAACTACAACGACATACAAGAAAACGATATCATTGAAGGCTTCCAGGAAGTAGCAGTGAAGAAAAAGCTGAAGTCAAATAAGTAGGCAGTTTTCAGTATCAGTATATCGTAAAAAAAGTAAAGGCTTTCAGAAGTAATTCTGAAAGCCTTTTTTTTTGTTAATTATGGAACTAAGAAATAATTTTTTAAAGTTTTTTCGCAGCTTGCGCAAGCTTCCCGCTCGTGTCTTTCCTGAAGGTAGCAACCTTAAATTTATATATATTAAAACTTCATAATTAAAGCGAGGCTTACTTCTGCGAATTTTCTTACTATTATTAACATTAAATTAATTTAGTTCATCTGCAGTTTTTTTAAGTTTGTTAAAAAGGTTTTGATGAAGAATTTAATAGTGATTTTAATTATTGCAGTTAGTTTATTTGGTTGTAAAAATGATGATGATTCAATTCCTTTAATTACCGAAGATAATTCTTTCTCTTGTTATGTAAATGGAGAACTATTTTTGCCGAAAGATAAAATAGGATTTCCTACACAGGCCGATGGAATAAGGGTTAGTGTATATCCCGAAACAAATAATTGGATATTAGATTTTACCAACCATGACACAAATAGAAGTGTGACAATTTTCTTAAAAAATGTTGTCACTACTGGGGTTTATGAGGTTTCTATCTTCGACACTGATTTTGACTTTGTAAAATTTGAAAACACGCAAGCCCAATATTACGACACCCAATTAGATGACTTGTTTGTTTCGACAGAAGCTACGGGCATTATTAATGTTATTGAGCTCACTCTTAATACTAAAATCGTTTTAACCTTTGACAATTTAATTTTAGATGGATTGGCCTTAGATGGAACTGTGAATAATGACAAGTTAGTCTTAACAAATGGGATGCTTAATATAAATCTTGACACATTAGAATAATAGTTAGCTAAAAATAGAAACAAACCTTAATCTATTTTCCCAAACTGGCGCGCTTTTGTAAAGCGTGACTATCTATTTAACACTCTTTTGCAACGAGTATCTACTCTAACTTACAAAAGCACTATACCCAGTAATCGCTCTCCCCACAATCAGTGAATTAATTTCTTTGGTTCCTTCATAACTATAAATGGCCTCAGCATCTGCTACAAATCGGGCTACATCATATTCTAATAAAATACCGTTTCCACCCATGACTTCTCTGGCACGACTAACCACGTCTCGGGTTCGCATACTGCAAAATACTTTGGCTAAGGAAGCATGCTCGTCTGTCATAATATCCTGATCTTGCATTTCGCTTAGGCGGAAACACATAGTTTGCATGGCGGTAAGATTTGCCACCATTTCCACCAAATGGTTTTGAATTAACTGAAATCTAGCAATAGGCCTTCCAAATTGCTCACGTTTCTTCGTATACTTCAAAGCACTTTCATAGGCGCCACGCGCACAACCCACTGCTTGCCAGGCCACGGCAGCACGTGTCATTTTTAATACTTTGGCGGTGTCTTTAAAACTATCACATTTTTGAAGTCGGTCGCTTTCCGGGACTCTACAATCAGTTAATGTGATGATGGCATTTTGTACGGTACGCAATGCCATTTTATTTGGCATTTTTTCAGCTTCATAACCTGGATTTCCTTTCCGCACCAAAAATCCTTTTACAGCATTGGTTACTTTTTCTCGTGCCCAGATAATAGTTACATCGCTAAAGGTAGCATTGCCTATCCATTTTTTCTGCCCGTTTAAAATCCATTCCTCTCCTTCTTTATAACAGGTTGTTTCCATCCCTCCGGCAACCGCAGATCCCACATTGGGTTCGGTTAAACCAAAGGCCCCAATTGCTTCCATACGCTGCATTTTTGGCAACCATTCTTGTTTTTGCTCCTCGCTACCACAGAGGTAGATAGAGCCCATGGCGAGGCCGCTGTGCACGCCAAAAAAGGTAGAAATTGAAACATCCACTCTAGCAAGCTCCATGGCCATGATTCCTTCCATTAAAAAAGTTTCATCCGGGCAGCCATAGCCTTTGTAGGCCAAACCACAAATATTTAACTCGGCCATTTTCGGAATGATATGATGGGGGAATTCGGCACGGTTCCAGAAATCGTTCGCAATAGGCTTGATTTCTTTTTCCATAAATTGACGCACTTTCAATTGGATTTCCCGCTGGTGTGGCGTTAATTTCAAACTTAAATCATAAAAATCACCATCAATTGGCGGAAGTTTATGCTGTCCTTTTCTAGCTTTGGTTTTAAGCATACGCATTAAACCTGCCATCTGGCGATCGTCAAGCTCGCCCACAGATTTCATGACTTCCCCTAAGTCTACTTTTTGTGATAGCCTGGCGATGGCCTGAATATCTACTTGTTTTAAAACTGAGAATGTGTCTTTAATATTTTTGAAAATGGACATAGTGAAAAAGAGTTAAAGGTTTCCGGGAAATATTTAATTGGGTGATTTACGCATTGTAAAATCTCCAAACTATGAATTTGAAACTAAAGATAATGTCAATAGCGGTGGTGATGCCTTAAATATCTGTTAATTCGATGGAAAGGCGTCTATTCGATTTTGTGGAACAAACCCTTTTACGCTATCCTTCGCAACTATATGAAACCAGGAGCCGTATTGTCCTAATACGGATACGGTATCATTTTTTGAAAGTTTACCTACTTCCTGAAGTGCTGCAGAAGGTCCTTGATAGATGTTGGTATTATTCTGGCGTACAATACCGCGAGTGGCAGTATTAATAGCTATGATTTCAGGAATTTCGGTTTGTTTCACGTAGGGGTATGGATTTACTGGTCCTGTACTGCCTTTATAAATTCCAAAATGTAAGTGCGGCTCGGTAGTTTTTGCATTCCCCGTATTCCCAACAAAACCAATAGTGTCTCCTAATTGTACCCGCTGTCCTTCTTTTACATTAATGCTATCTAGATGGGCGTAATACATGGTTTTGCCAAACAATCCGTCGCGTAACCAAACTTGTTTACCACCCAAACCTCGGTCTCCAGTTGAAGAAATGCGACCGTCTGTTATGGCTATAAGAGGGGTGCCTCTGGGTGCAAAAATATCGATGCCTTCGTGGGAACGTTTACCAGCATCTCGAGAATCTGCCCAAAGACTTTGTACATCTTTATTTCCTGCACCGCTTACAGGAAATCCATAAGTAGGTTGTGTGTATATTTTAAGCTGAAAAGGAAACGCTCGGTTCATTTCTGGCTGGACGGATATTTTATAAAATCCGTATTTAGTAATAGTGTGCCTGAGTTGACTGCTATCTCTTTCTGAAGCTTTTAATAGTTTGAAAGAATTTGTAGCATCTTCAGTTTTTTGGAATAATTCGATGAATAATTGGGCAGAATCGGGTTGTTTTTCGATGGAAACAATCAGTTTTTCACCTTCTCGTAATTGCACGTCATAGGAATAAACGTAGAAACTTTCAGTAGAAAATACGCCGCTTTCAGCATAGGGAAGCGTTACGAGAATACTATCTTTTTGTGCATCAAGGAAAGCCTTTTTCCATTCTAACAATAGGGAATCGTCTTTTTGAAAATTCCTTTCGTAGGCCTCTCTTGCAGTGGGTAGTAATACCACATCGGTTACTTTCTGAACTTGTTCGCACGCAATGAATAGCAGTAGGAGTATGAGTAGCGTAAGACGATGCGATGTGTTCATGAGCTAATTTTCTGCAGAAATTATACCAAAATTAAAAATTGAAATAAGATATATTTAGTTTACCCAAAAAGATGCTGCACTACATCATTTACTTTGGCTAGCTTAATAATAGAGATGCCATACGAAGCCTTCGGAAGTTTACAGTATTTGGAAATAATGATACTTTCAAACCCTAACTTTTCGGCTTCTAAGATACGTTGGTCTACTCTAGGAACGGGACGTACTTCGCCTGCCAAGCCAATTTCAGCTGCAAAACACATACGTTTGTCTATAGCTATATCTATGTTTGAAGATAGCACTGCAGCCACCACGGCTAGATCTATTGCAGGATCGTCTACGGTTATACCTCCTGTAACATTTAAAAAAACATCTTTGGCTCCCAATTTAAAACCCGCTCTTTTTTCTAAAACGGCCAAAATCATATTTAGACGTTTGGCATTATACCCCGTAGCACTTCGCTGAGGTGTGCCGTATACCGCTGTAGAAACGAGCGCTTGGATTTCAATCATTAACGGTCTCATTCCTTCCAGTGTTGAAGCAATGGCAGTACCGCTTAATTCTTCCTCATGTTTTGAAATTAAAATTTCAGATGGATTGCTTACTTCACGTAGACCACTGCTTTGCATTTCATATATTCCCAGCTCGTTTGTGCTTCCAAAACGATTTTTGTTGGCACGAAGAATTCTATAAATATGGTTTCGATCGCCTTCAAACTGTAGGACAGTATCCACCATATGTTCTAAAATCTTTGGTCCTGCAATATTTCCGTCTTTAGTAATGTGGCCAATCAAAATAACAGGCGTAGCGGTTTCTTTGGCAAATTTTATAAGCTCTGTAGTACACTCTCGTATTTGTGAAATACTGCCTGCGCTACTTTCAATATAGTTGGTATGTAAGGTTTGTATGGAATCTATCACTACAATATCGGGTTGCATTTCAGCAATATTACGGAAGATGTTTTGTGTTTTGGTTTCTGTAAGAATATAACAACTGTTGGCTTCGGGATGCACGCGGGCAGCCCGCATTTTAATTTGTTGTGCACTTTCTTCACCGGAAACATAAAGTGTTTTATAAGGCAACTGTAATGATACTTGCAGCATTAAAGTACTCTTTCCAATACCAGGTTCCCCGCCTAAAAGTGTGAGGCTGCCAGGAACTAGACCGCCACCCAAAACACGATTTAGTTCTTCGTTTTTAGTGTCTAAACGCGCTTCTCTTTCGGAAGAAATTTCAGAAACTAAAACTGGTTTGGCATTTCGACTCCGCTCAGTGACCGGAGCAGTTTCGTTATTTTTCCAAGAAATCTTCTCTGCTTTTTGGATTACTTCTTCGGCAATGGTATTCCATTCCTTACAAGAAGTACATTGTCCTTGCCATTTGGCGAATTGAGCGCCACAGTTTTGACAGAAAAAGCTAGTTTTTGTTTTAGCCATATTACGTAAAAATAAAAATAAGCTTCATTAATAAAAAAGGGAAATAATAGGTTCGTAGAAAATTTCAGGAGAAAGTTCTATAAAAAGTGAGTGTAAAGCGCATAATTTTTTAGGGGTTATAGCACTTTAAAAAATTTTAAAAATAGAAGAAAATGTTGTGTAATGTTTACCTGCCGCGTATAATACTGTAAAGTATTGCTATTACAGCAAGAACTAATAAAATATGAATTAGGTTACTAGTGCCAAGGCCTTCAACAATGTTAAAGAAACCAAGAAGCCAAACTACTATACATACAACTGCAATAAGCCAAAGGATACTTCTCATAAGTTTTATTGTTTAGATAATTATAAAGATAGCAATTTTTTAATACCCAAAATCGGTTTTAATTTTATCTGCTTTTTCCAACATTAAATCAATAGTAATAAAGTCTACTTCTTCCTTGTCGTAAGCTCCTTGAAAGGTGCGCATTGCTTTTTTAGGGTCTCCCATTCCCTCCAAGGCAAGTCCCATATAATAGTCGCCTAAGACGGTGTTTGGATATTGTTTTTGAGCTAGGGAGGCAATGGTTCGCAGGGATTCCCATTGTTCTTTCTTTTCGGCTGCGGTTGCTGTGGCGATAAAATCGTTTACTCGAATTGGATTGGTAAGTCCAAATAATTTCTCGATTACTTCGTATTTTTCTAAAAGATAATCGCTTATAGATGTCTCTAATTTTAGGAGCTTATCGGTAAATTCTTGCTTACTAATAGGGCGATAAACAGCAAACATTTTTTCTAATGCCGAAGGGATAGCCCTTGCCACAAGTGAGTAATGTGTCGCACCTTCAAAATTATCGAAATGATAATCGAAATTATCACTCTTTAATGGTTTAAGGGCAGCATCAAGTTCTACTGTAAGTTCTCTCAGGTCTGGAATATCGTCTGTGCCTGTAGCTAAATAGTAAAATGTTTTGCCTTGAATGTCTGGGATACGCTCTGGGATACGTTCTAACATCATGGGCGCTAAGTCCGGGCTTAGATTGATGTAGCCATTAAAAAGAGGTGGATCTTTAAATAAATAATAATTAATGAAATTGGCAGTAAAGTCGTGTCCTACCGCAATGGTAAATTGAGCCGTCCTATAAGTGCTGTCAATATAAGGTAGCAGCTCAAGACCAATAAACTCGAAGAAATCTGCTCCTTTATCTTCGGGCATAAAATTGGTATCGTCATAAGCACCATCTTCATATCTAGAATCTCCTTGCATAATTCCCACCACAATACTTTCTGGCATGTCCTCCCAATAGCTAAAATAATCTACATTTCCCGCAACTGGTTCAAACAAATAATTGGCATCCAATACTACAATTATAGGGTATATTTTATCTGCATTTTCTTCATAATCCCTAGGAAGTTGAATCTTTAATTTACGGGTTTCGCCCAGTTTTGAAGATGCAAATTCTTCATACTTAATTTTAGACTGCGCAAGGGTTGTAAGTGTAATAAAAAAGCAAGCTGAAAAGAGTAAAAGACGTTTCATTTTCTGAAATTTTTAGAAATCGAAAGATACTAAAATTTTCACGAGTTGGATGTAGCGTATAATGCAAACTATCATGTTCAGAAAACTCCATACTTCAAAATTAAGCGATATTATTTCACATTAAAATGGCAAAGCAATGTGTAAGTAGTATTTTTCCAAAGCTAGTGATTTTTCAATAAAATACTTTCATTTCAACCCCACTACAATTGGTTGTAATCAAGATATTGTGCTTTTTTATTTGTAATGGTTCTTACTTTTTTTGAAGTACATTTACAGTGCAATCCGTTTTATTTAGAACTAAATACAGGCTAATCAATTAATTGACAATTAAATTTAATTGAAAAATATTTTTTACATATTATGTTTTCTTTTTTGTGCAATCTCTACAGCACAGATAAAGCAAATCAATGCCATAACTTCTCAATTGGAGTATCCTATTAAGACAAGGGAGGGTTTCGAGCGTTTGGTAATGATAGATATGCTGGTGGTGAAAAAGACAAATGAGGCGGATTTAAAGAAGCAGTATTCCTATCTTCTAAAGTATCAAAAGAGTGCATTACAATGGGCTGAAAAGGAGGGTAGTCTCGAAGATTTGCTTCAGGCCAAACTTATGTTGGCTCGCTATCATGAAAAATTGGCCAATTCCATTGAAGCCATAAAACTAGGAGAAGAGTTGCTTAATTATGAAGAAAACTTACATCCCAACCAAATGGCAGATGTGGTGTTTTTAGTGGCCAGTTCTTATACAAAGATGGAAGCATACAATGAGGTCTTGGCTTTAGAGCCACTCGCTAAGAAATATTATACAATTAAAAACGGCTACGCAACTCCAGGATATTCTTCTGCAGAACGAATAGGAATGACCTACTACCGTTTGGGGCAATACCAAAGCGCAGCAGCTAATTTTATGAAACAGGCAGATATCTATAAGCTGTCGGGGAATCAGCTCATGGTGTCCAGCATGTACCATAATACGGGACTGTCTTATTTTAAATTGAAAGAATTTGAAAAAGCAAGGAAGTATTACGATACTGCATTGGCAGCGCTTCAGCAACCAAATAAAATAGGATTAAGTGTTAATAAACCAGAGGGGTATAATGACTATTTCAAAAAAGTAATTGAAGGTAATATAGGCCAGTTGTATTTTGAAAAGGGAGATTACGATACAGCACTTCCATATTTTTTGGAAGAAATGAAAGCGGCAACAGCAAATAACAAGATTGGAGAATCTAGAATTATCACAAAAGCATATTACAATCTTGCTAAGCTGTATTTTTATAAAGATGAAGTGGATCAAGCAAAGTACTATCTTGATTTAGCTTTCTTTAGTATAGATCAATTTGACGATACCGAATCTATTATTTTATTATACGAGCTAAGAGGAAAGGTTTTTTTGCGTCAAAATCAAACAAAGGAAGCTAATGAAGCTTTTGATAGAGCGAACGAAATATCAGATTCTTTAGAAAAGCAACGATTTCAACGCCAGAATCTATTAGCATTGGCTAAGTACGATGTTGATGTAAAAGAGATTGAGCTGGAAACAAGTCAAAGAGAAGCACGCCTTATCGAAACAATAGCTAATAACCAGTGGATTGCGATTATTATTATAGGTATTTCGTTTCTACTCATTTCATTTTTTTTGCTGAAATCGCAAAGAGACAAAAACACCATTGCTACTCAAAAAACCAATTTAGAGTCCTCACTTAAAGAAAAAGAAACACTCTTAAAAGAAGTGCATCATCGGGTAAAAAATAACTTGCAGGTAATCTCTGGATTGCTACAATTACAAGCTAAAAAAGTAGATACTCCATCAATGAACAAGGTTTTGGAAGATTCACAACGGCAAATTCACAGCATGGCCTTGGTGCACCAAATGCTATACCAACAAGACAAGTATTCGTTAATCCCTATGAAGAATTACCTCGAGAAGCTAGTGGGACAATTAATGTACAGTTTGCCAAGTAAGCATATAAAAACTATTATAGAAGTAGCTCCAATAGACTTGGGAATAGATGCCGCCATACCTTTAGGCTTATTAGTAAGTGAATTAATGACCAATACCTCAAAATATGCTTTTGGAAAAGAAGGAGGTACTATAAAAATAGCATTTGATCAGGCAGATAAAAAAAACAGTACAAGTAGAGCGTATGTTTTTACTTACTCAGACGATGGTGTAGGGCTGCCTAAGGATTATGAAAAAAAGTTTTCGGAAACCATGGGATTTAGGCTCATCTTTATGTTAACCGAAGAAATGGGAGGCACTATACATATAGATGGAACAAACGGTGTATGTGTAACTATAAAATTTAAAGAGGCATAAGTATGAAGAATAAGATTTATATTGTTGAAGATCAAGCAATTTCTAGATTTGCTTTAATAGAAATTTTAGAGCAAAATGGTTATAATGTAGTTGGGAGTGCTGCAAGTGCAGACAAAGCCTGGGACGATTTAAAAAACCTAGAAATAGACGCTGCATTGTTGGACGTTAATCTTGCTGGAGAATTGGACGGAGTGTGGTTGGCACAAAAAATCAGGAAAAATAAGGATATGCCTATAATTTTTTTGAGCGCTTATGGAGACAATAACACTTTAGAACGAGTGGCATCTACCAATCCAAATGGTTATTTAATGAAGCCCTATAACACCCCAACACTTTTAACAAATCTGGCTATTGCCATTAATTCGTTTACACGCATTAGGGTTTCAGAAAATAAAGATCGAAAACCACAGTATATTTTTTTGAAAAATAATGGAAAGCAGACTCGGGTAAATGTGTATGATATACGGTTTGTAAAATCTGAAGGGAACTATCTTGAAATTGAGATGGTTTCAGAAAGACTAATTATTCGTGAAAAATTAACAGATTTTATAAAAAATTTACCAGCAACAATTTTTGTCCAAACTCATCGAAGATTTGTTGTAAATCGCGAAAAAATAAATGCTTATAATACCGATACGCTATTGGTAGGTAAAATCTCAATTCCTATTTCTAAGACTTTTAAAGCCACTGTTCAAGATTTATTTTAAGATAGTTATCATGTAAGAGGTAAAATCAAGGCTAAAGTGCGCTTTTTTACAAAAACAACACCATACTTCACAAAAATTTCATTTTAAAAGTAGAAGCCTCAGATTTATAGGTAATTTAAAAAACAAGAAGAAAATGTTTTGAGTTTCTTTCAGAAAAGATTGTTGTTTGCGACAGAATACTTGGGAGCTTATTCACATTCACCTTATTACTTTAGCTAGTGTGTTTCTTTTTATTGTAAAAAGGAAGGGCTAAAAATGAAATCCCGCCAGAAATAATTATGTATGCCATATTGCTGGTCCAGACAATCCAGCCAAATGCGGTCCCAACGGTTTCAGCAATACCAAAAACTAATAATATTCCCATGACCGCTGCCGGATAGGTTCCAAAACCACTGTTGGTAAAACCAAAGGTAAAACTTCCCACCACAAAAGCAGTAACCATTATACCTAAGCTGATCCCTGCTGTTTCTTCAAGCGCTTGCGTAGCCACATAAAAGGAAGCAAAATACAGTCCCCAAATAACCAAACTCAAAAATATAAAAGCCCCCTTCTTTTTCATCTTCAGGATGCTGAAAACACCTTCTTTCAAGCCACGTATGAGCGTGCCTATTTTCAAGCTGAGTTTGCTTTTTGAATATTTCAGAAATGCTAAAAATGAAAGTAACATTAAGAGCCCGATTCCCATAAACAATAGAAGTTTTTTTATAGGTACCACTCCAACCAAATAATCATACAATACATCAAACTGAAGTGATAGTGCCAATCCACAAAAAAGCACCAGTAAAATTAAGTCTACAATTCGTTCGGAAATTATGGTGCCAAAACCTTTGTCGAAAGGAACGTCTTCATATTTCGTTAGTACAACAGCTCTGGAAACTTCGCCACTTTTAGGAATGAAAATATTCATAAGATACGCAATCGAAACTGCCATAAAATTATTGGCAAGTTTTGGAAAATATCCCAATGGTTGCAGCAAAAAGTTCCAACGGTACGAACGTATCACGTGACTTAAAATGCTTAACGATACAGATAGTATTACATACCAGTAGTTCGCATTTTTAAAATGTAGCTTTAATTCGGTTAATTGTTCGGTTGAAAATTGCTTGAAAACATACCAAATTAAGAAGAGGCCCAAGGCCAAGGGCAGGGCAATACTCAAAAACTTGTAGAATGATTTTTTCACCTTATGTAAGGAGGTTGTTGTCTTCGTTTGGAAAGACCAAAGCAGGCTTAAAACTTTTGGCAGCCTCAAAATCCATCATAGCGTAGGTAATTAATATTAAAATATCACCAGGGGCTACTCTTCTAGCGGCTGCGCCGTTTAGTGTAATTTCACCGCTACCACGAGGGCCGGGTATGGCATAGGTTTCTAGACGTTCGCCATTGTTGTTGTTAACAATTTGCACCTTTTCGCCTTCAATAATATTGGCTGCGTCCAAAAGGTCTTCGTCTATGGTAATACTGCCAATATAATTGAGATCGGCTCCAGTTACCTTTACTCTATGAATCTTTGATTTTACTACGTGAATTTGCATGGCGCAAAGATACAATTTGATTTTAAATTTTGGATTTACGCTAGTAGATTTCAGAAAACAAGTTTTTACATCTTTTCCTTCGTAGTATCGTAAAGTAATTCTCGAAAAAAATAGGGCGCTCTTCTCTTCTCCCTATTTAAAATAAATTTTATCACAAACCACAAACCACAAACCACAAACCACAAACTATCAACTAATTTAATGCTACATTATCAATAAGCCTAACTTCTCCTGCATAGGCCGCAATAAAGGCACGGTATTTTTTACCTTCTTTTTTCTTTTTAGCTGTTTTTAGATTTTTTACGCTAGCTATCTCAAAATATTCTAAGTCTAAGTTTTTATTTTCGGAGAATGCGGTTACGGCAAAATGAGTTAGTTCTGCAATTGTTTTTTCCTGAAACTGTTCTTGGGTAGTTTTTAAAATTTCAGATATAAAAGAGGCGTTAGTTCGCTGCGCTTCTGTGAGCCTTTTATTTCGGGAACTCATCGCCAATCCATCTTTCTCCCTTAGAATCGGGCATCCTACTATAGTAACTGGTATATTTTCCAACACCACTAGTTTTTTTACAATCTGTAATTGCTGAAAATCCTTTTCGCCAAAATAGGCTCTGTCCGGTTCAACTATTCTGAAAAGATGGTTGAGCACCGTGCCCACTCCGTCAAAATGGCCTTTGCGGTGTTTGCCTTCCATTTCGGTAGCTAGTTTTCCAAAATCGTATTTTTTGGATTTCACCTTCTCTCCGTATACTTCGGCTGGTGTAGGTGCAAAAATAATAATGTCTTCACTTATTTGGGACAAAAGCTTGCTGTCTTCTTCTAGTTTCCTAGGATACTTTTTTAAATCTCCTTCGTTATCAAACTGTGTAGGGTTTACAAAAATGCTTACCACCACTACTGTATTTTCCTTGAGTGCTCTTTCAACCAAAGAAACATGTCCTTCGTGTAATGCACCCATAGTTGGTACAAAACCAATCGATGTTTCAATGGGTGTAACATGCCAATACTTCTTGTAGTCTTTTGGTGGTGTGGTATACTTTCATCTATATGATTGGATAAATTAGGAAGACGTAATGCGTTAGGTATTAGTTTTAGGCAGTTTTTATATTTATGGTGGACATTTCATAATATTTCGTTAAACACTCGCAAAATTAAGTTATTGGCTTCAAACTGCATAAATTTTCGTAATTTTGCGTGTTTTAACAGTAACACTAGTAACATTAATACCTTACAAATGCCCGTTGCGGTTACTTAATACGTTGAAGATGTTGAGATTGGGCATTCCATCATCTTGCAATTTAAAATATTTTTATAGATGAAAGATAAAAGAATCTTGTATGTGTCTTCTGAAGTAGTTCCTTACCTGCCGGAGACCGAGATTTCTTCCATGTCGTTTGAGGCACCGAGAATGGTTAATAGCAAAGGCGGACAAATACGAATTTTTATGCCGCGCTACGGAAATATAAACGAACGTCGTCACCAATTACATGAAGTGATACGTTTGTCTGGAATGAACCTTGTGATAAACGATATGGATATGCCGCTAATTATTAAAGTAGCCTCTATTCCAAAAGAACGCATGCAGGTGTATTTTATAGATAATGAAGAATATTTTAAGCGAAAAGCAACCTATGCAGACGAGGACGGAAACTTATTTCCAGATAACGATGAACGCGCTATCTTTTTCGCTAAAGGAGTGATAGAAACCGTTAAAAAATTAAACTGGTCTCCAGATATAATCCATGTACACGGATGGTTGGCTTCTTTTTTGCCTTTATACCTTCGTAATTATTATAGTAACGAGCCGTTGTTCGAAAATAGTAAAATTGTTACCTCCGTATACAATCAAGGCTTCGATGGCACGTTAGATGAAAAGGTAACGCATAAATTAGGTTTTGATGGCATTGCTGATGCGGTTATTGCAGACTTAAAAAATCCAGATTATGTGAATGTTATGAAAGTAGCGCTTAACAATAGCGACGCTGTCATCATTAATTCCGAAGAAATACCACAAGCACTAAAAGACCATCTCGAAACCCTTGATAAACCAGTGTTGCCTTATCAAACTACCGAAACCATCGAAGAAGCTTACTTAGATTTTTACCAAAACAAAGTACTGGGATAACCAGCATTTTTTAAAGAGCATTATGAAGATAAAGAATATGTTGCCAAAACTAGTGGCAATCTTACTAGTAATCGTGGTTTTTGCTTCCTGTGAAGAAGATTTTAACACCATTGGGTCCGATATAGTAGACCAAAATTTTACGACAGAACTTTTTGATGAAAGTACTGTAATTTCTTATAGTAGAAAGTTGCTTCCGGTACAAACCAACTCACTTCCTGCTTATCAATTAGGAGTGTATAATGATCCAGTATATGGAGAGTCCAGAGTTAATTTGTTAAGCCAGCTTACCTTGCAAACAGGTGACCCGGATTTTGGAGAATGTGTCCAGTTAGATAGCGTAGTGCTGTATTTACCATTCTTTAGTGAATCCACTCTCGCAAATGAAGTGACCACCTATACATTGGATTCTGTTTTTGGAAACGAGCCAATTAATATATCTATATATGAATCTAATTTCTTTTTGAGAGATTTAGATCCGGATTCAGGTTTTGAAGATCCTCAAAATTATTATTCAAATCAGGGACAAACGTTCGATATGTTTCAGGGCGAACTTATTACTACCATCAAGAATTTTAAACCTTCAAATAAGGCAATTGTCCTAAATGATTCTGTCTCACTACCTCCCGGGTTACGTGCCAACCTTCCTTTAGAAATCTTTCAAGAAAAGATTTTTGATATGCAAGGCAGTAATGAGCTTATCAATAATAACAATTTCCGTGAATTTTTCAGAGGTTTGTACTTTAAAGTAGAAAGCTCAAATGGGAACGGTGGAAGTTTGTTTCTATTCGACGTATTGGACGGAAACAATGATCCAACAGATGATGCAAGAATAGATCTTTTTTATAGATCTAAAATCCTAGTAGGAGATGATAGTTGTGAGGCTAACACTGCAGATTTTGACGAAAATAATTTTCGTTTAAATTTCAATGCTATTAGCGTAAACACCTTTGAGAACGATTTAAGCCCAGATGTGGCAAGTGCCTTGGCAAACCCCAATATTTTTGAAGGTGAAGAAACCCTTTATATTCGAGGTGGCGATCCTATAATTACCGTTGTAGAACTTTTTGGAAAAGATTTGGACAATAACGGTGTTGCAGATCAGCTAGAATTTCTCAGAGACCAAGAATGGCTCATTAATGAAGCGAATCTTATTTTTTATGTAGACCAAGATAAGATAACGGGAGGTGAGGCAGAGCCAGACAGAATAGTAATGTACGATCTTGGTAATGATACGTTCTTGGTAGATTTACCATTAGATCCTACCTCAAGTGAAGAAGACTCAGGGGCTTTGGTAGAGCATTTTGGTCCTCTAGTGCGTGGTAGTGATGAAAATGGACAATTTTATAAAATAAGGATTACAAATCATGTGAGTAACCTTATCAATAAAGATTCTACCAATGTGCCTTTAGGATTGGTGGTGTCTCAAAATGTAACGGAGTTCGATTTTCAAGATTTAGAAAATTCACAGGCCCCAGGAATAGTAAATGTGCCAGCGGCAACCATACTTTCGCCTAGGGGAACTATTTTGTTTGGTAATAAAGCCACCAACCCGGCGAAGCGATTAAAACTTCAAATTTTCTATACAGAACCTAACTAAATTATTTTTTATGTGCGGCATCGTAGGTTATATTGGTAAAAGAGAAGCATATCCTATTATTATAAACGGTTTAAAGCGTTTAGAATATCGTGGTTATGACAGCGCGGGAATTGCTTTATATGATGGCTCCCAAATTCAACTTTGCAAAACCAAAGGAAAAGTTGCAGATCTCGAAGAACGCGTCGCAAAAGAAATCGAAACCACCGGAAGTCTTGGGATAGGTCATACCCGTTGGGCAACACACGGGGTTCCTAACGATGTAAATTCACACCCACATTACAGTAATAGTGGGGACCTGGTAATTATCCACAACGGTATCATCGAAAATTACGCCTCCATAAAAAAGGAACTTATCAATCGTGGGTATCATTTTAATAGTGATACAGATACAGAAGTATTGGTAAATCTCATTGAAGAAGTTAAGAAAAAAGAAAAAGTAAAACTTGGAAAAGCCGTTCAAATAGCTTTAAATCAGGTGGTAGGGGCGTATGCTATCGCATTGTTTGATAGAAACAAGCCAGACGAAATTGTAGTTGCAAAACTAGGAAGTCCGCTAGCTATTGGTATAGGAAAGGATGAGTTTTTTGTAGCCAGTGATGCCACACCATTTATTGAATTTACCAACAACGCCATTTATCTCGAAGACGAAGAAATGGCCATCATACGCCGTGGACGAGAGGTAAAGGTGCGCAAGATCAAAGGTGATTATGAAGTTGCTCCTTACATTCAGGAATTAAAATTAAACATAGAGCAGATTGAAAAAGGTGGGTACGATCATTTTATGTTGAAGGAAATATACGAACAACCTTCTGTAATAAAAGATACATATCGCGGACGGTTGCTAGCCGATAAGGGAATTGTGAAACTGGGCGGATTAGAAGATTATATTGAAAAATTTACCAATGCAGACCGAATTATAATAGTAGCCTGCGAACCTCTTGGCACGCAGGACTGGTAGCTGAATATATTTTTGAAGACCTTGCCCGTATCCCAGTTGAGGTAGAATATGCTTCAGAGTTTAGATACCGAAATCCAATCATTACAGAAAAAGACGTAGTTATAGCCATTTCTCAAAGTGGTGAAACTGCAGATACCTTGGCGGCTATTAAACTGGCAAAAGAGAAAGGAGCCTTTGTATATGGAGTTTGTAACGTTGTGGGGTCTACTATTTCCAGAGAAACACACAGTGGCACCTACACGCACGCAGGTCCAGAAATTGGTGTGGCTTCTACAAAAGCATTTACCACTCAAATCACTGTGCTTACAATGATGGCATTACGTTTGGCAAAAGCAAAAGGCACTATTTCTCAAAGTGATTATATGGCGCATTTGCAAGAGTTAGATACCATTCCGGCTAAAGTAGAAGAAGCTTTACAAAGTGATGATAAAATAAAAGAAATAGCTGCAAAATTTAAAGATGCGTCAAATTTCTTATACCTCGGAAGAGGCTACAATTTCCCAGTAGCTTTAGAAGGAGCTTTAAAATTAAAAGAAATCTCCTATATTCACGCAGAAGGATATCCAGCAGCCGAAATGAAACACGGTCCTATTGCCCTCATCGATGAACTAATGCCTGTTGTGGTGATTGCGGTAAACAGCAACCATTACGAAAAGGTGGTGAGTAACATAGAGGAAATCAAAGCTCGAAAAGGAAAAATAATCGCCGTGGTTACCGAAGGAGATACTCAGGTTAAAGAACTGGCCGATTATATTATGGAAGTTCCAAAAACTCCAGAGAGCCTAAGTCCCTTGGTTACTACTATTCCCTTGCAATTATTATCGTATCATATTGCAGTAATGCTAGAACGAAATGTAGACCAGCCTCGTAATTTGGCAAAGAGTGTTACGGTAGAATAATAAATTAGTATTTCAAAAAAGGCTTATTTTCTCTCCGAATATCTGCAGTTCACTGTGTAACTCGGCGGAATAATATTATCTTTATTCCGTGAAAGTCATCAATCTTATTGCGGGACCCAGAAATCTCTCCACGGCGCTTATGTACAGCTTTGCCCAGCGGAACGATACAATTGTACTAGACGAGCCTTTTTACGCCTATTATCTTATAAATTCAGCTACCGCAGTTCACCATCCTTCAGCGAAAGAAATTTGTACTTCCATGGAAGTGGATGAGGCAAGAATTGTTGAGTCTATCCATAATATTTCAGTAAAAAACAATGTCTTCGTAAAAGGAATGGCGCATCATTACTTGAGCGATACGCCAGATTTTATTCTGAAATGGAACAACATTATCCTAATTCGTCATCCCGAAAAATTGCTGGCTTCTTTTTCAAAAGTCATTGAGAATCCCACAATTGGAGATATTGGAATAAAAAAAGCTTCGGAAATCTTTTCTTATTTAACGTCCCAAGGAAAAGTTCCACTCGTGATAGATAGTGATGAATTGCTAAAAGATCCTCCGGCATATTTAAAAAAAGTATGCGTATGCTTAGAAATTCCCTTTACCTCAACAATGCTGAGTTGGGACAAAGGAGGAATTCCCGAAGATGGTATTTGGGCGAAGCATTGGTATGAAAATGTTCATAATTCCGAAGGCTTCGCAATACAAGCTACTAGCAGTCAAGCAATGCCAGCTAGATTACAAGTAATTTTGGATGAAGCACTTCCGTATTACAACATTTTAAAAAATCACATTCTTAAAAACAACTAAATGCTACAACAAAGAAATCCCAAGAACGATAACATTCAGGTTTATGTAAAAGATGGTTTGTACCCAAGAGCTGAAGCCAAGGTTTCGGTATTTGATAGCTCGGTGCAAGGAGGTGATGCTGTTTGGGAAGGATTGAGGGTGTATCCAGAAGGAATCGTTTGTTTGGACAAACACTTAACTCGTTTACATGAGAGTGCAAAGACATTGGCTTTTGTAGATATTCCTACGAAAGCATTCATTAAGAAAGCCATAAAATTAACGTTGGATGCTAATGGCATGAACGATGAAACCCATATTCGGCTTACGCTTACCAGGGGAGAAAAAATCACCAGTGGGATGGATCCACGGCTAAATCAGGATGGGAGTTGCTTAATTGTACTCGCTGAATGGAAGCCGTTGGTGTATGATAATAACAGCGGAATTAAAGTGCTTAGTACAAGCCAACGACGTAATTCACCGCAATACTTAGATAGTAAAATCCACCACAATAACTTATTAAATAACATTATCGCTAAAATACAGGCCAACTTTGCAGGAAAAGATGCCGGATTAATGCTGGACGATCGTGGTTTTGTTGCCGAACTTAACGGAAGCAATCTTTTCATGGTGAAAGACGGAAAGGTAGTTTCGCCCTATGCTCACTGCATGCTTGCCGGGAATCACAAGAGCAACAGTGATTGAACTGTGTAAAAAAAGCAGCATTGAAATTGTTGAACAAGACATTACCTTATCACAATTATATAATGCAGATGGGGTTTTTGCCACTGGAACCATGGGAAAGTCACTCCGGTGGTTGAAATTGATGGGCGGGAGATTAAAAAAGACAATACATTAAATGGGTAAGATTCTGACGCTATTTAAAAAAGAGATTCGAAGCTATTGCGAACCATTATAACATTTCTTTCTTGCTTTTATATATGCATACAAATAGCCCGACAACCGCTCAATTAAAAACCCTTCAAAATTTTAGGTAAAATCCGTTGTAATATTCAGCAAGAAAAAACTATCTTTGCACCGTTGAAAAAAGGGGTGTTTTGTACACCCGTATATAACTAAAACAGATACAGTTAACAATGTCAAAAGTTACAGGTAAAGTTGCTCAAATTATAGGCCCGGTAGTAGATGTTGTATTTGCTTCCAGTGAAGATCTTCCAAGAATTTATGATTCTCTTGAAATTGATAATGCAGATGGTTCTAAATTAATCTTAGAAGTTCAGTCTCATATTGGAGAAGATACTGTACGAACCATTTCGATGGATTCTACAGATGGATTAAGTAGAGGAACTAAAGTACTTTCTACAGGAAATCCTATTCAAATGCCAATTGGAGAAGATATATACGGAAGACTTTTTAATGTAATTGGAGATGCTATTGATGGTCTTGGAGATCTACCAAAAAGCGGAAAGAACGGATTACCAATTCACCGGGAAGCTCCTAAATTTGAAGATCTTTCAACTTCTGCCGAGGTATTGTTTACAGGTATTAAAGTAATTGACCTTATTGAGCCTTATGCCAAAGGTGGTAAAATTGGTCTTTTTGGTGGTGCTGGTGTTGGTAAAACCGTATTGATCCAGGAATTGATTAATAACATCGCAAAAGGACATGGTGGATTATCAGTTTTTGCAGGAGTGGGAGAGCGTACTCGTGAAGGGAATGACCTTTTGAGAGAGATGCTTGAATCTGGTATTATAAAGTATGGTGATGATTTTCTTCACTCCATGGAAGAAGGCGGATGGGATTTGTCTAAAGTAGACAAGAAAGCTATGAAAGAATCGAAGGCAACTTTCGTTTTCGGTCAGATGAACGAACCTCCGGGAGCAAGAGCTCGGGTAGCTTTATCAGGATTAACCATTGCCGAATATTTTCGTGATGGAGCAGGTGATGGGCAAGGGAAAGATGTACTTTTCTTCGTAGATAATATTTTCCGATTTACACAGGCAGGTTCTGAGGTGTCAGCACTTTTGGGTCGTATGCCATCAGCGGTGGGTTATCAACCGACCCTTGCTACAGAGATGGGTGTGATGCAGGAAAGAATTACCTCTACTAAAAATGGATCTATTACTTCTGTACAGGCGGTTTATGTACCTGCAGATGATTTAACTGATCCGGCGCCGGCGACTACATTTGCCCACCTGGATGCAACCACGGTACTTTCCCGTAAAATTGCAGAGCTTGGTATTTATCCTGCGGTAGATCCGTTAGATTCTACTTCGAGAATTTTGTCAGCAGACATTCTTGGTAAGGAGCACTATGAATGTGCACAGAATGTAAAAGAGCTATTGCAACGTTATAAAGAGCTTCAGGATATTATTGCAATTCTGGGGATGGAAGAACTTTCTGAAGAAGATAAGTTAGCGGTGAGCCGCGCAAGAAGGGTTCAGCGTTTCTTATCGCAACCTTTTCACGTTGCGGAACAGTTTACAGGTATTCCAGGAGTACTGGTTGATATCAAAGACACAATCAAGGGCTTTAACATGATTATGGACGGAGAGTTAGATCACCTTCCGGAAGCAGCTTTCAACCTTAAAGGAACCATTGAAGAAGCTATAGAGGCTGGAGAGAAAATGTTAGCAGAGGCTTAAAAAAGAAATGAGTATTGAGTATTTAGTTATTAGCAAAATTGCTAAACTCAATACTCACTACTAATAACTCAATACTAAAATTAATGTATTTAGAAATAGTAACCCCAGAAGCCTCTCTAGTAAGCGGTGAAGTAGGAAGCGTAACTGTGCCAGGAATGGACGGGGAGTTTCAAATGTTGAATAACCACGCTGCTATTGTTTCTCTTTTAGTTGAAGGTGAAGTGCGCTTTAAAGGAAACCCAACCATCGCCGAAGGACACAAAAACAAGTTCATCCAAAAAGAAGGTAAATGGACGATGCAAATAAATGGTGGTACTATAGAGTGTAGCGATAATAAAGTAATTATACTCGCAGACTAGCTTCGGTACAATTTAGAAAATAAAAATATATTAAATCCCAAATTTCAAAAAAGGAGTTTGGGATTTTTATTTTGCCTAATGCCTAATGCCTAATGCCTAATGCCTAATGCCGAGTTCCTCTTACTCAAGATAAATCAAAATCTGGCATAATTCTTTTTCGGAAGTAGTAAGGTTTAGCTAATCATAGTGAGATATTTGGCTATATAAGACACTTAAATAGTCAATTCATTTTCAGTTTGTAGTTCAATTCCTCTTTTAAAGATTTGTGCGATTATGAAAATGATGCCAGCCAAGAACAAAAACTCTCCGCTACCCCAATTCTCACTTAAGTCCATCCCAGATTTTGTGAGCCATTTAGTATGTCCTTGCGCAATGTAAGCTAATAGACCAGCACTAACCGCTACATAACTAATTTTTGATAGTTGCTCTGAAACCGCTTCAGTAAACGGATGTCTTACATCCATTTTTGAGAATATTTTAATCACCAAGAATGCGATATACGCCTTAATAAGCAAGAATGCCAACAAAAATGAAATGTGGTTGGTGTATTGAAAGGTACTCCATTCCTGCAATGTCGAAAGATCTAGCCCAAGGTATAAATCTTTGGAAACTTCAGGATCAAAAAGACTCATGAGGTAAGTAGTTAGTAACGCGCCCGCTTCAATTAGCAGGCCAATAAAGATAATCCAGAAGATAATCTTCATTATAGAAAGTAGTTTTGTTGTATTTGTGTTCATAGTTTTAAAATTTAGTTATTCTGAAATATAAATGAGAATATCCCCTGGCTGACACTGCAACGCCTCGCAAATAGCTTCCAGGGTACTAAAGCGAACCGCTTTTGCCTTACCTGATCTTAGGATGGAAAGATTGGCTTCGGTAATGCCCACGATTTCTGCTAGCTCCTTGCCTTTCATATCTCTTTCGGATAAAATTGTATCTAGGCTTATTTGTATGGGCATAGGCTATATGGTTAGATCGTTTTCTTCTTTTAGGAATCTGGCATTAATAAGCGTGTTGGCTATCATCTTAAAAAACAATCCAATAATGGCCAAAAACAATGGTATAAAAAGATTGCTACCATACTGCAACGAAACTCCAGAATCATCAAAACTAGCTATCCAAATAGCCATATAGCTTCCCATAGCGCCAACTGCGGTTATTATGAAAAAGAGTCCGCTTTTATTTAAATTTGAGCTTACTGCTTCCTTTAATAAATTATTATCCATACAATGTCGAGAAGATTTTTTTAAGAACCAAAGGGCAGAAAGTAAAAAGCCGTAGGTGAGCATTGCCACACCTACACCAACCCAATAAAAGGCAGGTAAGTTCATAAAATCTACAGCACTTTCAGGCGAAACATTGCCAATAGTATTGTTGAACATTCCAAAGGGCAGGATAATTAAAAATCCTAAAATTCCAGGAAACATCAAGATGAAAAGTACATCTATCAAATTTTTAAGTAACATATTTGTCTTCATATAATTATTGTTTAACGATAACAAATATATAAAAATTATTGAAAAACAATAATAAATTCTTATTTTATAAATCTTTATTCAAAAGGGACAGGTTTTGGAAATGAGATATTGAACTTAAAGCAAATTCCTAGTCAAGTAGTATATCTAGTTTTATGTTCAGTATATAATTCATAAATTGCCTTTATAATGAGTTGCATGCTATTTAATAAACGATGAACAGTTTGATTATAATTTGCTTTTTACATGCTACCTATGAATAAATGGAGCAAACGAAAGATTTTTAGAATTGTTTGGTTTAGCCTTGGAATCCTATTTTTTACATGGAACTGGATCACCTTCCAAGCCCATAACCTTCCCAAAGACACTTTCTTAAATTCCAATACTGTTTCAGTAATAGAAACGAATGATCAAATCAGTTTTTTAGCGTCTTCTCCTGAGAGCGATCTGGAAGTTATTTTTTTTCAAGGTGGCTTAACCGATCCTAATGCATACGCGCCACTGTGCAGAAAAATTGCAGAGAATGGTTTTACGTGCCACTTACTAAAAATGGATTGGAGACTTCCGCAATACGATTATCAAAAAGTAACTACACTAATTGACTTGCATAAAGGGAATTATGTGATTGGCGGACATTCCCAAGGTGGTAAAATGGCTGCGCAATTGGTGTATGAAAACCTAAACACTTTCAAAGGCCTGTTTTTAGTAGGAACTTCTCATCCTAGAGATATAGACTTGGCTGCACTAACTATACCTTGTATAAAGTTATACGCTGAAAACGATGGCCTCGCAAGTGTTGAAGAAGTAATGGAGAACAAGAATAAGTTGCCAGAAGAGACCGAGTTTATTCAAATAGAAGGAGGAAATCATTCTCAGTTTGGGTATTTGGGAACATTATTAATGGATAGCTCAGCAACGATCTCGTTGGAAGAGCAACAAAAAAGGACACTTACGCACTTGATTCATTTCCTGAAAGAAATAGCAAACGGCTTATAACTCTTCTTCAACATACAAATGCCTTTCATTATCTTTACCCCATGCTACCCAAAAAACTTCAAAAGAAATTAGAAGAACGTGCTGCGAACAATTCGCTACGTACTTTGGGCTCAACTAATACTTTAATAGATTTCTCTTCCAACGATTATTTGGGTTTCAGTAAAAACAAAGCCATTTTCGAAAGAGCTACTGAAATTTTAAAGACTGAAAAGCTAGAAATAAACGGCGCAACAGGATCAAGGTTACTAACTGGAAATCACAAATATTACGAATTAGCTGAACAACAAATTGCACAATTTCACAATACTGAAAGCGCACTTTTATTGAATAGCGGTTACGATGCCAATCTGGGCTTTTTTAGCAGTGTCCCACAACGTGGAGATGTTATATTGTATGACGAATTATGCCATGCCTCCATCCGGGACGGATTAAAAATGAGCGACGCTAAAGCTTATAAATTCAAGCATAATGATCTTGATGATCTAAAAAGGAAATGCCAGGTTGAACGCAGTAGGAACTTTTCTCAAAATTCTGAAATTTATATTGTTACAGAGAGCATTTTTAGTATGGACGGTGACCAGCCAGACCTTAAAGCGTTGACATCACTTTCTAAAGAACTTAGTTGTCACTTAATTATTGATGAAGCACACGCATTTGGAGTTTTTGGAGCAAAAGGGGCAGGCATGGTCCAAGCATTAGGTTTGGAAAATAAAGTATTTGCAAGACTCATAACGTTTGGAAAAGCCTTAGGTTGTCATGGTGCAGCAATTTTAGGAAGCGCAGCATTACAGCAGTATTTGATAAATTTTGCCCGTAGTTTTATATATACCACCGCACTGCCGCCTCACGGAGTTGCGACTATCTGTAGCGCCTATGAAAAGCTTTTGAAGATTTCTGAAAGGGAACAACTGCACAAAAACATTGCAATATTGAAAATTGAAATTTCTAATTGTAAGCTTCAGAGTTATTTTATAGAAAGCAATTCAGCAATTCATAGTTGTATTATCCCTGGCAATGAACGCGTAAAGAAAGTTTCCGAAGCCTTAAAAAAAGATGGTTTCAACGTAAAACCCATTCTTTCGCCAACTGTTCCAAAAGGCAAAGAACGCCTGCGTATTTGTGTCCACAGCTTTAATACTGAAGATGAAATAAAAGGACTGATTAATAGTATTAAAGCCTATACATAGCTCCTCTCCCTTTTTCTCTGCCTCCGACGAGTGAGGCACGAATGAGAGGAAGGCAATAAGGTGGATTTGGCTCGAAGAGACAAAGACGGAGTGGGCACACCCTAGCTAAAATTAAAATCGAATGAAAACGCAAACTTATTTTATAACAGGAATCTCAACCGAAGTTGGTAAAACTATTGCTTCAGCCATCATCACTGAAGCCCTGCAAGCCGATTACTGGAAACCGATCCAAGCGGGTGAGTTAGACCATAGCGATACCCATAAGGTTCAGAAATTGGTATCTAACAAAAAAACCCAGTTTCATCCTTCAGCATTTAATTTGATGACGCCTATGAGTCCCCATGGTGCTGCGAAACTTGATGGCGTAACCATTTCAGCAAAGAAAATAAAACGCCCTATCACAGAAAATAATTTGGTTATGGAAGGTGCTGGCGGATTGTTAGTCCCTATAAATAACGGAGAAACTATTGCAGATCTTATAAAAGAAGAAGATCAAGTGATAGTAGTTTCGCGTCATTACTTAGGGAGTATTAACCATACATTATTAACCATAGAAGCGTTAAAAGCGCGAAACCTTAATGTCCTCGGAATTATCTTCAGTGGATCTGAGCACCAATCCACAGAAAGCATTATTTCAAAAATGACGGGAGTTTCCATTTTAGGAAGAATTGACGAGGAGCCGTATTTTGATGCGAATGTCGTGAAGGAATATGCTGCCATTTTGGAACCACGCCTGAAGGGAACCAAGAATCAAGACTAAACCACAGCGATACTCAGTTTTTTTGTTAGTCTTTTTTCTTGCAGAGAGCAAACCCCGAAAGCTTTCGGGGGTCCTGTTTCGTGAGTTAAAAACTGTAACTTTGTATAATGAAATTAGCAGATCGCGATAAAGCTTATATCTGGCATCCACTCACCCAGCATAAAACCGCGCAACCTCCAATTGGCATTGTAAAAGCAAAAGGCGCCTTACTTTGGGATGAAGCTGGGAATGAATATATAGACGGTATTGCTTCGTGGTACACGGCTATGTACGGGCACAGCCATCCGCAAATTGTGGAATCGGTAACCGAGCAAATGAAGGAGCTGGATTTTGTAATGTTTAGTGGCTTTACACATGAGCCTGCGGTTCGACTTTCAGAAAAACTGATGGAAATATTACCTACCAATCAGCAAAAGATTTTTTTTAATGACAATGGTTCTACCGCGGTGGAAGCAGCTATAAAAATGGCATTGCAGTACCACCATAACGCTGATGAGAAAAGAGATACCCTAATCGCTTTTGAAAACGGTTTCCACGGAGATACTTTTGGAGCGATGAGCGCTTCCGGCCTCTCCAGTTATAATGGTCCTTTTGAGGAATTTTTACTGAAGGTGATTCGTATTCCAACGCCACAGGCAGACAATTTAGAGGAGGTGCTTCAGAAATTACAAACTGCTTTGACTGAAAACTCCTGCGCGGCTTTTATTTTCGAGCCTTTGGTGCAAGGTGCTGCAGGTATGAAATTTCATACAGCTGAAGGTTTGGATGCCATCATCAAAAGATGTCAAGAAGCCGAAGTGTTATGCATTGCCGATGAAATCATGACGGGTTTTGGAAAAACAGGAACTAACTTTGCCTGTGATCAGTTAGTGAACAAACCTGATATTATGTGCTTAAGTAAAGCACTCACCGCAGGAATGTTTCCGTTGAGTATAACCAGTTGCACTCAGAAAATTTACGATAGATTTTTAAGTGAAGCAGTACACAAAGGTTTTTTTCATGCCCCATACCTTTAGTGCCCATCCGCTGGGTTGTGCGGCAGCTCTTGCAGGTTTGGAATTATTGAACAGTCCTGAAATTAAAGCCAAAGAGAAGTCATTGCCAAAGATTCATGAACAATTTACTTCCCAGATAAAAAACCATCCAAAAGTACAAAGTGTACGTTGTAAGGGAGTCATTCTGGCAATAGACTTAAATGTGGCCATGGAGCGCTATGGAAATCTGCGGGACGAGCTCTATCAATTCTTTATAGATCGTGGAGTAGCATTACGACCACTAGGACATACGGTCTATATACTGCCACCCTATGTGATTACAGAAAAACAGCTTCAGAAAATTTATAATACTATTGAAGAGGCGTTGGCAATAGCTTAAATTTGCCAAAAAAAACATTAGTGTCACAACCCATTTCCATATCGGCCATTGCTTCCATTTCTGCCTTAGGCGGCACCAAAGATAAAGTCTGGCAGCACTATCGGGATGGCATACCTTTATTTCAAGAAGTAGGAGGTACCATAGTTTCAAAGGTAAGTTCTGAAATTGAAACCGAATTGCAGAATCTTCAGCAGCAAAACGATCGCTATAAAAATCTGGATAGGTCGGTATTATTAGCAATTTTGGCAGCAAAAAAATGTGTAGCCAAAACTAACTTTCAACCAAACAACATAGGGGTAAATGTAGGTTCTTCAAGAGGTGCTACGGGTTTATTTGAAAAATACCATCAGGATTTTCAGCAACATGGCAAAGTTTCTCCATTTACATCGCCTCACTACCACACTGGGAAATATTTCCTCGTGGGTAGCGCAGGATTTAGGAGTGGATGGCGTTACCATAGATCATTCCGTAACATGCTCCACAGCTATGCACGCACTACTTAACGGGATAGCATGGTTGAAATCTGAGATGGCAGATGCGTTTCTTGTTGGAGGTACCGAAGCCGCACTTACACCTTTTACAATAGCACAAATGAAAGCCTTAAAACTCTACAGTAATTCTCGTCACAGAATGGCGTGCGAAAGTATGCGTTTTCAGAAAAAGGAAAACACCATGGTGTTAGGGGAAGGCGCAGCTGTAGCATTTTTGGAAAGAGGTGTTTCTGAAAGAACACAAGCGGTTATTTTGGGTTACGGATTTGCCTCTGAACTATTGGAGCATAACAGTTCAATTTCTGAAGATGCAGACTGTTTTCAAAAATCGATGCACAGGGCGCTAGACAACGCAAATCTAGAAACTGTAGATGTCATTATTTGGCATGCGCCAGGTACCATAAAAGGGGATGTGGCTGAAAAAAATGCGATCGATATTGTCTTCGGAAAAGAACTGCCCTATTAACTTCTAACAAATGGTTGATAGGACACACCTTTGCTACTTCCGGGATGTTGAGCGTTAGAGATGGCGGTATTGATGCTTCAGAAAAACAAATTTATTGAAAATCCGTTTTTTGCCAATGCACGGCACCTTCCGCAGGAGTTGAAAACGGTGATGGTGAATGCTGTAGGTTTTGGGGGTAATGCTGTTAGTATTATTTTAGCTTCCCCTGAATAGAAACAAGACCGCACGCATAGCGTGCTGCAGGAACCATGATGGTGTTTATGGTTATTGCGATTCGTGTTTTTTTTTAGTCGTGATTCGTGGTTGCCTTCAGTAGTGGCTCTTTTTAAAACTTTGTTAGTAATATTTCAGAATTAGAACACCCCAATAATGGATTTTAATTATTTTTGAAAACTATGACCGAAATAAAACACAACTGGACCAAAGAAGAAATCCTGGCCATTTATAATAAGCCTATGATGGAGTTGCTATATGAAGCAGCCACCGTACATAGGGAACACCATAACCCAAATCAGGTACAGGTTTCAACCTTACTTTCTATTAAAACCGGGGGTTGTCCGGAAGATTGTGGCTATTGTCCACAAGCTGCAAGATATCATACCGATATTGAAGGAAACGATCTTATGACCGTTTCACACGTAAAAGCACAGGCTTTACGTGCCAAAGCCAGCGGAAGTTCACGAGTGTGTATGGGGGCTGCCTGGCGAAATGTAAAAGATGGGAAAGAATTTGACCAGGTGTTGGAAATGGTACGTACCATCAACAAACTGGATATGGAAGTGTGTTGTACGTTAGGAATGATTACCGAAAACCAGGCACAGCGTCTTGCTGAAGCAGGTTTATACGCCTACAATCACAACCTGGATACGTAGTGAAGATTACTACAAAGACGTAATTTCTACGCGTGCGTATCAGGATAGATTAGATACTATTGGAAACGTTCGCAAAACCAATGTAACGGTTTGTAGCGGTGGAATTATAGGAATGGGTGAAGCCCTGGAAGACCGCGCAGGAATGTTGGTAGCCTTGGCAAGTTTGAGTCCGCAGCCTGAGAGTACGCCTATTAATGCTTTAGTGCCCGTTGAAGGTACGCCAATGGGCGATATTGAAAAAGTAAGTATCTGGGAAATGATACGTATGGTAGCGACTACCCGTATTGTAATGCCACAAACACAAGTGCGATTGAGTGCAGGAAGGACAGAGATGAGTCGCGAAGGACAAGCCATGTGCTTCTTTGCAGGCGCCAACTCTATTTTTGCGGGTGATAAATTATTAACTACTCCAAACCCTGATGTAAACGAGGATATGGAAATGTTTAAGATGCTTAGGCTTGGAGCCTATGAAGCCTTTTGTAAAAAAGGCCCAGCCAGAAACAGTAGAAGAGCAATATTCACAATACAAAGCGCAAGGTGAAAAGCCAAAATGGAGCCGTCCAGGACATACCATTGAGCGTAATGAAGAGGCGAAAGCGAAAGCATCGGCAAAGTAAAGAATCGTTAACATAATGTTTCAGTTAAGTTTTCGTAATTTCGTTTGCAAGAATATGCAGCTACAAGAAATAGATAGGGTAAAAACTATTACGAAAGAAGAATTTCGTAAACACTACTTAAAACCCCAGAAACCAGTCATTATAGAACATTTTGTAGATGATTGGCCTGCTGTGCAAAAGTGGGATCTGGATTATATGGCAAAAGTAGCAGGCGATGTTACGGTGCCTTTGTACGACGATCGCCCTGTGCGCCATGATGAAGGTTTTAACCAGGCGCACGCTACCATGAAAATGCGTGATTATGTAGCGCTACTTAAAAAAGAACCTACTCGTTACCGTATCTTTCTTTGGAATATTCTTAAAGAAGTGCCAGAACTTCAAAAAGACTACACCTTCCCTGATTTTGGAATTAAATTAATGAAAAGCTTACCGATGCTCTTTTTTGGAGGAGAGGATAGCTACACTTTTATGCATTACGATATAGATCTGGCAAATATTTTCCATTTTCATTTCCAGGGAAAAAAAGAGGTGATCTTGTTTGATCAAAACCAGAATGATTATTTGTATAAAATCCCTCATTCATTAATTGTACGTGAGGATATAGATTTTAATAATCCAGACTATGAGAAATGGCCAGCTCTTAAAAAAGGCGAAAGGTTTCCGCGGTAATCTGGAACACGGAGAAGTGTTGTATATGCCAGAAGGCTATTGGCATTATATGCGCTATATCACACCAGGATTTTCTATGAGCCTGCGTGCCATTGCCCGCAATCCAAAGAATTTAGGAAAAGCAATCTATAACATTGCCATTATGCGTCATTATGATAATTTAATGCGTCGTTTACAAGGTCAGGATTGGATTGATAAAAAGAATGAGCGGGCGATTACTAAAACGCACAAAAAGTTGGGAATTTATTAATATTCGACTCACGACTCAAGACTCACGACTAACTTCATTAACCTTTCCCCAAACCAAAGTAGATTCCCACCCTCGATACAATAGATAATCTGCCAGTTTTTTCTTTTTTTTCTGAAGATTGGTTTCATTTTCCAGTTGTCGAAGTCGTTTTTCGGCCAGTTCGTAGAAGGTTTTTTGGTAGTCTGTTTCTGAAATTTCCTTTAATGCCAGTGTGATATTATATTTTGAAATCTCCCGAAATTTTAATTCGCGCACAATGCGTTGTTTTCCCCATTTTTTGGTTCTAAATTTTCCTCTGGCAAAGGCTTGTGCAAATCGAGTTTCGTTCAGAAAATTGTGTTGTAGTAAATGGTTATGATGAGGTCTATGGCCTCAGGGATCATACGTAATTCTCGCAGCTTTTTTTGCACGTCTTTATGGCAACGCTCTTGGTAGGCGCAGTAGCGTTCTAGCCTTCGTTTGGCTTCTTCAACTGTATATGTTTTGTGGGTTTTGCTATGCAGGTTATTTAATAAGTACATTTAAGCATTTCAGACGAATTAGGAGCAAGATGCATTATACTAAGGTAGTCATTTCGACGAAAGGAGAAATCCATTAGTAGCTTAATAGTCGCTAGTTAGACGAAAAAGTAGTGTGTGATTTCTCAGTCGTGCCTTCCTCGAAATGACTGCTTAGTTTTATTTTTTTGCGTTAGGGATAGCAGCGGCATCCCCCGATTCTAATCGGGGATATAGCGGATAGCCCGACCCTACTGAGCTTTTTCTGCGAAAGTGGGTAACGCCCAAACATAAAAAACCCCTAACAATCCAGATAGCTATCGGGACGAAAGGGGTTTTTAAAACTATTTTATCTCTTCACCATTTTTGTCGTAAAAATGATATTCAAGATACGTGTAAGCATCTCTTGGTTGGACTTTTATCCATTTTTTATGCTCCATGAACCATTTGGTTCGCATTGATGGAAAGCCTTTTACTAAAAAGGCCGCTATAAAAGGATGTGTGTTTAAGGTCATCTTTTTATAGTCTTTTTTAAGGATTCTTTTCAGGTCCTCTGTAATTCTGTTCACCACATTAATGGGTGCTTCAATTTCGCCAACTTCTGATCCCGGTGCTTCTTCACGCGTCTTAATATTCATTTCTGGTCTAACCCGTTGGCGGGTTATTTGTATCAGCCCAAATTTACTGGGTGGTAGGATTTTGTGTTTTGCTCTGTCCTCCTTCATTTCGTCACGAAGGTGGTTGTAGAGTTTTTTTCTGTTTTCGGCTTTACCCATGTCGATAAAGTCTATCACAATAATCCCGCCCATATCCCGTAGGCGTAATTGTCTTGCTACCTCGGTAGCGGCAATCATGTTTACTTCCAGTGCGGTGCCTTCTTGGCTAGTGCTTTTGTTGCTTCGGTTACCACTGTTCACGTCTATAACGTGCATGGCTTCTGTATGCTCTATTACTAGGTAAGTACCTCGACTGCTGGAAACGGTTTTTCCGAAAGAGGTCTTTATCTGTCTTTCTATACCAAACTTCTCGTACATAGGTACTTTGGAGTCGTATAGCTTTACAATGTTGTCCTTTTCGGGTGCAATTTCTTGCACATAATCTTTAATCTGTAAATAGAGTGTTTCGTCATCAATATAAATATTACTGAAACTGTCGTTAAACACATCTCTAATGATGGATGCACCTCTATTTAATTCACTTAGCACCTTGCTAGGGTGGTGCGCCCCTTGTAGCTTTTTGCACATCGCTGTCCAGCGATCCACGAGATTTTGTAAATCTCTATCCAGTTCTGCTACTTTTTTGCCCTCTGCTACAGTGCGTATAATAACTCCAAATCCTTTAGGGCGTATGCTCATAATTAAGCGTTTTAGCCTTTCTTTTTCTTCACGACTTTCTATTTTTTGAGAAACAGAAATGCGATCTGAAAAAGGAACCAATACGATATAACGTCCAGCTATGGAAAGCTCGCTGCTTATTCGTGGTCCCTTGGTGGATATGGGTTCTTTTACAACCTGTACCAGGGTAGATTGATTGTTTTTGAGGGCATTATTAATGCCTCCATTTTTATCAATCTCTTTTTCAAATGGGAAATCCTTTAAGGTATAATCCTTAAGTTTACCTGTGCTTACACGTTTTACGAATTTAAGCAAAGAGAGTACTTTGGGTCCTAGGTCGTGGTAATGTAAAAAGCCATCTTTTTCATAGCCTACATTTACAAATGCTGCATTAAGACCAGGAACAGTTTTCCGTATCTTGGCGATAAACACATCGCCAACAGAGAACTTGTTGCTTTCCTCTTCCTTGTGTAACTCGAGTAGTTTTCCATCTTTTAAAAGGGCAAAATCAACTTCTTGTGAACTGGATCTAATGAATAATTCGTAGCTCACGATTTTTGATTTTAGTCCCGACAACTATCGGGATGGATTAAACAATAATTTATCACAGGATTTAATGTTCCTACTATAAAGAGCATAAACAATTCAGTTTAGCACTCATTCATAAAGGAACTACCCGTCGAAACATAACTATACTAAGGTTTAATGTAGTTACATTTCATTTTCAAAGAACTTTTTGTTTTTTTAAACGAAAAAAGTAGTTAAAAAAACTACTTTTTCTTATGGCGATTAGCGCGTCTTCTTTTCTTACGCTTGTGCGTCGCTACCTTATGTCTTTTTCTTTTTTTACCACTTGGCATATGCTTGTGTTTTTTATGTGTTCTTCAAGAGAAGAACGGGTTATTATTTTACTTCCACATTGGTCTTAACACCTTCTACAAAAACCTTAGCTGGCTTAAATGCAGGAATGTTGTGTGCAGGTATTTTTATGGTTGTGTTTTTAGAAATGTTTCTACCAGTTTTTTCGGCTCTTGTTTTAATAATGAAACTTCCAAAACCACGTAAGTAAACATTGTCTCCACCTTCTAGTGAATTTTTTACTTCGCTCATGAAACTTTCTACTGTAGCTTGTACATCTCCTTTTTCCATTCCTAGCTTTTCTGAAATTTTTGCTACTAAATCTGCTTTCGTCATTATAATATAAGTTTTAAATTGGGTATTTAGGTTTATTTTTTCAAGGTGGCAAATATACATAATTTAATTTGTAAAACTAACCTCTTAAACTATTAAACTTTAAACAGATAAGGAGTACATTCGTGAAATGACTAAAAATAAATCCTTCTTTTCTAAAAAGCTCATAGCGTGGTATTTACTACATAAACGAATGTTGCCATGGAGACAAACTAAAGACCCTTATAAAATTTGGATTTCTGAAATCATACTTCAACAAACACGAGTCGCACAGGGGTTACCTTATTATAATAAATTTGTAGCAGCATACCCAACGGTGCATGATTTGGCAAACGCTCCAGAAGAAGAAATTTTAAAGCTTTGGCAGGGTTTGGGGTATTATTCGCGCGCTAGAAATTTACTATTTACGTCAAAAATTGTGGCAAATAAGTTAAACGGAACTTTCCCTGATAACTACACCGACCTAAAAAAATTAAAAGGGGTGGGTGATTACACCGCAAGCGCTATTGCTTCCATTTGCTTTGATAAGCCTGCTGCCGTGGTAGATGGTAACGTATATCGAGTTTTATCACGCGTATTTAACGTAACACTTCCCATAAATAACACAGAGGGCGTCAAATATTTTAAACAATTAGCACAAGAACTTATAGATACATCACAACCAGGAACTTATAACCAGGCTATTATGGAGTTTGGCGCAAGATATTGTGTCCCTCAAAATCCTGTATGTCAATCGTGCATTTTCAACGACCGTTGCGAAGCATTTAAAACTAATAAGGTTGCCGAATTACCCGTAAAACTTAAGAAACTAAAAGTAAAAAAACGCTATTTCAATTATTTAGTAATTGTTTCAGAAGATCATAAAACACTATTGGAACAGCGAAAAGGAAAAGGTATTTGGCAGCATTTGTATCAATTTCCCTTAGTTGAATCTTCAACAGAAATTTCCGAAGAAAAACTATTCGAAATGAAGAATTTCAAAAACATTGCTGAAAATATAGAGTTGAAAAGCACCTCTAGATTTAATGATAATCCAGTGATTCATAAATTAACACACCAGCATCTATTCACAACTTTTTGGATTTTGGAAGCTGGAAGAATTAATGATACAGGTATAGCAATTTCAGAAATCGAAAAATTTCCCGTGCCAGTTTTGGTTTCAAATTTTTTGAATACATTTAACTTTATCAATATAGTTTAGCAGGTGTTTTTAATTTTGAATCATGGAAAAAACGCAAAAAATACAATGTCCCAATTGTGGTGCAAGTTCTTCTTTTGAAACTATAAGGACGGGATCTTACAAATGTGGTTATTGTTACTCACATTGGGAACAAGCGACCTTGATTCCAGAACAAAATGTAGCTATTATTTTTAGGGATTTGATTATTCAGCTTTTTGAAGAAGATAAAGAACTCACCCCCGAACGCCCCAAATACGTGGAACGATCTTTTAACCATGTGCTGGGGATTTATACTTATATGATAGAAATAAAAGATGTAGCTGTAATACATTCTTTACTGCCGAAATTTAGGGAAATGGTTGATGTTCAGATTAGGTACTATGAAAGTCGCGGGATTACAAAAAATACCAGAAAAGAGGAATTGATTGCCAGAAAAACAGACGATGAAGGTTTTGTTATGCATCATTTTTTAGCAGCGTTTTATAGTATGCTGTCTAAAATAGAAAGCCAGTATTATACCCAAGAGGAACATCTGCAAATGGCCCTGGAATACAGCAATTTTGCCCAAAAACTCAGAAGCCAAGCTATTGATGACTTTGAGGAAGAAATGGCAGCCGCCCATTTTGGTGTGCTACAACGTTTGGGAGATCAAAATGTAGCATTTGCTTGGCTGGATAACCTTTTGCATCGCTTTCCAGAGCAATCTATAGAAGAAGATTTGACTGTATCCCTGGGCTATGCACCAGATGATGATGATATAGCAGCTTATAAAAAACAAATAAATAATTATAAAGAAGAAGTCACGTTGCTTTTTGAAGATGTTATTTTTTCAAGACCATTCCAAGATTGGAAAAACAATAAACTATAAAATCTTAAAATTGATTATATTTAAATTTCAAAATATACCTTTGTAGATTATATTTTATTATGAGCGGAACATTGAACAAGGTCATGTTAATTGGCCATACAGGAGACGAAGTTAAAATGCATTATTTTGAAGGCGGTGGAAGCCTAGGGCGTTTTCCGTTAGCAACAAACGAAACATATACAAACCGAACTACTGGAGAACGTGTAAATAATACAGAATGGCACAATGTAGTGGTGCGTAATAAAGGAGCCGAAATTTGCGAAAAGTACCTCAAAAAAGGAGATAAAGTATATATTGAAGGTCGTTTAAAGACCCGCAAATGGCAAGACGAAAAAGGTATGGATCGCTACAGTACCGAGATACAATGTACAGATTTTACTTTCCTTACCCCAAAAAGTGATGGTAGTGGCATGCCACAGGATAATTCGTCAAGCCAGGAACAGGCGGCGCGCACTCCTGCCCAACAGCAGCATGTACAACAACCCAATACCGAAGATAATGACGATCTTCCTTTTTAAGTTTAAATAAAACCACAACATTGGATCCTGAACCCCCGAGTTTATTTATTTACCTTATAACCTATACCGAAGTTTCCAGCTTGGTAATTTTGATAGTTCTATTGCTATGTTCAGCCCTTATTTCTGGTGCCGAAGTAGCATTTTTCTCCCTGACCTCAACAAATTTCGAATCTGGAGACGAGAAAAACCCCAATAAAAAATTAGCTATTGTAGAACGATTATTAGCAAGACCAAAAAAACTATTGGCAACTATTCTAGTAGCCAATAACCTTATAAATATTGCCATAGTATTGTTGTTTGCTTCATTAAGCGACACCTTTTTTAGCAGTGTTAGTACGGATTATTTTGGCGTAAATATTCGATTTATTTTGGATGTAGTCTTAGTGACCTTTCTTATTTTATTGTTTGGTGAAATTCTTCCAAAGATCTATGCCAGTAGAAATAAGGTGTCTTTTTCATTGTTGATGGCTTATCCGCTAAATGTGTTGGATAAATTTTTCTCGCCCATTAGCTTGCCTATGAGAGCTGTTACTTTATATCTCGAAAATAAATTTGGCAAGCAGAAATCTAATTTAAGTGTAGATCAGCTCTCCCAGGCACTGGAGCTTACAGATGCTAGAGATACTACTAAAGAGGAACAGAAGATTTTACAAGGTATTGTAACCTTTGGAAATACAGATACAAGACAGGTAATGAAGCCCCGTATGGATATTTTCGCTTTAAATGAAGCGACGCCTTACAAGGAGATTATGCCAGAAATTATCTCACGCGGCTATTCGCGTATTCCTGTCTATAAAGAAAACATAGATACTATTACGGGTATACTTTATGTAAAGGATTTAATGCCTTTTATTGAAAGAAAAACGTTGGATTGGCCCAGCCTAGTTCGAGATGCTTACTTTGTTCCCGAAAACAAGAAGCTAGACGATTTGCTCAATGAGTTTAAGGAAATGAAAATGCACCTCGCTATTGTAGTAGACGAGTATGGAGGCACCAGTGGTTTAATTTCTCTTGAAGATATTATTGAAGAAATTGTAGGGGAAATTAGTGACGAGTTTGACGATGAAGATTTAATATTTTCGAAACTGGACGACAATACTTTTGTCTTTGAAGGCAAAACACCTATGAAAGATTTCTACAAAGTGATAAAGCTGGAAAATCCGGAACTTTTTGAAAATGCCAAGGGAGATTCTGAAACACTGGCTGGATTTTTACTTGAAATTTCAAAAGGCTTCCCTAAACAGAGCGAAGTACTAAACTTTCATCAATATGCGTTTACTATTGAAGCGTTTGATAATAAACGAATCAAACAAATTAAACTTTCAATTACACCTTAACTATGCGCACGCTGATTTTAGTTTTTCTGATTATCTTTTTTGCTTCCTGCGAAGATGATGTGACTGTGAAACCTTCGGCTAAACTGCGATTGGAGTATCCTGAACCTGCTTATACCCTAACAAAGACTAATTGCCCTTTTAATTTTGAAAAAAATCAATTGGCTACAGTAAAAGTAAAGAACAATTGTGCAGTAAACATAAATTACCCAAGATTGAATGCTACTTTATATGTGACCTACCAACGTGTTCTGGGTAAAAATATAGATTCCCTGTTATACGACGCGCAAAAACTTACTTACAATCACGATAAAAAGGCGCAGGCGATTTTTGAACAACCCAGAGTTGACAGCATTAATAAGGTATATGGAATGTTTTACGCCATAGAAGGCAACGCTGCTACACAATCTCAGTTTTATGTGACTGATAGTATCCAGCATTTTGTACAAGGTTCACTTTACTTTAATGCTAAGCCTAACTACGATTCTATCTATCCAGCAGTGATGTATTTACGTAATGACATACGCCATATTATGGAGTCTATTTCTTGGGAAGAATAGGTTTCTGGCTCCAGATTTTGGATTAATTATTTTGCAGTCTTGATTCTTACAGCATAGCGGTTCCCGAAATACATTCGGGACAAACATTGTTTCTATATGAATAACAATTATCGTTCATAATTCACAATTTTCCCCACCTTTGCATTTTTAAATTCGAAATGGGCAACGACAATAAAAAGTGGCTATACCTTGCAATTCTTTCCATTATTTGGGGGAGTTCTTTTATTCTTATTAAAAAAGGATTGGTAGGTTTGACAGACTATCAGTTAGGTTCATCTCGTATTGTGCTTACCTCCATTTTTCTTTTTTCGGTAGGCTTTAAAAGCCTTAAGCAAATTCAGAAGCGCCATTGGAAATGGATAGCCATTTCAGGTTTTATTTCGTCCTTCTTTCCGCCATTTTTATTTGCCATGGCTCAAAACGAAATTGACAGCGCAGTGGCATCTATTTTAAATAGTATTGTACCAATTAACACAGTGATTGTAGGAGCTACACTTTTCGGAATTCTAAGTTCTCGAAGACAAATAATTGGAGTTTTTATTGGATTGGTTGGCACATTGCTGTTAATAATTGCTAGCGCAGAGTTTAATACTAACCAAAATTACTGGTACAGTTTATTAATAATTGCTGCCACTATTGGGTATTCACTCAATGTAAATATTATTAAAAAATACTTAAATGATATTAGTGCCTTAGCCGTGACTACGGGGAATTTTTTGTTTATTTTTTTGCCAGCATTAATTACACTTTATTTCACAGGTTTTTTTGAAACTATTTTTTCTTCTGCTGAAATGCAACGTGCTTTTTTTTATGTAGCCATACTATCACTTTTTGGTACAGCCATTGCAAAAGTATTATTCAATAAATTGGTCCAAATAGCCAGTCCGGTTTTTGCTTCTTCTGTTACTTATACAATGCCTATAGTTGCAATATTATGGGGTGTGGTAGATGGGGAGTCTTTCAGTATATGGCAGCTACTAGCGGCAGCTGTGATATTATTTGGGGTTTATTTAGGAAATAAAAAGAAAGTAAACCAATAAGATTACGTTAAAGAATAGGTTGGTTTTAAATTTTTTTCCGAAATTTATAGTTCAATAAAAAAATTACATGTCTAAAATTTACATAAAATACGGAGTATTAATTGCTATAGGCCTTATTCTTTACTTTATAATTACCAAATTACTAGGATTACATCAATATCCTGTGTTGAGCGCCGCTAATGGAGTTATCTATGGAGCTGGAATATTTATGGCACTTAAAAAATCTAAGGAGAGAAAAAACAAATTTGCATACCAGAGAGGTTTTCAGGTTGGGTTTATGAGTGGCGCTATAGCAACCCTTATTTTTGTGGGTTTTATGGCAATAAATTTGTATCAAATTGACACAGAATTTGCTGCCACGATTTTGAATAGCTGGAACTGGAGTTATGAAAGCGGCACTTTTATTATTCTTATTTCACTTGTTTTAATGGGAGTGTCTACATCATTGGTACTCACGCTTGCGTTTATGCAACTACTCAAGGATACATGGAACACTCCAGCTGGAAACCGAAATCAGCCAATAAAATAGAGTCCAAACCTTTTGTGGATTAAGAATTTAAAATTATATTTGCACCCGCTTTGAAGAGAAGCGGGTTTTTAATTTTTAATAAATATCTAAACGTTACGCTATGTACGCAATTGTAGAGATAGCAGGGCAGCAATTTAAAGTTGCGAAAGACCAAAAGGTTTTTGTAAACCGTTTAGCCAATGAAGAAGGAGACAAAGTCGAGTTTGACAGTGTTCTTTTAGTAGGCGACGGAGACAACATTACCATTGGCGCCCCGGCTATAGACGGCGCTCTTATTGGAGCTAAAGTCTTAAGACACCTTAAAGGTGACAAAGTTATTGTTTTCAAAAAGAAAAGAAGAAAAGGATACCAGAAGAAAAATGGTCACAGACAGTCCCTTTCTGAAATCGTTATTGAAAGCATTGTAGGTTCTGGAGCTAAAAAAGCTAAGAAAGAAGAACCTAAGAAAAAAGCAACTCCTAAAAAGGAAGCTAAAAAAGCTGAACCAAAAGCAGCAGCCCCTAAAGCTGAAACTAAGGCCCCAGCAAAAAAGGCAGCTCCTAAGGCAAAAGAGGTTGAAGTAAGTGAAAATTTAGTGACACGTGCTGAACACCGTGCAGAAGAGGGTAATATCGAAATGAACATCGATAAAGTACTTCACAGTATCGGGACTGCTACCAAAGCAGAGGCTCAAGACCTTAAAGAAATTAACGGTATTGGACCAGCTTACGAGAAAAGATTGAATGAAGTAGGTATTTATACGTACGAGCAAATTAGTAAGCTAAAAGCTGCCGATAGAGATGAACTTTCTGCTATTGACGGTATTACTCGCGAGAAGATTGAATCTGAAGAGTGGGTAAAGCAAGCTAAAGAATTGCTAAAAAAATAAATATTAATTTTTAAAATATAAAACCATGGCTCATAAAAAAGGAGTTGGTAGTTCTAAAAACGGTAGAGAATCAGAATCGAAACGCCTAGGTGTAAAGATTTTTGGTGGGCAAGCTGCTATAGCCGGAAACATCATCATAAGACAACGTGGTATGGAGCACCATCCTGCAGCTAATGTATACGCTGGAAAAGATTATACATTACACGCACAAGTAGACGGTGTGGTAAAATTTACCAAGAAGAGAGATAACAAATCTTATGTTTCTATCGTCCCAAACGCAGAAGCATAGTCTTTGTTTTTTTACATTTTACAAACCTCAATCGAGTAATCGATTGAGGTTTATTGTTTTAACTTATTGTTTATTGTATATTGTGCCAGATTAAAAAAACCTACTTATGAAAAAAATAACTTTACTCGTGCTAGCGTGCGCAGCGTTAGTGCATCTTTCTATTGAAATTTTTACGGAAAATAAAACGAATTCTGTTTCTGAAAGCTTCAGTAAAAATTATACAGATAATAACAATTATGAAACCAACCTACTACTTCCCGCAACATGTTTTGCACCAGATACAGATCCAGCAGAAGTAGAAGCCTTTTATAAAAATAGACAAGCCATTCTTAATAGTCTTGGTATTGCCGGGGACGGGCAGGGCCAGAAATTTAATTTGGCTAGCCGCTGGAATACTACCGCCTTAGATGGAGGTGGTTTAGGTCAGGGTGATTTTACTACACTTACCTGGAGTTATGTTGCCGATGGTACTCCTATAGGAAATGGCGGTTGTGGTGTTCCTGGTGAAAATGGGAATAGCGATTTTATTGCTTTCTTTAATGGAATTTATGGCCCCCCTGCTGTGCCAGGCGATTTTACTACTGCTCCATGGCATACTGTTTTTGTAAATATGTTTGCTTCGTGGTCCAATGCAAGTGGAATTCTTTTTGTTTATGAGCCTAATGATGATGGCACTCAGGTAGTAACAGGTGGTCCTGGAATAGCAGGAGTACGAGGAGATTTTCGTATTTCTGGTCATACTCTTGATGGAAATAGTGGTGTTTTAGCGTGCAACTATTTTCCTCAAAATGGCGATATGATCATCGATACCTCAGATAATTTTTATATAAACAATCCTGGAGTAGGAACTACAAATGTATTGACTCACGAAATTGGTCACGGATTAGGGATTCAACACGTTTGTCCTGTACAGCAAACTAAATTAATGGAACCTTTTGTTACTACAGCTTTTAATGGACCGCAGGAGGATGATATTTTAGCAACAAATAGACATTATGGTGATCCAGATGGAATAAATAATACTTCTGGGACAGCTGTATTTTTAGGAGCAAATCCACTTCCTACAGCATACTCAAGATTGCAAAGGAGTATTGATGACAATAGCGAAATAGACTTTTTCTCATTTACTGTAAACGGTGCAGCTATACTTTCTGCAGATCTTGTCCCAACAGGGTCCACATACTTAGAAGGAGTTCAAAATAGCAATGGAAGTTGTAGTGCTGGTACTCCTTTTAATGCGAGAACTATTTCAGACTTAATGTTTGAGATTCTAAGTACAGATGGTACTACAATACTAGCAACTGCTAATACAAACGGTCCAGGTATTTCAGAAAATGTAAGCGCTCTTAGCCTTCCTGCTGCAGGAACTTATTTTGTAAGAGTGAGTCAACAGGGAGCATCCATAAATAATGTGCAGATGTATAATGTGAGTGTAGATTTAACAGCTGCTTTTGCTAACGATCCTCCTACTGCAAGATGTGCAAATTTCACAGCACAGTTGGATGCAACTGGTAATGTAGCCATTAGTGGAGCCGATGTTGACAATGGTTCTAGCGACCCGGATGGCCCAGTAACGCTATCTGTAAGTCCTTCCAGTTTTACCTGTGCAGATATTGGTGACAATACTGTTACGTTAACAGTAACAGATAATACAGGGCAAACAGATACCTGTACGGCAACCGTAACCGTTGAAGATACAATGGCACCTACAGCAAACTGCCAAAATTTTACAGCACAGCTGGATGCCACTGGTAACGTAACCATCACAGGCGCAGATATTGACAATGGTTCATCAGATAATTGTAGCATTGCAACAATTTCTATTTCTCAAAGTGCTTTTACCTGTGCAGATATAGGGCCCAACTCAGTAACCTTAACTGTAACTGATAATGAAGGAAACGTAGATACTTGCACCGCTACAGTTACCATTGAAGATATTGTGGCGCCAATAGCAAACTGCCAAAACTTTACAACACAGCTGGATGGAGCTGGGAATGCAACTATTACTGCAGCCGATATCAATAACGGTTCTAGCGATGCTTGTGGTATTGCCTCGCTGACTATTTCTCCAAGCGCTTTTACGTGTGCAGATGTTGGCGACAATACGGTAACCTTAACGGTAACCGATGTGAATGGTAATGTAGCTACCTGTACTTCTACGGTAACTATACAAGATACTGTCTTACCTATCGCAATGTGTCAAAATTTTACAACACAACTGGATGGAACTGGTAATGCATCCATTTCCGCAGCCGATATTGATACTGGTTCTACTGATAACTGTGCTATTGCATCGATAACGGTTGCTCCAAGTGAATTTACTTGTGCAGATGTTGGTGCCAATACAGTAACCTTAACGGTAACAGATGTAGATGGAAATGTAGCCACTTGTACAGCTACGGTTACTGTAGAAGATGCTATCCCACCAACAGCGGTGTGCCAGGATATTACAGTGCAAGTAAATGGTTCCGGTAGCACTACCATCAGTGCAAACGATATTGATAATGGTTCTACCGATAATTGTGGTATTGCCTCGCTAACAGTATCTCCAAATACATTTACGTGTGCAGATGTTGGTGCCAATACAGTTACCTTAACGGTAACCGATGTAAATGGAAGTGTGGCTACTTGTACAGCTACTGTAACGGTAGAGGATACCACAATAACTTCTGCTGTATGTAGAAATATTACAGTGGTCCTTGATGAAAACGGAAACGCAACTATTACTCCTGCCGACGTTGATGATGGTCCTGGAGACAATTGCAATGTTGTATCTTCAGCAGTAACTCCAAACACATTTACGTGTGCAGTTATAGGGACTAATATGGTAACTTTAACAAAAGTAGACTCAAATGGTAACCAGTTTACATGTACATCAATAGTTAATATAGTAGATAATATCTTGCCTACTGCCATATGTCAGGACATTACTGTTGAAGTTGATGCTAACTGCACAGTGACAATAGATGCAACCGATATTGATAACGGTTCTACAGATAATTGCGAGATTGCCTCAATTGTTGTGTTCCCAGACACATTTACTTGTGCTAATGCTGGAGATAATACGATAACTTTAACGGTAACAGATGTAACTGGAAATGTTTCAACCTGTACTGCAATTGTTACGGTTGAGCAAATATTGGGAGTTAACGAAGTAGCTAATAACCTGTCCACTATAAGCCTATTTCCTAACCCAGCAAAAGATTTGCTATATATAGCAAATCCTGAATCTATTACCCTAACACAAATGGTAATTCATGATATTCTAGGAAGAGTTGTAGCCACTCACGATCTAAGCACATTAACAAATAATAGTAGTTTTAATGTCTCCAATCTACAAAGCGGAAATTATATCGTAATTATTAAAAACAATGGAGGGCAAACCGTTAAAAGATTTATCAAAAAATAGTGTAGACTAAGTGTTTTAAGCAATAAGCCCTTACCAAATATGGTAAGGGCTTGTTTATTTTATAAAAGCTTTATGTTCCTTTTTATTTTAAAAAAAAGTCATCTCTGCTTTTTATTGAATTGTTTAAAGCCCATTTGCTATCTTCGGGGTAGTGTGTTTTAATAAATTGTGATGGTGGTGTAAGATACCAATACGATTTTGCAGTACCTGCTGTACTTTGGCTTATCGCCCAGGTGATGTCCAGTAAATGCCAGGCATCATTTATTTTTACTGCATTCCAGCTATGGTTAGCCTGTTTTGGAATTGTCTTTACACCAGTTGTTTTTGTATAGCCGTGAATGGCTTTTGCCTGTAGCCCCACATCTGCACATAGTTTCTCAAATAAATAGGCATAACCTCCACATAATGCTTTTTTCCTTTTCAAAACACTGCTAATAACTTGTTCTTCTGAAATGTAAATTTTTTTTTGAAGTGCGTTATTTACCCTCAATTCATTATCGTAGGAAATATTGGTCACGATCCAATTGAAGATACTTTCAGCTTTTTTGGCGTCGGTGGTTTTTCCATTAGTGATTTGTTGCGCCAGACTTTTTGTGTCTGTATTTTGAAGTTGGGTTTTGGGATCGTTTTTGGTAATGTGTGTTTTTTTATAGGTAGATCGTTTTCCAATAATGTTTTTTCCTTGTGCAGTCACAGATGTTGCAAAACCTACTGAAAGTAAGAGAAACATGGTGAGTAGCGAAAGTTTTAATTTTGAAAAATTCATATTGAAATAACGCAGTTTTGCAATTAATATTTTAGAATGCAACTTCGGTGCCAGATACTTCGGAATACTTATTGAGGGTAAATTTTGCAAACAGCCGCTTTATGAAATATCTTTCTGCAGTTTTATTAGCATTACTTCTTATTTCATGTATTCCCTTAAAAATTGCTCCCAATTTTGAAGGAGGGAAAGTTTTTCCACCGAAAAAATTCAAAAAACAATTACCTTATAATTATGTATATGCTTTTGAAGACCTTAAAGATGCCAACGAGTTTTTTAATTATATGAATGCAAAATTTCAGCTAGTGTACGATGATGACGCTACGGGAAACATTCCTATTGAAATAAACAATGAAACCTATTACCTCACCTTTTACGAGGTAGAACGGACCACAAAAACAGTGAATTTTATCCCAATGGCCATCGATGCTGGCCTAGCAGAAAAAGGATATAGCCCAGTGTTAGAAAATGCCTACGAAAACCGAAGTGGAAAATGGTATATTACCCTTACAGTGACCGATGAAAACCTGAAAGATGCTTTAAATCCTAAGTATGAAAATCATAACAAAGTATTGCTTTATGCAGATGCTATGCGAAAAGAATACTTAACTACTTTTGAATATATTGAGGTCTATCTAAAAAGTAACACCATCAAATAATTATTAAAAGCCCTTTAACCTTTTTGTTTGTTTTTTTAAACAACCTGATTTTTGCAATAGCGATAGCAGTGATAGATTTTACCGAGGCTTGCATCGAGGTAAAACTAAAACGAATAGCGCGGCCATTGCCCCAATGAAAAAAGCGCCCTCTAAAAAGAAAAGCGCTTTATGGTAAAGTTATAAATCAACAATCTGAAATCGTCAATTTAAAAGCTGTATTTATTTAGTATCTGTAGTACTCAGGCTTATAAGGTCCTTCAACTTCCACACCAATATAATCTGCCTGGTATTTTTTAAGCTCGGTAAGCTCTACACCAATTTTCTCCAAGTGTAATTTTGCTACTTTTTCATCAAGAACTTTTGGTAACATATATACTTTATTCTCATAAGAATCACTGTTTTTCCAAAGCTCGATCTGTGCCAATGTCTGGTTTGTAAATGAGTTACTCATCACAAAACTTGGATGACCTGTTGCACAACCAAGATTTACCAAACGTCCTTCAGCAAGCAAAATAATATGCTTTCCATTAAGATCGTATTTATCTACTTGTGGTTTAATTTCGTCTTTTGTAGCGTTTGTTTTTAACCAAGAAACATCAATCTCATTATCGAAGTGACCAATATTACAAACAATTACCTTGTCTTTCATCGCTTCGAAATGCTCTCCGCGAACAATGTCTTTATTACCTGTAGTGGTAATAATAATATCTGCATTACCTACAACAGTTTCCAATTTCTTTACTTCAAAACCGTCCATTGCAGCTTGTAATGCACAAATTGGATCAATTTCGGTAACAGTTACAATACTTCCGGCACCTTTAAAAGAAGCGGCTGTACCTTTACCAACATCACCATATCCACAAACAACTACACGTTTTCCAGCCAACATAATATCGGTAGCACGTCTCACAGCATCTACAGCACTTTCTTTACAGCCATATTTGTTGTCAAATTTACTTTTAGTAACACTATCGTTTACGTTAATTGCTGGCATTGGTAATGTGCCTTTGTTCATACGCTCGTACAAACGGTGCACTCCAGTAGTAGTTTCTTCAGAAAGTCCTTTAATACCATCTACCAGTTCTGGGTAGCGATCCAATACCATATTGGTAAGGTCCCCGCCATCGTCCAGAATCATGTTTAGTGGCTTGCGATCTTCCCCAAAAAACAAAGTTTGCTCGATACACCAGTCAAATTCTTCTTCGTTCATTCCTTTCCAGGCATATACAGGAATATCTGCAGCAGCAATTGCAGCAGCAGCTTGATCTTGTGTAGAAAAGATATTACAAGAGCTCCAGGTAACTTCGGCTCCTAAGGCGATCAATGTTTCAATTAAAACAGCCGTTTGGATGGTCATGTGCAAACATCCCGCAATACGTGCTCCTTTAAGGGGTTGCTCATTATTGTACTCTTCGCGCAAGGACATTAAACCAGGCATTTCTGCTTCAGCTAGTTCAATTTCCTTACGACCCCAAGCCGCCAATGAAATATCTTTTACTTTATACGCCGTGTAAGGCACTGTGTTAGTAGACATATTATTATATTTGAATTAATAAGTTTTCTTTTTCCGTTCAATTTTCGGACTGCAAAAATACATAATATTCACGAGAAATAATGCCACTTTACAAAACTATAACAGTAGCAAATGAAGCTAAGGTGCTGATTTGGAAGATTGAAGAATCTTTCGAAGATCTGGCTGCAGGTATTTCTCTCACAAAACATTGTGCAGCTAGAGTTGCTAATATGAAAAGTGACCTACACCGCAGAGGATTTATGAGTGTTCGTCACTTATTGGCTGCGGAAGGATACACAGACCACGATTTGTTTTATGATGAAAATGGTAAGCCCCACTTGAAAGACGGCAAGAATATCTCTATTACACATTCGTTTATTTTTTCTGCTATTATTGTAAGTGATGCCGAAGTGGGTATAGATATTGAAAAGCAACGTTCAAAAATTCTTAAAATAGCCCATAAGTTTACCCCTATAGAAGAATACCGAACTTTAGCCAATGACGATGCTATTATGCGAAAGTTAACTATGGTCTGGGGTGCCAAAGAAAGTTTGTATAAAAGCTTTGCAACACCAGGGGTGAGTTTTTTACAACATATTTATGTGGAAGATTTTAGGCTGGATAGTTTGAATACAACTGCCAATGTAAGCTTTCAGGATACTGAAGAAAACTACAATGTTTGGTTTCTGGAGTTTGAAGAGTTTACTTGCGCCTATGCACTAAAGACAGAAAGTAGTGCTTTGTAGGTTTTTTAAAATGGCTATATAGGGCATTAATGTTTTTTATGGATTATGATTAAAAATAATACCACAAGTATATATCAGGAATTCTTGGAAGCTAGTAGCGGGAGTAAAAAGCTCCTAGCTATTCTTATTGATCCGGACAAATTCAACATAAAAACAACTGCGGTGTTTCTAAAACAAATCCCTCAGGAAACAACGCATATTTTTGTAGGTGGTAGTACAGTTAGTAATGGTGCCACCGAAGCTGTGGTGACTGCCTTACAATATGGTACAGAAAAGCCTATTATTCTCTTTCCAGGCGATGTTTCGCAACTAACTCCCAAGGCAGATGCACTTTTGTTTTTGAGTTTGCTGTCTGGAAATAATGCTGAATATTTAATTGGCCAACATGTAAAGGCAATTCCAAAATTGAGAGGTTCTGGATTGGCGGTCATTCCCACAGCATATTTATTAATTGATGGTGGAAATATCTCGGCAGTTGCTCGGGTTACGGGAACAAGGCCAATACCTCAAATAGCTATACAAGAAATTGTAGACACTGCCAAAGCAGGGGAATTGTTAGGATTGAAATTAATCTACCTGGAAGCAGGAAGCGGGGCAAAATTTCCTGTTTCCGAAGCCATAATAAGCGCCGTAAAAAATGAAATCAGTATCCCGCTCATCGTTGGTGGTGGTATAAAAACTGAAAGTCAAAAACAAGCCGCATATAAAGCAGGAGCAGCTATGGTAGTAATGGGAACACAGTTTGAGATACGAAGTACGAGCGACGAATGACGAGTTGCAAATTTTAATACCTGGAAACTATTTATTTTATAACAATTTCTCCGTGTAACTCTATGTTACTCTGCGCATCTTTGCGTAATAGCTTTTTTATATTCCAAGTGTATGATTTAACTAAGCATTTCAATTTAAAAAATTCACCACTCACCACTCACCACTCACCACGCATTCTTATCTTTGAAAATTGAAACCAGAAATCAAAGAGATGAACATTTCCGTAGAACTTACACTCACTCCCCTTCAAGACAATTTTGAACCAGCTATTATCAACTTTATAAAAGAGCTACGCACATCTGGACTCACTGTATTGGAGAATCCATTAAGCACGCAAGTTTTTGGAGAATATGACGCAGTAATGGATGTCCTTCAAAAAGAAATAAAAATTGCACTAGAAGCCATAGAAAAAGGCTTGCTTTACATGAAAATTGTAAAATCTGACCGTAGCGATTATGAGCCCCATTTTTGATTTTCTCTTTAGACAATATGCCGACTATGAAACCTATCAAATAGTGCTAGAGGCATTAGCGGTATTATTTGGTCTGGCTTCCGCTTTGTTCTCCTGGCGCAATAGCATTTGGGTGTATCCTACAGGTATTATAAGCACAGCAATCTTCGTCTATTTGCTTTGGCAATGGGAACTGCTGGGCGATTTGATTATTCAGGGGTATTACTTTACAATGAGTATTTATGGTTGGTATATTTGGACTCGAAAGGTGTCTCCAGATACATTTACACCCATTACAAAGGCTTCAAAAAGGGAACATGCTATTGCTGCAACAATTGGTTTGGTAGCTCTCATTGGAGTCTATATTGTCTATACTATTTTCGATAAATGGACCAGTTGGACTGCTTATGTAGATACACTTACCACTGCAATTTTCTTTGGTGGAATGTGGATGCTCGCCAAACGTAAATTAGAAAATTGGTTGTATTTGCTGGCTGGGAATATCATAAGTGTTCCGCTTTATTTTATGAAAGGCTATACGCTAAGCAGTATGCTATACCTTATCTTTATAGCCATTTCAATCCTGGGATATGTAGCATGGAAAAAAAACTTGTACAGCGACAAAGTGATTGCCTGAAATTTGTGCTTTTTGGCCCAGAATCTACTGGTAAAACAACCTTGGCAAAACAACTAGCCGCACATTTTAAAACGGACTGGGTGCCAGAATACATGCGCACCTACTTACAGGAAAAATGGGATAACCAAGCCGAAAAAATTTCCACAAAAGACCTTTTGCCTATCGCTATAGGACAAATGGCTTCAGAAAATAAACTGACTGAAAAAGCAGACCACTTCCTCTTTTGCGACACAAATTTGTTGGAATTACAAGTTTATTGTGAGTATTATTACAACGGTTGGTGTCCTCCTGAAATAAGTGAAGCTGTTGAAAAACAGCACTATGATTTCTATTTTTTAACCAATATAGACGTGCCGTGGTCGCCAGACGATTTACGGGACCGACCCAATGATAGGTCTAGCTTATTTCGTAAATTTGAAAAGGCGCTAATTAATAGAAATATTCCATATTCGATTCTTTCAGGATCTCAAGAGGAACGTTTCAATAGTGCTTTAAATATAGTACAAAAAAAGATCTCTTAATACTGCATGCTCACAAAAAAGGACGTACAACAAATTGAAAAAAGTGGACTTACCACTCATCAGGTTGTAGCACAATTAGAGATTTTTGCAAAGGGAATCCCACCTTCTATAATTGTGACTGCAGCTTCTATTGGGAATGGAATTGAGCAAATTTCTGAGGCCAAAAAGCGCGAGCTTATTACTTTATATGAAGAGCTAAAATCGAAAAAAAATATAGTAAAATTTGTACCAGCATCTGGAGCTGCGACACGGATGTTCAAGTTTTTGTTTGAATTTTTGGAGGGTTATGATCCAGAAACAGAAACTTTTAACAGATATGTAAAAAACGGAGGTTTTCAACAATTAGAATTATTTTCGAAGTCGTTAAAAGATTTTGCTTTTGTCACCGAAGTAAGAAAGAAAATAAGAGAAAATTACCCAGAGTATAAGCAAAGTAGAAAAGGTGCAAGGCTTCAGTATTTTGTAAAAAGTATGCTAGAGGAGAGTGGACTCAATTTTGCAAAGCTTCCAAAGGGACTTATTCCCTTCCATAAATACAGTAAATATGCTACTACAGCATTTGAAGAGCAATTGTATGAAAGTGCGCTCTATGCTACCAGTAAAAGTGATGCGTATCTCCATTTTACTTTTTCAGAATCACATGTTCCTCATTTTAAACATCAATTTGAAGCTGTGAAAAAGCGTGTTTCTAAAAAGACGAAAACAGAATTTCATATTACTTATTCGTTTCAAAAACCTGAAACCAATACACTTGCTGTAACTCCAGATAATAAACCTTTTAGAGATGAAAATAATGAATTGGTGTTTAGACCTTCAGGCCACGGAGCTTTGCTTGAAAACCTAAATGAAATAGAGGCAGATATTGTGTTTATAAAAAATATTGACAACGTTACAGCACAAGAGTATGCAGAAAGTATTGCTGAATACAAGAAAATGCTTGCTGGCAAATTACTAACTGTTCAGGAAATGGTATTTCATTATTTGGAGCTATTAAAAAATAAACAAGCAACAGGAGAAATTGTTTCTGAAATTAAATCATTCGTTTGGAACGAACTTAACATAAAAGATATTCCATCGTCTCGAGAAGAATTATTTTCAGTTTTAAACCGCCCCCTGCGTGTTTGCGGAATGGTAAAAAATACAGGAGCTTCCGGTGGTGGTCCATTTTGGGTAAAGCAGCTAAACGGAAAGACAAGCCTCCAGATTGTTGAAATGGCTCAAATTGATATTAAAAATGAACGTCAGATGAACCTGGTACATGAAGCTACACATTTTAATCCAGTAGATCTTGTATGCGGGGTAAAAGATTTTGAAGGAAATAAATTTGAACTAACACAATTTAGTGATCCCAATACTGGTTTTATTTCTAGCAAATCCCAGTTTGGCAGACCGCTTAAAGCTTTGGAGCTTCCTGGTTTGTGGAATGGCGCTATGGCTCATTGGAATACGATATTAATTGAAGTGCCGTTAAGTACATTTAACCCTGTAAAAACAGTAAACGACTTATTACAAAAAGAACACCGTCCAAACGCTTAATGAATACTGCTACCATTTTATCTGAATTAAATTACAAGGCGGTAAGAAGTAGTGGCGCAGGTGGCCAGCATGTGAATAAAACGTCTTCAAAAGTAGAGGTGTATTTTTCAATAGAAAAGTCATTAGGACTTTCAGAAACCGAAAAAGGGCTTCTATTACAACGTTTATCTTCACGTATTACTACAGATAATATACTCATTTTGCAATGCAGCGAAACAAGAAGCCAGCACCGAAATAAAACATTGGTCACTAAAAGATTACTTCAACTTTTAGAGGACAATAACAAACCTGCCAAAAAAAGAAAAAAAACAAAACCTTCAAAATCGGCTACTGAAAAACGGCTTCGAAATAAAAAAGAAAAGGCGTTAAAGAAATCCAATCGCAAGCCGCCACAATTTTAAAGTATACACAATAAGTGTGTAAAAACTATACAGGTGTTTACTTAAAGAAACACATTCACTTTTTCACAAAAATTCAAGAGTAGATGTTGAAGCCCTTAAGAGTGGCTGTTTAGGTCTTAGTTACTATTCATAAAGGATTTGGCTCGATAATTTCTATATAGTTTTTAATACTATACAATTGTAAGCTTGTAACAAACCTTACGTATTTTGTAAATATTGAAACAGCATAATTGTTTTTTAATAAAGGTTAAAACTACTTGTGCTATTAGAAACCATCAAATCCTGAAACAATCCCCACTTTGTAAAAAGTGTTTCAGTATATGAGGTAGTAAATGAGTCTGAATTTTCCTAGCTGTGTAATGCTGTAGCAACAATATTTGAGAGTGCTACCATTGTCAAAACTCTGAAAAAGGTGAATTCAAAAATTCTATTTAGAAAGCAACAGCTTTAGCTTGCAAGCCACAGCAGGTAATAGATAGATTCAAAAGCAGTAAGCTGCAGGTATTTTTAGATTCAATACTTCGCATGGGTGCCCAAACAGGGCACCCTTTTTTTTGATTATATTTAAAGCTTCTTTTATAATTTTGTGTAGCTATTTATAAATTATTAACCTTTATTGTAGGTATATTCTCTATTTTTACATTTTTCTTACCTTATGACAGAGCAGGTTTTATTAATAGAAGACGATGTTTCCTTTGCCGCAATGCTAACTTCATTTCTAAAGCGAAACAATTTTGTAGTTACCGTAGCCCACAACGGAGAAGACGGGCGGAAGTTTTTGTCTAAAGCAGCATATGGAATTGTAATAACAGACCTTAAATTACCAGATACCACTGGTATTGAAATTTTAGAATTTTGTAAAGAAACCGCTCCAGGCACGAAAGTCCTTATCATGACTGGGTATGCAGATGTAAATACAGCCGTAGATGCTATAAAAAAAGGTGCTATAGATTATATCTCCAAGCCTTTTAGACCTGAGGAATTATTGATGGTACTTAAAACTTCTGTGCCAAAAGTAAAGGAGGAAAGTGAAAAAACATTTACCCAAAACGGGCAAACAGCCGATAAGATACGATTAGGTGCTCCTTATGTAAATGGAATTAGCGAAATTTCAAAAAAGTTCAATGAGTATTTACAATTGGTAGGCCCCACAAATATGTGTGTACTCATACAAGGTGAGAGTGGAACAGGGAAGGAAGTTGCAGCTAAGGCTATTCATGATATGAGCCAAAGAAATGGCAAGCCTTTTATAGCTGTAGATTGTGGTGCTATCCCAAAAGAAATTGCGGCAAGTGAGTTTTTTGGGCATATTAAAGGAAGTTTTACTGGTGCCGTAAACGATAAAATTGGTCACTTTCAAGCGGCAGATGGCGGTACTTTATTTCTAGATGAAGTGGGGAATCTTTCATATGAAAATCAGATACAACTATTGCGAGCGCTGCAGGAACGACGCATAAAACCTGTGGGAAGTAATAACGAAATAGAAGTAGATCTTCGTATTATTTCTGCCACTAATGAAGATTTAACCAAAGCCGTAGCAGAAGGAACTTTTCGTGAAGATCTGTACCACCGTTTAAACGAATTTTCTGTTCAAATTCCAGCCTTAAAGGAGCGAAAAGAAGATCTTTTTCTTTTTACCGAATTCTTCTTGGACCAAGCAAATACAGCATTGGGAAAAAACATTAAAGGATTGGATAAGCAAGTTGAAACAGCCTTTAAAAAATATGCCTGGCCAGGTAATTTAAGAGAGCTAAAAAATGTATTAAAACGTGCAGTTTTGTTAACCAATTCGTCTAAAATTAATATAGATGTTATTCCCAGAGAAGTAGTTATAGGTGCAGAAACTACTCAAAAAAAGGACTTTTCAAAAGAAACAAACGAAAAACAGCTTATTTTAAACGCTTTAAAAGAAGCCGAATATAACAAGGCAAAGGCAGCGAGACTCTTAAATATTACTCGAAAAACCCTCTACAATAAGTTGAATCATTACAATATAGAACTTTAAGAAATTTCGCTTTCTAGGGCAGTAGTCATTTTTACCATCTCCTCTTCTAATTTATTGAAAAGACAGGCCAACTCCGTGTCGTCATTTGTTATCAATTCCAAAATTTCTAATGATGAAACTACACTATTTGCTTGGATTTGTCGCGCCATAGTGAGTTTTCTATGTGATAAAGCACGTATGGTGTCGCGGTCGTTTTTAGTAACGGCTTCCTTTAGTTCTAACATATCCTTTTTGGTCTGAATTAAAAAAACAGATACTATTTCTTTCAAGCCCTCGTCATCTTTCATAAAAGATCTCAATAAGCTTAGATCATATAGCGCACCCTCTTTTTTTGTAGCGGTTATAGGTTGTTTTTTAACTTCTTCAGGTATGTTAAACAAAACATGGAGTGCATTTAGTAAATCTGCTTTATGGAAAGGTTTGTGGAGCAATTCACTGAAACCTTGTTCAAAATAATAGTCGCTTTTGTGTTGTTGATTACCCGTCATTGCAATAATCGGCTGATCTGCATACATAAAAAACCTTCCACTTTTTAAATTTTTTAAAACCTGAAAGCCATCTGTTTCCGGCATTTGTATGTCTGTAAGTACAAAGTCGTAATCTATAGCTCCAGAAATGGTTTCGAAATCTGCAAATTTTTCGAAAGTGTTGCAAATAATGCCTTCCTGTTCCAAAACTTCCGAAAGTAGTGAGCGCATGGCATGATCATCATCAAAGACCAGTGCTTTAAGTTCCATGTTTGCTAGGCTAATTTTTTTAGAAATAGTTTTTGGCGCTTTTGCAATTTCGGTTTCAGCAACATTTTCTAAGGGAAGAATAACCGAAAAGGAGCTTCCTTTATTTAGTTGGCTAACTACAGAGATATTTCCACCCAATAGACCAGCTAATTTTTTTGAAATTGCCAACCCCAAACCAGTACCACCAAATTTTCTGGAAGTATCTTCTTCAGCTTGTGTGAATTCTTTAAAAATGAGTTCTTGTTTTTCAGCAGAAATACCAATTCCGGTATCTTTTATTGTAATTTTTGCTTTTGTTTGCTTCTTCTTTTCACTTATAATCTCAGCAATTATAGAAACGCTTCCAGTTTCAGTAAACTTAAAAGCGTTGCTTACCAAATTAAGCACGATTTGCCTAATGCGTAATGGATCGCTTTTAAAGTAGCGGTTTTTAAGTTTTTCATCGATTAAAAAATGAAGCTGTACAGCTTTATCTGAGTACCTGTCTTTTACCGCATTTCCAGATTCTAACAAGATATTTTCTAACGGAAATGCAATATGATCAATTTTTAGTTTCCCGGCTTCCAGTTTTGAAAAATCCAACAGGTCATTCACTAATTGTGTAATAAAAAGGGAGCCACTTGCAATTTGGTTGGTATAATATTCCTGTTTTTCAGAAAGTGGTGTATTTCTGAAAAGTTCAGTATACCCAGAAATAGTGTGCAAAGGTGTTTTAAGATCGTGACTCACCGTGGCAATAAGCTGTTCTCTGCTCTTTAGGACATCTTCAGTAGTTTCTTTAGCAATCCGAAGTTTTTTTCTAAGTTTTTCCGCTCTAAAAAAGTCGGTAATAATTATATAAGAAAACAATAGAATAACCACCAATCCAACAATCCCCGAAATCTTTAAAACACTACTTGCTTTCTCAATAGAACGTTGTTGTTCAGTTTTTTCGCGTAGATAATTTCTGGAAATTTCTTGGTCAAAAACTGTGATAAGTTCTTGTAGATTTTTTGAAATTACAAGATCATTTGCAATAAGTTCGGCTTCGCGTGCTTTTAACTCTTCCCTGTTTTTGTTTCTATTATATTTTGCTTCGGCTACAATAAATCGTGTTGTGGCAAGTGTAGAGTCTATGAGTTTTGCGGACACTTTCATGGTGTCCACACCTTTATTCATATTAGACAGTCTTATAATGTTTTCCCAGGATTTACGTTCTTTTCGGCTCCTCCATTTTGGTTTAAGATAATTTTCCAGGGTAAATTTACCCATGTTATTTTCCAGATTATTAAACTCTCTTAAAATTTCATCAAGCGAGGTATCTTCGTTCATTTGCATAGAAAGCTCCCGAAGCGCAATTATATTCTTGTTCTTAGAAATGAGTAATTTTTTAATACTATCCAGTTGTGCCTTTTGAGATTCTTTTGGAGTAGATTTTCTGAAATCGGCTATCCTTTGGTATAAGGAATCTACCCGAACCTGGAACAATTGGTAGTCTTCTTCGTTCTCTGAAAGTAAAGCGAGTCGCGAGTAGCTATCGGTTTCATAAACTAAGTTAATAAGTGAGCCTGTTTTAACTACTTCCTTGCTATCAGTTTCATTAGTAGTGTTTAGATAAGTTCGTAATTCTGAAAAAAGAAAAACTACAACGACTGCCGCCAAAGTCGCCAGGACTAGGTAGCTCGCAATAATTTTCAGGGGAAAACGAGTTTTAAAAGGTTTGCTCATGTAAAGTAAAGATAAAGAAAATCGTTACTTTAAATTGAACGAAATCGAAAAGCCTTTAGTACTTTTACATCACATCTCAAAGGGGTGCTCGAAAGATTGAAGATCGACGATTGACGATTGACGATTTTTGAATAAAATATTCATAAATCTAATATCTAAGTCTAACATCTAAAATCCTTTTGGCTGAGATCATACCCATAGAACCTGGAACAGGTAATGCTGTTTAGGAAGCCGAGCGTAAAGAAAATGTCCAGTGGACATTTTTAGCGAGGTGCGGGAAGGCGCGCAGGCGTTCTTTTTACACTAAGCGTAAAGAAAATGTCCAGTGGACATTTTTAGCGAGGAGCTGGCTGGCGAGCTGGAGATTTCCTACTGTCAGAATTTATTTAACAACTAAGAATAACGCCCCTTTTATTCGTAAACTAAACTTTTACGAATGAAAACGTTACGTACAATTACCATTGCATTTTTTGCCACAACAACTATTCTGGCACAAGAAAAACAAAAAGACACCACAAGTATCAACACACTAGAAGAAGTTTTGGTGCAATCGGTTCGAGTTAAGGCAGACTCGCCAATTACGCACTCCAATCTTTCGGCCGAGGATATTGAAAAACGAAATCTTGGCCAAGACATTCCTATCTTATTAAATTATTTACCTTCTGTTGTTACTACTAGCGATGCTGGTGCTGGTGTGGGATATACCTACATTCGAGTTCGAGGAAGTGATGCCTCCAGAATTAATGTAACCCTAAATGGAATTCCTTTCAACGATGCAGAAAGCCAGGGAACCTTTTTTGTAAATCTTCCAGATTTTGCGTCTTCGGTACAAAGTTTACAGTTGCAGCGAGGCGTTGGAACTTCTACTAATGGCTCAGGAGCATTTGGGGCAAGTCTAAATATGCTCACTGATGCCGTTTCTGAAAAAGCGTATGGGGAAATTTCTAATAGTTTTGGCTCTTTCAATATTAGAAGACACAGTGTGAAATTTAGTACGGGATTGCTCAACGATCATTTCGAAATATCTGGGCGTCTTTCTAATATTCAAAGCGATGGGTATGTGGATCGTGCTTCCAGCGACTTAAAATCGTATTTTTTGCAAGGAGCTTTTAAAGACGGGAACACATTAATAAAAGCAATTGCTTTTGGAGGTAGGGAAGAAACATACCAAGCTTACAATGGCATAGATGCAGAAACCTTGGCAAGGGACCGAACTTTCAATCCTTCTGGATTGTATACAGATGAAAATGGAAATATTCAGTTTTACGATAATGAAGTAGATAACTATGCACAAGACCATTACCAATTGCTTTGGAACCAACGCTACAATAACAATTGGAGCAGCAATGTAGCTTTTAATTACACCTATGGAAGAGGGTATTTTGAGCAGTATAAAGAAGACGAAGATTTTGATACATACGGTTTTGAACCTATAGAAATAGAAGGAACCACTATAAATACTACAGATTTAGTGCGCCGTCGCTGGTTAGATAACGACTTTTATGCGTTGAATGCGAATGTAAATTACAAAGACACCGAGTTTGATGTTTCAACAGGATTATTTTTTAGTCAATATAACGGCGATCATTATGGAGAAGTAATTTGGGCTCAGTTTGCGGGTGGGTCGGAGATTAGGGATCGCTATTATTTTGGAACAGGTGATAAAAGCGAGTTCACCATATTTGGAAAAGGTACCTATAGAATAAATGAGGAATGGAGCGTTTTTGGAGATTTGCAGGGGCGTTTTGTAGGATATGAAACACTTGGTACTACATCAGACCTGATTGAGCTGAACGACACTAAAACGTATAGTTTTTTTAACCCTAAAGCAGGGGCTTCTTTTCAGTTAAATAGAGGCAACCAGTTTTATGCCTCTTACGGAAGAGCAAACAGAGAGCCACGCAGGAGTGATTTTGAACAAGATATTTTTACTGCCGAAACCCTAGACGATTTTGAATTGGGATGGCGATTTGGATCCCCTAAAGTTTCCATAAACAGTAATTTGTTTTATATGAATTATCAAAACCAACTGGTCTTAACGGGTGCTTTGGACGATGTTGGGCAACCCTTGCGCGAAACAAGCGGAAAAAGTTATCGTTTGGGGCTGGAAATAGATGCGAATATTGCCATCCTGGACAATCTGTCCGTGTCACCAAATATTGCGCTGAGCAGTAATAAAAATCAGGATTTTATTTTTTCCAGGGATGGCGAACTAGTGAACTTGGGAAGCACAAATCTAGCATTTTCGCCAGAGATTGTAGTTGGAAATATCATTGCCTACAGTCCAATTAAAAATTTGGAGGTTAACTTTCTAACAAAATTTGTGGGCGAGCAGTTTATGGGTAATTTAGATAGTGAGCTCTCCAGATTGGATAGTTTTTTTACGAATGATCTAAACATAAATTATACTTTGGAAAAAATTCCTTTTGTACGTGAAATAGTTTTTCAAGGTTTGGTAAATAACCTTTTCAACGTAGCATATGTAAACAACGGATATTTTTTTACGTTCGATGATGATTTCAGTAATCCAGGGACAATAACCACAGTAGAAGGCGCTGGATTTTTCCCACAGGCTACAATCAATTTTCTATTAGGAGCCACTGTAAAATTCTAGTTCGTTTTTTAAAATTTACTAAAATCTTAAAATTTTTGAGATTTTTTGTGGGCTTCGGTACAGTAACGGATTTTAATTACTAACCGTAATTACATTGCCATTGCGAACCGCATTATAACGTAACATAGGAAACAAGTTTTGATCGCTCATATGCTGGCCGGTCACGATGTTGTATTCATTGTCGTCAGTTGGGCAGGGGCAAGTGGCAACAATGCCATCTATCTCCATCCTGGAGCAGGAATTTGGAGTATGATTAGGGTCGCTTAACTCAAAAGCAGCGTATTCGTTATTATTAATGTTGTAAATAACAACACCCCTAATACCCTGTGGAGGATTTAATAAAACACTTCCCCCTGGGAATCTTAAGGGATCGTACTGAGGTAAACTCAAGTTGAGGGTAATATTTACTAAAGGATTTATAAGGTTGGGATTATTGCCAGTAAAATCATCATCATTTTTGCATGAAACAGAAAGAATGCCTAGAAGCACAATGCTGAATACTATTTTTGCGAAATTGCCCACGGTAGTATAAAATTTAGAGGTTTGTACTTAAAAAATAACGTTGTTTAATTCAGCTTCAAAATTACGATAAAATAGCCAACAAGTTATTTTTTAGTATATTTGTATAACGAAATCCCGTCAACGCATGGGATTTTTCCATTCCCGCGCAGGCGGGAATCTTGGTATATAAACTATTTATTAAAAAGGTTTATAAAGATGTTATAAGAATACAACGAAGGAATTATGAGCAAAGTATCTTACTATACAGCCGAAGGGCTAAAAAAACTGAGAGACGAAGTTAATCATCTAAAGGATGTAGAGCGTCCAAAAGCATCTCAAGCAATTGCTGAAGCCCGCGATAAGGGTGATCTAAGTGAAAATGCCGAATACGATGCTGCAAAAGAAGCGCAGGGAATGTTGGAAATGCGAATTTCCAGATTAGATGAAACCCTAGCAGGGGCCAGATTAATTGATGAAACTCAGCTTGATACCAGTAAAGTGTTGGTGCATTCTACCGTGAAAATTAAAAATCAAACTACGGGTGCTGCCATGACTTATAAGTTAGTAGCCCAAAGTGAAGCAGATTTAAAAACAGGGAAGATTTCAGTAGATTCTCCTATAGGGAAAGGATTATTAGGAAAAAAAGTAGGTGAAAGTGCCGAAATACAAGTGCCAAATGGCACCATGAAATTTGATATTGTTGAAATAACCCGAGAGTAATCTATGGCTTCTATATTTACAAAAATAATTGAAGGAGAAATTCCCTGCCATAAAATTGCTGAAGATCATAAGTTTATAGCTTTCTTGGATATTAATCCGAATGCGATTGGACATACACTCTGCGTTCCCAAAGAAGAAACCAACAAAATTTTCGATTTAGGGGAGCAGGACTATCTGCAATTAATGCAATTCTCTAGGCAGGTGGCAAAAGCACTTGAAAAAACAGTAGCATGCAAGCGTGTAGGCCTTTCGGTGATTGGTTTGGAGGTTCCTCATGTTCATGTTCACCTTATACCAATAAACGAAATGAAGGATATGTCATTTCAGCATAAAGTTGACATGACCCAGGAAGAGTTGGCTTCATTAGCTTCCGAAATTGCCAAGAATTTCTAGCGAATAAAATAGTAAACTACTGCCGCCACAACTATTATGGCTAATAATATCAAGATATAGACCAGAGATTTTAGTTTAATGCCTGTGCTACTTGGGGCAGCTAGTTTTCGGTTATATTCATATACCCGCTCAATATCATCGGTCCAATTCACAGGAAAAATATTCTGATTACAGGTGTGGCAATACATTTTTGAACTGATTTCTTTCTCTGTCTTTTTATAAAATGTATTTTCTGCTTTTTCTTGACTAAAAGTGAGTTCCAGACCGTCTGTTGCATAACAGGTAGGACAATTATTATTTAACCGTGCAGTATGTAAGGTGTGGATTTTTTTCATGCTAGTTTGTTTGGCGGAGCATTATACTCATAGTCGTGCCAGTCTTTGGGTTGCTTTTTAAAACGCGAATTTTGCCATCGTGGTATTCTTCAATAATTCTTTTTACTAAGGATAGTCCAAGACCCCATCCTCTTTTTTTGGTTGTAAAGCCAGGGAAAAATACTCTCTTAAAATCTCGCTTCGGAATTCCCTTTCCAGTGTCTGATATTTCAATAAAAGCTTTGTTGTTTTTAGACGAAATGGAAACATTTATTTTTCCTTTTCCCTTCATAGCATCAATGGCATTTTTAACCAGATTTTCTATTGTCCAACTGTATAATTGATGATTGAGTGCTACGTAAATAGGTTGTGCGGGCACTTCAAATTCGAATTCAATTAATTTCGAGCTTCTGTTTTTTAGATACTCATAGGCATCTACAGTTTCCTTTACAAGATCTGTTTTTTTTAGGGTGGGGACAGAGCCTATTTTGGAGAAACGTTCTGTAATGGTTTGTAGCCGGTCTATGTCTTTTTCTATTTCAATAATATATTCAGGATTTACATTTTCTATTTTTAAAATTTCAGCCCAACCTACTAAAGAAGATAGCGGGGTCCCAATTTGATGCGCTGTTTCTTTGGCCATTCCAGCCCATAGTTTGTTTTGGTCGGAACTTTTTGCAGTTTGATAAAAGAAATATACGGCGCTAAAAATTAAAGCGATAATTATAATGAGAAGTGCTGGATAAAATTTAAGTTTGTTAATAATGGGAGAATTTCCATAGTAAATAGTAGTAAGTACTTTGTCTTTGTAAGTAACTTCTAAGGGTTTGTATTCTTGTGCGTATAGCTTAGAAAGTTCAATGAGTTTTTCTTTTAAATGTATCGAGTCTTTTTTTGTGATGTCTATATTTCTATAATCGTACAAATCTTCTTCTTTAGTATGTAAGACCATAGGGGTGGTAGTGTTGCTTTCTAGAATTTTTAGAACTACCGGGCTTAGTAACATGTTGTCGCTTAATTGGAATTCTTGCAAATCCTCTTGTGCTGCAGCCCAAATCTTCATTTTAGCACGTTCGTTTTCCTTCAGTCTGTCAAGGAAGGAATAGGTGTTATAGCCTACTAAAATTATTATGCCTAGGGATGCTAAAACAATCATCCATCTTGCAAAGGCTTTTCTTTTATACATATATTACTATTTATCGGTTTAAATATAAAGTAAAAATGTTGATATTATTGTGCAAGCAAGTTTTCAATTAGTTGCTACTTTGGGTACATTTGCGGTATGTTAAGTATAGATCCAAAAGAAATTTCTGTAGGTAAATTGCATGGTTATTTGTTAGGAGCAGTGTCTCCCAGACCTATTTGTTTTGCCAGTACCATAGACTTAGAAGGCAATATAAACTTATCGCCTTATAGCTTCTTTAATGTGTTTAGTGCCAACCCACCTATTATGATTTTTTCTCCTGCGAGAAGAGTTCGGGATAATACGACGAAGCATACCCTGGAAAATGTACTTGAGACTAAGGAGGTGGTTATAAACATTGTGAGCCATGCCATGGTACAACAAATGAGTTTGTCCTCTACGGAATATGACAAGGGTATTAACGAATTTATAAAATCCGGATTTACACAAATGCCATCAAGCATTGTTAAACCACCCCGTGTGAAAGAAGCGCCCGTTCAATTTGAATGTAAGGTAAATGAAGTAATTGGCTTGGGAAGCGAAGGTGGTGCGGGTAACTTAGTGATTTGTGAAGTAGTAAAAGTACACTTACACGAAGAAATCCTCGATGCAGAAGGAAATATAGACCCATTTAAAATTGATACGGTAGCTCGTATGGGGGGTAATTGGTACACTCGCGCTAAAGAAGGGATGTTTGAAGTTGAAAAACCCTTGCGAACTTTAGGAATTGGAGTAGACAGCCTGCCAGTTACTGTAAAACTGAGCAAAACGCTCACAGGAAATGATTTAGGGATATTGGCTAATGTAGAAAAACTACCTGATGCTGAAAAAATTGATACCTTTGTAGATCAAGCCTCAGAGCCCTATCAATATCTGATTGCCTCAGGAACAGAAACAGAAATTCATGAAGAGGTTCAATCGCTTTTGAAACAAGGAGAAGTAACCGATGCATGGTGCTTGTTATTAGCAAAAAATAGAAACTAAGAGTATAGAATAGATAATAAATTTCCGAAGGAAATTAATAAATAATAAAAGATGGAAGTACAAGGAAAAATTAAAATGATTGGCGAAACAGCCACTTTTGGAAGCAACGGATTTAGAAAAAGAGAATTGGTTGTGACTACAGAGGAGCAATATCCACAACATATTATGATAGAGTTTGTGCAGGATAAAACCGATTTGCTAAACAGCTATCAAATAGGGCAGAATGTGAAAGTAAGTATCAATTTAAGAGGTAGAGAATGGGTAAATCCGCAGGGAGAGACCAAATACTTTAATTCTATTCAAGGATGGAGAATTGAAAATGCAGACCAATCTGTATCTAAAGATATGCCACCAATGCCTCCAGCAGATACATTTGAGCCAGCCAGCAATTTAAATGAAGACGATCACGACGATTTGCCTTTTTAGCAAAACTAATCTTTGTGACGTCTAGCTTATAAAAGCCATAGTCCTAATGACATTCGTCTCAGAAAAAGGCTTAATAAGGACGGTTTCTATAACATAATAAATAGCTCTTTTTAAAATCCTGCCGTATGGTGGGATTTTTAAATTTTACGCAATTTATTTTTGCTTATTTTAATAGGGTACTTATTTTACAACTGAAATTTCCTTAACTCATGACATGGTCCAACTTCTCACAAAAGAATTAAAATTTCCAGATGTTTCTGAAGCCTCGGAAGATGGATTGGTAGCGGTAGGTGGAGACTTATCTGTTGAAAGATTACTATTGGCTTATACTTCGGGAATATTTCCCTGGTACGAGGCTAAGCAGCCTATTTTATGGTGGAGCCCAGATCCCAGAATGGTTTTGTATGTAGAAGATTTTAAGGTTTCGAAATCGCTTCAGAAAATAATTCAGAAGAACCCATTTACCGTGACTTTTAATCAGGATTTTGAAAACGTTATCAACCATTGCGCAAACATAAAAAGAGACCGGCAGCAAGGAACCTGGATCACACAAGAGATGAAGGACGCGTATCTTCAGCTTCACAAATGCGGACACGCTGTTTCTTTTGAAGTTTGGCAAGACCAGCAACTTGTGGGAGGTGGCTACGGAATTCAACTTCCTGAACAGAAAGTATTTTGTGGCGAAAGTATGTTTAGTCTGGTGAGTAATGCTTCAAAAGTGGGGTTTTACCATTTAGTTGAAAAGTATAAAGCAGCAGCTTATACCCTTATAGATTGCCAAGTATATACACAGCATTTAGAAAGCCTAGGCGCTGTGGAAATCTCGAGAGCCAAATTTATGAAATACCTAAGCTTTTAACAAACAGGTATTTACTAAAGAAACTTTTTATGATTATATTCGCTTTATAATTAATTACACCCATGAAAAAGATTTCTCCTATTTTAATAGTATTGGTTTTGTTCTTTGTAGCACCGTTAGTAGCGCAAGAACAACCAATTCCTCATTTTTTAACGGAAGCTGAAAAAGCACTTCTGCCTAATTATACTTTTGGTAGTGATAACAGAACTCCTCCACCAACTGGTCCAGTAAGAACGATGGCAGAGTGGGAAGAGGTAGAGTATTTAGTGGTTACTTGGCAACCAAATTTTCCCAATATTTTACGCCAAATTGTGCAGGCCGCGGTTCAGGAATGTAAAGTGATTATTACCACACAAAACGAAACAAGTGTTGCTAATTATTTAACTTCGAATGGAGTGGATTTAACAAATGTTACTTTTTTAGATGAAGATTGGGATACTATTTGGATTCGTGATTATGCTGGAAATACTATATATAGTGATGATGTAGGAGATCGTGCATTGGTAGATTGGATTTATAATCGCCCGCGTCCTAATGACGATGTCATGCCGCTGGCACACGCCTCGAACACAGGAGTGCCTATTTATGTAACAGATAGTGGCACCAATGATTTGGTGAATACTGGTGGAAATTTTATGAGTGACGGATTAGGAAATGCGTTTGCTTCAGAATTAATATTAGAAGAAAACGAACCCGGCAATCCTTACGGAGTAACGCCTAAAACCGAAGCACAAATCGACCAAGTAATGAGCGCTTATATGGGAATTGATTCTTATATAAAAATGCCAATATTGCCCTATGATGGGATTCATCATATAGACATGCACATGAAATTGCTGGATGAGGAAACCCTATTAGTGAGTAAATATCCCGAAGGAGTTGCAGATGGCCCTCAAATTGAAGCGAATATAAACTATGTATTAAGTAATTTTTCATCAACTTTTGGTACCCCTTACGATGTAAAATGGATTGATGCGCCACCAAGTACATCTGGAAACCATCCAGATACTGGAGGCTCTTACCGCACGTTTACAAATGCAACCTTTGTAAATAAAACTATTTTAATACCAACATACAGAACCGAAGTAGACGTCCCTGCATTGGCACAATGGGAAGAAATGATGCCTGGATACAACATTGTAGGAATAGACGTAGACAATGGTGGTGAAAATCTAATTTCACAATTAGGTGCCATTCACTGTATTACACATACCATAGGTGTTGCAGATCCCCTATGGATTGTACACCAGAAAATTGATGAAGCCGAAGCAAATACAGTGGTGCCAGTTGCAGCACAGATTAAGCATAACTCGGGAATCGCTACTGCTACCGTTTTTTGGAAAGAAGAAAGTGCTGTTACTTGGGAAGAAACTGCTATGAGCGATGCTGGAAGCAATATGTGGACTGTAGACATAACAATCCCCGATACAGAAGAGAATATTCAATATTACATAGCTGCTGAAGCTAACTCGGGTAAAATACAAGTTAGACCTATTGTAGCTCCGGAAGGCTATTGGACCATGAATTTAGGTGAGGTGTTAAATACAAATACTTTTGAAACTACATCGATCACAGGGCCATTTCCAAATCCTGCAACAGACCAAGTTTCTTTTCGTTTTGATAACAATATTGCAACAGTAGCTGTCGCTGTAAACAATGTGTTAGGACAAGAATTAATGTCTAAAGAGTTTGCAGTAAGCAATGGCTGGTTAACGCTAGATCTGCCGGCAAACTGGTCCGGAACTTTATTTGTAACCTTAACGACCGAGAAAGGCACAACTGTTAAAAAATTACTGAAGAAATAAAGATTGCATATTAGCAAAACAATAAATGCCGTTACTAGTAAGTAGCGGCATTTTTATTTCACCTAAATATCTAATTCGTCGTATATATTTGGTTTTAAGCCAGATATTTATCATATTGTTATCTTTAATAAATCAAACTTATGAAAGAGCAACACTATAAGATAATTATTTTTATGCTTCTTCTTTTTATATCCTCAACCGGTTTCTCTCAAGAGAAAAGCCAAGTTAATAAGGATATTGATATTGTTAAAGTCTACGAACAAACTATAAAGGAAGGATATCCGACGCTAGAAATTTATAAGAAATTAGCCAACACACAATATTTCCGAAGCAATTATAAAGAAGCAAAAAAATGGTTTGAAAAATGGTTTGAAATAGAGATGCCAAAAGATGAAACTTCAAGATATCGCTACCAGCAGACCCTTAAAGTCCTTAAACTAGACACTAAAAAAAATAAATACCTGGCCGTGGCCAAAGGGACCTAATAGTTATATTTCATTATATCGAAAGCAAGTTACTAAATGGTCGTTCACCATCCCTGTTGCCTGCATATATGCATACATCACAGTGCTCCCCACAAATTTGAATCCGCGTTTTTTTAGATCTTTACTTATCGTATCACTTAGCGGTGTGTTTGCTGGTACTTCAGTTTTGTTTTTCAAGGAATTCTGAATAGGTTTCCCATCTACAAACCCCCAGATATAGGCACTAAAACTTCCAAACTCCTCCTGCACCTTCATAAATGCCTGTGCATTGGTTATAGTAGCACGTATCTTCAATTTGTTTCTAATTATACCAGCATCTTGTAGTAGTGCTTGTACTTTTTCTTCGGAATAGTTAGCAATCTTTTTATAATTGAACTGATCGAACGCTTTTCTGAAATTTTCACGCTTCCGAAGTATGGTGATCCAACTTAACCCTGCTTGAAAAGTTTCCAAGATTAAAAATTCGAATAGTTTGTCGTCGTCATATACAGGCACGCCCCATTCCGTATCGTGATATTCCATATAAAGTGGGTCATCTCCACACCACCAACATCGCTGCTTTTCCATAATTTAATTGTATTGTTTTAAAGACACTAAGATGTAGCAGCTTTGATCGCCTAATTTTGTCCTGGAAAATTGTAGCTAATAGTACCTACCTGTCCATCATTTCCTGCCAATGTTGTGAATCTTGCTTTGTTGGCATATTCAAGTGCGCTATCTATAAGGCACCCATTTGTAGTAGTAGAAAGCCCCTTATTGTAGGTTGTACTCGTAATACGTCCTAAGGCATTTACTTCAATTGAAATCACTATTTTTCCACCGCCATCGCAGGTGTAGACGGGGTTGGGTAACTCCAGTGCTTTTCTGTCTTTTAGGCTGTAGCTAATGGTCGTTTTGCGGTTGCTGCCTTTGGTAGCTTTCTTTTTACCGATATCTTTTTTTAAGGAAGTTTCAAAAGTTTCCTTCATTTTTTCTTTGGCGGCTTTTATTTCTGCTTCAGAATTATTGGTGAGGCCTTCGTTGATGGCGGCATCCATCTCAGCCAGTCTTTCTTCGAAACTTTTTTCTTCTTCTTCGCTGTCACGGCCTTCCTTAAGAAATTCTTCAGCTTCGTTGTAGGCGCGGTTGGTTTCTATTTTGGTGTTTTCTAATTCTGAAAGTGCCATTAATTCTTCCAGCAGTTCTTCTTCTAAAAAAGGGTCTGTTTCAACATATTCAATATCGTATTTTGGGTTAAAAGGCTCTTGGCCTTTTCCCAGTTTCCAGCTATAGAGCGCTAGAAAAAATATGGCAAAAAGCAAGCAGGTAATTACAAATGCGCGGTATGAATAGTTAAAGTTCACGAGTGCAAGTACCGAAATTTTTATGAAAATACCTTGTGTATTAACGGGTTGTTAAGAGGAGGGCGTATTTTACAGATAAACCAATAGCTCAGTTAA
>CAWCWV010000002.1:0-20035 GCA_963799365.1 uncultured Flavobacteriaceae bacterium
TAGAAAATTTCTTAATTTTTTATTTCTTTGAATTGTATAGAAGCACTATTTTTCCTTAATCAAATACAAATACACAGGAAAATGGTCACTATACCCTCCAGTAAACCCGCCATCTCCAAAGCTTCTATACGGATAACCTTTGTACCGCCCACGTGCATTAGCTAGATAAGGTTTATTATGAATCCCTGCTTGATAAAAGCGGTAACTCTTGTAATCGTTTTTTAGGAGTTCTGTAGAGACTATCATTTGGTCAAATAAATTCCAACCATCACGCCACGCCAGGGTTCCCAATCCTTTTTTAAACATAGTTTCCATGGGATTGTACAATTGTTTTAGCTTTAAATCTTCTTTGGTATCAACGGTTTTGAGGTATTCTTTTACACTGGGGCTTGTGGGATCGTCGTTTAAATCGCCCATAGTAATCACCTTTGCATAAGGATCTTCAACAAAGAGAGAGTCTCTAATATATTTGTTTAGTTGTGCTGCTTTTATACGCTTCGGTCTGCTTCTTGCCTCACCGCCGCTCCTGGAGGGCCAATGGTTTACGATAAGATGAATTTTCTCGCCATCCAGCATGCCACTTGCTCTAGTTGATCTCTTGTGTAAATTCTTTTCGCAAGGTCGTTTTCGTGGTACATATAAAGTGGAATTGCCTTATAATGTGTGGGCGTAAATAGCCTTTTTTGATAAATAAGTGCCACATCTATCCCACGACGGTCTGGAGAATCGAACTGAATAATCCCATATTCCTTTTTCAATAATGACTCTTGATTCACCAAGTCTTCCAGCACTCTTCTATTTTCAATTTCACAAACCCCTACTATTGTTGGGGTAGTTCCGGTTACTTCGGTACCAATTTCTGAAATTACCTTCGCCATGTTTTTCAACTTTGCTTGATAGATTTCTTCGGTCCAATGGTCTTTACCATCAGGCGTTCTATCATCATCAAACGTTAGGGGGTCGTATTCAAAATCGAACAGATTTTCCAAATTATAAAACGCAACAGTTTGAATTTTGTACTGTTTTGTTTCCTGCGCATTTCCGAAGAAAAAGGAAAGAAATAAACAAGCAATGATGTAGTTGGTCGTGTTCATGATATGCTAAAATATTAATTTTGAGTGGAGTAGCGTATATATTTTATACGAAAGAATACATGTTTCGTATGAAATAGTTAAATTTGTCTACACTCCCCTTACAAATTACTAGTTAGTATGTTTAGAATGAAAAACTTCTATGCTACCCTATGCTTAGTTCTTTTTTGGGGTGTATCGTTTTTAGCACAAGAGGCTATTGTTATGGGAAGGGTCATAGATGCTGATGCTACTGAACCTGTGTCCAATGTTGAAATACGTATTGTATCCAGTGTTTTAACAGCCACTACAGACGCGCTGGGACTATTTTATATTTCCAGTGAAGTACTACCACAAGGAGAACAGGTACTTGTTATAAGTAAGGAAGGATATGTCACAAAAAAAATTCGCATAACCATCCAAAACGGCAGTAGTGTTAACCTGGATCCAATCCTTTTTTCTTTAGATCTTACTGAAATTGAAGCCCAAATAGGAATCATTAGCCTAAGCGATGCGGAGTTAAACCAGGACGATGGTACTTCTTCTACTATTTCAGGATTACTCCAAGCTTCCCGAGATGTGTTTTTAAATGCTGCGGTTTTCGATTTTAGCGCTACGTTTTTCAGACCTCGTGGTTTAGACAATGCCAACGGAAAACTTCTTATTAATGGTATTGAAATGAACAAACAATTCAACGGGCGTCCGCAATGGGGTAATTGGGGTGGTTTGAACGATGCACAGCGGGAAAGGGAATTTTCTATGGGAAGTTCAGCCAGTGAATATACGTTTGGTGATATTGCGGGGACGACCAATATAGTAATGCGCGCTTCGCAATACCGCAAAGGAGGACGTGTTTCTTATGCCTCGGCCAACCGCAGTTATCGTGGACGGATAATGGGTTCATACAGTAGTGGTTTGCTGGCAAGTGGCTTCGCATATTCGGTGTTGGTATCAAGACGTTATGGTGAAGAAGGGTATCAAGACGGAACAGTCTACGACGCCAATTCTTTTTTTGCTTCCGTAGAAAAGAAATTGAATGTAAACCATAGTTTGAATCTTTCCGCATTTTATACCCCAAACCGAAGAGGACGTTCCACAGCAATTACTCAGGAAGTAAGAGATTTAAAAGGAATTCAATACAATCCAAACTGGGGTTTTCAAGATGGGAAAATTAGGAATAGTAGTATCCGGGAGGTAGAAGAACCTGTTATTTTATTGAATCATTATTGGGAGATAGGTAATAAAACTAATGTTAACACTAATGTTGGCTATCAGTTTGGTAAAATTGGGAGCACGCGTATCGATAATGGTGGGACGCGGTTAGTTACCGTGAACGGTCAGGAAGCATATTTGGGAGGTGCTCGTAATCCCTTCGGAAATTATTACCAAAGACTTCCCAGTTTTTTTCTTCAGAATGAAAACCCTTCGGCATTCGATTTTCAGCAAGCGTATCTGGCAGAACAAGAGTTTTTGAACAATGGACAATTGGACTGGGCAGCTTTATACGAAGCAAACACGAACGAAACTAATGTTGCCAATGGAGGCAATTCAATTTATGTTGTTCAAGAAGATTGCGTAGAGGATACTCAAATTACGGTAAATACCATTGTAAATGCTGAAATTTCAGAAAACATTAATTTAAGTGGAAACATAAATTACCGAACTTTAAAAAGTGAAAACTTTGCTAACCTAAAAGATCTATTAGGAGGCACAGGCTATCTGGATGTAGACTTTTTTGCAGAAAACGAAGTAAATACTATTGTGGGAGACATTGCCCAAAGCGACCTTCGCAACCGAAACAGGATTGTAAAAGAAGGGGAGCGGTATAAGTATAATTATACTTTGGATGCGACCGAAATTTCAGGATTTGTACAGGCAGCCCTTAAATACCGAAAAGTAGATTTTTACGTTGCAGCCACTGCGGGACAAACCAAATATCAACGCACAGGTTTGTACGAAAATGGAAACTACCCTGGCGAGCGTTCCTTTGGTCCAAGTGAAGAAGTTAGCTTCACTACCTACGGTGTAAAAGGCGGTGCCACGTATAAAGTTACGGGGCGCCATTTAGTAGATCTAAATACCGCCTATTTCACAAAAGCCCCAACACTTAGAAATACTTTCAATAATGCCAGACAAAATAATGATGTGGTGCTAGACTTGGATGTGGAACAAATTCAGAATGCGGATATAAGCTATATCTACCGTTCGCCCATTATAAAAGCCAGGCTCACCGGTTTTTATATAAATTCTAAAAATCTGTCCGACATTGGATTTTATTTTACTGAAAACCTCACAGGTATTGGTGTGAATAAAAGTGCCTTTGTTCAGGAAATCGTAACAGGTATTGAAACCCAGAATGTGGGTGCCGAACTAGGCTTTGAAGCCCAACTTACACCCACTTTTAAACTGAAAGCAGCCGCTTCGGTAGGACAGTATATTTTTAACAACAATCCGAATTTGTATCTAACCAGCGACGACTTTGAAGGACCATTATCTTTTGGAGATGGCACTACAAATTTGAAAAACTACCACGTAGCCGGGGGGCCGGAAAGAGCTTACCAACTAGGCTTTGAATATCGCGATCCAGAATTTTGGTGGGTTGGATTCACCACAAATTATTTTTCCAACGCCTATATAGATGTAAATAACCTGGCGAGAACTGCCAATTTTAATCAGGATTTCGATGCACTGCCCTTCAGCACTTATGACGAAGACGAAGCAAGGATTTTGCTGGCACAGCAGGAGTTCGATGCTTATTTTTTGGTAAATGTCGTAGGCGGAAAATCGTGGCGCATAAAAAAGTATTACATCGGTTTTTTTGCAACGGTAAATAATGTTTTAAATCAGGAATATACCACAGGCGGTTTTGAACAGGGAAAACTTGCCAATTTTAGAGATCTTAAAGAAGATGTGTCTCGTGTAAATGGCAGACTGTTTGGACCGCGGTATTTTTTTGGAAATGGAACCACATATTATGCAAACATTTACATACGGTTTTAAGAAGCGCAAATTAATTTAAAAGGTAACATTATGAGAATAGTTCAATTTTATAAAATTTTAGCCATAGCAGGATTTGCTATTTGTACCATAGCTTGTGTGGAAGATGATGAGTACGAGTTGCCAGAAACCGATATTTTTGACCCAGAATTGCAAGGCGAGCAAGTTTCTATTACCAGCGTAAAATCAACTTTACTAGCTGCTCAGGCAGCAGGCGAAAAAACAGCCACTTTTGAAAGTACCAACACATTCATGAGTGGTTATGTAATTTCTACCGATGAGAGTGGAAATTTCTTTGAAGAGCTCATTCTTCAGGATGAAGTTGAAAATCCAACGGCAGGAATTAAAGTCTTACTGGATGTTAACCCATTATTCACTAAATATGATCTAGGACGTAAGATTTTTATAAAATTAGACGGTCTTTCGGTGGGGGTGAATAGTGGCGTTATTGCCTTGGGTGTTTTAAATAGGAGTGAAATTGATAAAATTTCAGCAGCAGTAGAAGATGAGTTTTTATTCCGTTCAACTCAAAAAGACACGCTCATTCCAAAAGTAAAGACCTTGAGCCAATTTACCAGCAACGATGTAAATACCTTAATCCAACTTCCAAATGCCCAATTTACCGAAAGCCAGATAGGGCTCACTTTTGCCAACGAACCAGGTGATGAATTTGATGGCGATAGACTCGTAGAAAGCTGTAGCGAAGATGGAGGGTCTATTCTTTTTCAAACCAGCACCTTTGCAGATTTTAGAGGGATTGCTATCCCGGAAGGTTCGGGAGTACTAACGGCGATTTTAACTAGAAACTTTTTCGGCGATAAAAATGTACTAGTTATTCGAGATCCTAACGACCTTGTTTTTGATTCTGCCGAACGTTGCGAACCAAAACCACTAGATCCTGGTTTGGAACCTACCACAACTTTTGCAGCGGTCCGCGCTAGATTTGAGCAAGCAGGAAATAGTTATGCAGCGTTTGGATTGGAGGAAGATCCGTTAATTATTGAAGGCTATGTAATTTCAAGTGATGAAAAAGGCAATTTTTTTGATGAAATTTTTATTCAGAATACCCCAGAAACCGAAAACTTAGGACCCAACAATCCGCGTTTGGGATTAAGAGTTATCATGGATAAAAATAATATTTATCAAACTTTTGAAGTAGGACGTAAAGTTTATATCATCTTAAATGGTCTGGCGGTAGACGAAGATACTGGTATCCTCACCTTAGGAATTCAAAATGTAAATGAAATCGTTAAAATCCCAAATGCGATTTTAGATAATTATGTGGTAGGAGGGGAAGAAATTGTAGCGCTAACGCCTTTAAACAAAAAGGTGAATCAGTTAAACGCAAACGACTTAAATACATTGGTAAATCTTAACGATATGCAATTTATTGTCTCTCAAATTGGACTGACCTACGCAGGCGAACCTCAGGATAATTTTGATGGAGAGCGCAATTTACAAAGCTGTGACGATACCGGGAACATTCGATTATTCACAAGTACTTTTGCCGATTTCAGATCGCAAATAGTAGCTGATGGTTCAGGAAGTATCACAGCGGTATACACCAGAAATTTCAGTAATGATGAGTCTGTACTTTCGGTAAGAGACCTTAACGATATCAATTTTACTGAAGCGAGATGTGATCCTCCTATAGTAGACTGCGGTCTGGCAGATGTTGTAGGTGCTAATATACTTTTTTCCGACTTTTTTGAAACCCAAACAATTAACTCTCCAATTTCAGGGAACGGCTGGACCAACTATATTGAAGCAGGTACCGAAACCTGGGAAGCTTGGTTTGACAGTAGTGAGAATATGTCGTTGGGAATTTCGGCGCGTATGGGGTCTTTTAATTCTGGGGATGCCAGTTCTATTGGTTGGTTAATTACACCCGAAATCAATTTTGATGTACAAACAGGTGAAACCTTGAATTTTAAAACCTCAAATAGTTTTGATGACGGAAGTGAACTGAAAGTGTTGTTTGCAGGTGACTGGGACGGAAATGAAAACACGGTTCTCTCGGCTACCTGGATTGAGTTGGGATCTGCAACAATTGTAAGCGACAATGACGGTTTCCCAGAATGGATCCCTTCAGGAAATGTAAGTTTGTCCTGTGTGGAAGGCAGAGGTTATATTGCTTGGAAATACATAGGGAGTGGAAATCCAGATTTTGATGGTACTTTCGAGTTGGATGAGATTGAAATTCGTTCTAATTAGTGAAAAATAGATCTACAAGAAAATACCTTTCTTCTATAAGAAGGTTTTTTATGCTGAAATTTTAATGACTCGAAAATGTTTAGGATGAAATTGAGAATTGTTCAGCAGAAAACATCTTTTAAATCATAATTTTTGTTACAAATGCTCCTCACGCAAACTTTAAAAACTAAAGCAGCCGAGTGCCTTTTATAATTGGTCGAAACGCCATTTCAAAAAGCATATTAAGAGAAAAATGGAAAAGCCATCACAGATGTGATGACTTTTCGCCCCAAATTTGATCGACACCCTAAGGTATCAACCTACTTATGTACAACAAATCTATAAAAAAAAGGCGTTGCAATTTGTAAGATTATTCCGATTATGAAAAAATACGTGTTTCTACGTAGTAGGTAACAATTTGGTTCTCTGTTTTTTACACCCAAAGAATAGGATGTAAGCATAACAGAGTAGGACTAAAACAAATGCAATCTTAAAGCCTAATGTGTCTGCCAAATAACCATACATAGGAGGGATAATAGCTCCTCCAAAGATAGCGGTACAAAGTAAACCAGAGGCTTGAGGTTTTAAATCTCCAAGACCCTCCAGGGTGAGTGTAAAAATGGTGGGAAACATAATAGAGTTAAAAAGTCCAACTGCCAATATAGCCCACATGGCTACTAAACCAGTTGTGTTCATGGAGATACAAATCATTAAAATGGCGAGACCAGCGAAAATGGTCAAAACTTTCCCGGGTTTAATAAGTTTAGTAAGCACTGCGCCAATAAATCTACCTATCATAGCGCCTCCCCAGTATAGAAATACAAAAGAACCAACAATCGCTTTTGCATCCACATCGGTAAGTTCTTTACCAAGCATATTTGTTGCAAAACTATTGGTAAAATTATTTTCTATAACGGCAGTAACTAAATTCATATCCAGAAAATAAAGAACCAAAAAACTACCTATTGCTACTTCGGCTCCTACGTATACAAAAATGCCTATTACGCCCATGACAGCTATTTTGTTGTTCAGTAAAATTAAAAAACCACCTTTTGGACTACTCTCTAATATTTTGGGGAGTTTAATAAATAAAAATAATAATGCTAAAAATGCAATGCAACCAGCCAGTACCAAGAATGGAGAGGATACAGCAGAAGCTTCAGCAATATAATATTCTTGTTGTTCGGTATCTGTGAATGTAGCTATTACTTCAGAAGACATGATGGTATCACTCAATAGAAATGAAGCCCCGACTATTGGAGCAATTGTAGTGCCTACAGAATTAAAAGCTTGCGCCAAATTAAGTCGGCTGGAAGCTCCTGTTTCGCTCCCAAGAACTGCAACATAAGGATTTGCGGCTACTTGGAGAATAGTAATGCCAGCAGCGAGTGTAAAATATCCTATTATAAACACCAAGAAAATGCGCTCGCTTGCAGCAGGTGAAAATAATAAACAACCAATTGCCATAACAGTAAGGCCTAAAATAATTCCCTTCTTATAGCCAATTTTTAATAACAACCATCCTGCAGGGACTGAGAATAAAAAGTAAGCTCCAAAAAAAGCAAACTGAACTAATACTGCCTGAAAATTTGAAAGCTCGAAAACATCTTTCAGTCTTGGGATAAGACTATCTACTAACACGGTAATAAATCCCCATAAAAAGAACAAAAGTGTTACAATTATAAATGCTGAAGTGTACTTTTTTTTGGGGGTCATATGCTGGAGTTAGGAAGGTTTGTGATAAAAGTCTACTAGTATATTCTCATTCGTTTTGTTTTCGTACTTCATCATAGTAAAACCCTCGTGAATACAATATGCTCCTGTTTCGCCCGCTTTATTCATCGCGATATAGGCAATTTGAAAGTCTTTGTATTTGTTATTTTTTGAAACGATTCGGTTAATAGCTTCTTCACAGGCGGCTTGGGGAGACATTCCGTTTCGCATGAGTTCAACAATTAAAAAACTACCTACCGTTTTCACTACCTCTTCGCCCATTCCTGTGGCTACGGCGCCACCTACTTCATTGTCTAAAAACAAACCGCTGCCAATAATAGGGCTGTCACCTACCCGACCTTTCATTTTATAAGAGAGTCCGCTTGTGGTGCAAACACCAGCAATGTCACCTTTTTTGTCCATGGTTAGCATCCCAATAGTATCGTGGTTTTCAATATTAATAAGGGGTTTGTATTCGGGACTTTTAAGCCATTCTTGCCAGGCTTTTTTAGATTCTTCTGTAAGCAGATTTTCAGTTTCAAAACCTGATAGCGTTGCAAACTCTTCGGCACCTTCGCCCACTAAGATCACGTGGGGTGTCTCTTCCATCACTTTTCTTGCTAAAGCCGCCACATGACTAGTATTAGAAACAGCCATCACGGCGCCACAATCACCATTAGTTGCCATGACACAAGCATCCAGCGTTACATTTCCTTCGCGATCTGGGGCGCCACCTTTCCCAACAGTAGTGTTTTTTAAATTTTGTTCTTCTACCGATACTCCTTCAATTGCTGCTTCCAAGGCAGGTTTTCCAGCTTCTAACGCGTCACCAGCTGTTTGATTTGCACTAGTAAATTGCCACGTACATATAGCGAGAGGAAGATTTGCCGGTTTTTTGCTCATTGTTTTTATTTTATATGAAGGTTTTCCTGTTTTCTGCTTTTCATCGGCACAGGCGATGGCACTTATTGCAAACGAAGCACCCAATGTACCTACTGCTGTGTTTCTAATAAATTTTCTTCTTTTCAAAATATATTAATTTCAAATGATTGTTATGATACAAAATAAGTTAGCTTAATTGATTTCTCAATCAAAGGTAGCTGAGTATCCCGATATCTAGGGGGTTTATTTAATTTCAATTTCATCCACAAAAATCCATGCATCACCGCCCTTTCCTACATGCCAGTCTGGTAATGTACCGGCATTTTTTGCAACAATTTTTATATACCGGGCACTATAGTTGTTCATTCTGAAAATAGCAGTTTCAATTTTAATGCTATCAGATTGATTTTTTGAGTCGAAGCTTACCTTTGGCAAGGACTTATAGAAATTCCTAGGATTGTCGGACACATAACATTCCACTTCAGTAGGGAGAAGAATCCAACTCCCCTGATCCTGTAAAAAGTTAACCGATATTTCATCAATAGATCGCACACTGCCTAGATCTACTATAGCAACTACATCTTTTCCCCAGTAGCCCTGCCAGGCTCCCGTCCTAAAATCTTTAGCACCACGAATGCCATCGATAAGTGCATTGTTGCCTCCGGCATTGTATTCGTTCGCAAATTTTGTTTCTAAAGTAATACTTACGTCTTTATCTATTTTATAAAATTGGGTTTCCAGAACTTCACTTTTTTGACCGCTTCTTTCAGCATACGTTTTTAAAAGTGTTTTAGCTGAAATGGTCACTGAATTTTTATATTTAGAAAATTCTCCATCGTTCAAACTATAAAAAATAGCAGCCTCTTTTTCTGAAACTTTCAATGCCAATGTAGTAGAATCTTTAAAAGCTACGGTACCTTCTACCAAAAATGGAGAAAGCAGAATTTTGTGGTCTTTAATTTCTGTCTTTGGGATGTTTTTATCTTTGGTGCCCCAACTGCTTGGGATATTTGTCATTTCAAAAACAAGCGTTCCTCCGTTAATGATCTCCTCGTGATATAAATAGGTTCGATCTAATGATTTTCCATTCAATGTTGCCGAAGCTATGTATTTGTTACTTTCAGAAACAGTATTAGCAATCACTGTAAATTGTTTTCCGTTTTCTAGATGAATAGTTGCTTTTGGAAACAATGGTGTGCCAATAATATATTGATTACTTCCTGGGGTAACAGGATAAAATCCTAATGAACTAAACACATACCAGGCACTCATTTGCCCACAGTCTTCGTTGCCAGAAATACCGTCAGGAGTGTTGGTGTACAATTCGGTCAAAATTTGGCGGACTAGCTCTTGGGTTCGTTGTGGATTATTCACAAAATTATAGAGGTATGCCATATGGTGGCTAGGTTCGTTTCCGTGGGCGTATTGGCCAATAAGTCCCGTAATATCTGCTTGATTACGACCTGAAGTTTCGGTTTTTGCAGTAAATAATTTGTCTAAATGTGCTTTAAATTTTCCCTTACCGCCCATTAAAGCTATCATCCCAGAAATATCTTGTGGCGCGTACAGGCTGTATTGCCAGGCGTTGGCTTCGGTATAATTAAAGTTTACTTCAAAAGGATCGAAAGGTTCAAACCATGTATTGTTAAAACGTCCTTGAAAGAAATTGGTTTCTGGGTTGAAGAGGTTTTTATAATGCTGGGCTCTTTTTATATAAACTTCATAATCTTCAGTCTTGCCCAATTTTTTGGCCATTTGCGCAATGGTCCAGTCGTCGTAAGCATATTCCAGGGTTTTCGAAACACTTTCACTTTCTTCTTCCACGGGAATAAATCCTAATTTTTTATAAGATGCCAACCCTAACTTGTCCTGAGCGGCACTGTGTTTTATGGCTTCTAAGGCTTTTTCAGCATCAAAACCTTCAATTCCTTTTAAATATGCGTCGGCAATCACAGAAACGCCGTGGTAACCAATCATACAACCCGTGTAGTTGGCGCTGAGGTCCCAGATCGGGATAATACCCCCTTCGTCATATTTTGCCAGCATAGTGTTTATAAAATCGCTGGTCCGGTCTTGCTCAATAATTGTATACAGTGGGTGTGCAGCGCGGTAGGTGTCCCATAATGAAAAGACGGTATAATAATCGAAATCTTGTGTTTCGTGAATTTCTAAATCCATCCCACGGTAGCGGCCATCTACATCCTGATACAAATTTGGCGCTAGCATAGTGTGGTATAAAGCCGTATAAAAATTAGTTTTATAGTTTTCATTATCACTTTCTACAACAATCTTGCTGAGTTGTTTTTCCCAGGTATTGTTGGCCTTTGTTTTTAGTTGGTCAAAGGTTTTATTGGCTATTTCTGTTTCTCTATTTTTCTTGGCACCATCAGCATCCACGGCCGATATCCCAACTTTGGCATACACAGGTTCGTTGCTAGGATTTATGAATTTGATGGCAGCTTTTACAGGACGGTTATGTTCATCCAGCAAGAGATTTGCAGGTTCAAACTCGTGCGAAAATTCTATGTCGAACCATAGCCTCTGGTCTTCTGCCCAGGCTTTGGAATGTCTATAACCACGAAGTGTGTTGGAAGGCTGTGCAATAATTTTGGAATCCAGCAACTTGTCGCGATGCTGAAGGTCTAAAGTAAGCCATTGATTTTCAGCTGAAGGAAACTTATATTGATGCATTCCCGCTCTTTGGGTAACTGTAAGTGCTACCTCTATATTCGTTTCGTCTAGATGTACTTTGTAGAATCCTGGATTGGCTTCTTCTTTGTCGTGAGAGAATTTTGAGCTGTAGCCTTTTTTTCCATCCGCACCGTTGTTAAAATTTAATTCGTTGGTAGGCATTAATAGTACGTCTCCATAGTCGCTTACACCAGTACCGCTGAGGTGGGTGTGTGAAAAGCCGTAAACTATGGTGTCACTATAATGATAGCCACTACAACCGTCCCAACCTTCAAGTCGCGTATCCGGGCTCAACTGGACCATCCCAAAGGGCAAGCTAGCGCCGGGATATGTGTGGCCGTGACCACCAGTGCCTATAAATGTATTTACGTAGGAGGTGAGGGGTTTTTGGTTTTCAGCGGGGGTTATAGTTACATTATTTTCTTTTTCTCCACAGCTAAAAAGAGCTGCTATCATTGCAAATAGAAGAATGAAATTATTCATTTGAGTTTTTAAAGTCTGAAAAGATACAAAAGTTTGTTGTAAGGATTATGGGTCATGTTTTACAGAAATCACTATTTTTAGCCATCCCTATTCATTTAATAAGTTGTAGACCGATTGGAAATTAATATAGTTTATAGCTTAATTGTAGCTGCTATCCTTCAAGGATTTTGGTTAAGTTTTTTTATACTCGGGACAGAAAAGTTTAACACAAAGGCTTCGAAATTTTTAGGGCTCCTTATTTTGGCTGTAACTCTTACACAATTACAATATTTTTTAGGAGAAATAGGCATCATTACAGGGCGACAATTGAATGCAATCCATTTACCTTATGAATTTTTACAAGCTCCATTCTTGTACTTTTTTGTAACCTATTATATCAATCCGAATAAGAATGTGTACAACCTAGAAAAAGCACTATTTATTCCAGCCGCATTTTTTTTAACACTCACACTAGGATACAAGATAATTGCCTTTACAACTAATGAAAATTGGGAAGAACACCCAGTTCTAAGAGCCTTAGCATACTTTAATAGCCATTACGGAGAGATTGCAAACATAGTAGTTTTACTTACAGTAGTCATACTATTGTTGTTTACGATATTCAAATTTAAAAGAAATGCCCAGTCATATAACACTACTACTATAGATGCTGAATTTTTGTGGCTTAAAATTTTATTGTTTACCATTTTAATAGTCCTCATATTCTATTCTTATTACATATTTCAATTTTTTATAGATGAAAACGCTTCCTATTTTATTGTTGATATAACAGTTAGTATTTTAATATACTTATTAGGATATATAGGCATACATAAATTGAATATTATTAAGGAGCGAGAAAGTATAAGATCGTTTAATCGCACCCTAAGGCAGTCCTATGCTATAGTAGAGAATTCAAAAAATGAGCATATTACAAAAATTGAAGAGATTCTCTCAAATGATAAAAGATTCCTAGACCCCAATTTGTCTGCTGAAACGCTAGCTGAAGAATTACAGTTAAGCAAAAGCCATCTTTCGCGAATTTTTAATAATGAAATGAAGGTAAGTTTTACCGATTATATAAATACACTTCGGGTGGAAGAAGCCAAAAAATACCTGCTAAATCCTGAATTTTCAAACTACACATTAGTTGCCATTGGTCTGGAAGCAGGATTTAATTCTAAGACTACTTTCAATACTACTTTCAAGAAAATAACTGGGCAAACCCCTTCAGAGTTTAGGAAAAGCGCTTCAAATTAGTTCCATTTTTTGCTGTTTAGATTATCTCGAACGTCTATAACACTGCAGTAAGGTACTTTCGATTTCGAATTTAAAATCAATTCATCATGAAATCGTTCAAAATTTCAAATACGCCTATTCTAGTGGTTGTATGCTTTATTTTCTTAGTAAGCTGTAATGAGTTCTCTACTGAAAATTTATCTAGAACTACAGCTGGTTCTTCAGACTCACAACCAGATGAGTCTGGTAAAAAAGCTATTAAATACTTGCCCATTCCAGACTATCAAAGAAATATGGCAATGGCAATGTTGCCTGTTCCCACAACCTGGAATTTTAACAAAGCAAACGACCCCGTCATATTTCTTGAGGGACCGGACGGTATAAAAGTATCCTACGTACAAGGTGATCAATTTATGTACTCAAATAATCCATACATAGCAGAACAATTTCAGCAAATGGGAGGTACTGTAAAACCTTTTGAACCTATTGAGAAAGTAGTGCAAACCTTTGAGCAGCTTCTTAGTAAAGATGGGTATAAACTACTAAAACAGTATCCTTTACCACAATTTGAACGTACTGCTTATTCTCTTGACAAACAATTTTTTAAGGGGCATCCTGAGCAGAAATCTTTTAAAGTAGTGGGTACAGAGTGGGAAGATAAAAATGGTTTAAAAATCCTTATTCTGATTCAGCATTATTTAGCGGAATCACAGGAAAGTTATTATTGGGGGTATGATGTAGAATCTGTTGAGACACCTCCCGAATTTTTTGAACGTGCAAAACAGAATTTTTTAAATGCGAAATTAAACGTACGCATGAATAGCCAATGGATTACTGCTGTAAATAATGAAAACAGGCAAAAATCACAGCAAATTACAAACAACCATATAGACCGTATGAATGTTCTGAGAGCCCAGGGACAGCAAATCATTGCTAATGGGAGACAGCACGATGCTATGACAACCCGCAACCATCAAAAATTTATGGACAATCTTAATGACCGTATTACGGTTACAAGCCCAACTTCTGGGCAATCGTATGATGTGGCTTTGGGAAGCAATCATTATTGGATTAACGATCAAAACCAACTAATTACTTCAGATAACGCAAATTACAATCCCAACCAAAGCAATTACAGTAGCGGCAACTGGGAAGAAGCACAAATAAATTATTAATACTAATCAACTTTAAACCTTACACTTATGAAATCGTTCAAGACATTTTTTTCGGCATTACTTCTATGTGCAATCTTTCAATTTTCGGCAAATGCCCAATTAAAAACCTATACCAATGCTACAAACAATGACACCTGGCATGACCCAAATAATTGGTCACCCACAGGAGTGCCAAATGATTTTAATGATGTTTTAATCCCTGCGAATTCTATTTTGAATATTGAGTTTCTTGGCACAGGGAACCCCTTTATGAATAATTTGACTGTAGAAGAAGGGTCTATTGTCACTAAATTTAGCGCTAACCAAATGGTAATTGGAGGTTTAGGTAATTTTGCTCCAGATACTGAATTCAATATTCTGGAAGGTGTTGTTGTTACAAAGAGTCTAATCATTAATGGAGAATTAAACAGCATTGGCCCTTTGTCAAAAGGATTGCGAGGTGATGGCCCAGATCCATCTGTTTCTATTACAGGAACTATGAACATACAATCCCCAAGCGAACCGTTTACACTTAGAGAAATTACGTTACACATTTTACCTTCGGGCATATTAACTGTAGAAGAAGGCAGCATAATAATAAGTGCTTTTACAGGGAGAGTTCTAAACGAAGGCCTTTTACAAAAAACAGCAGGAAACGGGACGTTTACAATTTCTACAAGTTTTGAAAACGACGGTGGCACCATAAACGTAGATAGTGGCTCTATGATGCTTTCTGGAGGAACAATTTTAACAAATGGGCAATACAATGTAAACCCAAATGGCTTTTTAGAATTAAACAACCTTAATACACATGCTGTGAACGGAACACTCACAGGACAACTAGACGGTCCGTTTGTTGTAAATGGTGGTGGTTTATTTGTTGGTAATGGAGGCACAAATTTTCTTGATTTCTCTGGACCATCAAGAGTGGAATGGCGTGGTGGTGTTCTTTCTGCATCAACGGCATCAGGAACGGTTTTAGTGAACAGAGGAAAAATAAATTATAATCTTATAGGAACACAGCAGATACAACTTTCTGGTGGTGTTATTTTAAGGAATGAGGGTGACATCTTCTTTAATGGAAATGTAAATGATTTTTCAATCAACCAAAACTCAATTTTCGAAAATAGCGAACTTGGAGTTATCACAATGTCCGATGGCTCTGCAACATCTGGCGGCCCTTTTACAAATACAGGTCTTATTCAAAAAACAACTGGCGCAGGTTCGGCAAACATAGGAAGGTTAACTAACAATGCTCCAGGTGTTGTAAATGTAAAAGTTGGGAATGTTTCTTTTGTTGCTAGCTATGAAGGTAATGGTTTGATCACAGGAGACGGATCAGTAAGTCCAATCGAATTTACAGAAATCGCTGGCACTATTGCTCCAGGCGATAACGGAGTAGGAACCTTGGATTACAATAATACCTTTGAATTTGATTCTACTGCGGAGTGCGTTTACCAAATAGAAATTAACGGCACCACACCTGGTAGTGAGCATGATGTTTTTACTATAAACGCACCTGCACAACTCAATGGAAGTTTCGATATTCAACTAGGTTTTGCACCCCAACTTAACGATGAGTTTGTGGTAATTACTGCAACAAATGTTACGGAGTGTACCCTACCTGCGCAAACCGTTGGTTATTTTGGTGGAAATGGATACACCTTCGATGTAGTTTGTGGCACAGACAATGTAACGCTAAGGGTTATCGATATCTTCTTAGGAATTGATGAAAACATAATTGCTGCAGTAAAAGCATTTCCCAATCCAACTTCAGGAAATTTTACAATTACAATAGGAACTACTCTATCAGAAATAAACACTACCACTACAAATATCCTCGGGCAAGTAGTTGCATTTGAACGATTTGTAAATACCGATACTTTGGAGATTGACCTTCAAGGTAGTAGCCCGGGGATTTATTTTGTGACATTAACCACTGATGTGGGAATTTCAGAAACTATAAAAGTCGTTAAAGAATAAGTAACCCTTTAACTTTACTTAGTAATAGCCTTATCTTTGAAAAAAAAATAAGGCTATGCTTCGTTGGTTAATTCCTATTGCCCTTTATATTCTTATAGATATTTATGCATTCCAAGCGGTAAAAACGGTAACAAATAACCGTTGGATCTATGGGGTTTATTTGGCAAGTTCACTGCTGGTTTTAGGGTTATTTATTTATGCAATTACATCTGGACAAGCACGAACCAATCCAAAACTTGCCTATATATTTGGTTTTTTCCTTGCGTTCTTTGTACCCAAATTACTGCTAATCATTTTTATGTTCGGAGAAGATATTGTACGCCTTTTTGTAGGTCTTTTTGCGAAAATAGGCGGAAATGAAGCTGGATTTTATATTCCTTCCCGAAGGAAATTTATTAGCAGTATCGCTTTAGGCGTTGCCGCAATTCCTTTTGCATCCTTACTTTACGGAATGATCCAGGGCAAATACAATTACAAAGTCTTAAAATATGCGCTCGAATTTGATGACCTCCCCGAAGCATTTGACGGCTACACCCTAACCCAAATAAGTGATATTCACAGCGGCAGTTTCGATAACAAGGAAAAAATTACTTATGGAATTGATCTTATAAACCAACAAAAAAGCGATGTCATTCTCTTTACAGGAGATCTGGTGAATAATGTAGCTTCAGAAATGACACCCTGGAAAGAACTCTTCGGAAGCTTAAAAGCTACCGATGGCGTATATTCTGTATTGGGAAATCACGATTATGGGGATTATGTTTCCTGGAATTCTGAAATAGAGAAAACAGAAAACCTTTCAGCCTTAAAAAATCTTCAGCAAGAAATGGGATGGCGTTTATTACTGAATGAAAACACCACCCTAGAGAAAAATGGTGAAAATATTAAACTAATTGGCGTAGAAAATTGGGGTGCTGGCGGATTTAAAAAAGCTGGCGATCTCCATAAAGCCTGCGAGGGTATTGCTGCAACCGATTTTAAAATATTGATGAGCCACGACCCGTCTCACTGGCAGGAAGAGGTAAAGATGAATGATAAAAATATACATTTAACTTTGAGTGGCCACACCCACGGAATGCAGTTTGGTATAGAAATCCCAGGCTGGTTTAAGTGGAGTCCTGTTAAGTATAGATACGAGAACTGGGCTGGGATTTATGAGGAATTTGGGCGTTATATAAATGTGAATAGAGGTTTTGGCTATTTAGGCTATCCGGGTAGGGTGGGAATTTGGCCGGAAGTTACTGTGATTACCTTGAAAAAGAGGCAGAAAGCTCAAAATGAAATTATTATCCAAGTTCCTTCCCCCAGTAGTTAACAATTTTAAATGGAGCTTAAAAACTATATCCTGCTTTTCGGGAGATGGTAGATTTTGGTCTCATTTTTTTCAAACGCTCCATAGTTAACTCGAAATTTGGAAGGGGGACCCTGAAGTTGTTTGTTTTAATTTTTGATGCTTAACCCCTTCCGAAATTTTGCATTAAAAATCTTGAATACTTATAAACATACTAACAAAATTTCACCTTCCCCTAACGCTTTAAAAAATTGTTATTTCTTTTAATGAAGGAGGCTAGGGGAAGGAGCTGTATGTAATTTTAAATTGAAAATGTGCTTAATAAAATCAATAGCGAACAATTACACCACAATTACTATATTTGTAAAACTAATATCGCAACGATTATGTCCAAATTTGGAGAATTAATTGAAACCCAGGTGCCTGTCTTGCTAGACTTTTATGCAGAACGGGACGAAGCCAGTAAAGGGATGCACGCTGTACTTAGAGACGTAGCTGCCGCCTTAGGCGATAAAGCCCGCGTCATTAAAATAGACGTGGAAAAAAACAACGAACTTGCCGAAGCCCTTCGAGTTAAGGGTCTCCCAACCTTAATGATCTACAAAGGAGGCGAAATGAAATGGCGCCAGAGTGGAGAGCAAGATGCCAATACCTTAATTGGATTGGTAAAAGAATACGTTTAAATTTCTATATCCTCTTGAATAACTCCTAAATTGTTGATAGACAATTACTTTTCTTAATTCATCGTTTTTAACGTCTGTAAAAAGTGTTAAAATTCCTACAACTACCTTGTTTTTTAACGACGAAAACCCTATTTTAAGGTTTAACTTATATACATTCGCACAAAATTAATTGTACGCATATATAAACAAATTTAACCTTTCAATCCCCAAATTATGAAATTTAGAATTACACTAGTAGCGTTGCTTATTTGTAATATAGCAATCGCTCAAGTAGGAATTGGGACAATAACCCCAGATGCAACATCTATGTTGGATGTAAGCTCAGATTCAAAAGGTTTCTTAGCTCCTAGAATGACAACCGTTCAAAGAAACGCAATCACAACACCAGCTAACAGTCTTTTGGTGTATGATATAGATTTAAAATCCTTTTATTATTATGATACACCAACGACAACATGGATCAAGTTAAATTCAACTTCCAGCCAGAGGAATAATTATAAATTAGTAAAGTCTGTGACAGATTTGGCTCCAGAGTTAGCAAATGGTGGCGGAACAAAATATTTACTAGCCTCCAACACCTATTATGAAATTAATGGTACCATTTCGCTGGCTGTCCCAATTGATTTAAACAATGCGTATGTCTCCGGACTAGATGCCAATGAAGATATCCTTAGTTTTTCTGGAGGAACTGTTTTTCAGGGAAGTACAGGTGGGAGTATTAGGAATGTAACTCTTAAAGGTGCACGAGCTTTCAATATTAGTGGTCCAGGACTTACAAGTACTACCAGTATCTTACTGCAAAACACTATTATTGATGGCATGACCACAAGTGTAGGTACCATATCTAACATTGGATTATTCTTTGGAAATATTGTGCAGTTTCTAAATAATATAAATGGAATTACCTATAGTAATATTGGAAACCTCTTATTAAGTAACCAAGGTTGGTTTAATACCAACACTGGTACTTTTGAAACATTTACAGGTAATTTTGGGCTTATTGAAAAAGTAAGCGGTTTTAGTACTGTGGCCTCCGGAGCTACTGGTATAAATGTAAGTTCAAATCCAATTGTTGGGGAGGGAATACTTCTGGGTACAGTATTTTCTGGAGCAGGAACTTATGTTAACAGATATACGATGGGCTCCTATACTGGATTCAATTTTAATAATAATTGGGTGGTAAATAGCCCAGGGATTCCACGAGAATCCGATAATGAAGCCAGTGCTAACATATATTATAATGGGGCTATAACAACAGGGTTTTTTCAAACAGCAAATAATAACAATACTGCTTTTAATTTAAGTGGAGACTCAGCTTCAAATACAACTACGGCTGTGAATATGTTCCGCACAACTTCACCCCAAAACAATAGAATTACCTATAACGGTAAGCGAAAAAGAACTTTTCAGTTGAATGCTTCCTTATCGGTAAGAGGAGACATCGCCGATCAGTTTTATGGTTTTTTTATTCGGAAAAATGGAGCTGCCGGTTCGACACTAACAGAGACAAATTCATTAATGAGAATTAACAATGTGAACGATATCAATAGTATATCTATTTCTGGAACAGTGGAGCTAATGCCAGGAGAATTTATTGAGATCTGGGGCCAAAGGTTAACAGGTACAGGTGGAAACCCAAGGCTTTCTATTTTCTCACTCAATCTAAATATAAGGTAA
>CAWCWV010000003.1:0-38611 GCA_963799365.1 uncultured Flavobacteriaceae bacterium
TAATTTTTTAAAGTTTTTTCGCAGCTTGCGCAAGCTTCCCGCTCGTGTCTTTCCTGAAGGTAGCAACCTTAAATTTATATATATTAAAACTTCATAATTAAAGCGAGGCTTACTTCTGCGAATTTTCTTACTATTATTAACATTAAATTAATTTAGTTCATCTGCAGTTTTTTTAAGTTTGTTAAAAAGGTTTTGATGAAGAATTTAATAGTGATTTTAATTATTGCAGTTAGTTTATTTGGTTGTAAAAATGATGATGATTCAATTCCTTTAATTACCGAAGATAATTCTTTCTCTTGTTATGTAAATGGAGAACTATTTTTGCCGAAAGATAAAATAGGATTTCCTACACAGGCCGATGGATAAGGGTTAGTGTATATCCCGAAACAAATAATTGGATATTAGATTTTACCAACCATGACACAAATAGAAGTGTGACAATTTTCTTAAAAAATGTTGTCACTACTGGGGTTTATGAGGTTTCTATCTTCGACACTGATTTTGACTTTGTAAAATTTGAAAACACGCAAGCCCAATATTACGACACCCAATTAGATGACTTGTTTGTTTCGACAGAAGCTACGGGCATTATTAATGTTATTGAGCTCACTCTTAATACTAAAATCGTTTTAACCTTTGACAATTTAATTTTAGATGGATTGGCCTTAGATGGAACTGTGAATAATGACAAGTTAGTCTTAACAAATGGGATGCTTAATATAAATCTTGACACATTAGAATAATAGTTAGCTAAAAATAGAAACAAACCTTAATCTATTTTCCCAAACTGGCGCGCTTTTGTAAAGCGTGACTATCTATTTAACACTCTTTTGCAACGAGTATCTACTCTAACTTACAAAAGCACTATACCCAGTAATCGCTCTCCCCACAATCAGTGAATTAATTTCTTTGGTTCCTTCATAACTATAAATGGCCTCAGCATCTGCTACAAATCGGGCTACATCATATTCTAATAAAATACCGTTTCCACCCATGACTTCTCTGGCACGACTAACCACGTCTCGGGTTCGCATACTGCAAAATACTTTGGCTAAGGAAGCATGCTCGTCTGTCATAATATCCTGATCTTGCATTTCGCTTAGGCGGAAACACATAGTTTGCATGGCGGTAAGATTTGCCACCATTTCCACCAAATGGTTTTGAATTAACTGAAATCTAGCAATAGGCCTTCCAAATTGCTCACGTTTCTTCGTATACTTCAAAGCACTTTCATAGGCGCCACGCGCACAACCCACTGCTTGCCAGGCCACGGCAGCACGTGTCATTTTTAATACTTTGGCGGTGTCTTTAAAACTATCACATTTTTGAAGTCGGTCGCTTTCCGGGACTCTACAATCAGTTAATGTGATGATGGCATTTTGTACGGTACGCAATGCCATTTTATTTGGCATTTTTTCAGCTTCATAACCTGGATTTCCTTTCCGCACCAAAAATCCTTTTACAGCATTGGTTACTTTTTCTCGTGCCCAGATAATAGTTACATCGCTAAAGGTAGCATTGCCTATCCATTTTTTCTGCCCGTTTAAAATCCATTCCTCTCCTTCTTTATAACAGGTTGTTTCCATCCCTCCGGCAACCGCAGATCCCACATTGGGTTCGGTTAAACCAAAGGCCCCAATTGCTTCCATACGCTGCATTTTTGGCAACCATTCTTGTTTTTGCTCCTCGCTACCACAGAGGTAGATAGAGCCCATGGCGAGGCCGCTGTGCACGCCAAAAAAGGTAGAAATTGAAACATCCACTCTAGCAAGCTCCATGGCCATGATTCCTTCCATTAAAAAAGTTTCATCCGGGCAGCCATAGCCTTTGTAGGCCAAACCACAAATATTTAACTCGGCCATTTTCGGAATGATATGATGGGGGAATTCGGCACGGTTCCAGAAATCGTTCGCAATAGGCTTGATTTCTTTTTCCATAAATTGACGCACTTTCAATTGGATTTCCCGCTGGTGTGGCGTTAATTTCAAACTTAAATCATAAAAATCACCATCAATTGGCGGAAGTTTATGCTGTCCTTTTCTAGCTTTGGTTTTAAGCATACGCATTAAACCTGCCATCTGGCGATCGTCAAGCTCGCCCACAGATTTCATGACTTCCCCTAAGTCTACTTTTTGTGATAGCCTGGCGATGGCCTGAATATCTACTTGTTTTAAAACTGAGAATGTGTCTTTAATATTTTTGAAAATGGACATAGTGAAAAAGAGTTAAAGGTTTCCGGGAAATATTTAATTGGGTGATTTACGCATTGTAAAATCTCCAAACTATGAATTTGAAACTAAAGATAATGTCAATAGCGGTGGTGATGCCTTAAATATCTGTTAATTCGATGGAAAGGCGTCTATTCGATTTTGTGGAACAAACCCTTTTACGCTATCCTTCGCAACTATATGAAACCAGGAGCCGTATTGTCCTAATACGGATACGGTATCATTTTTTGAAAGTTTACCTACTTCCTGAAGTGCTGCAGAAGGTCCTTGATAGATGTTGGTATTATTCTGGCGTACAATACCGCGAGTGGCAGTATTAATAGCTATGATTTCAGGAATTTCGGTTTGTTTCACGTAGGGGTATGGATTTACTGGTCCTGTACTGCCTTTATAAATTCCAAAATGTAAGTGCGGCTCGGTAGTTTTTGCATTCCCCGTATTCCCAACAAAACCAATAGTGTCTCCTAATTGTACCCGCTGTCCTTCTTTTACATTAATGCTATCTAGATGGGCGTAATACATGGTTTTGCCAAACAATCCGTCGCGTAACCAAACTTGTTTACCACCCAAACCTCGGTCTCCAGTTGAAGAAATGCGACCGTCTGTTATGGCTATAAGAGGGGTGCCTCTGGGTGCAAAAATATCGATGCCTTCGTGGGAACGTTTACCAGCATCTCGAGAATCTGCCCAAAGACTTTGTACATCTTTATTTCCTGCACCGCTTACAGGAAATCCATAAGTAGGTTGTGTGTATATTTTAAGCTGAAAAGGAAACGCTCGGTTCATTTCTGGCTGGACGGATATTTTATAAAATCCGTATTTAGTAATAGTGTGCCTGAGTTGACTGCTATCTCTTTCTGAAGCTTTTAATAGTTTGAAAGAATTTGTAGCATCTTCAGTTTTTTGGAATAATTCGATGAATAATTGGGCAGAATCGGGTTGTTTTTCGATGGAAACAATCAGTTTTTCACCTTCTCGTAATTGCACGTCATAGGAATAAACGTAGAAACTTTCAGTAGAAAATACGCCGCTTTCAGCATAGGGAAGCGTTACGAGAATACTATCTTTTTGTGCATCAAGGAAAGCCTTTTTCCATTCTAACAATAGGGAATCGTCTTTTTGAAAATTCCTTTCGTAGGCCTCTCTTGCAGTGGGTAGTAATACCACATCGGTTACTTTCTGAACTTGTTCGCACGCAATGAATAGCAGTAGGAGTATGAGTAGCGTAAGACGATGCGATGTGTTCATGAGCTAATTTTCTGCAGAAATTATACCAAAATTAAAAATTGAAATAAGATATATTTAGTTTACCCAAAAAGATGCTGCACTACATCATTTACTTTGGCTAGCTTAATAATAGAGATGCCATACGAAGCCTTCGGAAGTTTACAGTATTTGGAAATAATGATACTTTCAAACCCTAACTTTTCGGCTTCTAAGATACGTTGGTCTACTCTAGGAACGGGACGTACTTCGCCTGCCAAGCCAATTTCAGCTGCAAAACACATACGTTTGTCTATAGCTATATCTATGTTTGAAGATAGCACTGCAGCCACCACGGCTAGATCTATTGCAGGATCGTCTACGGTTATACCTCCTGTAACATTTAAAAAAACATCTTTGGCTCCCAATTTAAAACCCGCTCTTTTTTCTAAAACGGCCAAAATCATATTTAGACGTTTGGCATTATACCCCGTAGCACTTCGCTGAGGTGTGCCGTATACCGCTGTAGAAACGAGCGCTTGGATTTCAATCATTAACGGTCTCATTCCTTCCAGTGTTGAAGCAATGGCAGTACCGCTTAATTCTTCCTCATGTTTTGAAATTAAAATTTCAGATGGATTGCTTACTTCACGTAGACCACTGCTTTGCATTTCATATATTCCCAGCTCGTTTGTGCTTCCAAAACGATTTTTGTTGGCACGAAGAATTCTATAAATATGGTTTCGATCGCCTTCAAACTGTAGGACAGTATCCACCATATGTTCTAAAATCTTTGGTCCTGCAATATTTCCGTCTTTAGTAATGTGGCCAATCAAAATAACAGGCGTAGCGGTTTCTTTGGCAAATTTTATAAGCTCTGTAGTACACTCTCGTATTTGTGAAATACTGCCTGCGCTACTTTCAATATAGTTGGTATGTAAGGTTTGTATGGAATCTATCACTACAATATCGGGTTGCATTTCAGCAATATTACGGAAGATGTTTTGTGTTTTGGTTTCTGTAAGAATATAACAACTGTTGGCTTCGGGATGCACGCGGGCAGCCCGCATTTTAATTTGTTGTGCACTTTCTTCACCGGAAACATAAAGTGTTTTATAAGGCAACTGTAATGATACTTGCAGCATTAAAGTACTCTTTCCAATACCAGGTTCCCCGCCTAAAAGTGTGAGGCTGCCAGGAACTAGACCGCCACCCAAAACACGATTTAGTTCTTCGTTTTTAGTGTCTAAACGCGCTTCTCTTTCGGAAGAAATTTCAGAAACTAAAACTGGTTTGGCATTTCGACTCCGCTCAGTGACCGGAGCAGTTTCGTTATTTTTCCAAGAAATCTTCTCTGCTTTTTGGATTACTTCTTCGGCAATGGTATTCCATTCCTTACAAGAAGTACATTGTCCTTGCCATTTGGCGAATTGAGCGCCACAGTTTTGACAGAAAAAGCTAGTTTTTGTTTTAGCCATATTACGTAAAAATAAAAATAAGCTTCATTAATAAAAAAGGGAAATAATAGGTTCGTAGAAAATTTCAGGAGAAAGTTCTATAAAAAGTGAGTGTAAAGCGCATAATTTTTTAGGGGTTATAGCACTTTAAAAAATTTTAAAAATAGAAGAAAATGTTGTGTAATGTTTACCTGCCGCGTATAATACTGTAAAGTATTGCTATTACAGCAAGAACTAATAAAATATGAATTAGGTTACTAGTGCCAAGGCCTTCAACAATGTTAAAGAAACCAAGAAGCCAAACTACTATACATACAACTGCAATAAGCCAAAGGATACTTCTCATAAGTTTTATTGTTTAGATAATTATAAAGATAGCAATTTTTTAATACCCAAAATCGGTTTTAATTTTATCTGCTTTTTCCAACATTAAATCAATAGTAATAAAGTCTACTTCTTCCTTGTCGTAAGCTCCTTGAAAGGTGCGCATTGCTTTTTTAGGGTCTCCCATTCCCTCCAAGGCAAGTCCCATATAATAGTCGCCTAAGACGGTGTTTGGATATTGTTTTTGAGCTAGGGAGGCAATGGTTCGCAGGGATTCCCATTGTTCTTTCTTTTCGGCTGCGGTTGCTGTGGCGATAAAATCGTTTACTCGAATTGGATTGGTAAGTCCAAATAATTTCTCGATTACTTCGTATTTTTCTAAAAGATAATCGCTTATAGATGTCTCTAATTTTAGGAGCTTATCGGTAAATTCTTGCTTACTAATAGGGCGATAAACAGCAAACATTTTTTCTAATGCCGAAGGGATAGCCCTTGCCACAAGTGAGTAATGTGTCGCACCTTCAAAATTATCGAAATGATAATCGAAATTATCACTCTTTAATGGTTTAAGGGCAGCATCAAGTTCTACTGTAAGTTCTCTCAGGTCTGGAATATCGTCTGTGCCTGTAGCTAAATAGTAAAATGTTTTGCCTTGAATGTCTGGGATACGCTCTGGGATACGTTCTAACATCATGGGCGCTAAGTCCGGGCTTAGATTGATGTAGCCATTAAAAAGAGGTGGATCTTTAAATAAATAATAATTAATGAAATTGGCAGTAAAGTCGTGTCCTACCGCAATGGTAAATTGAGCCGTCCTATAAGTGCTGTCAATATAAGGTAGCAGCTCAAGACCAATAAACTCGAAGAAATCTGCTCCTTTATCTTCGGGCATAAAATTGGTATCGTCATAAGCACCATCTTCATATCTAGAATCTCCTTGCATAATTCCCACCACAATACTTTCTGGCATGTCCTCCCAATAGCTAAAATAATCTACATTTCCCGCAACTGGTTCAAACAAATAATTGGCATCCAATACTACAATTATAGGGTATATTTTATCTGCATTTTCTTCATAATCCCTAGGAAGTTGAATCTTTAATTTACGGGTTTCGCCCAGTTTTGAAGATGCAAATTCTTCATACTTAATTTTAGACTGCGCAAGGGTTGTAAGTGTAATAAAAAAGCAAGCTGAAAAGAGTAAAAGACGTTTCATTTTCTGAAATTTTTAGAAATCGAAAGATACTAAAATTTTCACGAGTTGGATGTAGCGTATAATGCAAACTATCATGTTCAGAAAACTCCATACTTCAAAATTAAGCGATATTATTTCACATTAAAATGGCAAAGCAATGTGTAAGTAGTATTTTTCCAAAGCTAGTGATTTTTCAATAAAATACTTTCATTTCAACCCCACTACAATTGGTTGTAATCAAGATATTGTGCTTTTTTATTTGTAATGGTTCTTACTTTTTTTGAAGTACATTTACAGTGCAATCCGTTTTATTTAGAACTAAATACAGGCTAATCAATTAATTGACAATTAAATTTAATTGAAAAATATTTTTTACATATTATGTTTTCTTTTTTGTGCAATCTCTACAGCACAGATAAAGCAAATCAATGCCATAACTTCTCAATTGGAGTATCCTATTAAGACAAGGGAGGGTTTCGAGCGTTTGGTAATGATAGATATGCTGGTGGTGAAAAAGACAAATGAGGCGGATTTAAAGAAGCAGTATTCCTATCTTCTAAAGTATCAAAAGAGTGCATTACAATGGGCTGAAAAGGAGGGTAGTCTCGAAGATTTGCTTCAGGCCAAACTTATGTTGGCTCGCTATCATGAAAAATTGGCCAATTCCATTGAAGCCATAAAACTAGGAGAAGAGTTGCTTAATTATGAAGAAAACTTACATCCCAACCAAATGGCAGATGTGGTGTTTTTAGTGGCCAGTTCTTATACAAAGATGGAAGCATACAATGAGGTCTTGGCTTTAGAGCCACTCGCTAAGAAATATTATACAATTAAAAACGGCTACGCAACTCCAGGATATTCTTCTGCAGAACGAATAGGAATGACCTACTACCGTTTGGGGCAATACCAAAGCGCAGCAGCTAATTTTATGAAACAGGCAGATATCTATAAGCTGTCGGGGAATCAGCTCATGGTGTCCAGCATGTACCATAATACGGGACTGTCTTATTTTAAATTGAAAGAATTTGAAAAAGCAAGGAAGTATTACGATACTGCATTGGCAGCGCTTCAGCAACCAAATAAAATAGGATTAAGTGTTAATAAACCAGAGGGGTATAATGACTATTTCAAAAAAGTAATTGAAGGTAATATAGGCCAGTTGTATTTTGAAAAGGGAGATTACGATACAGCACTTCCATATTTTTTGGAAGAAATGAAAGCGGCAACAGCAAATAACAAGATTGGAGAATCTAGAATTATCACAAAAGCATATTACAATCTTGCTAAGCTGTATTTTTATAAAGATGAAGTGGATCAAGCAAAGTACTATCTTGATTTAGCTTTCTTTAGTATAGATCAATTTGACGATACCGAATCTATTATTTTATTATACGAGCTAAGAGGAAAGGTTTTTTTGCGTCAAAATCAAACAAAGGAAGCTAATGAAGCTTTTGATAGAGCGAACGAAATATCAGATTCTTTAGAAAAGCAACGATTTCAACGCCAGAATCTATTAGCATTGGCTAAGTACGATGTTGATGTAAAAGAGATTGAGCTGGAAACAAGTCAAAGAGAAGCACGCCTTATCGAAACAATAGCTAATAACCAGTGGATTGCGATTATTATTATAGGTATTTCGTTTCTACTCATTTCATTTTTTTTGCTGAAATCGCAAAGAGACAAAAACACCATTGCTACTCAAAAAACCAATTTAGAGTCCTCACTTAAAGAAAAAGAAACACTCTTAAAAGAAGTGCATCATCGGGTAAAAAATAACTTGCAGGTAATCTCTGGATTGCTACAATTACAAGCTAAAAAAGTAGATACTCCATCAATGAACAAGGTTTTGGAAGATTCACAACGGCAAATTCACAGCATGGCCTTGGTGCACCAAATGCTATACCAACAAGACAAGTATTCGTTAATCCCTATGAAGAATTACCTCGAGAAGCTAGTGGGACAATTAATGTACAGTTTGCCAAGTAAGCATATAAAAACTATTATAGAAGTAGCTCCAATAGACTTGGGAATAGATGCCGCCATACCTTTAGGCTTATTAGTAAGTGAATTAATGACCAATACCTCAAAATATGCTTTTGGAAAAGAAGGAGGTACTATAAAAATAGCATTTGATCAGGCAGATAAAAAAAACAGTACAAGTAGAGCGTATGTTTTTACTTACTCAGACGATGGTGTAGGGCTGCCTAAGGATTATGAAAAAAAGTTTTCGGAAACCATGGGATTTAGGCTCATCTTTATGTTAACCGAAGAAATGGGAGGCACTATACATATAGATGGAACAAACGGTGTATGTGTAACTATAAAATTTAAAGAGGCATAAGTATGAAGAATAAGATTTATATTGTTGAAGATCAAGCAATTTCTAGATTTGCTTTAATAGAAATTTTAGAGCAAAATGGTTATAATGTAGTTGGGAGTGCTGCAAGTGCAGACAAAGCCTGGGACGATTTAAAAAACCTAGAAATAGACGCTGCATTGTTGGACGTTAATCTTGCTGGAGAATTGGACGGAGTGTGGTTGGCACAAAAAATCAGGAAAAATAAGGATATGCCTATATTTTTTTTGAGCGCTTATGGAGACAATAACACTTTAGAACGAGTGGCATCTACCAATCCAAATGGTTATTTAATGAAGCCATATAACGCCCCTACACTTTTAACAAATCTGGCTATTGCCATTAACTCGTTTACACGTATTAGGGTTTCAGAAAATAAAGACCAAAAACCACAATATATTTTCTTGAAAACTAATGGAAAGCAGACCCGAGTAAATGTATATGATATACGGTTTGTAAAATCTGAGGGGAACTACCTTGAAATTGAGATGGTTTCAGGAAGACTTATTGTTCGTGATAAATTAACAGATTTTATAAAAAATTTGCCAACAACAACTTTTGTCCAAACCCATCGAAGGTTTGTGGTTAATCGCGAAAAAATAAATGCTTATAATACCGATACGCTATTGGTGGGAAAAGTCTCAATCCCTATTTCTAAGACCTTTAAAGCTACTGTTAAAGATTTATTCTAAGATAATTATAATCATTTAAGAATAAATAAGGCTAAAGCGCTTTCTCACATAAATCCCACCATACTTCACAAAAATTTTGATTTTAAAAGGAGAAGCTTCAGGTTTATATTCAACTTAAAGAAATAAGAAATGAATACGTTGAGTTCTCTTCAGAAAAGATTGTTGTTTGTTGTATTAATTCTTGGGAGCTTTTTCATACTCACCTTATTAATTTAGCTTGTATGTTTCTTTTCATTGTAAAAAGGAAGAACTAAAAATGAAATCCCACCAGAAATAATTATATAGGCCATATTGCTGGTCCAGACAATCCAGCCAAATGCAGTCCCAACGGTTTCTGCAATACCAAAAACCAACAAAATTCCCATAACCGCTGCCGGATAGGTTCCAAAACCGCTGTTGGTAAAACCAAAGGTAAAACTTCCCACCACAAAAGCAGTAACCATGATGCCTAAGCTAATCCCTGATGTTTCTTCAAGCGCTTGCGTAGCAACATAAAAGGAAGCAAAATACAGCCCCCATATAACCAAGCTCAAAAATATAAAAGCTCCCTTTTTTTCCATTTTAAGGATGCTGAAAACACCTTCTTTCAAACCACGTATGAGGGTGCCTATTTTTAGGCTGAGTTTGCTTTTTGAATACTTTAAAAATGCTAAAAATGAAAGTAACATTCCTATACCGATCCCAATAAATAATAGAAGTTTTTTTATAGGTATCACTCCAACCAGATAATCGTACAATACATCAAACTGAAGCGAAAGTGCCAATCCGCAAAAAAGCACCAGTAAAATTAAGTCTACAATTCGTTCAGAAATTATGGTGCCAAAACCTTTGTCGAAAGGAACCTCTTCATATTTGGTTAGTACAACAGCTCTGGAAACCTCCCCACTTTTAGGAATAAAAATATTCATAAGATACGCAATCGAAACTGCCATAAAATTATTGGCAAGCTTTGGAAAATATCCCAGTGGTTGCAGCAAAAAGTTCCAACGGTAGGAACGTATCGCATGACTTAAAATGCTTAACGATACAGATAGTATTACATACCAGTAATTCGCATTTTTAAAATGTAGCCCTAATTCGGTGAGTTGTTCTGGGGTAAATTGCTTGAAAACATACCAAATTAAAAAGAGGCCCAAGGCTAGGGGCAGGGCAATACTCAAAAACTTGTAGAATGATTTTTTCACCTTAAGTAAGCAGGTTGTTTTCTTCGTTTGGAAAGACCAAAGCAGGCTTAAAACTTTTGGCAGCCTCAAAATCCATAATAGCGTAGGTAATTAATATTAAAATATCACCGGGGGCTACTCTTCTAGCGGCTGCGCCGTTTAGCGTAATTTCACCGCTACCACGAGGGCCGGGTATGGCATAAGTTTCTAAACGTTCGCCATTGTTATTGTTAACAATCTGTACCTTTTCGCCTTCAATAATATTGGCTGCGTTCAGAAGATCTTCGTCTATGGTAATACTGCCAATATAATTGAGATCGGCTCCGGTTACCTTTACTCTGTGAATCTTTGATTTTACTACGTGAATTTGCATGGCGCAAAGATACAATTTGATTTTAGATTTTGGATTTACGCTAGAAGATTTCAGAAAACAAGTTTTTACACCTTTTCCTGCTTATTACCGTAAAGGAATTCCCGAAAAAACAGAGCGCTCTTCTCTTTTCCAAATTCAAAATTAATTTTATCACAAATCACAAATCACAAATCACAAATCACAAACTATCAACTAATTTAATGCTACATTATCAATAAGCCTAACTTCTCCTGCATAGGCCGCAATAAAGGCACGGTATTTTTTACCTTCTTTTTTCTTTTTAGCTGTTTTTAGATTTTTTAAGCTAGCAATCTCAAAATATTCTAAGTCTAAGTTTTTATTTTCGGAGAATGCGGTTACGGCAAAATGGGTTAGTTTTGCTATCGTTTTTTCCTGAAACTGTTGTTGGGTAGTTTTTAAAATTTCAGATATAAAAGTTGCGTTATTTCGCTGCGCTTCTGTTAGCCTTTTATTTCGGGAGCTCATAGCCAATCCATCTTTCTCCCTTAGAATAGGGCAACCTACTATGGTAACTGGTAAATTTTCCAACACCACTAGTTTTTTTACAATCTGTAATTGCTGAAAATCCTTTTCGCCAAAATAGGCTCTGTCCGGTTCAATTATTCTGAAAAGATGGTTGAGCACCGTGCCCACTCCGTCAAAATGGCCTTTCCGGTGTTTGCCTTCCATTTCGGCAGCTAGTTTCCCAAAATCGTATTTTTTGGATTTCACCTTCTCTCCGTATACTTCGGCTGGCGTAGGAGCAAAAATAATAATGTCCTTGCTTGTTTGAGATAAAAGCTTACTATCTTCTTCTAATTTCCTAGGATACTTTTTTAAATCTCCTTCGTTATCAAACTGTGTAGGGTTTACAAAAATGCTAACCACCACTACCGTATTTTCTTTTAGTGCTCTTTCAACCAAAGAAATATGTCCTTCATGTAATGCACCCATAGTGGGTACAAATCCTATCGATTTTTCAATGGGTGTAACATGTAATACTTCTTGTAGTCTTTTGGTAGTGTGGTATACTTTCATTTATATATGATTGGATAAATTAGGAAGACGTAATGCTTTAGGTATTAGTATTAGGCAGTTTTTAAATTTATGGTGGGCATTTCATAATATTTCGTTAAACACCCGCAAAATTAAGTTATTGGCTTCAAACTGCATAAATTTTCGTAATTTTGCGTGTTTTAACAGTAACACTAGTAAATTAACACCTTACAAATGCCCGTTGCAGTTACTTAATACGTTGAAGATGTTGAGATTGGGCATTCCATCATCTTGCAATTTAAAATATTTTTATAGATGAAAGATAAAAGAATCTTGTATGTGTCTTCTGAAGTAGTTCCTTACCTGCCGGAGACCGAGATTTCTTCCATGTCGTTTGAGGCACCTAGAATGGTTAATAGCAAAGGCGGACAAATACGAATTTTCATGCCGCGCTACGGAAATATAAACGAACGTCGTCACCAATTACACGAAGTGATACGTTTGTCTGGAATGAACCTTGTGATAAACGATATGGATATGCCGCTAATTATTAAAGTAGCCTCTATTCCTAAAGAGCGTATGCAGGTGTATTTTATAGATAATGAAGAATATTTTAAGCGAAAAGCAACCTATGCAGACGAGGACGGAAACTTATTTCCAGATAACGATGAACGCGCTATCTTTTTTGCTAAAGGAGTGATAGAAACCGTTAAAAAATTAAACTGGTCTCCAGATATAATCCATGTACACGGATGGTTGGCTTCTTTTTTGCCATTATACCTTCGTAATTATTATAGTAATGAGCCGTTGTTCGAAAATAGTAAAATTGTTACCTCCGTATACAATCAAGGCTTCGATGGCACGTTAGATGATAAGGTAACGCATAAATTAGGTTTTGATGGCATTGCTGATGCGATTATTGCAGACTTAAAAAATCCAGATTATGTGAATGTTATGAAAGTAGCGCTTAACAATAGTGACGCTGTCATCATTAATTCCGAAGAAATACCACAAGCACTAAAAGACCATCTCGAAACCCTTGATAAACCAGTATTGCCTTATCAAACTACCGAAACCATCGAAGAAGCTTACTTAGATTTTTACCAAAACAAAGTACTGGGATAACCTAGCATTTTTTAAAGAGCATTATGAAGATAAAGAATATGTTGCCAAAACTAGTGGCAATCTTACTAGTAATCGTGGTTTTTGCTTCCTGTGAAGAAGATTTTAACACCATTGGGTCCGATATAGTAGACCAAAATTTTACGACAGAACTTTTCGACGAAAGTACTGTAATTTCTTATAGTAGAAAGTTGCTTCCTGTACAAACCAACTCACTTCCTGCTTATCAATTAGGGGTTTACAATGATCCAGCATATGGGGAATCCAGAGTTAATTTGTTAAGCCAGCTTACACTGCAAACAGGAGACCCGGATTTTGGAGAATGTGTGCAGTTAGATAGCGTAGTGCTGTATTTACCATTCTTTAGTGAATCCACTCTTACAAACGAAGTGACCACTTATACATTGGATTCCGTTTTTGGAAATGAACCTATTAATATATCTATTTATGAATCTAATTTCTTTTTAAGAGATTTAGATCCGGATTCAGGTTTTGAAGATCCTCAAAATTATTATTCAAATCAGGGACAAACCTTCGATATGTTTCAAGGGGAACTTATTACTACCATCAAAAATTTTAAACCTTCAAATAAGGCAATTGTTCTAAATGATACTGTCTCACTACCTCCCGGATTACGTGCCAACCTTCCTTTAGAAATTTTTCAAGAAAAGATTTTTGATATGCAAGGCAGTAATGAGCTTATCAATAATAACAACTTCCGTGAATTTTTCAGAGGTTTGTACTTTAAAGTAGAAAGCTCAAATGGGAATGGTGGAAGTTTATTTCTATTCGACGTATTGGACGGAAACAATGATCCAACAGATGATGCAAGAATAGATCTTTTCTATAGATCTAAAATTCTAGTAGGAGGCGATAGTTGTGAGGCTAACACTGCAGATTTTGACGAAAATAATTTCCGTTTAAATTTCAATGCTATTAGCGTAAACACCTTTGAGAACGACTTAAGCCCCGATGTGGCAAGCGCCTTGGCAAACCCCAATATTTTTGACGGTGAAGAAACCCTTTATATTCGCGGTGGCGATCCAATAATTACCGTTGTAGAACTTTTTGGAAAAGACTTAGACAATAACGGTGTTGCAGATCAACTAGAATTTCTCAGAGACCAAGAATGGCTCATTAATGAAGCGAATCTTATTTTTTATGTAGACCAAGACAAGATAACGGGAGGGGAAGCAGAGCCAGACAGAATAGTAATGTACGATCTTGGTAATGACACGTTTCTGGTAGATTTACCATTAGACCCTACCTCAAGTGAAGAAGACTCTGGGGCTTTGGTAGAGCATTTTGGTCCTCTAGTGCGTGGTAGTGATGAAAATGGACAATTTTATAAAATAAGGATCACAAATCATGTGAGTAACCTTATTAATAAAGATTCTACCAATGTGCCTTTAGGATTAGTGGTTTCTCAAAATGTAACAGAGTTCGATTTTCAAGACTTAGAAAATTCACAGGCCCCAGGAATAGTAAACGTGCCAGCGGCAACCATACTCTCGCCAAGGGGAACTATTTTGTTTGGAAATAAAGCCACAAACCCGGCGAAGCGATTAAAACTTCAAATTTTCTATACAGAACCTAACTAAATTATTTTTTATGTGCGGCATTGTAGGTTATATTGGTAAAAGAGAAGCGTACCCTATTATTATAAACGGTTTAAAGCGTTTAGAATATCGGGGTTATGACAGCGCAGGAATTGCTTTATACGATGGCTCCCAAATTCAACTTTGCAAAACCAAAGGAAAAGTTGCAGATCTCGAAGAACTCGTCGCAAATGAAATTGAAACCACGGGAAGTCTTGGGATAGGTCATACGCGTTGGGCCACACACGGGGTTCCTAACGATGTAAACTCACACCCACATTACAGTAATAGTGGGGATCTGGTAATTATCCACAACGGTATCATCGAAAATTACGCCTCCATAAAAAAGGAACTTATCAATCGTGGGTATCATTTTAATAGTGATACAGATACAGAAGTATTGGTAAATCTCATTGAAGAAGTTAAGAAAAAAGAAAAAGTAAAACTTGGAAAAGCCGTTCAAATAGCTTTAAATCAGGTGGTAGGGGCGTATGCTATCGCATTGTTTGATAGAAATAAACCAGACGAAATTGTAGTTGCAAAACTAGGAAGTCCGCTAGCTATTGGTATAGGAAAGGATGAGTTTTTTGTAGCTAGTGATGCCACACCATTTATTGAATTTACCAACAATGCCATTTATCTCGAAGACGAAGAAATGGCCATCATACGCCGTGGACGAGAGGTAAAGGTGCGCAAGATTAAAGGTGATTATGAAGTTGCTCCTTACATTCAGGAATTAAAATTAAATATAGAGCAGATTGAAAAAGGTGGGTACGACCATTTTATGTTGAAGGAAATATACGAACAACCTTCTGTAATAAAAGATACATATCGCGGACGATTGCTAGCCGATAAGGGAATTGTGAAACTGGGCGGATTAGAAGATTATATTGAAAAGTTCACCAATGCAAATCGAATTATTATCGTAGCCTGCGGAACCTCTTGGCACGCAGGATTGGTAGCCGAATATATTTTTGAAGACCTTGCACGCATCCCTGTTGAGGTAGAATATGCTTCAGAGTTTAGATACCGAAATCCAATCATTACAGAAAAAGACGTAGTTATAGCCATTTCTCAAAGTGGTGAAACTGCAGATACCTTGGCAGCTATTAAACTGGCAAAAGAGAAAGGAGCCTTCGTATACGGAGTTTGTAACGTTGTGGGGTCTACAATTTCCAGAGAAACACATAGCGGCACCTACACGCACGCAGGTCCAGAAATTGGTGTTGCTTCTACAAAGGCATTCACCACTCAAATCACTGTACTTACAATGATGGCCTTACGTTTGGCTAAAGCAAAAGGCACTATTTCTCAAAGTGATTATATGGCGCATTTGCAAGAGTTAGATACCATTCCAGCTAAAGTACAAGAAGCATTACAAAGTGATGATAAAATAAAAGAAATAGCCGCAAAATTTAAAGATGTGTCTAACTTCTTATACCTCGGAAGAGGCTACAATTTTCCAGTAGCACTAGAAGGAGCTTTAAAGCTAAAAGAAATTTCATACATTCACGCCGAAGGCTATCCAGCTGCCGAAATGAAACACGGTCCCATTGCCCTCATCGATGAACAAATGCCTGTTGTGGTGATTGCGGTAAACAGCAACCATTACGAAAAGGTGGTGAGTAACATAGAGGAAATCAAAGCTAGAAAAGGAAAAATAATCGCCGTGGTTACCGAAGGAGATACCCAGGTAAAAGAACTGGCAGATTATATCATGGAAGTGCCAAAAACACCAGAATCTTTGAGTCCTTTAGTGACTACCATTCCACTACAGTTATTGTCGTATCATATTGCAGTGATGTTAGAGAGGAACGTAGACCAGCCACGTAATTTGGCTAAGAGTGTTACGGTAGAATAATAAATTAAAATCTCAAAAAAGTCCTATTTTCTCTGTAAATTTCTGTAGTTCACTGTGTAACTCTGCGGAATAATATTATTTTTATTCCGTGAAAGTCATCAATCTTATTGCGGGACCCAGAAACCTCTCCACAGCGCTTATGTATAGCTTTGCCCAGCGGAACGATACAACCGTACTAGACGAGCCTTTTTACGCCTATTATCTTTTAAACTCAGCTACCGCAATTAACCATCCTTCAGCAAAAGAAATTTGTGCTACCATGGAGGTAGATGAGGCAAAAATTGTTCAATACATCCATAATATTTCAGCAAAAAAAATTGTCTTCCTAAAAGGGATGGCGCATCATTATTTGAGCGATACGCCAGATTTTATTCTGAAATGGAACAATATTATCCTAATACGTCATCCCGAAAAATTGCTGGCTTCTTTTTCAAAAGTCATTGAGAATCCTACAATTGGAGATATTGGAATAAAAAAAGCTTCGGAAATCTTTACTTATTTAACGTCCCAAGGAAAAGTTCCACTTGTGATAGATAGTGATGAATTGCTAAAAGATCCTCCGGCATATTTAAAAAAAGTATGCGTATGCTTAGAAATTCCCTTTACTTCAACAATGCTGAGTTGGGACAAAGGAGGAATTCCCGAAGATGGTATCTGGGCAAAACATTGGTATAAAAATGTGCATAATTCCGAAGGCTTTGCAATACAAACCACAAGCAATCAGGAGATGCCAATTAGATTACAAGCTGTTCTGGAAGAGGCACTTCCGTATTACAACATTTTAAAAAATCATATTCTTAAAAACGACTAAATGCTTCAACAACGAAATCCCAAGAACGATAACATTCAGGTTTATGTAAAAGATGGTTTGTACCTAAGAGCTGAAGCCAAGGTTTCGGTATTTGATAGTTCTGTACAAGGCGGTGATGCCGTTTGGGAAGGATTGAGGGTGTATCCCGAAGGAATTGTTTGTTTAGACAACCATTTAACCCGTTTACATGAGAGTGCAAAGACATTGGCTTTTGTAGATATTCCTACGAAAGCATTCATTAAGAATGCCATAAAATTAACGTTGGATGCTAATGGCATGAACGATGAAACCCATATTCGGCTTACGCTTACCAGGGGAGAAAAAATCACCAGCGGAATGGATCCACGGCTAAATCAGGATGGGAGTTGCTTAATTGTACTAGCTGAATGGAAGCCGTTGGTGTATGATAATAACAGCGGAATTAAAGTGCTTAGTACAAGCCAACGACGTAATTCACCGCAATACTTAGATAGTAAAATCCACCACAATAACTTATTAAATAACATTATCGCAAAAATACAGGCAAACGTTGCAGGAAAAGACGCTGGATTAATGCTGGACGATCGTGGTTTTGTTGCCGAACTTAACGGAAGCAATCTTTTCATGGTAAAAGACGGAAAGATAGTTACGCCGTATGCTCACGCATGCTTGCCGGGAATCACAAGAGCAACAGTGATTGAACTCTGTAAAAAAAACAGCATTGAAATTATTGAACAAGACATCACCTTATCTCAATTATATAATGCAGATGGCGTTTTTGCCACTGGAACAATGGGCGAGTTAACTCCGGTGGTTGAAATTGATGGGCGGGAGATTAAAAAAGACAATACATTAATGGGTAAGATTCTGACGTTATTTGAAAAAGAGATTCGAAGCTATTGCGAGCCATTATAATATTTCTTTCTTGCTTTTATATGAGCATACAAACAGCCCTACAACGCTTTAATTAAAAACCCTTCAAAATTTTAGGTAAAATCCGTTGTAATATTAAACAAGAAAAAACTATCTTTGCACCGTTGAAAAAAGGGGTGTTTTGTACACCCGTATATAACTAAAACAGATACAGTTAACAATGGCACAAGTTACAGGAAAAGTTGCACAGATTATTGGCCCGGTAGTAGACGTTGAGTTTGCGAATGGAGCTGAACTTCCAAATATTTACGACAGTCTTTTAGTAGATAACCACGGAAATAAATTGATTCTTGAAGTACAATCTCACGTTGGTGAAAATACAGTACGTACCATCTCTATGGACTCTACCGATGGTTTAAGCCGTGGAGTAGATGCTGTGTCAACAGGATCTCCTATCCAAATGCCAATTGGTGAAGATGTTTACGGACGTCTTTTTAATGTAATTGGTGATGCTATCGACGGTCTTGGTGACCTTCCAAAAGAGGGAGAGAACGGATTGCCAATTCACCGTGAGGCTCCAAAATTTGAAGACCTTTCAACTTCATCTGAAGTACTTTTTACAGGTATTAAGGTTATCGACCTTATTGAACCGTATGCAAAAGGTGGAAAAATCGGTCTTTTTGGTGGTGCTGGTGTAGGTAAAACGGTATTGATCCAAGAATTAATTAACAATATCGCAAAAGGTCACGGTGGACTTTCAGTATTCGCAGGAGTAGGTGAAAGAACACGTGAAGGAAATGACCTTTTAAGAGAGATGCTAGAATCTGGAATTATCAAGTATGGTGATGATTTTATGCACTCTATGGAAGCTGGTGGATGGGATTTGTCTAAAGTAGACAAGATGAAGATGAGAGAATCTAAAGCAACCTTCGTATTTGGACAAATGAATGAGCCACCTGGAGCACGTGCGCGTGTTGCCTTGTCTGGTTTAACTATAGCAGAATATTTTAGAGACGGAGCCGGAGACGGTCAAGGAAAAGATGTACTTTTCTTCGTAGATAATATCTTCCGTTTTACACAAGCAGGATCAGAGGTATCGGCACTTTTAGGTCGTATGCCATCTGCAGTAGGATACCAGCCAACATTAGCAACCGAGATGGGTGCAATGCAGGAGCGTATTACTTCTACTAAAAGAGGGTCTATTACATCTGTACAGGCGGTTTACGTACCTGCAGATGACCTTACCGATCCAGCACCAGCAACAACGTTTGCTCACCTGGATGCAACAACGGTACTTTCAAGAAAAATTGCCGAGCTAGGTATTTATCCAGCGGTAGATCCACTAGACTCTACGTCTAGAATTTTAACAGCTTCCATCTTAGGTGACGAGCACTACAATTGTGCACAACGTGTAAAAGAGTTGTTACAGCGTTATAAAGAATTACAGGATATTATTGCCATCTTGGGTATGGAAGAATTATCTGAAGAAGATAAAATGGCCGTAAACCGTGCACGTCGTGTACAACGTTTCTTGTCACAACCTTTCCACGTGGCAGAGCAGTTTACAGGGATCCCAGGAGTATTAGTAGATATTAAAGAAACTATCAAAGGTTTTACGATGATTATGGATGGTGAGTTAGATCACTTACCAGAAGCAGCTTTTAACTTGAAAGGTTCTATCGAAGAAGCAATCGAGGCAGGAGAGAAAATGCTAGCGGAAGCTTAAAACAGAAATGAGTATTGAGTATTGAGTCATTAGCAAAATTGCTAAACTCAATACTCAATACTAATAACTCAATACTAAAATTAATGTATTTAGAAATAGTAACCCCAGAAGCCTCTCTAGTAAGCGGTGAAGTAGAAAGTGTAACTGTGCCAGGAATGGACGGTGAGTTTCAAATGTTGAATAACCACGCTGCTATTGTTTCTCTTTTAGTTGAAGGTGAAGTACGCTTTAAAGGGAACCCAACCATCGCCGAAGGACACAAAAACAAGTTCATCCAAAAAGAAGGTAAATGGACGATGCAAATAAATGGTGGTACTATAGAGTGTAGCGATAATAAAGTAATTATACTCGCAGACTAGCTTCGGTACAATCTAGAAAATGCTGACTGCATTTTCTAAACCACTTAGAGCTACCTTAGCTTCGAAAATATAAATATATTAAATCCCAAATTTAAAAAGGAGTTTGGGATTTTTATTTTGCCTAATGCCTAATGCCTAATGCCGAGTTCCTTTTGCTCAAGATAAATTAAAATCGGGCATAATTCTTTTTCGGAAGTAGAAAGGTTTAGCTAATCATAGTGAGATATTTGGCTATATAAGAAACTTAAATAGTTAGTTCATTTTCAGTTTGTAGTTCAATTCCTCTTTTAAAGATTTGTGCGATGATGAAAATGATGCCAGCCAAGAATAAAAACTCTCCGTTACCCCAATTCTCACTTAAGTCCATTCCAGATTTTGCCAACCATTTGGTATGCCCTTGTGCAATTATTGCCAAAAACCCTGCTGTTAAGGCGACATAACTAATTTTTGAAAGATGCTCCGAAACTATCTCGCTGAACGGACTGTTCAAATTGATTTTAGAAAATATCTTAATGACTAAATAGGCGATATACGCTTTAATAAGCAAGAATGCCACCAAAAAGGAAACATGATTGGTGTATTGATAGGTACTCCATTCCTGCAATGCCGAAAGATCCAGCCCTAAATACAAGTCTTTGGAAACTTCAGGATCAAAAAGACTCATGATGTAAGTAGTTAGTAACGCGCCCGCTTCAATAAGTAGGCCTATAAAGACAATCCAGAAGATAATCTTCATAACGGAAAGTAGTTTTGATGTATTTGTGTTCATAGTTTTAAAATTTAGTTATTCTGAAATATAAATGAGAATATCACCTGGCTGACACTCCAAAGCCTCACAAATGGATTCTAGGGTACTAAAGCGAACGGCTTTTGCTTTGCCAGATCGTAGGATGGAGAGGTTCGCTTCTGTGATGCCCACGATTTCTGCCAGCTCTTTGCCCTTCATATCTCTTTCAGATAAAATTGTATCTAGATTTATTTGTATTGGCATAGGCTATATGGTTAGGTCGTTTTCTTCTTTTAATAATCTCGCATTGGTAAGCGTATTGGCAATAATCTTAAAAAACAACCCAATTATTGCCAAGAAAAGTGGAACAAAAATGTTATTTCCATATTGAAGCGAAATTCCAGAACCATCAAAACTGGCAATCCAAATAGCCATATAGCTACCCATAGCACCAACGGCGGTTATTATGAAAAAGAGTCCGCTTTTATTTAAATTTGAGCTTACTGCTTCCTTTAATAAATTATTGTCCATAAAATACCGAGCAGATTTTTTTAAGAACCAAAGGGCAAAAAGTAAAAAGCCGTAGGTGAGCATTGCCACGATTACAGCGACCCAATAAAAGGTAGGTAAGTTCATAAAATCTACAGCACTTTCAGGCGAAATATTGCCAATGGTATTGTTGAACATTCCAAAAGGCAGGATAATTAAAAACCCTAAAATTCCAGGAAACATCAAGATGAAAAGTACATCTATCAAATTTTTAAGTAACATATTTGTCTTCATATAATTATTGTTTAACGATAACAAATATATAAAAATTATTGAAAAACAATAATAAAAATTATTTTATTTGAAATTTTAGCTGAAAGGGTTTAAAAAACCTTTCAGGTCTTATCTTTGCCCTATGCTACCCAAAAAGCTTCAAAGCAAACTAGAAGAACGTACTACCAACAATTCCCTACGTAGTTTGGGAACCGCCACCAATTTGATAGACTTTTCTTCCAACGACTATTTAAGTTTCAGCAAATCAAAAACTATTTTTAACCGTGCCTCAGAAATTCTAAAGGAGTTTTCTGTACAAGAAAACGGGGCAACAGGGTCGAGATTACTGTCAGGAAATCATACCCTATATGAACTAGCCGAACAGCAAATCGAAAACTACCATAACTCCGAAAGTGCATTACTATTTAATAGCGGGTATGATGCCAACGTTGGGTTTTTTAGCAGTGTCCCACAAAAAGGAGACCTTATTTTTTACGACGAATTGTGCCATGCCTCCATACGCGATGGCATAAAAATGAGCGATGCCAAAGCATACAAGTTTAAACATAATAGCTTAGAAGATTTAGAAAAAAGACTAAACAGCTTTCTCCCCTCTGGGGAGATGCCCACCGGACAGAGGGGGCCTTCCAAAGACCAAAGCATATATATAGTAACCGAATCCATTTTCTCCATGGACGGAGACCAACCAGATTTAAATGAGTTGGTCGCTATTTCAAAAAAAATGGGATGTCACTTAATAGTAGACGAAGCCCATGCTTTAGGTGTTTTTGGAAAAAAGGGCGAAGGATTAGTGCAACATTTGGGGCAAGAAAGCGAAGTGTTCGCCAGACTCATCACTTTTGGCAAAGGGTTAGGTTGTCATGGAGCAGCAATTTTAGGGAGTGCAGACTTAAAACAATATTTAGTAAACTTTACCCGTAGCTTTATTTATACAACTGCTTTGCCTCCGCATAGTGTGGCAACTATTTGTAGTGCCTATGAAGAACTTGCAAAAACTTCAGCAAGAGAAGAGCTATATGGTAATATTGAAATATTACAAAATGAAATTACTAAAAAGGAACTTCAAAATCACTTCATCTCAAGCGCATCGGCTATCCATAGTTGTATTATTCCTAGTAATGAACAGGTGAAAAAAGTTTCAGAAGCCTTAAAAAAAGAAGGTTTCGATGTAAAACCCATTCTTTCACCAACCGTTCCAAAAGGCAAAGAACGCCTGCGTATTTGTGTCCACAGCTTTAATACTGAAGATGAAATAAAACGACTGATTATTAAAATAAAAAATCACATTGAGCTCCTTCCCTTGATATGGGAAGGTGATTCAGCTTAGCTGAATCGGAAGGGTTTGTCAACCCACTCCCAAAAATTAAAATCAAATGAAAACTCAAACTTATTTCATCACTGGAATCTCTACCGAAGTTGGTAAAACTATAGCTTCAGCCATTATCACTGAAGCCCTGCAAGCCGATTATTGGAAGCCTATCCAAGCTGGAGAGTTAGACCATAGTGATACACATAAAGTCCAGAAATTGGTGTCTAATAAAAAAACAAAGTTTCATCCTTCGTCATTTAATTTGGAAACGCCTATGAGTCCGCACGGCGCTGCGGAACTTGATGGTGTGACGATTTCAGCAAAAAAAATAAAACGACCTATCACAGAAAATAATCTGGTTATTGAAGGTGCTGGCGGATTGTTAGTCCCCATAAATAACACAGAAACTATTGCAAATCTTATAAAAGAAGAAGACCTTGTGATAGTAGTTTCGCGTCATTACTTAGGGAGTATTAACCATACCCTCTTAACAATAGAAGCGCTAAAAGCACGAAAATTGAATGTCTTCGGAATTATCTTCAGTGGAACCGAGCACCAATCCACAGAAAGCATCATTTCAAAAATGACGGGAGTTTCCATTTTAGGAAGAATTGACCAAGAACCGTATTTTGATTTGAATGTTGTGAAGGAATATGCAAACATCCTCACCCCAGCCCTCTCCTTCTAAGGAGAGGGAGCAAAATTAAAAATTTTAAAATTTAATTAATATAAATTTTTCAGTCCCCCCTTTGAAGGGGGTTAGAGGGATGTTACCTTTGTAAAATGAATTTAGCAAACCGTGATCAAAAACACATTTGGCATCCACTCACCCAGCACAAAACCGCGCAATCACCCATTGGTATTGTTAAAGCAAAAGGCGCCTTACTTTGGGATGAAGCAGGGAATGAATATATAGACGGGATTGCTTCCTGGTATACGGCCATGTACGGGCATAGCCATCCGCAAATAATGGAAGCGGTGACGAAGCAAATGAAGGAGTTGGATTTTGTAATGTTTAGTGGCTTTACACACGAGCCAGCCGTAAAACTTTCAGAAAAATTAATGGAAATTCTGCCGGGTAATCAGCAAAAGATTTTTTTTAATGACAATGGTTCTACCGCGGTGGAAGCAGCTATAAAAATGGCATTGCAGTACCACCATAACGTTGGTGAGAAAAGAGAAACCCTAATCGCTTTTGAAAACGGTTTCCACGGAGATACGTTTGGAGCGATGAGCGCTTCAGGATTATCCAGTTATAACGGCCCTTTTGAAGAATTTTTACTGAAGGTGATTCGTCTCCCAATACCGCAAGCGGATAATTTGGATGAAGTACTTCAAAAATTAGAAATTGCTCTATCCGAAAATTCCTGTGCAGCTTTTATTTTTGAGCCTTTGGTACAAGGTGCTGCAGGCATGAAATTTCACTCGGCTGAAGGTTTAGACGCAATCATTAAACGATGTCAAGAAGCAGAAATTCTTTGCATAGCCGACGAAGTGATGACGGGTTTTGGGAAAACAGGAACTAATTTTGCGTGTGACCAATTAGAGAACAAACCAGATATTATGTGCTTAAGTAAAGCGCTTACAGCAGGAATGTTTCCATTGAGCATTACAAGTTGTACTCAGAAAATTTATGATAGATTTTTAAGCGAAGCGGTACACAAGGGTTTTTTCCATGCCCATACCTTTAGTGCCCATCCGCTGGGTTGTGTGGCAGCGCTTGCGGGTTTAGAATTACTGAACAGTCCTGAAATTAAATCACAAAGAAAAACCATAGCTAAAGCGCACATAGAATTTTCAGAAAAAATAAAAAATCATAAAAAAGTACAACGTATTCGATGTAAAGGAGTGATTTTAGCCATAGATCTCAATGTAGAAACGGAACGTTACGGCAACCTACGTGATGCGTTATATCAGTTTTTTATGGGTCGCGGTATTGTATTGCGGCCGTTAGGTAATACCATTTATCTTTTGCCGCCTTATGTGATTACTGAAAAGGAATTGGAGAAATGTTATAGCGTAATTGAAGAAGTGCTAGATATCTTCTAAAATTTGTTTTCATAACTTTGGCTATGATGTAAAACCCTTACAATACGGATGTGATTTTCTAAAACTCTATAAAAAATTACATGAGATTCTTTGACAATACTACGAAGTCCTTTTTTAATACCGGTACGTTTTCTACCTTCTTCAGGAAATTCAACAAGTTGTTCAAATAAATAAATAAAATTTAAATGGTATTCTATAGCTCTCCCAATGCCAAATTCAGCAACCGCATAGTCAAAAATTTCCTCAATATCTAATTGAGCTATATCTGATAATATATATGTTGTAACCACTAGCTGCTTTTTTTAACACCATATTGCTCTAGTTTTTCATTTAAAATGTCCTGCATAGATTTCGTACTTACGCCGCTATCCCATCCCTTTTCAATTTCAGCACGTAACAATGCTAACTTCTTTTCGTCGTCGCTTTCATGCAGACGTATGGCTTCTCGAACCACTTCACTGGCATTTTTATAATCGCCTGAGGCTACTTTAGCTCTAATATATTTTTCTTGCTTTTCGGTGAAACTAATATTCATGATTTCTGAAATTTTAAATAAAAATAACGAAAAATATCCAAGTATGTTTAAAATTAGCAATAATGGACATAAGAATTTAAAACTTTCAAGCTAATTATTGTCATTCAACCCTTAAATTTGCCAGAAAATACATCTTTGTCACAACCCATTTCCATATCGGCCATTGCTTCCATTTCTGCCTTAGGCGGCACAAAGGATAAAGTCTGGCAGCACTATCGGGATGGCATTCCTTTATTTCAAGAAGTAGGAGGTACCATAGTTTCTAAGGTAAGTTCTGAAATTGAAACCGAATTGCAGAACCTTCAGCAGCAAAACGATCGCTATAAAAACCTGGATAGGTCTGTATTATTAGCAATTTTGGCAGCAAAAAAATGTGTAGCCAAAACTAACTTTCAACAAAACAACATAGGTATAAATATAGGTTCTTCAAGAGGTGCTACAGGTTTATTTGAAAAATACCATCAGGATTTTCAACAACACGGCAAAGTTTCTCCATTTACCTCGCCCACAACCACATTAGGGAATATTTCCTCGTGGGTAGCGCAGGATTTAGGAGTGGATGGGATTACCATAGATCATTCCGTAACTTGCTCCACAGCTATGCACGCACTACTTAACGGGATAGCATGGTTGAAATCTGAGATGGCAGATGCGTTTCTAGTTGGAGGTACCGAAGCCGCACTTACACCTTTCACAATAGCACAAATGAAAGCCTTAAAACTCTACAGTAATTCCCGTCACCGAATGGCGTGCGAAAGTATGCGTTTTCAGAAAAAGGACAACACCATGGTGTTAGGGGAAGGCGCAGCTGTGGCATTTTTGGAAAGAGGTGTTTCTGAAAGAACACAAGCGGTTATTGCAGGCTATGGATTTGCCTCTGAACTATTGGAGCATAACAGTTCTATTTCCGAAGATGCAGACTGTTTTCAAAAATCCATGCGCAGGGCAATGAAAAATGCAAATCTTGAAACTGTAGATGCTATTATTCTGCATGCGCCAGGTACTATAAAAGGGGATGTGGCTGAAAAGAATGCGATTGATAGTGTCTTCGGAAAAGAGCTGCCCTTATTAACTTCCAACAAATGGTTGATAGGACACACCTTTGCTACTTCTGGGATGTTGAGCGTTGAGATGGCGGTATTGATGCTTCAGAAAAATAAATTTATTGAAAATCCATTTTTCGCCAATGCACGGCACCTTCCTCAGGAGTTGAAAACGGTGCTAGTGAATGCTGTAGGATTTGGGGGGAATGCTGTGAGTATTATTTTGAAATTGCCTAAAATTTAATATTTGACTATAATTCGATTATTGCTCTTTGGAAAGCTGAGGATAAGCGAACTTCAAAATATAGGTTGAAAATTATAATTATTGTATAAAATGCATAAAGTATTAGGTGAAATGACCCGTCGGCCTGCGGACAACGGGTCTTGAAGTAATTTAGAAAAGTCAGCTTAGAAACTCTGAAAGTAATTTATTTATAAATTTCCATTTCTTTTACCATATACTAATATAAATATTTGAAATAATATTATAATAATTTGTACATATCGAGGAACAGATAAATACATACAGACTATAAGAGTAATGGCTAATAGAATTATAATGACACTATACTTATTAAATGAACTGTTTTTACCTTCCATAAATTATAATGTTTGATTTTGACAATTTTGATATGTTGCATGACAAGCTGAAGAAGCTTGAGATGCATGGTACAAAGCTGTTGCTGTGCAAGAGGCCCCTACAATTAACCCCCCTACACCACCAGCACCTAGACCTGTAACAGCAGTTACAACTGCACAATTTAACAAATCTATACCCAAAGCGGCTGAAACATCTTCCTCACATTGGTTGTAATCACTTTGACAAGAGCGACTTGGAAGAAACATACCTATAGTTTCATAATACTCCAATAAAATTGAATTTATTTCATCTGAAGCAAGATTTTCAATATTAGTGTTATCTACTAGAAAGACTCCCAAAGTATTTAAATTTATCATATAATCTTTGTATTCTACAATGCTTTCAAAACCTAAATTATTTATTATGAAGAGCAATTCTATTTCCTCTTGACTGGTCAACGGAGATTTATTAATTAAATATTCTAATCTTTCAACATCAAATGAATTCCTTGATAATAAAGCTCTTCTTTTTATATTATTTTCAGAAATAGATACAAACAATTTAGGATTGTTTAAAATATAATCTAAATTAAATTGCTCCTGATTAGATTGTTCTAGTGCAATTTCTTCACTTTTTTCACAAGAAAATTGAGTTGTAATAGTGATAAGTAGGATGAACGTAATTAATTTTGTTTTCATAATGTTTGAAGTTTAAGAGTTGTTAATTTCGTGCTAAACAAAAAAAAAAATGGAGGCAGCCAAACTTTTTGTAGAGAAATTCTTACACTATTTTGTATGTATTTCATATTCAATAAAATAATTTTTAAAGGAAAGAACATTAAAATTTTTTATAAATGAAATAAAACTGAAGTTGGTTGTATTTCAACTGAAATGCTGTTAGTATAATTTTAAAGAAACCAAATTTAACTTGGTGATTTAATTAAAAAACCTATAAACAAAAGCCATTACAGCCATTGTGATAATCACAAGAATGAACATATTTTTAGTATAAAACTTCTTTCCCTTTTCTTGTCTCCACAAAGCATAAAAAAAGATAACTATACTAAAGGCTAATATTGCCGTAGCGAAAAGATTAAAACTAGTAGTGCCTACTTGTCTAGAGAGGATTAGTAGGGAAATACTCAAGGATAATAGTAGTATTCCAGCTTTTTGTTTGTAGGTTATGGACTTGTTCATTATGAAAATTTGAGCTAAAGTATAAATTTTAAATTACAGTTTAATATGTTTTTAGTTAGTTATTATGTTAGCATTATTCTATAGAAACTTTCAAAACTCCCCTCAATTTTCCTATTTTTGAAATATTATCATTTACAAGATCTGTAAGGTGTTGCCGCAGGCCTGTTTGTAGGTCTAACCCCTGCTTTAATATAAAAGTTACCCGACTTCTCGGGCACTAAAGATGACCGAAATAAAACACAACTGGACCAAAGAAGAAATCCTAGCCATTTACAATAAGCCTATGATGGAGTTGCTATACGAAGCAGCCTCTGTACATAGAGAACACCACAACCCAAATCAGGTACAGGTTTCCACACTGCTTTCTATAAAAACCGGGGGTTGCCCGGAAGATTGTGGCTATTGTCCACAAGCTGCAAGATACCATACCGATATTGAAGGAAACGATCTTATGACGGTTTCTCACGTAAAAGCACAAGCCTTACGAGCCAAAGCCAGCGGAAGTTCACGAGTGTGTATGGGGGCTGCGTGGCGAAATGTAAAAGACGGAAAAGAATTTGACCAGGTATTGGAAATGGTACGCACCATCAACAAACTGGATATGGAAGTGTGTTGTACGCTAGGAATGATTACCGAAAACCAAGCTCAACGTCTTGCTGAAGCAGGTTTATACGCTTACAATCACAATCTGGATACCAGTGAAGATTACTATAAAGACGTTATTTCTACCCGTGCATATCAAGATAGATTAGATACTATTGGAAACGTTCGCAAAACCAACGTAACTGTTTGTAGCGGTGGCATTATAGGAATGGGTGAAGCCTTGGAAGACCGCGCAGGAATGTTGGTAGCCTTGGCAAGTTTGAGTCCGCAGCCTGAGAGTACGCCTATTAATGCTTTAGTGCCCGTTGAAGGTACGCCAATGGGCGATATTGAAAAAGTAAGTATCTGGGAAATGATACGTATGGTGGCAATTACCCGTATTGTAATGCCACTAACGCAAGTGAGATTGAGTGCAGGAAGGACAGAGATGAGCCGTGAAGGCCAGGCCATGTGTTTCTTTGCAGGGGCAAATTCTATTTTTGCAGGAGATAAGTTATTAACCACTCCAAATCCAGATGTAAACGAGGATATGGAAATGTTTAAGATGTTAGGCTTAGAGCCTATGAAACCTTTTGTAAAAAAGGCCCAGCCAGAAACAGTAGAGGAGCAATATTCACAATACAAAGCGCAAGGCGAAAAGCCAAAATGGACCCGTCCTGGGCATACCATTGAGCGTAATGAAGAGGCAAAATCGAAAGCCATTTCTAAATAATACTATTTTATGAAATTAAAATATTATGCTATTATCTTAATGGCAATTTTTAGTGCGTGTTCTTCTGAGGATGAAAACTCTTGCGAAGCACCCCAAAGTGTTCAGATTGGAGAAATAGATGAAAATTTTGTTTTTGTTACTTGGGATTCTCAGCAGGCTGTTACTACAGTGATTTTAGGACGAAAAGGCTTTTCACCTGAAGTTGGTAGAACTAGTATAAGTTTCGATGGATGGACTTCGTTTGGTAATTTAGCGCCCAATGAAGAATATGAAACATACTTGCGAAGACTATGTGGAGATAATACCACAAGTGATTTAATTGGTCCTTATGGCTTTCGAACGTTAGCATTTGGGCAAGGTTGTACGCAGCCCCAGTCGTTAATAATTAGTAAAATAACTGAAAATACTGTAACTGTTTCATGGGACGGTATGGGCCAAAACCAATGGCAAATTGCCTATGGAGAAAATTTCTTTGTCCCTTCAGAATCTGAATGGCAAAATACAAATACCACTACTTTTGAGCTTACAGACATTGTGCCTGGAGTTGCTTATGATATCCTCGTTAGGGCCAACTGTGGAGTTTATAAATTTAGTAACAATGCAGCAGTAATCAACATTGTTTTAATTGAAGAATAAAAGAAGAATTTAAATCTACTTGATTTTTTAGTTGAAGGGAATGTTACGGTAAAGTTTCGTAATTTCGTTTGCTAGGATATGCAGCTACAAGAAATAGATAGAGTAAAAAATATTACGAAAGAAGAATTTCGTAAACACTACCTAAAACCCCAAAAACCAGTCATTATAGAACATTTTGTAGATGATTGGCCTGCCGTGCAAAAGTGGGATTTGGATTATATGGCAAAAGTAGCAGGTGATGTTACCGTACCATTGTACGACGATCGCCCGGTGCGCCATGATGAAGGTTTTAACCAAGCCCACGCCACCATGAAAATGAGGAATTATGTGGAACTACTTAAAAAAGAACCTACTCGTTACCGTATCTTTCTTTGGAATATTCTTAAAGAAGTGCCAGAACTTCAAAAAGACTACACCTTCCCTGATTTTGGAATTAAATTAATGAAAAGCTTACCGATGCTCTTTTTTGGAGGGGAGGATAGTTATACTTTTATGCATTACGATATAGACCTGGCAAATATTTTCCATTTTCACTTTCAGGGAAAAAAAGAGGTGATCTTATTTGATCAAAGCCAGAATGATTATCTGTATAAAATCCCACATTCATTAATTGTACGTGAGGATATAGATTTTAATACTCCAGACTATAAAAAATGGCCGGCATTAAAAAAAGCGAAAGGTTGGCGAGGTAATCTGGAACACGGCGAAGTGTTATATATGCCAGAAGGCTATTGGCATTATATGCGTTATCTCACACCAGGTTTTTCTATGAGCCTGCGTGCCATTGCCCGCAATCCAAAGAACTTAGGAAAAGCAATCTATAACATAGCCATCATGCGCCATTATGATAACTTGATGCGTCGTTTACAGGGTCAGGATTGGATAGATAGAAAGAATGAGCGGGCGATTACTAAAACACACAACAAGTTGGGAATTTATTAATATTCGACTCAAGACTCAAGACTCAAGACTCACGACTTATAACTTCATGAACCTTTCCCCAAACTAAATTACTTTCCCACCCTCGATACAATAGATAGTCTGCCAATTTTTTCTTTTTTTTCTGAAGATTGGTTTCATTTTCCAGTTGCCGCAATCGTTTTTCGGCCAGTTCGTAAAATGTTTTTTGGTAGTCTGTTTCTGAAATCTCCTTTAATGCCAGTGAAATATTGTATTTTGAAATCTCACGAAATTTTAATTCGCGCACAATGCGCTGTTTTCCCCATTTTTTTGTTCTAAATTTTCCTCTAGCAAAGGCTTGTGCAAACCGAGTTTCGTTTAGAAAATTGTGTTGTAATAAATGATGGATGATGAGGTCTATGGCCTCAGGGATCATACGTAATTCTCGCAGCTTTTTTTGCACGTCTTTATGGCAACGCTCTTGGTAGGCGCAGTAGCGCTCCAGCCTTCTTTTGGCTTCTTCAACTGTATATGTTTTATGTGTTTCCAAAAATTTTAATTAATTGTTGGTGTCAAAGGTTGCTGAGCGTAGTCGAAGTATGGCTTCTTCAACCGTATATGTTTTGTGGGTTTTGTGCACGTTATTTCAAAAGTACATTTTTAGATGTTTAGAATCAAGAATCAAGATCGTTCGCTTCGCTCACTGCAAGAATCAGGACTAAACTAAATAATAGCTACGCTTCTTAATTTTTTTGTCTTGAATCTTGGTTCCCTTCAGTCTTGGTTCTTTTAATAAGTTAGTCATTTCGACGATAGGAGAAATCGCATTAGTAGCTAAATGCAAGCTTTGATTAACGTTGTGTAAGAAAAGTATGTGTGATTTCTCGGTCGTGCCTTCCTCGAAATGACTGCTTAGTTTTTATTTTGATTTGCGTTAGGGATAGCAGCGGCATCCCCCGATTCTTATCGGGGATAGAGCGTATAGCCCGACCCTACTGAGCTTTTTCTGCGAAAGTGGGTAACGCCCAAACATAAAAAACCCCTAACAATCCAGATAGCTATCGGGACGAAAGGGGTTTTTAAAACTATTTTATCTCTTCACCATTTTTGTCGTAAAAATGATATTCAAGATACGTGTAAGCATCTCTTGGTTGGACTTTAATCCATTTTTTATGCTCCATGAACCATTTGGTTCGCATTGATGGAAAGCCTTTTACTAGAAAGGCCGCTATAAAAGGATGTGTGTTTAAGGTCATCTTTTTATAGTCTTTTTTAAGGATTCTTTTCAGATCCTCTGTAATTCTGTTCACCACATTAATGGGTGCTTCAATTTCGCCAACTTCTGATCCCGGTGCTTCTTCACGCGTCTTAATATTCATTTCTGGTCTAACCCGTTGGCGGGTTATTTGTATCAGCCCAAATTTACTGGGTGGTAGGATTTTGTGTTTTGCTCTGTCCTCCTTCATTTCGTCACGAAGGTGGTTGTAGAGTTTTTTTCTGTTTTCGGCTTTACCCATGTCGATAAAGTCTATCACAATAATCCCGCCCATATCCCGTAGGCGTAATTGTCTTGCTACCTCGGTAGCGGCAATCATGTTTACTTCCAGTGCGGTGCCTTCTTGGCTAGTGCTTTTGTTGCTTCGGTTACCACTGTTCACGTCTATAACGTGCATGGCTTCTGTATGCTCTATTACTAGGTAAGTACCTCGACTGCTGGAAACGGTTTTTCCGAAAGAGGTCTTTATCTGTCTTTCTATACCAAACTTCTCGTACATAGGTACTTTGGAGTCGTATAGCTTTACAATGTTGTCCTTTTCGGGTGCAATTTCTTGCACATAATCTTTAATCTGTAAATAGAGTGTTTCATCATCAATATAAATATTACTGAAACTGTCGTTAAACACATCTCTAATGATGGATGCACCTCTATTTAATTCACTTAGCACCTTGCTAGGGTGGTGCGCCCCTTGTAGCTTTTTGCACATCGCTGTCCAGCGATCCACGAGATTTTGTAAATCTCTATCCAGTTCTGCTACTTTTTTGCCCTCTGCTACAGTGCGTATAATAACTCCAAATCCTTTAGGGCGTATGCTCATAATTAAGCGTTTTAGCCTTTCTTTTTCTTCACGACTTTCTATTTTTTGAGAAACAGAAATGCGATCTGAAAAAGGAACCAATACGATATAACGTCCAGCTATGGAAAGCTCGCTGCTTATTCGTGGTCCCTTGGTGGATATGGGTTCTTTTACAACCTGTACCAGGGTAGATTGATTGTTTTTGAGGGCATTATTAATGCCTCCATTTTTATCAATCTCTTTTTCAAATGGGAAATCCTTTAAGGTATAATCCTTAAGTTTACCTGTGCTTACACGTTTTACGAATTTAAGCAAAGAGAGTACTTTGGGTCCTAGGTCGTGGTAATGTAAAAAGCCATCTTTTTCATAGCCTACATTTACAAATGCTGCATTAAGACCAGGAACAGTTTTCCGTATCTTGGCGATAAACACATCGCCAACAGAGAACTTGTTGCTTTCCTCTTCCTTGTGTAACTCGAGTAGTTTTCCATCTTTTAAAAGGGCAAAATCAACTTCTTGTGAACTGGATCTAATGAATAATTCGTAGCTCACGATTTTTGATTTTAGTCCCGACAACTATCGGGATGGATTAAACAATAATTTATCACAGGATTTAATGTTCCTACTATAAAGAGCATAAACAATTCAGTTTAGCACTCATTCATAAAGGAACTACCCGTCGAAACATAACTATACTAAGGTTTAATGTAGTTACATTTCATTTTCAAAGAACTTTTTGTTTTTTTAAACGAAAAAAGTAGTTAAAAAAACTACTTTTTCTTATGGCGATTAGCGCGTCTTCTTTTCTTACGCTTGTGCGTCGCTACCTTATGTCTTTTTCTTTTTTTACCACTTGGCATATGCTTGTGTTTTTTATGTGTTCTTCAAGAGAAGAACGGGTTATTATTTTACTTCCACATTGGTCTTAACACCTTCTACAAAAACCTTAGCTGGCTTAAATGCAGGAATGTTATGTGCAGGTATTTTTATGGTTGTGTTTTTAGAAATGTTTCTACCAGTTTTTTCGGCTCTTGTTTTAATAATGAAACTTCCAAAACCACGTAAGTAAACATTGTCTCCACCTTCTAATGAATTTTTTACTTCGCTCATGAAACTTTCTACTGTAGCTTGTACATCTCCTTTTTCCATTCCTAGCTTTTCTGAAATTTTTGCTACTAAATCTGCTTTCGTCATTATAATATAAGTTTTAAATTGGGTATTTAGGTTTATTTTTTCAAGGTGGCAAATATACATAATTTAATTTGTAAAACTAACCTCTTAAACTATTAAACTTTAAACAGATAAGGAGTACATTCGTGAAATGACTAAAAATAAATCCTTCTTTTCTAAAAAGCTCATAGCGTGGTATTTACTACATAAACGAATGTTGCCATGGAGACAAACTAAAGACCCTTATAAAATTTGGATTTCTGAAATCATACTTCAACAAACACGAGTCGCACAGGGGTTACCTTATTATAATAAATTTGTAGCAGCATACCCAACGGTGCATGATTTGGCAAACGCTCCAGAAGAAGAAATTTTAAAGCTTTGGCAGGGTTTGGGGTATTATTCGCGCGCTAGAAATTTACTATTTACGTCAAAAATTGTGGCAAATAAGTTAAACGGAACTTTCCCTGATAACTACACCGACCTAAAAAAATTAAAAGGGGTGGGTGATTACACCGCAAGCGCTATTGCTTCCATTTGCTTTGATAAGCCTGCTGCCGTGGTAGATGGTAACGTATATCGAGTTTTATCACGCGTATTTAACGTAACACTTCCCATAAATAACACAGAGGGCGTCAAATATTTTAAACAATTAGCACAAGAACTTATAGATACATCACAACCAGGAACTTATAACCAGGCTATTATGGAGTTTGGCGCAAGATATTGTGTCCCTCAAAATCCTGTATGTCAATCGTGCATTTTCAACGACCGTTGCGAAGCATTTAAAACTAATAAGGTTGCCGAATTACCCGTAAAACTTAAGAAACTAAAAGTAAAAAAACGCTATTTCAATTATTTAGTAATTGTTTCAGAAGATCATAAAACACTATTGGAACAGCGAAAAGGAAAAGGTATTTGGCAGCATTTGTATCAATTTCCCTTAGTTGAATCTTCAACAGAAATTTCCGAAGAAAAACTATTCGAAATGAAGAATTTCAAAAACATTGCTGAAAATATAGAGTTGAAAAGCACCTCTAGATTTAATGATAATCCAGTGATTCATAAATTAACACACCAGCATCTATTCACAACTTTTTGGATTTTGGAAGCTGGAAGAATTAATGATACAGGTATAGCAATTTCAGAAATCGAAAAATTTCCCGTGCCAGTTTTGGTTTCAAATTTTTTGAATACATTTAACTTTATCAATATAGTTTAGCAGGTGTTTTTAATTTTGAATCATGGAAAAAACGCAAAAAATACAATGTCCCAATTGTGGTGCAAGTTCTTCTTTTGAAACTATAAGGACGGGATCTTACAAATGTGGTTATTGTTACTCACATTGGGAACAAGCGACCTTGATTCCAGAACAAAATGTAGCTATTATTTTTAGGGATTTGATTATTCAGCTTTTTGAAGAAGATAAAGAACTCACCCCCGAACGCCCCAAATACGTGGAACGATCTTTTAACCATGTGCTGGGGATTTATACTTATATGATAGAAATAAAAGATGTAGCTGTAATACATTCTTTACTGCCGAAATTTAGGGAAATGGTTGATGTTCAGATTAGGTACTATGAAAGTCGCGGGATTACAAAAAATACCAGAAAAGAGGAATTGATTGCCAGAAAAACAGACGATGAAGGTTTTGTTATGCATCATTTTTTAGCAGCGTTTTATAGTATGCTGTCTAAAATAGAAAGCCAGTATTATACCCAAGAGGAACATCTGCAAATGGCCCTGGAATACAGCAATTTTGCCCAAAAACTCAGAAGCCAAGCTATTGATGACTTTGAGGAAGAAATGGCAGCCGCCCATTTTGGTGTGCTACAACGTTTGGGAGATCAAAATGTAGCATTTGCTTGGCTGGATAACCTTTTGCATCGCTTTCCAGAGCAATCTATAGAAGAAGATTTGACTGTATCCCTGGGCTATGCACCAGATGATGATGATATAGCAGCTTATAAAAAACAAATAAATAATTATAAAGAAGAAGTCACGTTGCTTTTTGAAGATGTTATTTTTTCAAGACCATTCCAAGATTGGAAAAACAATAAACTATAAAATCTTAAAATTGATTATATTTAAATTTCAAAATATACCTTTGTAGATTATATTTTATTATGAGCGGAACATTGAACAAGGTCATGTTAATTGGCCATACAGGAGACGAAGTTAAAATGCATTATTTTGAAGGCGGTGGAAGCCTAGGGCGTTTTCCGTTAGCAACAAACGAAACATATACAAACCGAACTACTGGAGAACGTGTAAATAATACAGAATGGCACAATGTAGTGGTGCGTAATAAAGGAGCCGAAATTTGCGAAAAGTACCTCAAAAAAGGAGATAAAGTATATATTGAAGGTCGTTTAAAGACCCGCAAATGGCAAGACGAAAAAGGTATGGATCGCTACAGTACCGAGATACAATGTACAGATTTTACTTTCCTTACCCCAAAAAGTGATGGTAGTGGCATGCCACAGGATAATTCGTCAAGCCAGGAACAGGCGGCGCGCACTCCTGCCCAACAGCAGCATGTACAACAACCCAATACCGAAGATAATGACGATCTTCCTTTTTAAGTTTAAATAAAACCACAACATTGGATCCTGAACCCCCGAGTTTATTTATTTACCTTATAACCTATACCGAAGTTTCCAGCTTGGTAATTTTGATAGTTCTATTGCTATGTTCAGCCCTTATTTCTGGTGCCGAAGTAGCATTTTTCTCCCTGACCTCAACAAATTTCGAATCTGGAGACGAGAAAAACCCCAATAAAAAATTAGCTATTGTAGAACGATTATTAGCAAGACCAAAAAAACTATTGGCAACTATTCTAGTAGCCAATAACCTTATAAATATTGCCATAGTATTGTTGTTTGCTTCATTAAGCGACACCTTTTTTAGCAGTGTTAGTACGGATTATTTTGGCGTAAATATTCGATTTATTTTGGATGTAGTCTTAGTGACCTTTCTTATTTTATTGTTTGGTGAAATTCTTCCAAAGATCTATGCCAGTAGAAATAAGGTGTCTTTTTCATTGTTGATGGCTTATCCGCTAAATGTGTTGGATAAATTTTTCTCGCCCATTAGCTTGCCTATGAGAGCTGTTACTTTATATCTCGAAAATAAATTTGGCAAGCAGAAATCTAATTTAAGTGTAGATCAGCTCTCCCAGGCACTGGAGCTTACAGATGCTAGAGATACTACTAAAGAGGAACAGAAGATTTTACAAGGTATTGTAACCTTTGGAAATACAGATACAAGACAGGTAATGAAGCCCCGTATGGATATTTTCGCTTTAAATGAAGCGACGCCTTACAAGGAGATTATGCCAGAAATTATCTCACGCGGCTATTCGCGTATTCCTGTCTATAAAGAAAACATAGATACTATTACGGGTATACTTTATGTAAAGGATTTAATGCCTTTTATTGAAAGAAAAACGTTGGATTGGCCCAGCCTAGTTCGAGATGCTTACTTTGTTCCCGAAAACAAGAAGCTAGACGATTTGCTCAATGAGTTTAAGGAAATGAAAATGCACCTCGCTATTGTAGTAGACGAGTATGGAGGCACCAGTGGTTTAATTTCTCTTGAAGATATTATTGAAGAAATTGTAGGGGAAATTAGTGACGAGTTTGACGATGAAGATTTAATATTTTCGAAACTGGACGACAATACTTTTGTCTTTGAAGGCAAAACACCTATGAAAGATTTCTACAAAGTGATAAAGCTGGAAAATCCGGAACTTTTTGAAAATGCCAAGGGAGATTCTGAAACACTGGCTGGATTTTTACTTGAAATTTCAAAAGGCTTCCCTAAACAGAGCGAAGTACTAAACTTTCATCAATATGCGTTTACTATTGAAGCGTTTGATAATAAACGAATCAAACAAATTAAACTTTCAATTACACCTTAACTATGCGCACGCTGATTTTAGTTTTTCTGATTATCTTTTTTGCTTCCTGCGAA
>CAWCWV010000004.1:0-72543 GCA_963799365.1 uncultured Flavobacteriaceae bacterium
TCCCGTTTTCTACTGTGAAAGGCTGAGGTATTACGAACAAGCATATATTTTAAGATATATTTTGTAAATTTAAAATATAGCTTAATAAAACAAATAATATATATCTTTAAGGAAGCGAGTTGAAGCCTTTTTTTTGTTTCCAGACAGTAAAATTTAAGAACTCTTACAATGAAAATTCATTTAATAATTTTACTATTTTCGATTATTGGTACTGCAAATGCGCAAGATCCCGCATTGGCTGAAAATACGTGGTATTTTGATAACGGGGTTATAGATGGAGAAGCATTCATGCTTCCTGATTATTTAATGGCTCAATTGGAGTTCTTGCCAGATTATTCAAACTTAGGAGTTGTTCATCCATTTTGTGAAGAAAGTATGGCAGGAACAATAGATAACATAGATATGCAAGGATTTGATTTGATTGAAGCGGGAGTAATTCTTATCGGCGTATGCGGTCCCCCAGATTTAGGAATTATGGAGCCACATTATAGGATTTATGCAGATTATCCTGATTCTGAAATTCCATTTAATCCTTTTACTTATGAAATTGAAGATACGGGAGGTTATTTACAGTTAACTATAACCAATGGCAAAAGTGACATTGCCGTCTATAACAGTATTTTGCTTAACACCCCAGAATTCGAAGCAAACCAAATAGTCTTTTATCCAAACCCTGTAAAAGATGAATTAAATATCAAGAATAGTGGTTTAGCTATTACAAAAATTGAAATTTTCAATTTGCAAGGAAGTATCGTGTTTTCATCTATAGAAATTTCAAGCACAATAGCGCTAAGCCATCTTAGTGATGGATTGTATCTAGTAAAAGCAACTACAGAAAACGGTGCTTTTTACAGGAAGATTATAAAGGAGTAGTCGTACAATACCACTTTCAAATTTTACTAAAAATGAATCCTGCTTACACCCTAATTTGAGCATTTTATGTTTAGACCAATAGCTCCTTGAATAGCTCTTCTCCTCTACGAATCTCTGTGTAATAGCTCTAACGCTGAGACACGATGATTCCCAAGTAGATAGATTAAGAAATCAGGCATGTATTTAGAGTTCTTTTATGTTTTTCTCAAAATCCTCAATTGAAATCGCATCCTCCACCGAAAAATCCCCAATTTTAGTCCGCCGCAATGCCGAAAGATGTGCGCCATTATTCAAAGCCTTTCCAAAATCGTGCGCTAATGATCTAATGTAAGTTCCTTTGCCACAGGCTACTCTAAAGGATACATTTGGCAAATCAATATTCGTGATTTCAAATGCAGAAATATGAATGGCTCGCGTAGGAATCTCTATTGCTTCCCCAGCTCGGGCATATTCATACAAGCGTTTTCCTTCTTTTTTTAATGCTGAAAAAACAGGCGGTTGTTGCTGTATTTCGCCTATAAATTGTTGAGTTGCCGCGTGAATCTGCGCTTCTGTGATTGCTGAAATATCAAAGGTTTGGTCTACTTCGGTTTCCAGATCATAACTTGGAGTGGTACTACCAAGGGTAAAAGTTCCGGTATATTCTTTATGCTGTGCCTGGTAGGTTTCAATTTGTTTGGTAAATTTTCCAGTACACAGAATAAGCAAGCCAGATGCTAACGGGTCTAAGGTGCCAGCATGGCCTACTTTAATTTTTTTAATGTTGAATTGTTTTCGGATGAGCCAACGCACTTTATTTACCACTTGAAAGGAAGTCCAGTTCAAGGGCTTGTCTATTAAAATGAGTTGTCCGTTTTTGTAGTTCTTGCAGTCATATTAGGCAAAGCTAACAACTATTGCAATAACTCCTACGATTAAGCAATAAATTGCAAACCAACTTAGTTTGCTCTTTTTTACCAAGGCAATCATCCAGGTGCAGGCAAAAATACCTGAAACAAAAGCTGCTACGAAGCCTAAAACAAGGTTTGTAAAATTCTCATTATTTGTACTTATCTCTCCACTAATTAAATCCTTACCAATTAAGCCGAAAATCACAGGAATTACCATTAAAAATGAAAACCGTGCTGCCTTACTTTTATCATTTCCTATTAATACTGAGGTTGATATTGTAGCACCACTTCTGGAAATTCCTGGCAAAGTGGCTATGGCTTGAGAAATACCTATAACTACCGCATCTAAAAAAGATACTTTCTTTCCTGTGTTCTTAGCCTTATCTGCGAGCCAAAGTAAAATAGCTGTAAAAATTAGCATAACTCCCACGAAAAGAACAGGCGTGTAACCCTTAAACAATGGATTTTCTTTATCTAAAAGTGATTTAAGCTGATCTTCAAGTAAAAGTCCAACAAACACAACGGGGATCATTGAAACCAAAATTTTCGCCGCAAATTGAGTTTCCTCGTTCCATTTAAACTTGAATATACCTTTAAGGATTTCCCAAATGTCTTTTCTAAAAACGACGATGGTACTTAGTGCTGTAGCAAAGTGAAGCACAACGGTAAATAATAAACTTTCTTCTGAGTTTGAGGTGTCGCCCATAATGGCTTTCCCCAACTCTAAGTGTCCACTAGAGGAAACGGGTAAAAACTCGGTTAAGCCTTGAATAACGCCAAGTACAATGGCTTCCCAAGCTTCCATAAATTATTTTTTCTTGTGCGGATTCAAGAGAATTGCGTACACCTCAATCCCAAAACCAATTAAGATCATAGCTGGTGCCAAACGAATACGTCTCCAGCTGTAGATATCTGGATTAAATACATTGGGATCGTCACTTCCGCCACCGGTCATCAAGATAAAACCGAGTGCGATAAAGGCAACGCCTAGTAACATAAATTGATAATTTTTTTTCTCGAATATAAAGGTCGTACTATTGGCAACTTCTTCTTTTCTCTTTTGTTCTCCCAAAACGTAAATTTTTAATGGTTAATTACAGTTGAATTTTCCGGAAATTCTGAATATAGAACGTCTCCACTTACTTCTAATTGTGAGATATGCTCACTTTCTGTCCCAAACCAAAATTTATACAGGTGCAAGGTAACAGTTTTATTTAAAACCGCAGCTTCGGTATCTTCAATTGTAAAGCCATTTTCGAGTCCGCGATTAATGTAGTAAAAGTCGCCATTAGCTTCATGAAATACCAAATCTTTTACGCCGCCTTCAGTGACCTTCACCACTTTGATTTCCTTTGTGATACAGTCTTCTTTCTTCGGATTTTGAATAATGCAACTTTGCAATAACACTACAAAAAAGAGTGCTATGATTATTTTTAGCATTTGCATTTTATAAAAATAATAAATTTTTTCACTACTCACTACTCACTACTCACTACTCACTACTCACTACTCACTACTCACTACTCACTACTCACTACTCACTACTCACTACTCACTACTCACTACTAATAATACAACTCATCTGTCCTTAAATTCAAGAAACGCTGCGTGGCAAAAAAGGTGCTCAACCAGGAAATAAATACACCAATTAAAAATACACCCACAAATAAGGCGACTAGTAATATTTTGTCATCCAATAACTGAAGTTCCGGAAAGCTCAAATTTAAATAATACAGTACGATACCCATTCCAATAAGCGCCAGGACGGCACCTACCATCCCCAACTTTACACTCTTCCATATAAAAGGACGCCTGATAAAACCTTTGGTTGCACCCACCATTTGCATAGTTTTAATGGTAAATCGTTTTGCATATACCGAAAGTCGAATGGAACTATTAATCAACAACACGGCAATAAACAAAAACATACCGCTAATAATAAGTACCCAAAGACTTACTTTTTTTACGTTGTCATTCAGCAAGGCAATCAACGGTTTATCGTATACTACTTCGTCCACGAAATCTTTCGTCATAATTTCGGTAGTAATTTCTTCTAGTTTGATGGGTGACACAAAATCTGCCAGCATATATACATCGATGCTATTTTGTAAGGGATTGTACCCTAAAAAGTCCATAAAATTCTCGCCAATAGTGGCTGCGTGTTCTTCGGCGGCTTGTTCTTTGGAGACAAAGGTGGCGGTTTTAGTGTATTCTGCCAGTGATAAGCTTTGTTTTAGTTCAGTGATTTCAACTTCTTTGGCGGTATCCTTTAAGTAAACCGTTAAAGCGATCTTTTCTTTAAAATGGTCGGCAACCTTTTTTGTATTCAGCACTAATAATCCTAATAACCCCAATAAGAATAGTACCAGTGAAATACTGATAACAACTGAAAAGTAGGAAGAGATCAATCGTCGTTTTTGGTATTTTTCAAAACTAGATGCCATGGAGTGTGTCTATTTATAGTGTAAAAATACAATCATTTCTATTAACGTGATACGATGGTATTATAGTATTTAGAAGAAATTACAAAATTCAAATTACAAACCCGCCTGCAGGACGGGCAGGTCCCAAATTGACAAATTCATTTAACATCTGCCTATTTCAACAGAAAAATCGATTTCAGCTTCAATTTCAACCTGCCCGCCAGAAATTTAAAATATAGAGGCAGGCGGGTTTCAATTTCAACCCAATAGCCGTAAATTTGCACTTTATTTTCACTGAAACACAAGCGATGAGCAATTATCATTTTAACGATATTGAAAAGAAGTGGCAGCAGTATTGGGCCAAAAACGAAACGTTTAAAGCATATAATCCAAACGATTTCTCCCCTACCGGGGGAGGCCAGAGGGGGTCCGAAAAGCCAAAATATTACGTATTGGATATGTTTCCCTATCCGTCTGGAGCGGGATTACATGTTGGGCATCCGTTAGGGTATATTGCGAGCGATGTGTATGCTCGGTACAAGCGTCATAAAGGTTTCAATGTCTTGCACCCAATGGGATATGATAGCTTTGGTTTGCCAGCCGAACAATATGCCATCCAAACCGGCCAGCACCCAGCGCAAACTACCAAAGTGAATATTGAAGGAGGTACCGATAAGCAAGGTACTAATATTGCTGGCTACCGAAAGCAGTTAGACCAGATTGGTTTTAGTTTCGATTGGAGCCGCGAAGTTCGAACCAGCGACCCAAGTTATTACAAATGGACCCAATGGATTTTTATCCAGCTATTTGAAAGTTGGTATGATAAAACAGCCGAAAAAGCACGTCCAGTTTCAGAATTAGTGAAACTATTTTCTTCTGAAGGAAACACTAATGTGAACGCAGCTTGTGACGACAATACAATTGAATTTTCTGCTGACAGTTGGAACTCTTATTCCGAAACACAACAACAAGAAATATTATTACAATACAGATTAACGTACTTGGCTGAAACCGAAGTAAACTGGTGTCCAGCATTAGGAACTGTATTGGCAAATGATGAAGTTGTTAACGGAGTTTCTGAACGTGGTGGGCATCCCGTGATCCGTAAAAAAATGAAACAATGGAGTATGCGTATCAACGCCTACGCCCAACGCTTATTAGATGGCTTGGACAATATAGACTGGCCGCAACCCCTAAAGGATTCACAAACCAATTGGATTGGCAGAAGCGAAGGGGCCACGGTGACTTTCAAAGTCATTTCGAAGGAGCACAGCGATGAGAAATCACACCTGATTCCAGTTTTTACTACAAGGCCAGACACAATTTTCGGAGTTTCTTTTATGACGTTAGCCCCAGAGCACGATCTGGTCTCACAAATCACAACCTCAGAACAAAAAGCCGAAATTGAAGCTTACATAACCGCCACTGCAAAACGTAGCGAGCGCGAGCGTATGGCCGATGTAAAAACCATAAGTGGTGCCTTTACAGGTGCCTATGCCGAGCATCCTTTTACCAAAGAGCCTATCCCAATCTGGATTGGCGATTATGTCTTGGCAGGCTACGGAACCGGAGCTGTAATGTCTGTACCTTGTGGAGACCAGCGTGATTACGATTTTGCAAAACACTTTGGTATTGACATCCCAAATATATTTGAAGGGGTAGATATCTCTGAAGAAGCCTATTCAGATAAGGATAATACGACGATTACCAATAGCGATTTCCTAAACGGATTGAACTACAAAAAAGCGACCAAAACTGCCATCTACAAATTGGAAGAACTAGGAGCAGGAACAGGAAAAATAAACTATCGTTTGCGGGATGCGGTGTTTAGCCGCCAACGCTATTGGGGAGAACCTTTCCCGGTTTATTATAAAAACGGTATGCCTCAAATGATAAATGCGAAATATTTGCCATTAACTCTTCCGGAAATTAGCGAATACCTTCCCACCGAGGACGGACAACCCCCATTAGGTCGAGCCACTAAATGGCATTGGGATGAAAATAAGAACGAAGTAGTTTCTGTAAATGATGGCGAAAAGCCCCCGTCGGGGGTTTGGGGGCTAGAACTAAACACCATGCCAGGTTGGGCGGGAAGTAGCTGTTATATGTTCCGCTATATGGACCCAAATAATGACGAGGCATTGGCGAGTAAAGAGGCGATGCAGTACTGGGAAAATGTAGATTTATACTTAGGAGGAAGTGAACATGCCACCGGACACTTGTTATACAGCCGTTTCTGGGTAAAAGTCTTATACGATTTAGGACATTTGCAAGTGGAGGAGCCTTTCAAAAAACTCATCAACCAGGGAATGATCTTGGGAGAGAGTGCTTTTGTGCATAGAATTATGGTGAAATCTTATATGGATTTAGGTGTTGATGAGGGAAATAGGTCAACTTTAATTGAAGGTAACGCCATATACCCAACTGAAATTTATTTATCATCTAAATTGTCTAAGCAAATAGATTCTAGCAGAGTAACTGAAATAGATTCTGAAATCTATAATTTGTTAGAAAAACATTTAGTCAAAGTCGAAAAGCAAATTAAGAAAGATGGGTTTGGTGAACTTGGCTATATCGAGCTAATTCCTATTCACGCCGATATTTCTTTGATAAATACTTCAAACGAACTGGACATCGAAGCCTTCAAAATCTGGCGAGAAGAATTTAAAGATGCTGAATTCATTACTGAAGAAGACGGTACCTTCAAAGTATCCCGTGAAGTCGAAAAAATGTCTAAATCCAAATACAACGTAGTAAGCCCTGACGACATCTGTGCTCAATACGGTGCCGACACCTTGCGTTTGTACGAAATGTTCTTAGGGCCACTAGAACAAGCCAAGCCCTGGAGTATGGCAGGAATCACAGGTGTACATAGTTTCTTGAAAAAGTTATGGAAACTCTACCATCAACAAGATTCCCCCCTCGAGGGGGGCAAGGGGGGTGTTTTCCACGTGTCCAATGAACCTTCGAGCAAAGACAGCTTGAAGATTCTGCACAAAACCATCAAAAAAGTAGCAGACGATATAGAGAACTTTAGTTTTAATACATCGGTGTCAACATTTATGATCGCGGTGAATGAGTTAACGGCGGAAAAATGTACTTCCCGCGATGTGTTGGAGCCTTTGTTGGTGTTAATTTCCCCGTACGCGCCTCATATTGCAGAAGAGTTGTGGAGTAAGCTGGGACATTCAGAAAGTATCAGCGAAGCCCCATTTCCTAAGTTTGAGGAAAAATATTTGATTGAAAGTAGTAAGGAGTATCCAATTTCCTTTAACGGAAAGATGCGCTTTACACTAGAACTTCCGCTGGATTTGAACAAGGACGAAATAGAAACTGCCGTAATGGCACACGAGAAAACAGCTCACTATTTAGAAGGAAGAACGCCTAAAAAAGTGATCGTGGTGCCTGGGAAGATCGTGAACATTGTTGGCTAGCTTCGACTCCGCTCAGCTTGCAATAGATTCTTCATTTATAGTTATTAGAAATCTATCTGTTAATATTTCTTCAAAATTTGTCAGCTACAAAAAAGCCTGCACAGTATTTGCTATCTTTATCTAGAAATTAATCCGTTTACTGCGGAAAAAATAACAAGGACAATAACAATCGAACTGGCGCCAGCCGTTTCAATAAATAAAAAAATATGTTAGGATATTATATACTCGCAGGAGCGATCTTTTTGGTAAGCATGTACGTAAGTAACAGACTGAAAAGTAAGTTCAAAAAATACTCGAAAGTTCATTTGCAAAATGGAATGAGCGGGAAGGAGATCGCCGAAAAAATGCTCGCAGACAATGGAATTACCGATGTTGAGGTAATTTCAGTAGCAGGGCAATTAACAGACCATTACAACCCGAAAACTAAAACTGTAAACTTAAGTGAGCCCGTTTATATGCAGCGTAATGCTGCTGCGGCGGCTGTTGCGGCACACGAAGTTGGTCATGCGGTGCAACATGCAACTGCCTACAATTGGTTGCAAATGCGTTCGGCTATTGTGCCGGCAGTTGGGGTTTCTAGTAAACTTTCCAATTTTGTAATTATGGGAGGTATTATATTAAGTGCTATGGGAATGGCTCTTGGAAACTGGGTGTTTTTAATCGGGATTGGCTTGTTTGCAATGACCACAGTTTTTTCCTTTATTACCTTGCCTGTGGAATATGACGCTAGTAACCGAGCCTTAGCTTGGTTAGAAGACAAGAATATGGTAACACCAAAGGAACTCGCAGGCTCTAAAGATGCTTTAAAATGGGCGGCCAGAACGTATTTGGTTGCAGCCCTTGGTTCATTGGCTACCTTACTTTATTTTATCTCCATCTTTTTAGGGAGACGGTAAGTTAATTGAAAATAAAATAAGATGTTAATCGAAGTTAGTGGAAGCTAGCTTCGGTTTTTTTGTTTATGGTAATGTATTTCACAAATAGCAGCACAATTATAGGTGGAATGATACCTTTTAAGGTTGAAACTGTTAATTCCAAGGGATCTGACAGTATATTTCCACCGCTACTTACAAATAACAACTCACCAAACGGATTTCCATCTAGGCATAGAGTGGTTAAAAAGTTCCATCCTAAATGCATTCCTAAGGCTAAGGCAATTGAGTTCGTTTTTACGAAAGAATACCCCCAGACATAGCCCATAAAACCTGTAATGACAAAAACATACACTAGGGGAACAATGTTGCCGCCCAGCAGACCATATGTGAACCAATGGTAGATACCGAAAGCCGCAGAAGATAGTAAAAGCGCGTATGTTGTTTTCAGTCTTGAGAGTAGAATGTATAAAATGGCGCCACGAAACAACAATTCTTCATACAAAGCAGATTTCAAATGATACCAGAATGATAGTGCGATTTCTGAAACACCAATGGAAGATTGTAAGCTCCAAGATTGTTTTGTTATTTCTGAATAAATAAACACTATAAGCCCATTCAATACCAAGCTAAAAAAGAATCCTATGATACATTCAAGTATTCTTGTTTTAAATGGATAAACACCTAAAACTAGAAGGTTTTTTTTCTCAAATAGATAGAGCAGCGCCCATGAAATAATCAGGATGATAAGGATACCAATCATAAGGAGAGAATAACAATTACTTGATAAACCTATATGTCAGAAAGCAAATGACACTAATAACTACTGCGGAAAATAGCAGCAATTCGAAAGTTGTTTCTGGAAAATTTGGTAATTGCGCTAGATAGGCAAAGGCTAAAATAATTACAATCAATATAGCTCCCACATACAGAACTATTTTCGCTTTACTTTTTGTGGCTTGAAATTTTTGCTTGTTTTCTTTTAGAAAATCTAAAGAAAATCCTAGATGTTCAGCAAGCACTTTTAAAGTATGTATTCTTGGGTTGACCTGTCCCTTTTCAATACGCTGGATAGAACGAAGGCTAATGTTTGAAACGTCAGCTAGTTCTTGTTGAGTATATCCCATGGCAATACGATGTTTTTTTACTGTGTTAGCAATGATTTCTTGTTGTTTATCTTGCATCACAAACGTATTTAATAAAGAACTATTTTTAGGTTAAAAGCGTGCGTCACTTTTGCGCCATTCTTATGACACGACTCGTAAAAAGGGGCTTTTGGACTCGTTTAATATAGTGAATTACCCTACTACATTATCAGGATTATACCCTAAATAAGGTACTTCTTTTTCAACGAAATTAATTCCGTAGTCTTCCAATTCTTTTAATATAGGTTCGTATACTTCTTTTTTAATAGGAAGTTGTACGCCAGGATTGGTAATTTCTTCGTTTAAAATTTTTAGGGTTGCAATAGCAACAGGTAGTCCTACCGTTTTTGCCATAGCCGTGTAGGTTTGGTCGTCTCCTTTAATTACCATACTGCTATCTATTTGATGTTTTTTACCATTAAGTTCGTACCCAAATTTATGATACATTACGATCATATCTTTATCGTGAGGTTGAAGTGTCCACTTGTCTTCCAAGATTTTTTGAAGAGCTTGTGCAGGGGTAGCGTCTTTGATGCCTATCTTTTTTTCAGCATTAAAAATGTCCAGTTCCAAGAGTTTCCCCCACATTAGATCATCTTGGTCTATTTTAAGACTGTAGCGTAATTTTAATTCTACAGAATCGGTTGGAGAGTAGGGTAAAAAAAGATTTACAAAACTACGGTAGCTTAAATTTTCAGAATCCGGGATTGTATAGCCATCTTCGGTCATTCCTAATTGTACAAACATATTCCATGCCTTGCTGAAACCTACACGACGGATAGTTCCTCGATATAGGGTTAAGATATCTTCAAGGCCGTAAATGCTTCGGTATTTCAAAGAATTTCGATTGGCAAGCCCTTCAAAACGACCGTGACCTTCGATGTCAAGAAATTCAGTTCTTCTGAAAAGTCTATGATATGGAATGTACTTATAGGTACCTTCCTGTATAAATTCTGCGGCACCGCCTTGTCCTGCAACTACTACGTTTCTAGGATTCCATGTAAATTTGTAATGCCAAAGATTGTCATCACTTTCTGGAGCCACCAAACCTCCCGTAAAGCTTTCAAACAGCAACATCTTTCCACCTTTATCACGAATTCTGTCTATAACTTGCAACGCGCTCATATGGTCAATGCCTGGGTCTAGACCAATCTCGTTCATAAATATTAATCCCTTTGCTTTCACTTTTGGATCCAGCAGTTGCATTTCGTTACTAATATAGGAGGCGGTTACCAAATTTTTACCAAATTCCAAACAGTCTTTGGCTACTTCCATATGGTAGCGTGCAGGTAACATAGAGATAATAATGTCTGCATTTTCAACTGCTTCTCGACGCTGTGCTTTATTAAAAACGTCTAACAAAATACCGCGGCCATTAGGATGGTTGCTGGTGAATTTTTGTGCATTCTGAATATTAAGGTCGCCAATAGTGATGAAGAGCTGTTCGGCATCAGATTTATCTAGTAAATACTTGATCAAGCTTGTGGCAGAACGTCCTGCACCAATAATTAAAATGTTACGCATCCGTTGGGTTTTCGTTATCTTTGTGTGGATTGCGAATTTACTAATTGTAGGACATATTTATGGATAAATTAAGTAAAAATATTGTGGTAACAGCATCGATTCTGGCAGCTGTAACCATCGCTATAGGTGCTTTTGGCGCACACGGTTTAAAGCAATTGGTTTCGGCAGAATCTTTAACTACTTTTGAAACGGGCGTGCGCTACCAGATGTATCACGTATTAGCGTTGTTGGTAATAGGTTTTGCTTCAGTAATTCCGCTAAGGACAAAAAAATGGGTCTTTCGCTTCTTTTGTTTTGGGATGCTATTATTTTCCGGTTCCATTTATATGCTGGCGCTTAAGGAGCAATTGCCGTTTGCGGTTTCATTTTTAGGACCAGTTACACCTATTGGCGGATTATTATTTATAATGGGTTGGGGATTGTTGGCTCGCGGGTTATTAACAATTAATAGGGGATAATTACCATTTTTTAAAGACTCTTTGTGTCTCTTATTTGTTATTTTTGCAGTCACAACAATTAAAACAAGTTATGGTCGATAAAAACCAAACTACCAAAACGATTTCTGTAGACCAATACGGAATCAAAAATGCCAAAGTAAAGTATCAACTCTCCTCTGTTGCATTGCACGAAGAAACCCTTAAAAAAAGGATGGGGGAAGAAGCCAGTAATGGCGCTCTAGCCATTAATACTGGCGAATTTACTGGGCGATCCCCAAAAGATAGATTTATAGTTAAAGACGATATTACCCGAGACAAGGTTTGGTGGGGTAATATAAACATTCCTTTCCCTACAGATATGTTTGATGCTTTGTATGACAAGGTAACTAATTATCTATCAGAAAAAGAAATTTATGTGCGCGACAGCTATGCCTGTGCAGATCCTAAATACCGTTTAAACATTCGTGTTGTGAACGAATACCCTTGGAGCAATATGTTTGCACACAATATGTTCTTGCGTCCTTCGGAAGAAGAATTAGATAGTTTCGACCCGGAATGGCTCATCATTAATGCGCCAGGTTTTATGGCAGATCCTAAAGTAGATGGAACTCGCCAGCATAATTTTGCTATTTTAAATTTTAGCAAAAAAATTGCGCTAATTGGTGGTACAGGATATACGGGGGAGATTAAAAAAGGAATTTTCTCTGCGTTAAATTTTATTCTTCCCGTAGATAAAAATACGATGCCAATGCATTGTTCTGCCAATGTAGGAGACAATGGTGAAACAGCTATTTTCTTCGGGTTATCAGGTACGGGTAAAACAACGCTGTCTGCAGACCCTGAAAGGAAACTAATTGGAGATGACGAGCATGGATGGACAGCAGAAAATACAGTTTTCAATTTTGAAGGGGGTTGTTATGCAAAAGTGATTAACCTTTCTGAAGAAAATGAACCTGATATCTATCATGCGATCAAACCTGGAGCTATCCTTGAAAATGTAGTGATGGATGCCGAAGGTCACGTAAATTATGCCGATACTTCCATCACACAAAATACAAGAGTAAGCTACCCTATATATCATATAGATAACATTCAAGAACCCTCTATTGGTAAAAATCCCAAAAATATTTTCTTCTTAACGGCAGATGCCTTTGGTGTATTACCTCCAATTTCAAAATTAACACCAGGACAAGCTGCGTATCATTTTATTAGCGGGTATACGGCGAAAGTTGCAGGAACCGAAGAAGGAATTAACGAGCCAACACCAAATTTTTCAGCCTGTTTTGGGGCGCCTTTTATGCCTTTGCACCCAACAAAATATGCCGAAATGCTAAGTGACAAGATGAAAGATGCCGGCGTAAATGTTTGGTTGGTAAACACAGGTTGGACAGGAGGTCCTTATGGCGTAGGTAGCCGAATGAAACTTAAATATACAAGAGCTATGATTACCGCAGCTTTAGATGGAGAGCTGGCTAATGTAACCTATGTAAATCATCCAATTTTTGGATTAGATGTTCCGCAAACATGTCCTAAAGTGCCTAGCGAAGTATTAAACCCAAAAGGAACCTGGAGTAACGAGAAAGCCTATGATATTCAAGCAAAGGAATTAGCCGCGTCCTTTAAAGAAAACTTCAAGAAATTTGAAGAAAACGCAAATCCCGAAATTATGGCAGGCGCTCCCATTGGTTAACAAACTGAAGTAAAATATTAAAAAAGCTCCAAAGTAAATTTTACTTTGGAGCTTTTTAATTTTCTCTAGTCTCTTATTTACCTTTGTTTGCCTCCTTAATATACTTCTCCAACGCCATGGTCATAGAAGGAGTTTCAGGAGTAGGAGCTTGAATATCTACGCGCAATCCGTTATCTGCAGCTGCTTTTACTGTTGTATTGCCAAATACAGCAATACGGGTTTCATTTTGCTTAAAGTCCGGGAAGTTTTCTAGTAGTGATACAATTCCACTAGGGCTGAAAAACACAAGAATATCATAGAAAACATTCTTTAAGTCCGAAAGGTCACTCACAACAGTTTTATAAAAAGTAGCCTGTTTCCAGTTTACTTTAAGATCGTCTAATACTGTTGGTACTTCAGGTTTTAATTTGTCTGAAGATGGCAGTAAAAATTTTTCAGTTTTATATTTTTTGATGAGCGGTGAAAGCTCTGTGAAAGTTCTTTTGCCAACATAGATCTTACGCTTACGGTAAACTACATATTTTTGAAGATAATAGGCTACCGCTTCACTTTGGCAGAAATATTTCATGCTGTCAGGTACTTTAAAACGCATTTCATCTGCAATTCTAAAATAATGATCCACTGCATTTCTACTGGTTAAAATAACAGCGGTAAAGTTTGCGAGATCAACTTTTTGAGAACGCACTTCTTTCCCAGAAACACCTTCTACGTGGATAAAAGGCCTGAAATCTATTTTAACCTTTTGCTTATCAATTAAATCAAAATAAGGGGAATTCTCAACCTTAGGTTCTGGCTGGGAAACTAAAATAGTTTTCACTTTCATAAGCTCTGTTTTTGTTGTTTCTTGATAGCTATACAAATACTTTATAAAGAATTATATAGGGCGAAATTTCAAGTGCGCAAAGATACAAAATAAAATAAAATAACTGATTAAAAATCACTGTGCTATTCGTTTTGTAACTGTAAAATAATGAGATGCCGTTTAACACCACAATAATCCCGATGAAAATTAATAATGCCAGAGCAGATGGTTCCAATATATAATAAAACAAGAGATTTCCAATAAAAAACAATGCTGCCAACAGATTTCGGTAGCTTAATTTCTGATAGAGATACTTGTTGCTAAGGGTTTCAAAATTGAAAATGGCACCTATTAATTTCTCAATCATAAATTTTGAAAGCACAAAAACTGCATAACCTGTGCAGATTTGAATAAATATAAGTAAAGGGCTCTCAAAAACGGTTTCATGGGTAACTTTTATAAAAAGATAAGCAAAAAGGGACACCAACAATACTTGTGGAATAAATAATAAAATATTAAAAGGATGCTTAATTTCGTCCCCTTTTCCAGACACTAAAAAATATTTGTTGGTTATAGGTAACACGGTAAATTCCTGAAAACGTTTTGGATACAGATACTTTGCCAGGCTGTAACAGAGTAGGCATCCCACTAAAATTAGTGTGACCCAATCCAAATTCTCCCAAGTGCGTGCTACATAATCCATTGCGGTAAAATTAGTTGAAATTTGCAGTCTATCGCTTTTTCTATTGAAGATTTTACCAACAATATGTGGCTAAAAAAAAGTACATTTGCCCTAAAATTACCACATGTCCAATGCCCTCGTGGTCATACCAACTTTTAACGAAATTGAAAACATTGAACGGCTGCTTCGAAATGTATTTTCGCTGCAACGTGAATATTCTGTTTTGGTGGTAGACGATAATTCGCCAGACGGTACTGCGCGAATGGTGAAAGAAATGATGCAGGAATTTCCAGAACGTCTTTTTATAGAAGAACGTCAAGGAAAAATGGGACTTGGAACCGCCTATATTCACGGATTCAAATGGGCTCTACAAAGGAAATATGAATACATTTTTGAAATGGATGCAGATTTCTCTCATAACCCCAACGATCTAATTAGATTACAAAATGCGTGTGTAAAGGGCGGATACGATATGGCTATTGGTTCACGTTATGTAAAAGGGGTAAACGTTGTAAATTGGCCTATGAGTAGGGTGCTATTATCTTGGTTAGCGTCAAAATATGTTCGTTTTGTGACCCGAATGAAAATTTATGACACCACCGCAGGTTTTGTTTGCTATCATCACAATGTACTGCGGAAGATAAATCTGGATAAAATTCAGTTTGTGGGGTATGCCTTTCAGATTGAAATGAAGTATAAGGCATATCTGGCAAAGTTCAGCATAAAAGAAGTGCCTGTAATTTTTACAGATAGAACCAAAGGAGAATCCAAAATGAGTGGCGGAATTATTTCCGAAGCTATTTTTGGAGTTCTTAAAATGAAATTTAAAAGCCTTTTTGGCAACCATAACTATAACGAAATTTAATGCACCCGATATTAATTAAAAACGCAAAAATTGTAAACGAAGGAAATATTACGGAAGGTGATGTTTTAATCGTGAATGACGTTATTTCCGAAATTGGAAGCATCAGCGCCAAGACGGGTGATACAAAAATTATTGATGCAGACGGCCATTATCTCATTCCTGGAATGATAGACGATCAAGTCCACTTCAGAGAACCGGGGCTTACCCATAAAGCTACTATCGAGACCGAATCTCGTGCTGCCGTAGCAGGTGGAATCACCACATTCATTGAAATGCCAAATACCATTCCGCAAGCTACAACTATAGATTTATTGGAAGAAAAATTTGCTAGAGCTAGGGAAACTTCGTGGGCTAATTACTCCTTTATGTTTGGGGGTACAAATCATAATATTGCCGAAATTTTAAAAGTTGATCCAAAAAAAGTAGCTGGATTAAAATTATTTTTAGGTTCCTCTACAGGAGATATGCTGGTAGATGATCCAAAAACAATAGAAGAGATTTTCAGTAAAACTAAACTGTTGATTTCAGTACATTGTGAGGACGAAGCGACCATTAAAAAAAATATGGAAGCGGCTTTGAAAAAATATGGAGAGGACATTCCAATGGCAGAACATCCAATAATTAGAAGTGCCGAAGCTTGTTATATTTCTTCTAGTAAAGCCATTGAATTAGCAAAAAAAACAGGGGCAAGATTGCATGTGTTTCATCTTTCCACTGAAAAGGAAACACATCTTTTCAGCAATAAAATTCCGCTTTCAGAAAAGAAAATTACTGCCGAAGTTTGTGTACATCATCTTTGGTTCACCGATGCAGATTATGCTGAAAAAGGGACAAAAATAAAATGGAATCCAGCCATAAAAACTGAAAAAGACCGTGATGGACTCTGGAAAGCATTAAATGATGACAGGATAGATGTGATTGCTACAGATCACGCTCCACATACTGCAGAAGAAAAAAACAATGTATATACCAAAGCTCCTTCTGGCGGGCCTCTAGTGCAACACGCCTTAGAAGCTTTGTTTGAGATGCACCATCGCGGGCGTATTTCTGTAGAAAAAATCGTGCAGAAAACGGCGCATAATCCTGCAATTTTGTTTCAGATAGAAAATCGCGGTTATATAAAGGAAGGCTATAAGGCAGATTTGGTTTTAATAAATCCGCAAGCACCTTGGACAGTTTCAAAAGAGAATATAGACTATAAATGTGGTTGGTCTCCTTTTGAGGGGACTACCTTTAAATCGCGTATCACACATACGTTTGTAAATGGTGTTTTGGCTTACGAAAATGGGAAATTCCCAAACAGAGCTCACGGGGAGCGCATTACTTTTAATCGTTAATGAAAAAACTCTTTTACATACTATTTTATTTGTTATTTTTTGGGTGTCAGCACATAGAAAGACCTGAAAAGCCAGAGAATCTTATTCCAGAGGCTACGATGGTTGAAATCCTCTCTGAGGTTTATTTAGGCAATGCAGCCAGGAACATAGATAATAAAACGATGCGCAAAACAGGTGTAAAGATAGATTCGTTTTTATTTAAAAAGTATGCTATAGATAGCCTTCAATTTGCGAAGAGTAATGCCTATTATGCTTCAAACTTGGACACTTATAATGCCATTTTTCAGAAAATTGAACAAAAGCTTGAAATTCTTAAAAATGAAGAAAACAGCAGGAAACTATTGTTAGATTCTCTTATAAGAGAGAAAAAGAAAGTAAATGATTCTATTAATCCAAAAGAAAAAGAAGAGCTCGAAGCGGAATTAGATACGACTCAAACCAAAGGTTTATTAATAGATTCGGCTTCTTCAGAGCAGTACTAGTTATCTCTCTCATCTGTTCTGAAATTACCAGCAACGCGCTTCATTGTTTCATACAGCGGTGTATATTTAAAAGGAATTGACTTGGTGATAGTATGACCGTTGTAGGTATCAAATTTGTAGAGCGAATCCACGTGGGTACGTAACAGTTTTCTTTTAGTGCCGAAGAGAGCCGCTAAAAACCAATCTATTGTACTGAAAATAATCAATTTCCACTTTGCAATTTTTTTAGATGGTTTTTGAACGTACAACATATCAGCCAAATCACCTAAAAACTTTCTGTAGGATACATTTTTTGCTATTAGAATAAAGCGCTTGTTTGTAATATCACTATTCATAAGAGCAGTCATCGCTTTAGTAACATCTTGCACATCTACTAAGCCAATGCCTCCTGTAGTGTAATATTTTAAGCCTTTAGAAACACGTTTTACTATACTTCCACTTCCTTTGTGCCAAAGTCCCTCGCCTAGGATTACTCCTGGATTTACAATAACTGCGTCCAGTCCTTCCTGGGTGGCCCGCCAAACTTCCATTTCGGCTCCGTATTTTGTGATTGCATACACGCTGTTTTTGGCTTCTGGATTCCAGTAGGTTTGTTCGTCTATTATTTCATCCCCAACAGCATCACCTAAGGTAGCAATAGAACTCACGTGGCATAATTTTTTAACTTTATGAGCGAGGCATAAATTCACCACATTTGCAGTGCCTTCAATATTTGCCTTTTTAAGTTTATAATAGTTTCTTGGATTAAAATCTACATAGGCGGCTGCATGATATACTTGGGTAATACCTTTAAAAGCACCTTCGAGTCTGGGGATATCCGTAATATTAGCTTCAAACCACTCTAAGTTTTTAAGTAGGTTTGTCGCATCTTCGGTATAATAGGATAATACTTTATTAACTATAGAGAGATCGCTTCCTTTTCTATGAATGGCGCGCACCTCATGACCATCTTTCAGTAAAAGATAAAGCAAATGGCTTCCCACCAAACCTGTGCCGCCCGTGACTAGAATCATAGTACGAAAATACTATTTTTTATGGGATGCTTTCTAGTTTAGGCACATCGGTTTATCTTTGCCCAAAATCTAAACAATGAGCTTGAATAATTTTGTTGAAGAACTACAATGGCGTGGCATGGTACACGACGTAATGCCAGATACCGAAGAACACCTTTTGGAACAAATGCGCAGTGCCTATATAGGCTTTGATCCAACAGCAGATAGTTTGCACATTGGTAATTTAGTGCCAATTATGTTGTTGGCATTTTTCCAGCGTAGTGGTCATAAACCCGTTGCTTTGGTGGGGGGTGCTACCGGGATGATTGGTGATCCGTCTGGGAAATCTAGCGAGCGAAATTTACTGGATGAAAAAACCTTACGCCATAACCAGGAATGTGTGAGAAAACAGCTGTCTCACTTTTTAGATTTTACATCGGGCGCTGAGAATGAAGCAGTGATGGTAAATAACTACGACTGGATGAAGGAGTTTTCGTTTCTTGATTTTATTCGCGATGTAGGGAAACATATCACAGTTAATTATATGATGGCGAAAGATTCGGTTAAAAAAAGATTGACAGGTGAAGAGGCCGATGGTATGAGCTTTACTGAATTTACTTACCAAATGGTGCAGGGGTACGACTTTTTACACTTGTATAAAAATAACAACTGTACTCTCCAAATGGGCGGTAGCGACCAATGGGGAAATATAACTACAGGTACTGAACTTATTCGTCGTATTGGTGGCGGTAAGGGATACGCACTAACGTGTCCATTAATTACTAAAAGTGATGGAAGTAAATTTGGCAAGAGTGAAGGGGGTAACATTTGGTTGGATGCTGAGAGAACCTCACCGTACAAATTTTACCAATACTGGCTTAATACTAGCGATGAAGATGCTGAAAAATACATTAAAATTTTTACGTTTTTAGACAAGCAAACAATAGAACTTTTAGTGAAAGAACATGCCGAAGCTCCTCATGCAAGAGCCTTGCAAAATCGTTTGGCTGAAGAAGTAACAAAAACCGTGCACGGCGATGAGCAATTAGAGAATGCTGTGAAAGCATCTTCAATATTGTTTGGGAAGTCAACTTCTGCAGACATTAAGACCTTGAATGAGCAGACTTTTTTAGACATTTTTGAAGGAGTGCCTCAAGCTGAAATTTCAAAAGAAGAAATTAAAAATGGCTTGGATATTATAGGTGCTTTGGCCGAAAAAAGCGGGTTCTTAAAAAGTAATGGTGAAGCAAGACGTGCGTTAAAAGAAAATTCTATTTCAGTAAATAAAGAAAAGGTAGGTGATGATTACGTAGTAACTTCCGAAGATCTGATAAATCAAACTTTTGTTCTTTTGCAGAGAGGAAAGAAAAATTATTTTATCCTCAAAGTAGTTTAAATTAATAGTGGTTAGTCTCCGAAACTGCTTGCCGCGCTTTGGTAAGCAGGTGTAGCTAAAGAAGAAAAAAAGAAAACCCTCAAGAGTTCAAACAAACTGCGGAGGGTTTTCAAACTAACTAACCAATTATGAATTTTTACTATTTTTTATCCATTTTCATTTCCATCTGCATCTTGTCCCAATTCTCATCTGCTTTTTTCTGCATCATATCAGGGCCTTCTTCATTCCATTTTTTTAAAGTGTCAGCAAAAAAAGAGTCGTAAAATAAATATAATTTTCCATCTTTAATTTGAAACGATTCCGGATCAATTCCAACTCGTTTTCCATCTGTAGCGACTGCATAAGCGCAATAACCTCCATATTGTGGGGTATACATTTCTGGATTGTCGATGAAAGCTTTTAGGTTTTCCTGAGTTGCAAACTTATACTTTGCACCACCGTGGGTGGTGGTATTTATTTTATCCCCTTCTAATGCTTTGTTACTAAAATAGGCAACTACATCATAGCCTTCGGCAGCGTAGCCTTTTTTGATGTGGATGTCTTGTGCAAATAGGGTTGCCGAAACAACCATAACTAAAATAAATACGATTTTTTTCATAAGGTTTACTAAGTCGAAGGTTATTTATAGTGCTTACATTTTTTGTAAATTTTTATCAATATTCCTTGTTCTTGCTTCCTATGTGCCTTTTTGGCGAAAGGAACATATATTGTTTAAAATCTATGAAACTTTATAAAAAATTTGAAACTTCAGGATAAGGAATCAAGGAACTTATGAGTAGTTCGATGCTGTCCTTTGCAATCATTGTGATGCTTATTAAAATAGATACTACTAAGATGGCTACTGAAAGATTATTCGTTTTAATAGCTTTAAACTCATTCACCCCTGTGGTTAGGATGGAGAATAAAAAGAAAACTGTTGCATTGATAAAAACAGCCATCACAAAACCAATAAACAAATACAAACTTGAATATTGAATCACGGTAGCCCAATTTATAGTTTCTTCCTGCGTTGTAGCAATTCTAATAACGTTGGTGATGGAAGGGATAATTTCACTTAAAATAAGTCCAATAGATATAATAATTCCCGAAGTAAAAACCGTGAATGCCATATTATCTCCCTGTACATCTTCAGTAGAGAAAAACAGGCGTTTAAGAATTTTATAGGAAATAAAAATAATAAATACTGAAATAACTAGTGAAAGTACGATTTCAATAAGTGCCAAAGTAAAAAGCTGTGTGTTCATAGTCTTATTATTTACTAGTTAAGACGATGTTCCAATAAGAAACATCATTAAATGTTGAAGGTAAATCGCCTGCTTTAAAATATTTATTGGTGGTTTCCCATAATAAGTAGCGCTTTCCGTAATAGGTTTTGTAAGTTCCGGCACCAGGAATATTAATTCCTAAAATTGAATGGCGGTAATAATCACTATTTAAAATAGCAATATCATATCCAAAATATTTTAAGAGGGCATATATAAGTACCGTTCGCGAATCACAGTCGCCTTTTAAACTCTGTAAAAAAGTCACTAGATTTTGTACGCCATACTTAACACCTCCCACGCAACATTCCGGGCAGTCTTTTAAAACACGCTGGATCTCATAGTCGTAATTTTCTGCCGGAAGGCATTCGCTTTCAAAAACCAATGAATACGGGATATCTTGAATGCAGGTTACAACCATTTCGGCAAACTCCATTTGGTTTAGGTTTTTGTTGGCTTGAATTTCGGCAAAGGCAGTAATTACTAAATCCAGTTTTGGAGTGTCTTTCCGATCCAGATAATCATACAAATCTCCCCAAAAGTTGCCCGAAGTACTTCCTTTATATTGCTCCAAATGTTTGTAAAGAGAAAGATAATCTGCTTCTCTCACGGTAAGGTTAGCATCGTATTCATTTCCGAAGTTATCCCTCCAAACCCTGTTACTGCTGTACACTAAAATGGTGTCGTTATTTTCGATCAGGGTACTTTTAGCAACTTGTTCGTTTTTATTAAAGGTTGACGATTTGCGTTCCTCAAAAGTATCAGAAATAAAACTGAAGGCAAATCGTAAAAATAATACCATCATAAAGTAGAAAACAGCACTACCCCAAAGAAAACCTTTTTTCGGTTTACCCATCATAGCGCTTGTGAGAATAAAGGTCGCAACAATCCCCAAAATAGCTGCAAATAAGGTTGAAAACCCCATTATACTTAATATTCCAAAAGCAAAAAACGAAAGCACAAAGGCAACGACCGACCAAAGACAGCCGTGGTTATTTGTTTTTTCGTCTTGCATTAGAGCACCATTAAATTACAACCGCGAATATCACTATTGTCAAAACGTCCCATCACTTCAAAAGTAGAATTGGGATGTAGTTTGCCTAAATCCTGCGTAGCAATAAATGAGCAGGAATGGGTATTTGCCAGATCTATAATATTTAATCCGCCAGTTTTGCCAGTGATGTAGGTAAGCGCATCTTCAGTATCTCGCGTAAGGATTTTCATCCAAGGAGGACATTCGTAAATTCCTTCACCTTTGGAGTAGGCTTGAGAAAGTAACTCTGTCATTCCGTATTCACTGTGAATTTTTTCTACGCCAAAACCCTCGGTAAGCATATCGTGGAGTTCGCTTTTTATCATTTCTTTTCGGCGACCTTTCATGCCGCCAGTTTCCATGACGATGGTGTGCTTGAGCTTAAATTTTTGTTTTTCAATAAGATCGAGTAACGCATAAGAAACACCTAACAGTATTGTTTTTTGTCCTTTTGCCTCAAGTTTTTTAAGCTTTTCAATTAACTCGGCTATGTTGTTAAGGTAAAACCCGCTATCGGGGTTGTTGCTTTCAGAAATAAGCCTGTCCGCCATATAAACAAGTGAAGATCCTCCTTGTTCTAAATACGAAGGCAATAAGGCTAGCACAACAAACTCTTTCGCGTCTCCATAAAATTGTTGAAATGTTTTCAAAAAACTAGTCTCGTAGTATTCCAAATCTGCTACTTTATGTTGGCTTGTTACAGTTCCGGTTGTCCCACTGCTGTTGAAGGTTTTTTCGGGATATAATCCGGTAGTGAGTATTTTTTCAGTTTTAAAAAATTGAATGGGTAAAAAAGGAATTTGTTTTAATTCTGAAACAGTTTCAGGATTCACGTTCAGTAATTGACAGAATCTTCGGTAAACTTCCACATGTTTGTATTGAAACTGAAACGTCTCTAATGCAACCGATTTAAAATCGCTTTCAGAAGAAATGGTGCTAAAATGTGTTGGAAGTTCCAATATAGGTTGTGAGCTAGACTTCAAAAATAGGGAATAAAAAAAGCTTCTACCAATAGCGGAAGCTTTTTCAAATGTATAAAATTTCAATTATTTTACCACTAATTTTTTCGTAGCAGTTATGCCATCTTGCACTATTTTTATTAAGTAAAATCCACTGTTTAGAATACTTATATCGATTATTTTTTCTGAAATTGAATACAATATTAGTTGCCCAGAAATTGTATAAATGGAAACTATCATTTCAGCATCATTTGTTGAGGTTATATTAATGAAGTCTCCGTGGGTTGGATTTGGGTAAATTGCAAATCTATTTTGAGTAGCTTCGTTATTGCCTAGTATAATTCCATTAACGTCGTTTAGGTTTCTTGAGGTTAAATAATAGGTTCCGTTTCGGTCTGTAATAATTCCGGCAATATTTACATTATTGACAGGTACTTTTAGTCCAAGGTAATCTACTTCAAAAAAAGCAGCTCTAAAATTAAAACTTCCGTTGGGATTTAGCATCCCATAAATCTGGTCTGCAATCCACGTTGTATTTAAGGAATTGTCTATATCTACACCTTGTATAATTTGAACAAATTCCGACTCAAAATCTTCTGGTGATGCATTTAATTGTGAAATAGAAACAGCTTGAGGAATGACGCTGTTAAATTGAGAAGTAGGTGGGCCAGGGTCACTTTCGGGCAAGAATTGCATCTGGCCGTTAAATTCGCTTAAAACTCCAGTTATGTTTGAAATCCCGTTCTTGATGGCGTAATTGGTTGTGATAATACCGTTAGGATCGTCTATTAAAATTGCGGCAGTAGCATCCTCAATAAATTTTTGACCTCTGAATACCTGTTGATATGTTATCACTGCTTCTCCCGTGAATGTATAGATTTCACCAAGAACACCAGCTCTTAATTCCGAAATGGTAGTTACCTCTCCGGAAGGTTCACAAAGTATTGTGGTAATAATAGTATCCAGCTCACATGTTGCGCTGGATATAGTTACAATGATCGTAGCATTTTCAGCTACTTCAGAAATAATAATCGTTCCTATTGCATTATTAGAGGGATTATCACCACCAATGGTTCCGGACCCTACTGTAAGTGCGATGGTAAAGTTTTCGGTTCCTCCACCTTCAAAATCTAAAGTTACTGTTGTCTCGTCAATACCAGAAGTGTTGGCATTGCAAGTGCTATTTGTGCCTACAATTTGAAAAGTACATACTGCACAAACATTTTCTAAGTCGAGCGTTGAAAGAGCCGTACAATAGGTCCCGTCCGCTATTTTTTGAAGAGATTCTAGTTCACTATTACTGTTAAGGTCTTCGTTGTATTGTATTGTTTCATTTAAGGCAAGTAATAAATCAACATCATCTGGTTCTCCTTTTGCATATACAAGAGCATCTACAAGATTTGTAGTAGTAGGAGCGGTTCCGTTTGGGAAATCTGCGGGTATTCCAAAATATAAGGCTATGGCGTCAGGTCCATTTTGTATTTTATTACTTGTTCCTATAGCAATATCTACTCCAGGTACGCCATCGTTTCCAATAATAAAAAGGCCGTTAGCATCTGTTGTAAAACCATCAAGATTAATGACATTATAACTTCCGTTTATGGGGTGGTTGCCATTAAATAATACCAAAATCATTCCGTCCAATGAAGTGTTGGCGGGATTTGTTTTTAATTCAATAAATTCTAGGGTATCGGTTCCGTCCTGATCTGCGTCTAACTCATTAATAAAATATTGGGTGCCCTGCTCTGTCTGGGCAATCCCTAAAATTGAACATAGGACTGCCAGCATCGTAAATCTTTTCATATACTAAAAGTTACGGGGAGCGATCACAAATATACTAAAAATAGTTTTTTAAAGTGTTTGTTTTAAGTCGGTTGTGGGGGTATTTTGGGGTTAAGCACATTTTCAGGAGCACCAAATTTAAAGGGTTGTGTTACCTAAATGTTAACAATAGTATGGCAGTTACAGCCTAATAGCTAATTGTAGTATCTTTAACTTTTTGATAATACCTTAGTAAAATGAAAAAGAAAAACATCAGGATTTTATTAGTAGATGACGACCCGATATCTTAGAAATTGTGGGATATAACCTTACTGCAGAAGGATATCAAGTGATAACCGCAGAAAATGGAATAGAAGCCATCGCCACTGCTAAAAAAGAAAAGCCTCATTTGATTATCTTGGATGTGATGATGCCCGAAATGGACGGGATTGAAGCTTGTGAAAAATTACGAAAAATCCCGGAACTTTCCGATACCATTATAACGTTCTTCACAGCGCGAGGCGAAGATTATTCTCAAGTTGCCGGCTTTGAAGCAGGAGCAGACGACTATATAACAAAGCCTGTAAAGCCAAAAGTGCTAATAAGCAAAGTAAAAGCTTTGCTAAGACGCTTTAAAGAGTCTACTGGTGAAGATGCTAGCGTAAAATTAGGTAACTTGGTCATAAATAGAGAAGAGTATAAAATTGTTTTGGGTAAAGAAGAAATTTCACTTCCAAGAAAGGAATTTGAATTACTTGCGCTCCTTGCTTCAAAACCTGGGAAAGTGTTTAAAAGAGAAGATATTTTAGACAGAGTTTGGGGTAATGAAGTTGTTGTAGGGGGAAGAACTATAGATGTGCATATTCGTAAATTACGTGAAAAATTAGGCGATGAAAAATTTAAAACAGTAAAAGGAGTCGGATATAAATTTGTAGTGTAGTGGCAAAACCATTTAAGAAAACATATAAATTCGCAGCGTATACATCGACGTTTATTACCCTGTTTTTAACACTCATAATGGGTGTTTTTTTTTATGTACAAGAAGCTATTAGTTATTGGTTTCTTGCCGCCTTTGCTGTTCTTTGTTATCTTTTTTCCTTTTTTATTATTCAATATCGGGTTCAAAAGTTTATCTACAAAAGAGTGATGAAAATTTATGAAGATGTGCGTCTATTGGATGCAGCTACTTTTTCGCCAAAAAGAGTCACTACAGATATGGAAACACTAACCAAAGAAGTGGAGCGATTCGCTAAAGATAAAAAACTGGAAATTGAATCCCTTAAAGTACGGGAAAACTACCGAAGAGAATTTCTGGGAAACATTTCACACGAATTAAAAACACCATTGTTTACCGTACAAGGCTATATTCTCACCTTATTGGAAGGCGCAATGAAGAACAAGTCTTTGAGAAAAAAGTACCTGCAACGTGCCAATAAAGGAGTGGAACGTCTAATTTATATTATCAAAGATCTTGATATGATCACTAAACTTGAAGCCGGTGATCTAAATCTAAATGAAGAAGAGTTTAATATCATAGAGCTGGTTCAAAATGTTTTTGATTTGCTAGAAATGAAAGCCTCTAAAAAACGAATAACTCTCACCTTCGACATTGAGTATGACGACAGTATCTTTGTCTATGCAGATAAAGAACGAATCCAACAGGTGCTTACCAATCTTATTATGAATTCTATAAAATATGGTGTAAAAGATGGCACTACAGAGGTAAGCATAGAAGAATTCGTAAAAAATAAAGTGCTGGTTCGCATTACAGATAACGGGGAAGGCATTGAGAAAGAATATCTTACCCGTTTGTTTGAGCGTTTTTTTAGAGTAGATAAAAGCGGATCCAGAAAAGAGGGTGGCAGCGGATTAGGACTCGCTATCGTAAAGCATATTGTTGAAGCACATAATGAGAAGATCTACGTTGAAAGCCAGATTGGAATAGGTTCAGAATTTTCATTTACCCTCGAAAAGGCCGAATAGATCTGAGTAATCCTCACGTGCCGAAAATCCTCCAAGACCTTTATAAAGTCCAATTTTAGTCAACTTTTTTTCTGAAAAATTTTCTTGTTTACAGCTAGGAACAATTCCTTTTTCTTTCAGTTTTTTAGCGAGATATTTCTGTTCATATTGACCTGGGGTTGGGATAAAAAAAGCAGGTTTGTTTAATACTGCCAGATCCATAATGGTTGTGTAGCCAGAGCGGGAAACCACTAACTCACTTTGGTTAATGAGCATTTCCAAGCCCTGCGTTTCAAGATAATTATAAACAGTTATACCTTTTATAATTTGCATAGTTTTTTCTTCGCATACCTTTCCTTGCACCAAAGCCACTTTTTTTTCACTATTTCTGAAGATTTTTAGTAATTTTTCTTCCAAAATAGTTCGTTGAGGTTCGGGGCCAGATAGCAAACACAATACATCAAACTTTTTTGGGAGTTCTTTTTGGGACATCCTGCTTAAAGGGCCAATATATTTTATGCGTAGTTTGGTGCTAGTCAAATGACCTAATTTTCCGCTCAGATTTATTCCTCCTGCTACATCCGGAACCCAGCATTCCGTAAAGTTTTTAATAATGCTTTGGTGCATTTTACTGCTGAAATAGGAGGTGTTTCCAGATAGTACATTTAATTGATGCGTTATAAATACCGAAGGCAACTTTTGGCTTAAAATACCCATTCGGTTATCGCTTATGATCCCCTGGATTTTATCTTCTGCTACTAAGTTTTTAACGATTTTTTTTTCGGCTTGAATCGTTTTTAAAATGTGTGGCAATTTCAGTAAAAGTTTCCATTTTAAGAAGTTTCCGTTTTTAGCATAACTAACATCGTAGGCTGGAAGTTCTATACTTTCAAGTGCTGGAAATTCTTTTTTCAGTAATAAAAGTGCAGCACCATCGCTCCCTAACAATATATTGTAATTGCTTTTCAGCAAAGAGCGGATGATAGGAATGCATCTTGTGGCGTGTCCCAAACCCCAATGCAATGGTGCGACGAGTATAGTTTTTGTAGGTTTCAGCTGAAATTTAAGGTTGCATTTATGTGTTTCAATGTAAAAAAACAAAAGTAACTAGAATTCTCCTGAGTTATATTTCCTTAATTTTACCAAATAATTAAAAATTGAGGTTTTACCCCGACCCTAAAGGGAGCCATCAATGTTGAAGGTAACTTCTATAGAAAACGTACTGTATAATTTTGCTTTTAACGAGGCACAATATTTTCTCTATAGATAGAAGAAGAATCCTAAGTAAGGCATTTTCATTTTAAGCCATTTCATTGAGATTTCCTATAGGGCTAGGGTAAAAATCGATGAAATGACTCAAAATATAATTGAAATTAAAAATTCTGTGGGTAGTAAAAATAAATTAAAACGCTTTAGAGAAAACGAAACTTTCGACAATGTTGTACAACCAACAAGAGCAGAGGTGACAGACGGAATTTTCAGCTTAAAAGGAAAATGGAAAAAAGATTTTTTTAAAAATGAAAATCCGTTGGTGTTGGAATTGGGCTGTGGTAAAGGAGAATATTCTGTAAACCTGGCGCGTAAATATCCCAACAAAAATTTCTTGGGAATAGATATTAAAGGGGCTCGTTTCTGGAGGGGTGCTAAAACTGCTTTGGAAGAAGGAATGGGGAATGTAGGGTTTTTACGCACCCAAATAGAGTTGGTCAATTTTCTCTTTGCCGAAAATGAAGTGGATGAAATATGGATTACTTTCCCAGATCCACAAATTAAGTACAAGCGTACCAAACACCGTTTGACCAATCAGGAATTTTTGGAGAAGTACAAGCGCATCCTAAAACCAGAAGGTGTAGTTCACTTAAAAACCGATAGCGAGTTCATGCATGGGTATACTTTAGGACTTTTGCATGGCCTGGATGAAGACATTGAATACGCCCACCACGATGTCTATGGGAACTCACATTCGCCGGAGGAAGTTATCTCCATCCAAACATTTTATGAGAGCCAGTATCTTGAAGTAGCTAAGAAGATTACCTACATCCGATTTAAATTCCGAAACAAATAATTGTATATTGACGGAGCAAACCAACCCTGAATGTCGGTATTTTTAAATTTTTTTATTGGTTTTATAGCAGCGCTTATTGGTGTAGTTCCGCCCGGATTGCTCAATATGTATGCAGCTAAAGTAAGTGTAACCGAGGGACGTAAGCGGGCTTTAATGTTTTCTTTAGGGGTTTCTGTAACTGTGATGTTACAAACCTACATAGCACTAATTTTTGCTCGATTTTTAGATATGCATCCGGAGTATGTAGATATGCTTCAAAAAGTAGGATTAGGGATATTTATTTGCCTTACCATTTATTTCTTTTTTATCGCAAAAGATACACGCAGGGAAATGCCAGAAGGTATGGAGGCACATTCAAAAACAAACCGATTCTTTTCAGGAATGCTGTTAGCGTTGCTCAATTTGTTGCCTTTGCCGTATTGGCTGTACATAAGTATTACGTTTGCAGGTTTTGGTTGGTTCAGCTTTGGGCAGTTAGAACTTTTGGCTGCCGTTTTAGCTTCTGGAATGGGTACGTTTATAATGTTAATTATGTATGTGTGGTTTTTCGGAAAAAAACATAGGCCAGAAAAGAAAGGAGTTAATATGAATTATATCATTGGCCTCATTACAGCAATTATTTCTGCCATTACTTTTTTTAAAATATTTAACGATTTTTAAAATGGGCGAGGTTAATTTTTTTGAAAAAGTTTACCGAGTTGTTGTTCAAATCCCATATGGAAGGGTAACCAGTTACGGCGCAATTGCAAAATATCTTGGCGCTGCAGGAAGTGCTAGAATGGTTGGTTGGGCAATGAATGCATCAGGAAAAAACGGGGATGTTCCTGCACACCGCGTAGTAAACCGTAAAGGCCTGCTCACAGGCAAACATCACTTTCAAGGCACCAATTTAATGCAGCAATTACTAGAAAGTGAAGGCGTAGAAGTGATTGAACATCAAATCCAGAATTTTGAAAGCCTGTTTTGGGACCCTATGAAAGAATTGTAAGGATTTTCCAAAATTTACAAATACTAAGAGATTACTTCTTATTAATTTCTGAAAATACTTATCCAACCATAAATCATTTCAATCCATCTCTTTTCTATTCTGAACCTTGCGCCGTATATTTGCAACTTAGAATCAATCTTAATAATGAAATTCAATAAACAAGACATTTTAAAAGCATTAGAAAGTATTTCGCTTGCTGGAGAAGGAAAAAATATGGTGGAGAGTGGAGCCGTACTTAACGTAATCACTTTTGCAGATGAGGTGGTTGTAGATATAAAAATGACCACACCCGCTTTGCACATAAAAAAACGGGCAGAACAGGACATCATTGCTATCATTCAGGAAAAAGTTTCTAAAGATGCTCAGGTAAAAGTGAATATCAAAGTAGAAGCCCCCGAAAAAGAAAACGCCAATTTAATAAAAGGAAAACCAGTGCCAGGCATTAAGAATATTATTGCGGTGGCATCAGGGAAAGGAGGAGTAGGCAAATCTACTGTTACTGCCAATCTTGCAGTGACCTTGGCAAAAATGGGCTTTAAAGTTGGGGTGTTGGATGCCGATATTTACGGACCATCCATTCCATTAATGTTCGATGTTTTTAATGAACGTCCCTTGTCTATAAACGTCGATGGAAAAAGTAAAATGAAACCTGTAGAAAATCACGGCGTAAAAGTACTTTCCATTGGCTTCTTTACAAAACCCAATCAGGCAGTTATCTGGAGAGGTCCTATGGCTTCAAAAGCATTAAATCAATTAATTTTTGATGCAGCTTGGGGCGAATTAGATTTTATGTTGTTGGATTTACCACCCGGAACGGGAGATATTCACTTAAGTATTATGCAATCCTTGCCTATAACAGGCGCTGTTATTGTAAGTACACCTCAAACGGTGGCTTTGGCAGATGCCAGAAAGGGAATAGCCATGTTCCAGCAAGAAAATATACAGGTGCCAGTTTTGGGAGTGATTGAAAATATGTCGTATTTCACACCTGAAGAATTACCAGAAAATAAATATTATATCTTCGGAAATGGAGGGGCTAAAAATCTAGCAGAAGACCTTGAAGTACCTTTTTTAGGTGAAATACCATTGGTGCAAAGCATCCGTGAAGCAGGAGATGTAGGACGTCCAGCAGCCTTGCAAACCGCATCACCTATAGAAGGTGCTTTTGAAGAAATTACCAGAAATGTAGTTTCAGAAACCGTAAAAAGAAATGACAACTTGCCACCAACCGAAGCCATTAAAATAACAACAATGGCTGGCTGTAGCGCCGTTAAAAAATAAATTATGGAAATACTCACATTAAACGATAAAATTGAAGCTGCCTTAGAAGAAATACGTCCTTTTCTACAGAGTGATGGAGGGGATATTAAATTACTTTCCGTTGAAAATGAAAAAATTGTAAGGGTACAATTGCAAGGAGCTTGTGTGGGGTGTTCTGTAAATCAAATGACCCTAAAGAGTGGTGTTGAGATGACCATAAAAAAATATGCGCCGCAAATAGAAAAAGTAATTAACGTAGAAGGGTAAATTGAATAAAATAATATGACCGCTGCATACTGAGCGGAGTCTAAATATGATAAAAACCGATATACTTATTATTGGCGCAGGACCAACAGGATTATTTACTGTCTTTGAAGCAGGCTTACTAAAACTAAAATGCCATTTAATTGATGCCTTACCGCAAGCTGGCGGACAATGTTCCGAAATTTATCCCAAAAAGCCCATTTACGACATACCCGCCTTTCCTGAAATTTTAGCAGGTGATTTGGTGTCTAATTTGATGAAACAAATTGAGCCATTCCAACCAGGATTTACTTTAGGCGAGCGCGCACAAACTATTGAAAAGTTAGAAGATGGTACTTTTGTTGTAACTACTAATAAAGGTACAAAACACAACGCACCTATAGTTGCCATTGCTGGGGGACTGGGAAGTTTTGAGCCGCGAAAACCACCAATTACTAATATTTCAGAATTTGAAGATAAAGGGGTTGAGTATATTATTAGAGATCCCGAATTTTACCGAAATAAAAAAGTAATTATCGCAGGTGGTGGAGATAGCGCCTTAGATTGGAGTATTTTCCTCACCGATATAGCCGAAAGCGTTGCCTTAGTACATCGTAGAAATGAATTCAGAGGTGCATTAGACTCAGTTGAAAAAGTACAGGAATTAAAAAACGCAGGTAAAATTGAATTAATTACCCCGGCCGAAATTATAGGAATTGTTGGTGAAACCCAGGTAGAAGGAGTTTCCATTAAAAGAGGTGCCGAAGTTTTTAATAAAGCATGCGATCATTTTATTCCTTTGTTCGGTCTAGCGCCAAAATTAGGACCCATAGCAGACTGGGGACTGGAGATTGAAAAGAACGCTATTAAAGTAGATAATACTTTAGATTACCAAACCAACATACCTGGTATTTACGCCATTGGTGATGTAAATACCTACCCTGGAAAGCTGAAACTGATTTTATGTGGTTTCCACGAAGCAACATTAATGTGTCAAAGTGCGTACCAGCGTATTTTTCCAGACAAGCGCTACGTTATGAAATATACAACTGTTGGTGGCGTAGAAGGGTTTGACGGAAGTAAAAAAGAAGCCCCAAAAGCCGTTGTGAAATCAATTAATTAGTAGAAAAGTGTCCCCTTGAGGCGATTTTAGGGGTGTTTTAGCCTGAGTTTAAGGAAATGCAAGACATAACCATACATATCACAGACCGTAACGGCAAAACTCATGAAGTTCTCGCCCCAACCGATATAAATATGAACCTCATGGAAGTGATTCGTTCTTATGAATTGGCCGAAGAAGGAACTATTGGAGTTTGCGGTGGTATGGCGATGTGCGCCTCTTGCCAGTGCTATATTGAAAGCGAACACGAACTCCCTGAGATGGGCTATGATGAAGATGCCATGCTAGCCGAAGCTTTTCACGTGCAAAACAATAGCCGATTAGGTTGCCAAATTTTTATGGCTGAAAATTTAGATGGATTAAAAGTTGTGCTTGCTCCTTCTGAAGATTAATCTACCACTAGTATTGCTTTGGTAAATAGTCTATCCACAAACAATTTATATGCTTTTCCAGAAGGATGTAACCCATCATTCGCTACCAATTCTGGATTAGCTACACCTTGTCTGGTGATGTCTGTAATATTTTGAAAAGCCACCCCTTTTTGTGCCGCTTCTTGTTCAGCAAAGGCATTGTAGCGGTCTATTTCATCTGAAATTTGTTGTGCGTTGCCACTATTCTGTCCAAAAGGCGTAAAGGCATAATCTGGAATAGAAACTATGATAACACTGTTTTTGTCGCCTTTTGCAAAAGCAATCGCCATATCCAATAATCTAGGAAACTCTTCTTCATATACTGAAAATGGCTTTCCTTGAAATTGATTGTTCACCCCAATCAGCAATGTCACTAGATCATAATCCATGGTAGGATTCTGGTTTTCGATAGCATCCAATAAATCAGTGGTGGTCCAGCCTGTTCGCGCAATTATTTTATAAGTACCTGCATCATTTAAACTTTTACCTAACGAATCTTGCAGTTGAAATGGAAAGTTTTGGGTGGCTGAAACACTTTCACCTATGGTATAACTATCTCCAAGGGCCAAATAGGTAAAGCTGCTTTCTTTGGCAGGAGTGTCTTTGTTTTCTTCGGAATTTGAGCACGATAAAAATCCTAAGAGTATAAAAAGTGGTAAAACGTAAATAGCGAGTAATGCTTTCATACATAAAAATACGCAAGTTATTGTGATTCGGTTTTATAATCTATCAGTTTTTGTGGTCCTTCCAAGAGTCTTTTTATCACTTTTAGCGTTCCATCTTCGGTGGTAGCGATCTGCCATTTTATAAGTGAGATAGCGCCATTTTCAATTTCTAATCCGGTAATACTTCTGGGGTGTACACAACTTCCATCGTTGAAATAGGCAATGTCGCCAGGTTCTGGAAATCGGGGACGGTGGGTATGCCCAGTGATAGTAAACAGATTTTTATTTTTAATAATCCACTTTTTGGTGCGGCGCTCTACTTTAATGAGTTCCCGATAGTTTTTTGCGGGACTTGTAGGATCTCCGATACCAAAAATTTGTAGTTGTCGCCAAAGTACACGAACCATAAAACGGTTAAATTTCCAGCCTATATAATTCATCCATTCGGCTTGGTGGCCGTGTACCATAAAGATTTCTTGTCCGTTGGATTCGTGGGTAAATAAAAGGCCTTCGGTAAACTCGACGCCTGGAAAAAGAGGTTCCTCTTTGCCAGTGACCTTGTTGAAATAACTATATAAATGTTTTTCAACAAAACGTTTGTTTTTGTAGACCATGTCGTGATTCCCTACTATGCGGTGCAGTCTATTTTCCTGAAAGAATAAGCGCATGAGATCGAAAACATTTTGGTGTGCTTCAAAAACTTCTTTAAATTCAATATTCTCCCAAAGTTCGTCACCATCGCCCAATTCGCAATAGGTAAATCCCTCCTTATAATAATTTTTTAAGGCATGGTAGTAAATATTTCGGTTGTTGGCAAAATCGTCTGCAAAACTATTGTCCCCTCGGTGGCAGTCACTAAAGATGATAAATCTGGAGTTGTCATTAAATATAATTCGCTTTGCAGTTTTATAAGCGTTGCTGAAACGAATGTGGGAAGACATAGGCTTTGTTTTATTGCTCTAAAGATACCAAAAGAAAAAAGCTTTCCGTAGAAAGCTTTTTAAAATACGATGATGTTCTTTATTACTTAAAGGCGTTCAATCCTGTTATGTCCAATCCAGTAATTAATAAATGGATGTCATGAGTACCTTCATATGTAATAACGCTTTCCAGGTTCATCATATGGCGCATAATAGAATATTCACCAGTAATTCCCATTCCGCCCAGCATTTGTCTTGCTTCACGGGCAATTGTAATGGCCATATCTACATTGTTGCGTTTTGCCATAGAAATCTGTGCAGTTGTAGCCTTGTTTTCATTTTTTAACTGCCCCAGACGTAGTGCCAGTAATTGTGCCTTTGTGATTTCAGTAATCATTTCGGCTAATTTCTTTTGTTGTAGCTGAAAAGCACCAATTGGTTTTCCAAACTGTATGCGTTCTTTCGAATACCTTAAAGCTGTATCATAACAATCCATAGCAGCTCCAATAGCACCCCAGGCAATACCATAACGAGCACTGTCCAAGCACCCTAAAGGTGCTCCTAGACCAGATTTGTTGGGCAATAAATTTTCCTTGGGAACTTTTACGTCCTGAAATATCAATTCGCCAGTTGCCGAAGCTCTTAGGGACCATTTGTTGTGTGTTTCGGGAGTGCTAAAGCCTTCCATGCCACGTTCTACGATGAGACCGTGAATACGTCCTTGTTCATTTTTCGCCCACACTACAGCTACATCACAAAATGGGGAGTTAGAAATCCAAAGCTTTGCACCATTTAAAAGATAGTGATCGCCTTTGTCTTTAAAGTTGGTCACCATTCCGGCAGGGTTACTACCATGATCTGGTTCGGTTAACCCGAAAGATCCCATCCATTCGCCAGAGGCTAATTTTGGCAAGTATTTTTTGCGTTGATCCTCATTTCCGTATTTCCAAATAGGGTACATCACTAAAGAGGATTGTACTGAAGCCGTAGAACGAACCCCGCTATCACCACGTTCAATTTCCTGCATGATCAATCCGTAAGAAATCTGATCTAAACCTGAACCACCATATGCTACAGGAATATAAGGGCCAAAGGCACCAATTTCTGCCAATCCAGGAATGATAGATTTTGGGAACTCAGCTTTTTGGGCTGCTTCTTCAATAATTGGAGAAACATCGCGCTTTACCCAGGCTCGGGCAGCATCACGAATCAATTTGTGTTCTTCAGAAAGTAAATCGTCTATATTGTAGTAATCAGGAGCTTCGAATAAATCGGGTTTCATAGTGCTTTATTTTGGATTACAAATGTAAAACTCACAAATTGAAAGTCCTACATTTTAAGGTAAAATTCTGAAACTAGATCAATATACTTTTGAGTGTATTGATGCCGTTCAGTTTCAAGAATAAGTGACTCCGCTATGACTTCACTTTTTTGAAAGGTAAATTCTATAAGACTTCTTTTTTCTTCGGAAGTTGGTGTGCCTTTAACGCTGCAAATTCTTTTTGGGAATAACTTACTTTTTGAGGCTATTTCAATAAAGAAAGCTTCTTCTTTCTTCGGAATGATAACCGCAAAAATTCCTACTTCAGAAAGTAAATGCGCCGCACTAATTGCCAGATGTTCAAACGGAAGGGAGTCTGTAAAGCGAGCTGTATCTCGTGCGTTTCTTTCAGTTTTATAAGTCTTCCGTATAAAAAGGAGGATTGGAAATAATTAGGTCGTACGTTTCTGCTATTCCTGCCTCGCCGGCAGGCATTTCAGAAACAAACTCCTGAATGGACGCGTGGTAGCAAAACAATCTATCTGCCCAGAGAGAGGTTTCGAAGTTATGAGTGCATTGTTCGTAGGCGGCATCGTCAATTTCAATGGCGTCAATGGTTTCGGCAAGAGAACGCTGCGCTAATTGCAATGCAATAACCCCAGTCCCAGCACCAATATCCAAAATACTTTGAGGTGCATTTTCTAAAGAAACCCAGGCGCCTAATAAAACACCATCGGTGCCAATTTTCATCGCGCAGCGGTCCTGAGCTACGATAAATTGTTTGAACTGAAAGGGTTTGGTTGCCATTAGAGGTACAAATCTATCAACCCTTCAGGGGTGTTTAGATGCAGCGTTTTGTTTTCCCTATCTACCTTAACGATAATTTCGTCATTAATAGGAATTAAGATTTCTTTTCCTTGATATTCAATTTCAAACAAGTGTTGTGCAGTGCTGTCGTTTACTCCTGCAACAACGCCTAAGGCTCCAAAACTGGCATCTATGACCGTAAACCCAATAATCTCGTGGTAGTAAAATTTAGTGCCAGAAAGTTTCGGTAATGCCGAAAGTGGAAGGAATAACTCGGTTCCTAGCAGCGCATCAGCATCGGCCTCGTTTTTTACTTCTTCAAATTGCACGCGAAGCAATGTCGATTTATGAAGTGATAGTTTTTCAATAAAAAATGGAATCAAGTTTTTGTGTCGTTCCACAAAAACCGATTCCATTTCTAAAAATTGTTCGGGATCGTCGGTGTCTAGTTTTACTAGCAATTCTCCCTTAAAACTGTACTTTTTTACGATTTTGCCAACGAAGAAACAGTCCTTCTTTTGCATATCGCTTCAGTTTTATTCTTCTTCTTTCTTAGCTTCAACAGCAGGGGCCTTTTCAGCCTTTGCTTCTTCTGCAGCTTGATCAATAGCAGAAACTTCTTCTGTAGCTTCTACATTTTCAGCAGCTTCTGGAGTTGCTTCAGCTTCTTCCGCTACCACTTCTGGTTCTGGCTGTGCTTCAGCAATACGAGTTTCATTCACTACTTTCTCTGCTGCCAGGGCTTCAGCTTTAGCTTTCTCCTGTGCGTCAGATAATTTACCTTTTTTAGCATCTACTGCTTTTCCTTTATCCTCTATCCAAGCGTTGAATTTTGTTTCAGCTTGTTCTTCGGTTAAAGCACCTTTGGCAACACCACCCGCTAAATGATTCTTAAGCATTACTCCTTTGTAAGAAAGGATAGCTCTAGCAGTATCTGTTGGTTGTGCTCCGTTTTGTAACCATTGTACAGATTGGTCTATGTCTAGCTCAATATGTGCAGGGTTAACGTTTGGATTATAAACACCTAATTTTTCCAGGTATTTACCATCTCTTTTCGAGCGCGCATCTGCCGCTACGATCCAGTAAAAAGGCTTCCCTTTCTTACCGTGTCTTTGTAATCTAATTTTTACAGGCATAAAATTAATTTTTGAGGTTCACGACCTCGGGTTATAATTAAGGACGGCAAAGATACTATATTTATGATGTAAAAGTAGTTAGCTTGAACTTTTATTTTATATTTGTGCTTTAACCTACAAACTTTTTACCCCATGAAAAAGTATTTATTGCTATGTTTAACCGCGCTCGCCTTTATTGCATGTGAAGAAGATGTAGAGGATAACAGCCCTGCATTTCAGGCCAACTTAAATTCTGAATTTTATAAAGCATTAGATGCAAAAGGAATTGTAACAGAAGAGGGTACAGTTTCACTTGTGGGTGCTACATCAAACCAAAATATAACAATTTCTATTTCTGTACTGCAATCTGGTTCCTTTCAGTTTAATAGCGGCAATGGCCACCAGGCTACTTACGAAGATGCTACAGGACAAATATATTCTACAGAATTTGGTGGTAGTGGCGTTGTGAATATCACAGGTCGAGGAACCGATGCCGGAAATGAATTTTTATCTGGTGATTTTACATTTATAGCAATTTTAGAAGGTATAGATACAGTTACAGTCAACCGTGGTATATTATATCAAGTGCCATTAGTCTCTGGTGTAATAGAAGATCCTACAGATCCAGGAAATCCTAATCTAGATGGTAATTTTGTGGCAGAAATTGATGGAGAACTCTTTGATCCTTCTACAGTTGTGGCAACTATAACAGGTACTTCTATACAGATTATCGGGGCATTGGGTGACGATACTATAGAGCTACTCATTCCATTAGATGCAGTTCCGGCAATGTATCCCATACCCGAAGAGGGCTTTAGTGCAACTTATTTTATCTCAAACGTCGCAGAACCTGCGATTAGTGGAACTATTAGAGTTTTTGAACATGACATGGCAGCCAAAAGTATTTCTGGAACTTTTAATTTTATGACTGAAAATCACCAGATTTCTTTGGGTCAATTCAATGTCAATTACTAGCTTATTTTTAAAATATATTCTTCAAAAACCGATGGAAACATTGGTTTTTTTTTGGAAACTAAGCAACTAACGTTAAACCTTGTTAAAGCCCGTTAAGCTTGGGTTAATTGTTTGGGATTGGCTATATTTACTAGTATATTGATGTATATCGAAATAGAGAAAACAAAGCTTCTAACTTCGGTTATTTTGAAAATAGCTTTGCACATTTAAAATGAAAGAGATTATGTATACTGATAAAATGTCTAATAAATTAAACGAACTTTTAACTAAGAATTACGATGCTGAGGCAGGCTATAAAAAGGCAGCAGAAATTGTTGAAAATCCACAATTGAAGCAGTTTTTTGAAACACAAGCGCAAGCCAGATACGATTTTGGACACGAGTTGAAAACAGAGATCCGAAATTCAGGGGGAACCCCAGAAAAAGGAACAAGCTTTAAAGGTGATGCCCACAGAACATGGATGAGTATAAAAGATACGTTTACCTCAAATGATGAGGAAAATATTCTTGAAGAAGTTAAGCGTGGTGAGAAAACTGCAGTAGAGGAATATAACGAAGTAATTGCAGATACAACCCTACCTCCTACAACCAAGGGAGTCTTAACAAAGCAAGTGTCTACTATTGAAAGCACTTTACGAAATGTAAAGAACTTTGAATCAATAGTTGCCTAATTCATTCGCACATAATAAGCCAAAAAAAGAGACCGAAAGTAATTTCGGTCTTTTTTATTAACGTGATTTTTAGACCGAGTTAAACGCTGTTAAAAATCAGCTAATCTTGGGTTAAAAGCTATTTATAGATGCTATTGTTGACCTATCTTTATTAAAAATTAAAACAAAAACCTATGAATAATTTAGAAGAAAGAGTACAGAAATTAAATGAATTGATTGAAAAAAATTACGATGCCGAAGCTGGTTACAAAAAAGCAGCCGAGTTGGTTGAAAACAATCAATTGAAGCAATTTTTTACCAATCAGGCAAAAGCCAGATACGACTTTGGCCATGCGCTGAAAGACGAGATCAAAATGGTGGGCGGAGAAGTAAAGAAAGGAACCAGTTTTACTGGAGATGCACACCGCACCTGGATGAGCATTAAGGATACCTTTTCGGCAAACGACTCCAAAGCAATGCTGGAAGAGGTAATTAGAGGTGAGGAAGCTTCGGTAGAAGAGTATCAGGAAATTTTGCAAAAGCAAACACTTGCACCAACAACGCAGGAATTGTTGCAAAAGCAAGTAACTTCTGTACAATCAGCCTTGGCAGATGCACGTTCGCTGGATGCCTGGGAGACTAAGTAGAAATAATTGAGAAATTAGAAAAAAGACCGAGAGTAATTTCGGTCTTTTTTTTGTGAGCAACTTTGCTGAAATGTGAACAACTCTTCACGAATAAAGTCAGCTTAAAAATGGGGATTCTTTATTTTTACTTCAGAAATACAAGCGCTTGGTTTTTCTTTTTTAAAATTCAGAAATATACAATCGTCAATCTGAAATCTACAATCTTTTATGTACTTAATCTTCGATACCGAAACTACGGGACTTCCCCGTAATTGGAACGCTCCCTTAACCGATAGCGATAACTGGCCACGCTGTATACAAATTGCCTGGCAGTTGCACGACGCCATGGGGAACGTGATCGAGCACGAAGATTATTTGATACAGCCCGACGGATTCAACATTCCGTTTGATGCAGAAAAGATTCACGGGATTTCTACCGAACTGGCACAGAAAGATGGTATTCCGCTCACTGAAATGATGCAGAAATTTTCAGCAGTCTTAGAGAAAACCAAATTCCTGGTAGGTCAAAATGTAGGATTCGATTTAAATATTATGGGTGCCGAATTTCTTCGGTTGAACCAGGAAAACGTATTGCCTAATTTCCCGGTGCTGGATACCTGTACCGAAACCACGGCTCAATTATGCCAGATTCCCGGAGGTCGAGGTGGTAAATTCAAATTACCAACACTTTCCGAATTACATCAATTTCTATTCGACATATCTTTTTCTGAAGCGCACAACGCCACAGCCGATGTGGAAGCAACCACCCGATGTTTCTTTGAACTGGTACGTCGCCAGATCTTCACTGTGGAAGAACTTGACGTGCAACCCGATTACTTCGAGAACTTTTCTGAGGCAAATCCGAAGGAAATCCAGCTTATAGGTTTAGAGCACATCAATCTCCAAAAAGCTTCTGAAGCCATTCGCAAGGAATTGGAAGCTAAAGCCGAAACCCAGGAAATGTTTTCCGAAGAATTAAAAGAGAACATTGAAGTGCTCGAGGAAGCGCCTTTTGCACATTTACACAACCATTCTCAGTTCTCTATTTTGCAATCTACTGCCAGTACTCAGGATCTGGTGAATGCTGCGATAGCCGATAAGCAGCCTGCCGTTGCCATTACCGACAGTGGAAATATGATGGGTGCCTTTCATTTTTCACGTGCTGTAAATATGCACAACGCAGCCCTTCAGAAACAATATGAAACGGACTTAAAAGCTTACGAAGCGTTTGACGATACTGCAACTCCCGATACCTATCGGGATGACGGTGTAGTACCCGATAAACCCAAACTACCGCAGGAATTAAAAGCAATTGTGGGCTGTGAGTTTTTTGTGTGTGAAGATCATTTGAACAAGTCACAAAAGGACAATGGGTATCAGATAGTCTTGCTGGCAAAAAATAAAAAAGGATATCATAACCTGGCAAAAATGGCTAGTATCGCTTATATCAATGGGTTTTACTATGTGCCAAGAATTGACCGCGAAGTCATTAAAAAATATAAGGAAGATGTTATCGTGCTTTCTGGAAGTATGTATGGCGAAGTGTCCAGTAAAATCCTAAACATTGGTGAAAATCAGGCCGAAGAAGCCTTGATGTGGTGGAAAGAAGAATTCGGTTCCGATTTCTACTTGGAAATTATGCGCCACAACCAGGAAGACGAAGACCGGGTGAATGAGACGTTGATCGCCTTCAGTAAAAAGCACGATGTAAAACTAATTGCTGCCAACAATACCTATTATATTGATAAAGAAAACGCCAACGCCCACGATATTTTATTGTGTGTAAAAGATGGTGAAAAGCAGGCAACGCCTATTGGTAGAGGGCGAGGCTATCGCTACGGATTGCCAAACCAGGAATACTACTTCAAATCGCAGGACGAGATGAAGTCGCTTTTTAAGGATCTGCCTGAAGCCATTTCAAATATTTCTGAAATCGTTGCCAAGATCGAATCCTATAGTTTGCAACGTGATGTTTTGCTTCCAAAGTTCGATATCCCTTCAGAATTTAACGTAGCCGAAGACGAAACCGATGCTGGAAAACGCGGGGAAAATGCCTATTTAAAACATCTCACCTTTAAAGGAGCTGAAAAGCGTTATGGTGAACTTAGCCCGGAAATTGAAGAACGTATCAACTTTGAGCTTGAGGTAATTGCCCATACAGGCTATCCGGGTTACTTCCTTATTACCGAAGACTTTATCCGTGAAGCCCGCGCGATGGATGTTTCGGTTGGGCCGGGACGTGGTTCGGCAGCGGGAAGTGTGGTTGCCTATTGCCTTTGGATCACCAATATAGATCCCATTAAATACGACCTACTTTTTGAGCGTTTCTTAAATCCGGATCGTGTGAGTATGCCCGATATCGATATCGATTTTGATGATGAGGGAAGAAGCCGTGTGATGGATTATGTGATTCAGAAATATGGCGCCAATCAGGTAGCGCAAATTATTACCTACGGAACTATGGCCGCCAAAAGTTCTATTCGGGATACGGCGCGTGTGTTGGATTTGCCCTTAGGCGATGCCGATAGAATTTCGAAGCTCATTCCCAATATGACCAAGCTGAACAAGATCTTCGGCATGAGCGATCAGGAATTGCGGTCTAAATTCAGAAGTGATGAACTGCCCAAAGTAAACGAACTATTAAATCTTTCCGAAGGAAGCGACCTCGAAGCCGAAACCATTAACCAGGCGAAGATTCTGGAAGGTTCGGTGCGAAATACAGGGATTCACGCTTGTGGCGTAATTATTACACCTAGCGATATTACCGATTTTGTCCCTGTAGCAACTGCAAAGGACAGTGATTTGTATGTCACTCAGTTTGATAACTCCGTAGTAGAAAGTGCCGGTTTGCTGAAGATGGACTTCCTGGGATTAAAAACCTTGACGCTTATAAAAGACACGGTAAAACTGGTAAAGCACAAACACAATGTGGATCTGGATCCGGATGAATTTCCGCTGGATGATGAAAAGACCTATGAGTTGTTCCAGCGTGGAGAAACGGTAGGGATTTTTCAGTATGAAAGTGCTGGGATGCAGAAGTACATGAAGGAGCTAAAACCAACCGTTTTTGCCGATTTAATTGCCATGAACGCTTTGTATCGGCCGGGTCCGTTGGAATACATTCCTAGTTTTATCCGAAGAAAAAACGGCGAGGAAGAGATTGAATACGATCTTCCAGCGATGGAAGAATACCTGCAGGAGACCTACGGAATTACAGTTTACCAAGAGCAAGTGATGTTGCTGTCGCAAAAGTTGGCCGATTTCAGTAAAGGTGATGCCGACGTACTTCGAAAGGCGATGGGGAAAAAGCAAAAAGCCGTCCTCGATAAAATGAAGCCGCGCTTTATTGAAAACGCCGCCAAAAAGGGTCACGATGCCGAAAAGCTGGAAAAGATCTGGAAGGATTGGGAAGCTTTTGCGAGTTATGCTTTTAACAAGAGTCACTCTACCTGCTATGCTTGGATCGCTTACCAGACTGCCTATCTAAAAGCGCATTATCCCGCCGAATATATGGCTGCGGTGCTCAGTAACAATATGAGCGACATTAAGCAAGTGACCTTCTTTATGGAAGAATGTAAACGTATGGGGCTGGAAGTGCTAGGTCCAGACGTAAATGAATCTTTTTACAAGTTTACCGTGAATGACCGTGGCGCAGTTCGTTTTGGCATGGGCGCTGTAAAGGGCGTGGGAAGTGGTGCGGTGGAAACCATAGTGGAAAACCGAAAAGACGGCAAGTACAAATCTATTTTCGATCTCGCCAAGCGTGTCGACTTGCGAAACGCTAATAAAAAAGCCTTTGAAAACCTGATCTTAGCGGGAGGCTTTGATAGTTTTAATCAGCACCGGGCGCAGTATCTGTTTCAGGAGGGTGATGGCGTGACGTTTTATGAAAAGGTATTAAAGTATGCCGCCAAATATCAGGAATCTCAAAATAGCAGTCAGGTGAGTTTGTTTGGCGATGCCAGCGAAGTACAAATTGCCGAACCTCAAGTACCTCCTTGTGAAGAGTGGGGGACCATGCAAAAGCTAAAGCAGGAAAAAGAAGTGGTGGGGATTTATATCTCTGGTCACCCGCTGGACGATTTTAAAGTTGAAATGAAAAACTTTACCAATTGTAAAGTGTCCGACTTTTACAATCTGGAAAAATTTGTAAACCGTGAGCTCTGTTTTGGAGGGGTAGTAAGCGATGTACAGCACCGCGAAAGCAAGCAGGGAAAAGGTTGGGCTATTTTCACGGTAGAAGATTATGTAGATAGTTACGAGTTTAAAATTTTTGGGGAAGACTATTTAAAGTGGCGCCATTTCCTCATTCCCAACAGTTTTATCTATGCCCGTGTTTTTGTAAAAGAAGGCTGGACCAATCGGGATACAGGTAAAAAGAGCGATCCAAGATTGCAATACACCTATATGCAAATGCTGCACGACGTGATGGACAACCAGGCCAAAAAACTCACCATCCAAATGCCCGTACAAGATTTGGAAGACGGCAAGATTGAACGCTTAAAAGAATTATTTAGCTACCACAAAGGCGATCAAAAACTCCATTTTACTATTTACGAACTGGAAGAAAAAGTAAAACTACAAATGCCCAGTCGTACGCATAAAATTAAAATTTGTAATGAGTTGCTGGAGGAGTTGGAGTTGGAAGGGGTGACTTGTAGGTTGAATTAGGAGTTGAGATTGTGTAATTTAGCTATGAAATAAAAACCAGGTATTGAGTCAAGACACGGAACAGTATTATTTTCTTTTTGAAAATTGGAGCATGGATCCCAACCAGTGGTCTATGTTAATAGATAGTATTGCAGTTCTGTTAGCCATTTCAGGGGTTATCCTGGGGTATGTCCTTTACAAAAAACAGCGCAGGGATAACGCGAAAGATGCATTTAGTTTTTTTCGATCCTCATTGCCTGAACTGGAACAATCTATAGCTATAGTAGACTTAAAAGAATTTAGGGAATCCCTTGATTTAGACACTTTTGTAAACCCTATTTTAACCGCTTCTTTAAACGATTCATTTTTAAATAAGATCAATTTGGTAGATCTTAATAGACACTACGTTCGTGAACGAAGTGAACACCTCCAAAACTTTAAACAGCTACTGGTCGATTCTAATTTTTTTGGTAAGTATCACGGCTATATTACCAAGGAAATTAAGAGTTTTAGAGCCAATTATCTCCATAAAACAGATGAGTTGAATAAAGAGGCAGATTCGACTGTTTTAATCTCTCCTGAAATGGTCCAGATGAAAGCTAAAATTAAGAAAGTTTTAGAAAAAGATATCGCGAAATTTGAAGCGGTGTTGGCGAATGTGAGGGAGTTGGTGTAGGAGCTATTAATGAATTAGATATGTTATCGGTTGAATTAAGGATTTGTGAAATATTACTTTTTAAACAGGTTCAAGGTTTTAATTAAAATGTTTAAGCATGAATTTTATTAGGGATTCAATAGAGGAGGTTTTAAATCAGACATCAAGTGAATTGTTAAATAAAAAAGTTGGTAAACTAGTAAGAATGACTTTGCCTGGTATTCTATCTGAAAATTTAATTTCTAAATCGGAACTTGAAAAATTACAAGAAGAAGATTATTGTAAGATTAATCTAGATATAAATTATCCTATAATAAAGAAAGTGAATCCTAGCATTTCTATTCTTGAAAATAGAACTATTAATCACCATACAAAGTATTATTCTAAACCGGTAAGATTTATTAATGAAGAATATTTAATTACTAGTGAATGGTATGAACGCAATCTTGAAGATTATATTAGATGGATGAAAAGAAAAGTTAAATTTATTTAAACTTGTTTTATTCCTATATCTTTTAAATAGCTAAATGTGTATTATACTGAAATAGGTTGACTCTTTTTTAGTTAATATTTCCACGTTCAAAAGATTTTTTTCAGCCGTTTGGAAGGCAAAAAATATAGTTTGAACTAGGTCTGTTCTTAAATCGTTAGTTCAGGTAAATTTACATTATTTTTTCTATAGGATTTGTATTTGATATTTGGATTTGAATGGACTTCAGCTGGTTTTCTTAAATCCAGGCTAAAATGGGTTCTTAGATTGTTATAGATATATACGGCTTGCTGCGTCATTTTCTGCGCTAAATCCGTGTTTTTAATGGTTTGTTTAAGTCCGTACTCATATTTCAATGTTCTGTTAATTCGTTCTGCCACAGCATTTTCATATGGGTCGTATTGTTCTGTCATACTCATTGTAATGCTGTTGTCTTCTGCAAATTTCGTGTACTTTGGATTGCAGTACTGGAACCCTCTGTCAGAATGATGGATCAATTTTTGCTTAGGATATTTTCTGTTTTTAATGGCCATAGCGAGCGCATCTGTGCAAAGGGATGTTCTCATATGGTCATCGAGTTTATAGCCCATGATTTGCTTGGAATAGGCGTCTGTCACAAGTGCTAAATAATTGTGTCCATTTTCAGTTTTGATGTATGTAATATCGCTTACCCATAGCTGTTCTGGACGATTGGGGACTTGGTCTTTTACGAGGTTCTTATATTTTTTGTACATATGGTTTGAGTTTGTTGTGGTGATATAGTTTTTTGTTTTAGGAACCAGTAGCTTATTAAGTCTTAAGAAGCGATAGAACTTATCTCTACCTATCTTAATATCAGCGTTTATGAAGTCTTGCTTTAGTTCAGAATGTAATTTTATTCCACCGGTTTTAGACCCTACTTTTTTACGGTAGTCCTTGACCATTTTTATTAGTTTTTGATGGTCTATCTGTTGTCTTCGTTGGATTTTGAGCCTTTTGTAGTAGGCTTGTTTAGAGATTCCAAGGCACTGATAGATCCATTTTCTTTTAAACGGTTTTTCTTTTTTCGTTCTATCTCTTTCGCGAGTGACTTGGGCAAGGACTTTTTTGACATATCGACGCCTGTAATGAGTTCCATGTCAGCTATAATATCTTGTTGAAAGTCCTTTACGAACTCAAGCTCTTCAATCTTTTCCTTAAGTTTTTTTATCTCGTCGTTTTTGCTCATACCTGTGTTTTGTTGTACTAAGGTACTGTATTTTCTCAACCAATAGGTAATGGTGGTTCTAGGGACATCATACTTTTTAGAAGCGAAGTTTGTCGATAGTTGTCCGTTTAGGATTTGGTCAACGACTAAAAGTTTGGTCTCTAAAGTTGCTTTTTGGTAGCTTTTTTTTAGCCAGTGTTCTTTTTTTGGTTTCATAAGTGACTGTAATTAATTGATTAATTTTTAGTCAACCTATTTCAGGAAAGTTCAATGTCTCATCATAAAATTCTTTTGGCCTTGTTTGGTCAATTGCACTTCCTTCAGGAATAAAAATCACCATCCCTTGCCTTGCTCTAGTTAATAGTACTCGGTAAGTATTTTTTAAATATTCTTTATCAACATCTTTGTTGATATTTTGCCATTTAGTTCCTTTAAAACTTTGATACTTCCATGCATTTTCAATTTTATGAAAATTGCCTCCCCAAGCAACACAAGCCCAATCGATTTCAAGACCTTGAATGTCAAATTCTGTAGCCACCTCTTCAAGAAAATATGAAGACCTAACGTCTTCACTTGAATTTAAAAACCAATTAGATGCTGAGATTTCATTTTTAACATCAATTCCATTAGATTTTAACCGTCTTGCTCCAGAAGAACTTATTAAACCAATTCTGTGCGTTCCAACTGCTTTCTTCTTTAGCCAATGTTTTGCTTTTTCTAAATTTCGTGTGACAACAATTGGATAAAGGTTTTCTATTTCCGAAAAGATACTTTTTGCTTCTTCAAAATTTAAATCTAGAAGTTCATGTATAAAGTCGGATAATTTTTCAGACCTGAAAGATCGGACTGATACTGAAAGGTGTAATTCATTTTCACTTTGGCCATTTTCAAGCAACCAATTGTTCAAACTTATAGGTTTCAAATAATTGTTGTTATTTAAAATTGAATTTGAATAATGAATTTTCCAATCTGGGAAATGATTTTTTAAAGAAGATATCCATTCTTCGAGCCCTGCTTCTCCAGTGTTAATTTCCTGTCCTCCGCCAATTAAACAAACAATTGTACACCAATCTGTATGTCGATTCATTACATCTATTAAGAATTCTGGCTCTGACATATTGAAATTTTCAATGCCCTTTTTTCTTTTCATGAATGAACTAACTTGCTTTGTATTCCAAGCTCTTTGTGCCTCATCAAAAACTACCACTTTTTCAACTGGCGCATTTATAGATAATAAATTATCATCTCTAAAGTGATGAATATTTTGAATAAAAGCATTCGCTTTTATTGCCGATTGTTTCTTCGTGATTTTATATCCATTTTCCAAAGCAGTTTTAACTCCGTCTCTGGTTAATGCTTCTCTCAAAACTTCAACTAGAGGACCATTTCCTGATAAAAATACTGCCTGCTCATCCTCATCTACATTCATTCTATCTACAGCAATAGTTAAGCCAGCCAAAGTTTTACCTGCACCTGGCACACCAGTTAAAAAACAAATTGTTTTTTTATTTAATTTTTTTGAGTATTCAATAATAGAATTTAGACAATTGGAAGTTATTGCTAGGTTGACTTTATCCGAATCATTCCTTGTAATGTCTTTTACATTATGCCCTTTATAAAGAGCTTGTGCTGCTTCTACAATTGTTGGGGTTGGTTTATAAATTGAATTCTGCCAGTAGTCAATATCAACTATTTTGTCATTTTCATTTAAAAATGTTTTGAGCAAAACTACCAGATTATGTTGATTTGCTTTTACCGCTGTTTTGTGAATGACAACAGATTCAAGTTTATTATTAGCTTCGATTCCATTAGATGCAACTAAGACTGGAATAAGTTTTGCGTTATGACTTCCTTCGTGAAAACTTTTAAGATCTAAAGTATAATCAACAACTTGTTCTATTGCGTGCTTTTCATAACCACAATCCCCAACTTTAAACTCAAGAACAAAAATTACTCCCTCGATAATAATTATATTATCAACTCGCTTACCCATTCTCGGGATAGCAAATTCAAAATATATTTGACCTGTGATAGTTTCAAGCTGATTTTTTAAAATAGAAATTTGTTTTTTCCAGGCATTTACTTGCAATTCTTCAAGTGTTCTATTACTGTGGTTAGCTGTGAGTTCGCCTAAAATACTAGATGGTGACTCCTTTAAAAATTCATATATCGAATTTGAATAATATGCTCTTTTCATGTATCAGCTCCTGTTTTAAGTTGATATAGTTTTTGAAGTTTTTTGGAATTATCAAATTTTAGCAATTCATCAATAGAGAAATTGAAGGCCTTTGCAAAAACAGCTATGTTGGTGAGTGAAATATTTCTTTCACCTCTTTCTATCATTCCAATGTAAGTTCGATGAAAACCTGTTTTAAATGAAAGTTGCTCTTGACTAAGGTTTTCTTGAGTCCGTAAATAGCGAATTCTATTGCCAAATTCTTGAAGAAGAAAATTATTTATCATTAATCAAAACTATACTGATTGTATGTTTTGATCAACCGACAATGTGTATCATTTTGTACTTTTGCATGATTTGTAAAAACTAAAAAAAAATGAACAAAATAAATCAAACGGACTTACATTATATTCGATCAAATAGAACAATAGAGACTATCCATATAAAGAATATCGACAAAGTGGTCTATGTTTATAACTATGAAGGAATCCATTTTAGGGTATTTGTAGAGATAATTGACCTTATTCATTTTTTCCAATTTGGTGCTGAACCTAAACTAGACTTTTCAAATGAAATGGATTTGGATGATTTCTTAATAAATAAACTAGTCTAAAATCAAATCAACGAGTGAAGATAATCTGCAGAATTAATTAATCCATTTTTTCTAAAATTATCTAAAACCTCATATTCATCTAAATCAGGATTTCTTCTGTTGAGAACTAATTTTTTAAAAGCTTCTACAGCGCTGTCGTGATTTAAATCAATGATGTCCGCAATAAAATCGTCGGCAGATTTTGCAACAAGTCCGAACGAGGCTAAGTAATCTTTTGGAAAATCTTTCAAATTATTTGTTACAATCACATTTGCATTAATCTTAATTGCTGCAGCAAGAACATGACAATCTTTTTTGTCAGGTAAAGTTAATCCTTCAATGAGTGGTTCATAATTTGTGACAAGGGCATCAGGAAAAGCGAGGTTTACTACCTTCTTTCTTTTTTCAATAACTTCTTTAGAAGCACCCTTTCTCTGCATAACATCCTCCCATTCATCAAATATATGAGTACTCCATTTTGGAGTGAATAAATCATAATGGGCAAACCAAAATAACAGATCTCTTATCTCAATTGGGTAGATAACATTTGTGTCAAGCACACAAGTAAATCTTACGCTATGAATCATACATACCTAATTCTTCATCACCCTTCATCATTTCGATGAGTAATTGTTCCTGTTTTAGTTTTGCTTCTTTCTTATAGGTAGAGACATCCTCAAATTTTATCCGTCTATGTCTTCCTACTTTTGTAAAAGGAATTTTACCTGTTTCAAGAAGTTTAACCACGTGCGGTCTGGAACATCCTAGCATTTCGGCCGCGGCTTGTGTGGTCATTTCAGTAGCAATAGGCACTACAGAAATAGGTTTTCCTTCACTTGTTGCCTGTAGTATTCTAGCCAATAATTTTAAGGCTTTCAAGGGTATTCTAATTTTTTCTGCCGTTTCCTCAATTTCAATTTCTGGATTTTCAGATTTTAAATCTTCCAACAACGCAGCCAAAGCATTATAAGATTTCATTGCTGCAATCTGCTCTTTCTTAGAGGGTTTTTTTATGTCGTTACGTAATTCCATGGCGTAAAGTTTAGATGTTCTGCAAATATAAACGAAATAAACGAAACGATATTATTTGATGTTTTAAATTTTTTTAGTAATTAAAATCACCTTAAACTATCACCAACAACCTCCTTCAAACGAACCACTTCCTTTTCCTCCACCACAACGCCATCTGTAGTGAACGTAATTCCTTGCTGGCCAATGCTGCCTAGCATCACGGCTTGTATCACAGGGTGAAGCTGTTTTTTGGCGCCCCAAGTGAGCAGGAAGTTGGCGCCGCTCCCTCCGGCTTCGTCTGCTTCGTCTATAACGTAGTCTACGGTTTCCAGGGGGTGTAGGTAAATGGGTTTTTCCAGGTAGTTACGTACCAAATGCCCTGCAGAGTCGTAATAATCTACATTTTTAAGATACAGGGTGTCGCTTTTACTGGTGTTGCGAATACTAAGTGTTGCGGCGAGGAGTACTTTATAATTTCGGGTGCGGCTGTAAATGTCACTATAAATGGGGACGTACACTTCGTTTTCGATGGGGAAATCGAAAGCTGCGTTATAGGTTTTTGGCGCGGGTGGGGTTTCGGTTTCCTGGTGCAACGGATTTTGTTCCTGGCAGGCGCTAAGCAGGATCCAACAATTTACTGATATAAGGAAGGCAAGTTTTTTCATACGTAAAGATATTAAAATTGGCTGGCGCTCTGGTCTTCTAGTTACATCAAAAACCCATCCACAGCCTCTGTAGGTTTTGGGATGTTGGTGTCGTCTATCATTTCGCGCAAGTCTATTTCGATGCCGCGGGCAATGGCCGTTATTGGGACATCGTTATAGGTGCCTTCAAACGGGTTTTCGCTATAGTCGCCAATCTTTTCCATCAAGAAAAATACCCAGATAATAATGGCCGAGATCGCAGGTCCCAACCAATACATCCAACCCAGGGTAGGGTTAAAAATTTCCAAAAGCCCCAGCGGGACAAACGCACAAAAAACAATAGTAAGCCAATAGGCAGTAGAGGCATACTGCCTTGGAAAGGGGAAGTTTTTAATGCGTTCGCTTTTTCCCTGGTCTTCGTAAAAGGTCTGGATGAGGTGGTGAAATTCCATATGTCGGAAATCTTCGAATAGCTGTGCGTTGCGTAACTCCTGTAAACGTATGGATTGGTTTTTTAGGATCTGGGTGGCACGGTTGGAGTAGGTGGCGAGTTCGGTGAGTTCTCTTTCGGACAGAAAAGGCGATAGATCGTTGTGAACGGCTTTTTCATAATCGGCACAAACATCGGCAAAGTATAATTTTTTGATACGCTCTTCGGTGTGTTCCCAGGGACGGGCGAGACGCAACTGGTGACGCAGGGCGATAAGCCAGGCAATGTGACGGTAGAGAAGTTCTTTTTTGATTTCGGCTTTGTTTTCTCCTTGTACAAAAGAGACCACCGCGGCGCCAAAGGTACGGCTGTTATTTACCATACTGCCCCATATTTTTCGGGCTTCCCAGGTACGATCGTAGGAGCTGTTATTCTTAAAGCCCAGATAAAATGCTACGGCAATACCTATAAGTCCGAGTGGTTGCCAGGGCAGGTAAAAGCGAATTTTTATAAAGTAAAACAGCGCAAAAAGTAGTGCTGCGTATAAGAGTCCTATAAGTAATGGTTTTTTGGACCAGTTAAGGGTCATAAAAAAGCCGTAGTTGCGTTTGGTATACATAGTGGTTTTGTTGGTTGTGCTAAAGTTACTAATAAAATGGTTGTGATGTATCCCCCGGGCAGGGATAGCAGTGGAAATCCCGCAGTCTCGCCACAGGCGAGGCGAGGAATTGTAGCGGATAGCCCGGTGCTGTGCGTTAGGGTAAGCGCAGAAAGGCAGCCCGCCAAATTGACAAAATACTGGCTATCAAGTCGGCAAATAGTTGTATCATCTAAACTAATGTTAAGCCCATGGTGTTTGGAATACTTTTTGACTATTTTTGTGGAACAATAAAAAGATGTACAACCCTTCTCATTTTGAGGAACTAATAAATAAATAAGATGGCTTTAGAGATAACAGACGCAACATTTGAAGAAACAGTATTAAAAAGTGATAAGCCCGTAGTGGTAGATTTTTGGGCAGCTTGGTGTGGACCTTGCCGTATGGTAGGACCCGTAATAGACGAGTTGAGCAAAGACTACGATGGTAAAGCCGTGGTAGGAAAAGTAGATGTAGATGCCAACCAGGAGTTCGCAGCAAAATACGGAGTACGAAACATTCCAACGGTTTTGATCTTTAACAACGGTGAATTGGTAGGACGCCAGGTAGGTGTTGCTCCTAAAAACGTATACGCAGAAGCGATCGACGGATTGTTGAACTAAGTTTTTGTAAATAAAAGGATAAAGGCTTGGCAGTTTGTCAGGCCTTTTTTTGGTGAATAGTGAACGGTGAATAGTGAATGTTGCGTTGTCTTTGCGAGGTATAGATTTTTATGTTGAATTAAAAATCAATCTGACCAAGTACTAACTACATGCCAAATTCCTTATATTTGAAACAAAGAGAATAGTAATAAAAATGATGCCCGTTTGCGCGGGGAATTGATATGGATAAAAAACAAAAAGTACAGGATAAAATAGAACAACAACAATTGGACGATCGCACCATTTTCCTTTGGGGACAAGTGGACGATAAAACAGCGAGACATATTGTAGACAGGTTGCTTTATTTGGACAGTATAAATCACGAGGAGATAAAATTCTACATTAACAGTCCGGGGGGGTATGTAACTTCTGGATTTAGTATGTACGATACGATCAAGCAAATTAAAAGTCCGGTTTCAACCATTTGCACAGGATTGGCGGCCAGTATGGGAAGTATATTGCTTTCGGTAGGTGAGAAGGGACGTCGTTTTATTCAGCCACATGCGCGGGTGATGATTCATCAGCCCAGTGGTGGTGCAAGAGGTCCTGCAAGTGATATTGAAATTACTGCGCAGGAAATTTTAAAGACGAAAGAAATTTCAGCAAAAATTTTAGCCGATAATTGTGGTCAGGATTTTGAGAAAGTGATGAAAGACTTTAACAGAGACCATTGGATGGATGCTAAAGAAAGCATGAAGTACGGGATTGTGGATGGAATTCTTTCTTAGTGAATGGTGAATGGTGAACGGTGAGTGGTGATCAGTAAAATTTTTTAAAGATGGATCATAAGGAGATGGACGTTTGGAAAAAGAGCATGGTTCTAGTGGAAGCTATCTATAAAATGAGTGCGCAATTTCCTACAGATGAACGTTTTGGTCTTACCAGTCAAATAAGGCGTGCTGCTATTTCAATTCCCTCAAATGTAGCCGAAGGAGCGGCGAGAAAAAGTGATAAAGAGTTTATTCAATTTATCAGCATTGCCTTGGGCTCTCTCTCAGAAGTTGAAACACAATACCATTTGGCTATTCGTTTAAATTTTATAAATCAAATGTCTGAAATAGAAGATTTATTAATTTCTGTAGGACGACTATTGATTGGTACTAAAAATTATTTATTAAAAAAATAACCTGAAACGGTTCACTGCTCACGGTTCACTATTCACCAAAAAATGGATATAGAAAAGCAAATAAATCAGATAACAGGCTTTAAAAACCTGGATTTACTCGTCACACAAGTTGTGGAAGGGTTTATATCTGGGTTGCATAAGAGTCCGTTTCACGGTTTTTCTGCGGAATTTGCCGAGCATAAGATCTACAACAATGGGGAGAGTACTAAACATATAGATTGGAAGCTCTACGCAAAAACCGATAAGCTCTACACCAAACGCTACGAAGAGGAAACGAATTTGCGTTGTCATTTAATTTTGGACAATAGCAGCTCGATGCATTACCCGAAGTTAAAGGATTTCAATATTAATTCCTTGAATAAAATCGGATTTTCTGTATTGGCAAGTGCGGCGATTATGAACTTGCTGAAACGACAGCGTGATGCTGTGGGAATGAGTATTTATAGTGATACGTATGAATTTTATTCCAATGAAAAAGGGAGTGAGCGTCATCATCACATGTTATTACAACACTTAAATACTGCGCTAACTCAGCCTCATAAGGAAGTACAGACCAAAACATACACGCACCTTCATTTAATTGCTGAAAAATTAAAGCGTAGAAGTCTGGTTTTTCTGTTTACCGATATGTTTCAGAGCGATGCCGAAGAAGAACAATTATTTGAAGCACTTCAGCATTTGAAATACAACAAACACGAGGTAGTTTTGTTCCACACCTTCAATAAAAGCAAGGAACTGGAATTCGATTTTAACAATCGGCCGAAACGTTTTGTCGATGTGGAAACGGGGGAGCATATTAATTTGTATGCAGATAATGTGAAGGAAACTTACGAAACGGCTGTTCAGGAATACTTTGATGCATTAAAGCTGAAGTGTGGCCAGTATAGAATTAAATATGTACAAGCCGATATAAATGCAGGTTTCAATAAGATATTGACAACCTATCTAGTAGAGCGTCAGAAGTTTGGGTGATAGGATTTTACAAGGGGATTTACAGTCAGAAAAAAAAGTTCATTTTTTTGAACAAAAAATTTGCGGGAATAAAAACACGGTGTATATTTGCACTCGCTTCTAGCAATAGGAGTAAAGACAAGCTTTTAAAGTCTCTAAAATAGTAGCACGGTCTGATAGTTATCCCGATAGTTATCGGGAGGTTAGAATACCGTTTAAAAGATATGACGAGCTTTACGTCTATAAAAAACAAGCACGGTCTGGTAGTTCAGTTGGTTAGAATACCTGCCTGTCACGCAGGGGGTCGCGAGTTCGAGTCTCGTCCAGACCGCAACTTCGACTCCGCTCAGTTTGCGGAGTTGAAGAAATAATGTTGTGTTGTCCCGATAATTATCGGGATGTGGTTAAGTCCCGATAGCTATCGGAAGAACCGATGAGAAGCTTATCCAAATGGATGGGCTTTTTTTGTTTAGTATCAATTTTTTTTCATATGTTGAAATACATATATTTATATTAAGTACAATTCAAATACTATGATTAAGTTCTTTACATACATTTTCCTATTCCTATGCTGCACGTTAACAACTGCACAAATTGTTACAATTCCAGATTCCAATTTTAAGAGCACCTTGGTGAATTCAAATTGTGTTGATGTAAATAATGATGGTGTTGGTGATATTGATGCAGACACTAATGATGATGGAGAAATACAGGTTTCGGAAGCCCAAGCAGTAAACAGTTTAGTTCTTAGAAATAGTGGGATTAGTTCGCTAGTGGGAATTGAAAGTTTTGTGAACCTAGAAGATTTAATTTGTGAAAATAATTTTTTAGAAAGCTTAGATTTAAGTCAAAATACAAGTCTTGTGAGTCTGGATTGTAGCAGGAACGATTTAATCAGTTTGGATTTATCTGAAAATGTAAGTTTGGAAAAATTATTTTGTCAACAAAATCAACTTACCTCTTTAAATGTAAGTCAAAACACAGCCTTAGAATTTTTGCTTTGTAGCACAAATCCTTTAGTAACGTTGGACGTTTCTCAAAATGAGAATCTAATAAACTTGGATATATCACAGACCTCATTGACCGATATCTTGTTGGATAATCTTGCTGCATTGCGGTTTCTTCAATTTTCGCAAACACCAATTGAGAATATAGATGTATCAAATAATATAAATTTGAGAGGTATGTCTTGTGACCAAACCTCTTTATCAACCATTGATTTGTCCCAAAACATCTTGTTGGAAACTTTTCAAAGCACTGATAACCAGTTTAGTAATTTTGATGTAAGTGCTAATACGAATCTAAGATCTTTGTTTTTATATAATAATAACCTAACAACTTTAAATCTATCTCAAAACGCAGCGTTGGAGTCTTTACATGTTTCTGACAATGAATTGGTTTCCTTAGACCTATCCAATAATAGTAGCCTTACGTATCTTTATGCTATAAATAATAATTTGGAGTATCTAAACATGCAAAATGGTAATAATTTGAATGTTTTCCAATGTGTTACCAGTAATAATCCAAACCTATTCTGTATGCAGGTAGATGATGTCAGCACTCCTAGTAAACAAAATGGTTGGTTTCAAGATGAATGGACAGATTATAGTCTCGAATGTTTGCTAGGAATAGAAGATATGGAAGAAATGCTTCCGTTTTATACCTACCCAAATCCTGTTGAAGATATACTGTTTGTTGGGAATAAATCTGAATTAGCTGTGCAATCCTTAATGCTTATAGATACATTCGGTCGCAAAGTTCAAGATATCAACTATGATCCAAATGGATGGAGTGTTGGGATGTTAACCTCAGGGGTTTATATTCTTAGAATAGTCGCAGATAATAAAATTTACACCCATAAATTCGTTATAAAGTAATTTTGCCCAGACCCTAACTTCGATGAGGCTTATCTTAATCCTATCGAAAAGCTCAGTTTGCGAAGAAGAAATAAAGTTGTGTTGTCCCGATAATTATTGGGATGTGGTTAAGTCCCGATAGCTATCGGGAAGAACCGATGAAAGGCTTTTCCATACAGGAGAGGCTTTTTTGATTGTAAGAGTCTCGCTTAAAGAAGGCTAGAGAAGCCCTGCCTGCCGGTAGGCAGGTTATCCAAATGGATGGGCTTTTTTTGTTTTAGGGTGTTTTTGTTTCTTATTTATCTAATTCTGGATAAAAAAGGGTGCTCTATTCGGTGCAGGTTGTCCAATTGCAACGTATGAATTTTAAGAAACTGCTCAAATGCAATTTTAATATCTTTGTATTCAATTTTACTGAAAAATATGCTTTCTGAAATCATCAAAAACCGTCGTGCCATCTATCCAGATGCCTATTCAAATCAGCCTATTTCAAAAACTGAAATAGAGGAAATACTGGAAGCAGCCAATTGGGCACCTACGCATAAACGAACCGAGCCTTGGCGCTTTAAAGTATTTCATTCTGAAAATTCTAGAACTGAACTAGCTAATTTTTTAGGAGAAGCTTATATGAAGTCGGTGGACAGTCCATCAGATTTCAAACAAAAAAAGATGGCTCAAAAAGCGTTGCAATCGGGATGTGTCATCGCTATTTGTATGCAACGCGATCCTGCAGAAGCAATTCCTGAATGGGAGGAAGTGGCTTCAGTAGCTATGGCGGTCCAAAATATGTGGCTTACAGCACACGATTTGAAGATTGGTGCCTATTGGAGTTCGCCAGCGCTTATTCAATATTTTGGAGAATATGTTTCATTGGCAGAAGGCGAACGCTGTTTAGGATTTTTCTATATGGGAAAATACCACGGAGAGTTACCAGATGGAACTCGAAAATCTTCTATTGATGAAAAAACAGTATGGCTATAATTTTTGATTGTGTACGAAACAATTAAACGTTTCATAATATATAGATAACAATAGTACATTACGGAAGAGGTAAGTTTGGCAATTAATCTATTTCGCTGTGCAAAAAAACTACACCTCTGCTCTTTTTCTTTTCGGTCTCTTATTTGTTTCAATTTTTAGTAATTGCTCGCCGGAAGACAAATACATAGTAAATCCTGAAAAGTTAAATAGCTATTTAATTGCTACAAGTCGAGCTTTAGAGCAGCTGGATGAAACAGCAACGGCATTTAAAAGAGGTCAGGTTTCAGCAGATTCACTTCAGGCTGTGTTAACAAATGCTCGTTTAGCCTATAAAAAAATAGAATTTTACGTAGCCTACTACAATCCAGAATTTACCGGAAAGTATTTAAATGGAGCACCATTATTGAAGATTTCAAAATCTGGAAATCAGCCAACAGTGGTTCCGCCTGAAGGCTTGCAAGTACTGGATGAATTGATCTTTGCCGAAGATCCTTCCGAAGAAAAAGTGCAAATAGCAGCTCTTTCCAAAAAAGTAAACACCGAATTTAAGTTGCTGGCTACCGCTCTTCAGCAAACAAAACCTTCTCCCGAAGAGTTAGTACTGGCGGCCAGATTACAACTGGTACGTATTTTCACCTTAGGTGTTACAGGTTTTGATACCCCTGGCTCTGCAAATGGGTTGGAAGAAGCTTCGGTTTCTTTAACTGCAATGAAGGCACTTATTGAAAATGAACCCCTCACCCAAAAATATCCAAAAAGCAAAGAAATTCTTACGCTGTTTACTGGGGCTATTACACAATTAGAAAGCGAAACATCCTTTGAAAGTTTAGACAGGTTGTTATTCCTAAAAAACTACATCGATCCCTTATACGCAGCTTTGGGAGAGTTGCCTATTGAAATTAATGCTGAAGATTTAAAAAACCATACGGCCTGGAACCCGAAAAGCACCAGCATTTTTGCGCCAGATTTTTTAAATCCTTATTTTTATACGCAACTGCAGGCTGAAGAAGATTCTCAACAGTTGAGACAATTAGGAGAAGCCCTTTTTTACGATGCCTTAATTAGTGGCGACAATAGCATGAGTTGTGCTACCTGCCACAATCCAGATCTTGCTTTTACCGATGCACAGCCCAAATCGCTCAGCAATATTGAGGGTATTACCGTACTTCGAAACTCGCCAACCTTGCTGAATGCGGTGTATGCAAAACGATTTTTTTACGATTCCCGTGCCTTTACCTTAGAACAGCAAGTAGAACACGTGATTTTTAATCCGAAAGAATTCAACACTGCCTATTCTGAAATTTTACAAAAACTGAATACTTCCGCAACCTATCGTAAACAGTTTGCTGAAGTATTCGGAAAAGAAAAGATCAATCGTGAAAATCTGGCCAAAGCATTGGGATCATATGTGCTCTCGTTACAATCTTTTAACAGTGATTTTGATCGTTTTGTTCGTGGCGAAACCAAGACCATTAGTACTGAAATTAAAGAAGGCTTTAATATTTTTATGGGGAAAGGTGCCTGTGCGACCTGCCATTTTGTACCAACGTTCTCTGGTTTAGTACCTCCTTTATATATAGAAACCGAAACTGAAATTCTGGGCGTTTTAAAAAGTCCGACTTCCGAAGAAAAAGAGCTTGATACTGACGAAGGACGTTGGAAAAACAGAATCGCCAGTGAAGCCGCTTGGATCTACGAGAAATCCTTTAAAACACCCACGGTACGAAATATCGAAAAAACAGCACCTTATTTTCATAACGGAGCATATGAAACACTACCACAAGTGTTGGATTTTTATAACCAAGGAGGTGGCGCTGGAATGGGACTTAAAGTAACCAACCAAACCCTGCCAGATGCTCCTCTCAATTTATCTACAACAGAAATAGATGCCCTTATTGCGTTTATGAATTCCCTAACAGATACTTCGGCAGGAATAAGATAAAAGAAGAATTTTGCTAATTATTTAAGTTTCAATAGGCTACGAAATACCCTAACACGTACGTAGGTAAAGATTTCTTCATACTAAGCCTTAATTTTCTCACTTCACATAAACTTGAGTTAAAGAAGAACGGTGTTTTAATAACGGTTCTATGACGTAAGCATAAGCTTGGGTTTCCACTTTTGGAACTACTTATGGGTAGTTTTGAAAAACTATTTAAACGTAATTAATCACAAAAAAAATTAGTAAACATGAAAAAAAATTTACCATTATTGGTAGTGTGTATGTTGCTTAGCTTACTCAGTTTTGCAACGACAGTTACTACAGAAAAAACCTGTGAGACCACAATGGCTGCTCCTGGCGATTTTCCTTTTGAAGCTGGAAGCATTTGGAGTTATAACGACACAGGTGTAGATCTTGGAACTTCCTGGAGAGAAGTTGCCTACGATGACAGTGCTTGGTCATCTGGGGCTGCACAATTGGGATATGGCGATGGCGATGAGGTGACCACCTTATCTTTTGGTCCAAATGCAAGTAATAAATATCCAACATACTATTTTAGATATGAGTTCGATATTGTGGATGCTTCTATTTATGGCGATCTGCTTTTTAATTTGGTGAGAGATGATGGAGCTGTAGTGTACCTAAATGGAACAGAAATCATCCGAGACAATTTACCTGCTGGAACTATCACCTACAATACATTTGCCTTAAGCACTGTAGGAGGTGCAGATGAAGATACATTTTTTCCCTTCACAGTAGCAAATTTGTTGCAAAATGGAGCCAATGTGATTGCCGTGGAACTGCACCAACGTGATGGAAGTAGTTCAGATTTAGGGTTCGATATGTCCACTAATTTTATTCCGGCAGCGCCACAACCTGCAGCTTTTCCAATGGAATCTGGATTGGTATGGTCTTACCTAGATACAGGTGTAAGCCTTGATGCTGAACCTTGGACCGAAGCTGGATACGATATTAGTACATGGAATGCTGGTTTTGCATCATTAGGATACGGCGATCCCGTAACGACTGAAATTTCTTTTGGACCAGATCCAAACAATAAATACATCACTACCTATTTTACCAAAGAGGTGAACATTGTATTGGATGATGTAACAGAGAACGTAGTCTTTGGATTAAACCGAGACGATGGAGCTATTGTATATATAAATGGAGTGGAAGTAATTAGAGATAATATGCCACCACCACCAACCGATTATCTTACAAACTCTTCAACAACAGTGAGTGGTGCAGATGAAACAGCCTTCTTCACGCATTTGGTGCCTAAAACTGCTTTTGTAGAAGGGGTGAATAAAATTTCTGTAGAATTACATAACAGAGATGGGGTGAGTTCAGATTTAAAATTTGATATGTTCGTGAATAATGAGTCAACTACGCAGCCTTGTGAAGTAGGAACAATAGGTTGTTTTACCTCTATTGAACCAACGGGGCAAACTCCAAAAATGATTATTGCTAATGAACATCGTTTTCAGTTAATCGTAAAACAAGGAGATCCTTATACGTCAGGAACAGGTGAAGTTGGCGGTAACAATGATTTTACAGGATATATTCCTATTGAAGGTTCAAGTATGCTAGGATATGTTTCTATTAATCATGAAACAACACCAGGAGGTGTTACAATAGCAGATGTGAATCTTAATGAAAATACTTTACTTTGGGAGGTAGACCCAAACCCAACCAGTAGATTTTTTCAACAGTGCTTTGGTAACTACAACACGTAACTGTTCTGGAGGTGTAACTCCTTGGGGAACTGTTATAACTGCTGAAGAAAATACCAGCGGAGGTGATGTAAATGCCGATGGTTACCAGGATGTAGGCTGGTTAGTAGAAATTGACCCTGCAACTGCTCAGGTTGTTGATTATGGTAATGGACAAGAAAAACTGTGGGCAATGGGTAGAATGAACCACGAAAACGTAGTGGTTTCTAACGATATGAAAACGGCTTATTATGGTGAAGATGGCGGTACAGACTGTGTTTACAAGTTTGTGGCTAGACACTGCAGGCGATCTTTCCAGCGGGATTTTATATGTTTTGAAATTGGACGCTCCTTTAATAGGAAACGATCCTTCTTCACCAACAGCAACCTGGGTACAAGTGCCTAACAATACTCCAGCAGAACGAAACAATGTAAGAAATGCAGCTGCTGCTTTGGGTGGAACAGATTTTAACGGTGTGGAAGATTGCGAGATTAACCCAATCACTGGAGAGATCTACTTTACTTCAAAAGGAAAAAGTCGTACGTATGCTTTTACCGATAACGGTTCTACCTTAACAAACTTCAGAACTTTTGTTGGTGGAACTTCACTACGATATCACAACCGATACCGGGTTTTTAACGAAGCCTGGGGTGGTGGTAACGACAACCTAACGTTTGACGACAAAGGAAATCTTTGGGTATTGCAAGATGGTGGCAACAACTATATTTGGGTAGTACGTCCAGATCATACACAAGAAGTGCCTAATGTAGATTTATTTGCTTCTATGCCAAACGGTTCTGAGCCAACTGGTTTGACGTTTACTCCAGACTTTAAATATGGTTTCTTTTCTGTACAACATCCAAGTGGCTCAAACGAAGCACAACAAGATGCAACGTTTAGTGATATAACTTTTGATGCTTCTGCAACGGTAGTTTTTGCTTTAAAAGAAAATTTGGGAGCTCAAATACCTGTAGCAGATTTTATAGCCTCGGAAGTTGAAATTGAACCAGGAACGGCTATTACGTTTACAGACTTAAGTGCCAACAATCCAAGTGCATGGTTCTGGACTTTTGAAGGTGGAATCCCAGCCACGTCTAATGATGCTGCGCCAACAGTAGCCTACTTAGAAGAAGGTAACTTTAACGTAAGCCTTATTGTAGGAAACGTTTCTGGAATAGGTGAAGAAATAATAAAGGAAGAATATATCCTAGTAGAAGAAGTGATTATTTTAGGAGTAGACGATGTGCTAAAAGACGCTATCTCCGTATATCCAAACCCAACCAGCGGTATCGTAAATGTAACCGTAGCAGGTCAAGAAGGCAAAATTACAGTTGAGGTTTTCAATATGCTAGGCCAAAAAGTTTTGGAGCAGAAAAATGAAGAGACTAGTGGTGCTCAAAGATCAGTAACGCTTGACTTAGCTTCTCATGTAAAGGCCAACCAAATGTTAGTGGTAAAAGTAACAGTGGGAGAAAACTCCGGCAGCTACAAAATTGTTAAACAAAATTAATTTTTTTCATATTTGAGGAAAGGGCTGGTGCGTATTAATTGCACTGGTCCTTTTTTATATAAATAATTCAAGGTATGAGTACTAAGTTCAAATTCAAATTAGTTGTTTTTTTCTTCGGAATTGCAAGCTTTCAGGCTTTGGCTCAAAATGCCAACCCAATTGCTGAAAAAATGTTTTACAATGTGGAAACTGCTTTAGCCGAAAACGATAGAGCCACACAACTCAATATTCGAGATCAACAATGGTTCAGGCTTCCGAAGAACATTCAAAAATTAGAAGATCTTGTTTTTTTGAATGCCATGCGAAATCATTTTGAAACTTGGGACCCTGCGCTTTTCAGTTTGAAGCATCTTGAAAATTTGAATCTGAAATCCAATGAATTCAGTTATGTGCCAGGAGAAATAGGAGCCTTAAAAAATTTGATGAAATTAGACTTGGCCGATAATAAGATCGCTAAGATTTCAGAAGAGATCGGAAATCTTAAGAACTTGCAGTATTTATATCTTTCGGGAAACAGTTTGGTGTCTTTACCTAAAACCATCAACCAATGCAAAGAGTTAAAAGTGTTGCAGTTGGATAACAATCAACTAAGCTATTTACCTTCTTCTGTGGCTGCTTTACCATCATTAAAAACCTTGCAGATAGGATACAACCAATTCTACGAGCTGGATACCCAATGGACCAACATTCAAACCCTGGAGGAATTAAATATGGAACACAACCGTCTACAGGAAATTCCCAATAGCATCGGTTCGCTAAAACAATTAAAAACCTTAATTCTGAATGATAATAATTTAAAGGAATTACCAGCAAGTTTTTCAGCTTTGGAAAATTTGGAGCTGGCTATATTATCTGGAAACCAGTTAGATAGTTTGCCTGAAGGTATTTCAGCATTAAATAAATTACGAACGCTAATTTTAACGAATAACAATTTCAGCAAAACAGAGCAGGAACGTATTAGAAATGCTTTGCCAGCTTGCGTGGTATATTTCTAACTAAAGAAGAGCTCCCAATTCACAAACACCTTATAAATAAAAATTCCTAAATACACCAAGGTTGCAAATACCTTGATAAAGGTAGAAGCTAGAAATCCAATAAAAGAACCAAAAGCTGCTTTAAAAGCTGTTTTCCCTTCCGTTTTGTTGAATAGTAGCTCTCCTACCAAAGCACCCACAAAAGGACCAATCAAAATCCCAAAGGGAATAGGGGCAATAATTCCTATTATTAATCCAATAGTTGTGCCCCAGGCACCCGCTTTACTGCCGCCAAATTTTTTGGTGCCCATCGCTGGGATTACATAATCCAAAATATAAAGCGTAATGGCAATCACTCCAGTAATGATAATAAATAGCCAATCAAAAGGCAGGGAAGGAGCCAGATACAGGCAAATTAATCCTAGCCAACTTATGGGTACCCCTGGAATTACTGGCAATATAGCGCCCGCAATCCCCACCAACATTAAAATAAAGCCAATAACCAATAAAAAAATATCCATACTGCTAAGTTAGTACATAAATTTTAGCTGTGTAATAATTTTATAACTAAAAGATTAGTTTAACTAAATATTTAGTTATATTTGAATACTCAATACTCAATACTCAATACTCAATACTCAATACTCAATAATGAAACAACTCACAAAAGCAGAAGAAGACATTATGCAGGTCCTTTGGGACTTGGGCGAAGGCAATGTAGCTGCTATTATAGAAGAATTTCCCGAACCAAAACCCGCTTACAATACTGTTAGCACCATCGTCCGTATTCTGGAAAGCAAAGATTTTGTAGACTACCGCAAAGAAGGTCGCGGCCATATTTACTTTCCAAAACTGAAGAAAACCGAATACAGCAACCAATCTATTAATAAATTGGTGGATGGGTATTTTCAAGGTTCCTTTAAGAGTATGGTTTCGTTTTTTATGAAGAAGAACGACATTAGTATTCAGGAATTGGAGAGCATTATGGGTGAAATCAATAAAAAAGAGAAGTCATGATACACTATTTCTTACAAGTAATTTTATTTCAGCTATTATTTTTAGTAGTGTACGATGTATTTCTGAAAAAGGAAACGTTTTTTAACTACAACCGCTTGTATTTGTTATGCACTTCGGTAGTGAGTTTTGTGATTCCTTTTCTGAAAATTGAAGCCATCCAGCAAAACATTCCGCAGGAATTTAAAGTACAATTGCCTGCTGTTTTAATTGGAAATGCTTCTGAAACTACTACAAATTCATCCATTTTATTAGATGAAATCGCACTAACGCAACAAAGTATGTCATGGAGTACCATAGCATTGGGAATCTACCTTTTAGGAATGTTATTTTCAATTATATTTTTCGCACTAAAACTTCGGAATTTATACCTGCTAAAAAGAAGTGCCATCGTAGAAAAATATGGGAAGTACACCATCGCAACCATCTCAAAATCTGATGTTGCTTTCACATTTTTAAACACTATTTTTTTAGGAGACCACCTCAGCGAGCCACAAAAATCTAATTTTCTGCAACACGAATTGGTACACGTACGGCAGCGACACACGCTGGATTTGTTGTTTTTTGAAGCATTACGAATACTGTTCTGGTTCAATCCAATGGTGTATATTTTTCAGCAGAAAATACAAGCGTTGCACGAATACACGGCGGACCGTTTGGTAGCTTCAAATGACAAGGCTGGTTACTATCAAAATTTACTTTCAGAAGTATTTGGTACCACAAAAATTTCATTCATTAATACCTTTTATACATCATCAATAATCAAAAATCGAATCGTTATGTTACAAAAATCAAATTCAAAGAAGATCATTCAGTTAAAGTATTTACTGCTTATTCCCGCCGTTTGCGCCATGTTGTTTTATACGTCGTGCTCGGAGGAAAATTCTACTAAAAATACAGACTTGATTTCAGAAATTGAAAATCTTTCAGCAAAAATCTCAAGTAAAGGAGAGCTCACAAAGGAAGAGGAAGGCGCCTTGGCAGTTTTAATTTATAACAATTATCCGGATGGTGTTGGAGGAATAACTGGTGAAAAAGGAGAAATTCATTTAGATAAAGAACGTACACATTTTCAAACAGATGGGGTGCCTTTCGCCGTTATTGAAAAAGTTCCAACTTACCCAGGTTGTGAAGGGACCAATGAAGAAATGAAAGAATGCATGTCTAAACAAATCCGACAATTTGTAGGTGAAAATTTCAATACAAAATTGGCTAATAAGCTTGAATTTACAGGGAAACAGCGTATTTCAGTTCAATTTACAATTAATAAAGATGGATATGTTGCAGATGCAAGAGCTAGGGCAGCACATCCAGACTTAGAAACAGAAGCATTACGTGTAGTTTCAAAATTACCTAAAATGATCCCAGGCGAAAAAGATGGAAAACCAGTTGGTGTAATCTATGCGCTTCCCATAATTTTTGAAATAAATGAATAGATATTTAATAGGTACATTGTGTATTCTAATTTCAATACTAGCCGATGCCCAAAACGCATCGGCTATTCGGGTTGGTGACAGTTTGTATGCCTTGGGAGATTATAGTAAAGCCATTAAAAGTTATGAAAAAGCAGAACAACAAGAAGAAAAAATAGCGCAGGCCTACGATGCCTTAGGCAACAATACCAAGGCTTTAGAGTATTACGAAAAAGCACTTTTAGCAAAAGAAAACAAGCTGTTAACCCAATACAATTACGGAAAACTATTGCTGAAAGCCACACAATACAAAAAAGCAGATAGTTTGTTTCAAGTACTCACCAAAGCCAATCCCAAAAATCCGGAATTTGTATATCAGCTAGGGATTGTTAAGGAAATACGAAACGATTCTACAGCTTATCCCACATTTTTCTTTGCACACTTGCTGGACAAAAACCATCAAAACGCCCTGTATAAAATTGCAAAATATGCAGCGGAAGAGCGCGATTTTGATAAAGCCAAAAAACTAATTGAACAGGGTTTGAAAACAGACCCCAACAGTACTCGTTTTTTGCAATTAAAAGCTATTGTAGCCTTTGTTGAAAAAGACTATCACCATGCAGCCAATGCGTACGAAAAACTTGTAGCACTCAACCAGAGTAACATCCCACAGCACGAAAACCTAGCTGAAAGCTACACGAAAACCAACCGATTTGAACACGCTATAGCACAATACACCATTTTAATTAATGAGTACGACGATAAAAATCCGTCCTGGCATTTCAGCATTGCAAAAAACTTTGAAGCTTTACGCTATTTAGACAAGGCGCAGTATCATTTTGAAATTGCTATTTTGTTGCAGGACATTCCTTTGGATGCTTCCTACTTTGCCTTGGCTTCAGTTTTTAAGAAACAGAAGGATTATAAAAATCAGTTAGAAGCGCTACAAAAAGCAGTAAAAGAAAACCCCGAAAATCAGGAAGCTTTATACTTCCTAGCCACAGCAGCCGATGATTATTTTGAAGACAATGCGAGCGTTATACCTTATTACGAAACCTATCTAAAAAAGTTTGGAGAAAACGGAAAATATACAGAGTTTGCAGAACAGCGAATCAAGGATTTAAAGACAGGCTATTCATTTTGATAAAAACTAGCGAAACCTCGAGTGATTTCAAAACGCGATAACAGTTTTGGAATAGTATCAAGAGGCAATCCCCCAAAAATTTGTACTTTCGATGTGTAGTTGCACTATATGAAGTATTTCGCATATCTTTTACTTATTTTAGGCTGCACTTCTTGTCAGTTTTTTGAGACGGAAAAAATTTCGTCAGATACTTTTTATGAGTCAGCACTAAAAACAATAGACTGGAAAAATGTAGATAGTTATCCTGCTTTTGCCAGTTGCGACACCCTTTCAGAAAAGGAGCAACAGAAAAGCTGTTTTGAAGGGGAGCTAGCATATCAATTGCAGCAAAGTATGACAGCGCAAGGGGTTACCTCTCTTAAGGATTTGAATGATACCATTATATTGTCTTTCTCCATTTCAGAAAAAGCACAGATTTCTATTCTGGAAATGCAAATCGATAGTCTGTTACAAAGAGCTTTTCCAAACTTAAAAGACAGTTTGAAATATTCAATAGATGCTTTACAATTGGTTGCGCCAGCCTATAAAAGAGGCATTCCAGTAAGAACACAATTCACTTTACCTATTGTTGTGACTACGGAAGAGTTCTAAATTGTTTCAAGTAGAAAATTCAGTATTTGAACCTTGTGCAAGGGAATATCACTGAATTTTTTTATAAATAGAATTGAAGTTTAGTAAAGTATAAGAATTTTTACTCTCCGATATAGATATTTTAAAATCTAGGCGATTCAATGATAGTAAGCTCATTTCTTAAAATTGTAAAGAGACAATTTAATATAATGTAAGTTTTAAAAATTTAAGGTAAGAATAAAGTAAAATCAAATTTTCTAGGTTATCAGGTTATCAGGTTATCAGATTATTGAGGATAAAGTCTTGCCTCTTGCCTCTTAAAGCGCAGCGGTCTTTTTCTTTTTTACAAACTGAACTTATAACCCAACGTTACATCTACGGGAAATGAGTCATGTGTCTCCAATCCTAAACCAACGATATCATTGTAGGTAAGATATCCATTTCCTAGTTTATAATCTGCTCCCAGGCCAAAGATGCCATGGGCTGTAAAATCTCCTCCGGAGCTAGATTCCAAAGCTACAGAATTGTCTGGCTGTATCACTGGGAAATCGTCGCGGCTAGAATAGGTATAGCTTACAAATTTGGTGTTTAGGAAAATATCCAATGTTTCTGTTTTTACAAATTTGAGACGGTAATTCAAAGAGGCCTGTGTGGCGTTGTATTGAAATTCATCATTTCCAAATGTCTGTTGTAAGCGTAGTACAATGGAATGTCTTTTCAATTTTACTTCATCAATTAATTCAAGATCTATCGGCTACCGGCAATAAGGTGTTATTTGGGTTTTGAGTAAAAATAGCATTACTTACGCCTGCAAAAACACCCAACCTCGCACCTATTTTTATGGAAGGTCTTTCGTTAGAAAAGTTAGGGTCTACTTGTTTGTTGTAGGTATTTATATATTCCCGAAGACTAGAGAGCGTCAAATTTACTTTGTCTGTATTTACAGGATTATCTATGGTAAGTAGTTGGAGCGACTCTTTAAACTCTTCTTGATACTTGCGGTTGCTTTTTGTGTTTTTTAGTTCGGTTATTGTATTTCCTTTTTTGGCGAAATAACGATAGTCACCATCAATGGTATTCCACAATAGGGTGATAGTGCCGTCTACTTCGGTTTTTAAAGTGTAGGAGGTGCCATCCACCGTGTAGGTCTCTTGGGCAAAAAGCTGAAATTGGGTGAGGAGCAGTAGGCTTAGAATGAGTAGGATGCGTTTCATAGTAGGTAGATTATGGTACGGTTAAAGGTAGAAAAAAATATGAATTAGCGAGAGAGGTAAAGGGGGTTTATATGTTAGGAAGGTTGAGAAGGCAAGATACTTTCATTCATGTTATTTTTTAAACGACCTTTCTTTCCAAACATAGTTGCCTCTAAAACTTGAGATCACCACTAGGACTGTCACTATTGGATATATAAATGTACTTGCCAAGAAACTGAAGAACGGAAAACGTTTTTTAAAGAATTGTGTACTTTTTCGAAGCATTAAAAAATCGATTACTAGTTTGTACGAAATAAGGGCGACTGCAAAAATGGCGTATGTGAGACCAAAAGAGTAGCGACAATTATAGCGAGTGGAATTAGAACATTCATCGCAAACACTAAGAGTCCTAGTAGTTTGGATGCGATACTTTTCTGTTGTGCAGTTTTGGATGCCCACCGTACCCGTTGCGAAACTGCTTTTTTCCAGGTGTTTACTGGTTGAGTCGTTACCACGGCATTTCTTGACTTTAGGTAGCCTATTTTCTTGGATATATTTGTTTGAATTTTTCCAGCAGAAACATATCATCTCCACTTGCGATGTGCAGATTCCCTTCAAAGCCGTTTACATTTTTAAATGCTTCTTTGGAGTATGCGAAATTAGCGCCATTGCTTAAGAGTATGTTCCCAAGGCCAAAGCTTCCTACTGTAACTGCTTGCAAGCTCCAGTTGTCCAACTGCTGGTAGCGTTCTAAAAATGTTGTTAGTCATAGTCCACAGGCATTGCCACACAAGCTGGGTCAGTGTAAATAATATAGTCGTTTAGGATCTTTACCAGGTTGACGGTAACTTACAATCGGCATCGGTGGTGAGTATCCACGGGTGTTTTGCTTCTGCAATCGCCAGAGTTATTGCGGTTTTCTTTGGCGAAAATTGGTTGGGTGTATTCTGAAGGATTTTAAAAGTTAGATTGCTTTGTTTCAGTTGCTGTAATATGATTTCTTCTGAAGCATCTGTAGACGTATCATTTACAAAAATGATTTCAAAAAATGTCGAAGGGTATTTTAGTTTCTGAAGCGATTTTAGCAATCTAGGTAAGTTTTCTGCTTCATTTCTAAAGGCAATAACAACCGTAAACTTTGTTTCAGGTGCTTTTTTCTGCATCAAAATAAGGTACACGATGTCTGATATAAAGCAATAGAAAGGCCCAGAAGTAGCACGTTACTATTAAGAATGCTCCCCAAATCATTCTTGCTTCGGTTTAAAAGTGAGTACAAAGTAGCTGCCAATAAACGCCGGGAGAACTGTGTTTAAGAGCCACATAAAAAAGACCGTGGAAAGTACCGTAAGTTCAGAGACGCCTAAAAAAGAAAATAACCAAACCGCTACGCCGCCACGAATTACCACGTCTAGTACGAAAAATGAAGGAATAAGAGATACCAAAAGGTACATAGTGAAAAGTGAGGATGGCGGCATCTTTAAGTAATACTGCAGCCCTAGAAAACGTAAGAATTTATAAAACAAGTGCTAAATACTATATAACGGGCTATCGAGATCGAGGCTATTTTTATCTTTCTTGTAATTGAGATCTGTTTTAGTTTTTTCCAGATGTTTTAAAGCGTGATTCCTTTATTCTGAATCGACTTTTTTCAGTTATACGCCAAGTAGGAGCAGTATGAGAATTGCACTTATTAAAAGATTCACTTTAGGGATGCAATATCGATGTTATATTTCCACAGAAAGTAGAAGGTGCGGACGCCCGAATAGTAATGTTGCTAGCATTTGTGAACTACTGTGTATAAAATTTAGAAAGACTACCTTTTTTCTATCCCGTTCTTTGAAATAAGGTGCTTTTGCACCGTATTCACCAATTCTGTTTGGTGTAATTAGTGATGCGGTTAAGGATCCTAAGGATTGTTTAAAGGCGTCTTTATACTTCAGGGGAAACCAAGTGGAAACGCTTAGCTTCCACTTATAAATTTCTAGCATCCAGTTGAGCGTTGCGAAACCCATGAATAACAGCCAAGACTGAAGGGTCCCGATTTGAAAGGTGGTTGCTGGAAGGTTTTCGAGCACAGCGGTATTTTCATTTTTTATTTTAAAGAAGATATAGCCCAAGGCCAACACAAGTAGTAAAACCTTTAGGGCAACGAGCCAATATTGCTTAGATTTGTGAGAAGCGTTCATCGCTTACGAAAGTAGTGAAATCGAAACCGGGCTTCGATACAATTTCGCAAAAAATCGAAATCACTCAGCCACCTTAAAAAAGAAGAAAGATTAACTGCCAATTTTTTAAAGATACAGATAGTTCCTTCCCCCAGTGGGATATAAGTTTAATCAAACTGAAATTTTTTATTCCGCGTTCTGGGGGAAGGTGAATTTTGGAATGGGAAGGTAATGAAAAAAGCGACTACTTTCAACCCAAAATTCGGAAGGGGGCTAAGGGATTCACAAGAAGTATGAAAACAGAAAAAATAATTTTAGGAATAGATCCCGGAACCACTATCATGGGATTCGGACTTATAAAAGTTGTAGGTAAAAACATGGAGTTTTTGCAGTTAAACGAATTACAGCTTTCAAAATACGACGACCACTATAAGCGTTTACGTCTTATTTTTGAGCGTACTATAGAACTTATAGATTCCTACCATCCAGATCACATTGCTATTGAAGCGCCTTTTTTTGGGAAAAACGTCCAATCCATGCTCAAGTTAGGAAGAGCACAAGGAGTTGCCATGGCAGCAGGACTGTCACGCCAAATTCCGATTACCGAATATTCTCCTAAAAAGATAAAAATGGCTATTACAGGTAATGGAAATGCAAGCAAAGAGCAGGTGGCAAAAAATGTTGCAAAGCACACTGGGACTTAAAGAACTTCCAAAAAATCTGGATAGTACAGATGGACTTGCAGCTGCCGTTTGCCATTTCTACAACGAAGCAGGGTTGAGGTAGGCAAAAGTTACAGCGGTTGGGCAGCTTTTGTAAAACAAAATGAAAAACGAATTGACAAATAAATAAAGTACGCAGCTTACAGTGGCAGTGAGCAGTAAGAAACTGCATACTGCCACTGCTACTGAAAACTAAAAACAATGGCAGG
>CAWCWV010000005.1:0-13642 GCA_963799365.1 uncultured Flavobacteriaceae bacterium
CTTCTTACCCAAACCAACCATCCCTATTCAAAGAACGATATTAAATGGCTTCTGAAACAATTCGTTTAAATTCGGGGAGTTCATCCAGAAATATAATACCATTAGGGGCAAGAAAGATTTCGCCTTGTTGTAGATACTGCTCTGCCTATAACAAAAGCAACAATTATGCTAGTATTAAATGTGGGATTTACTATTTCATGAAACCGAAAAAAATCTATTATTTAAATTTTCATTAAAATTAGTTATCTTTAATTTTTCTATAAATAATTGTTTTAAAAGGATTTACATAATTATCCTTATCTTTTTAGCTCTTAAATTTTTTAGACTATGGCAACTTATGCATCTGAAATTACATCCTATAAAGTAGGGTTTTCTCGCACTTTGAATAAAAGAGGGTTAGCAATGCTACCTAATCATTATTGGAATCACCCGTATAGGGCATTTATCGAAATTAAGGTTGCAGGTAGATGGGCCAATGGCATCACAGCAGCCATATTATACTTTATGGACCGAAAGTGGCTTATAAGAGATGATAATAGGGATAATAGATTAGAACTTGGCTTCAGAGAAGAGAATAGGTTAATTCTAAACTTGGATTTTGTGGACTTCGATCACAGTTATAAAATCATTCAATCAGAAAGACCTCTTCATTTCTTGTGGATAGAACAAGAAAATAATACTTCAGAAAATCCGAGAGCTGACAAAATAGTTTCTGCATGGGAAATCGCCACATCCGAAAATGAGCCTGTAGGTGAAGGTCCATCAGACGCCTAGAGCTACATCCCTATTATCAATAGTCAGGTAGAATGAATTTTGAATTCTATTCTTTGCGTATTCCATCACTAATTTAGAAAGTTGAGTCGTAGTCTAAATTTGAAAATAGGTAATTTTCTTTTATTATCAACTCTTAGAAATGTTTCATATTATGGAATATGATAGCTAATAGTAGGTACTCCCAAAATTTTGAAAGGATGATTAAGAAAGAGATGTTCCTAAATTGCCCGAAAAAGAATTTCTAAGATTTATGAAAATGTTAATTGAATTTTAAACATTCCAATTATCCATCCCTATTTTTACTTCAATACAATTCCGAGAAAATATAAAACCCTTATCCTTTACCCAAACCAACCATCCCTATCCAAAGAGCGATATTGAATGGCCTCTGAAATATGGTTGCCTGTAATGTCTTCAGCAGCATCCAGATCGGCTATCGTTCTTGAGACTTTTAAAATGCGATCATACGCTCTTGCTGAAAGATTTAACCGTTCCATTGCAGTCTTTAATAATTGTAGCGAAGCATTATCTAGTTTGCAATATTGCCGTATCTGTCGCACACCCATTTGTGCGTTGTAATGGATATTCTCAAACTCGGCAAAACGATCGGTTTGTAGTTTTCGGGCTTTAGTGACACGTTCCCGAATGAGAATACTGGATTCTCCTTTACGCTCTTCGCTTAGTTTATCGAATGGAACAGGGGTTACTTCTATATGAATGTCTATTCTGTCCAATAAGGGTCCTGAAACCTTGCCTAAATAGCGTTGCATTTCGGCTGGAGAAGAGGTCATGGGCGCATCGGGATCGTTAAAATAACCACTGGGGCTAGGATTCATACTAGCTACCAGCATAAAGCTACTTGGATAAGTGACGGTAAACCTGGCGCGAGAAATAGTGACATTTCTATCTTCCAAAGGTTGCCGCATGACTTCTAAGACGCCTCGTTTAAATTCGGGGAGTTCATCCAGGAACAATACACCGTTGTGTGCCAACGAAATTTCACCGGGTTGTGGGTATTGACCGCCTCCAACAAGGGCAACATCAGAAATGGTGTGATGCGGGCTTCTAAACGGTCGTGCCGTCATAATCCCGCTCCCTTTATCTTTGGTTCGTCCCGCCACACTGTGAATTTTTGTAGTTTCTAATGCTTCAGATATACTTAAGGGAGGCAAAATACTGGGCAACCGTTTTGCAAGCATCGTTTTACCGCTTCCTGGCGGGCCAATTAAAATAATATTATGACCGCCCGCTGCAGCGATTTCCATACAGCGTTTAATGCTTTCCTGCCCTTTTACATCGCTAAAATCGAATTCCGGATTTTGAAGGTGCTCGTAGAATTCGGCTTCCATGTCTACCTGTGTGGTTTCTAGTGAAGTTTCAGCATTAAAAAAATCGATTACTTGTTTAATATTGGAAACGCCGTAAACTTCTAGACCTTCAACGATAGCGGCTTCTTTAGCATTTTGCTCAGGAAGAATAAAGCCTTTAAAACCTTGCTCTTTGGCATTAATTGCAATTGGCAACGCACCACGAATGGGTTGTAGTGATCCATCCAAAGAAAGCTCTCCCATAATAACGTATTCTGATAGTGGCTGTTGTTCTTTAATTTGTCCTGTAGAAACCAAAATACCCATCGCTAGGGTAAGATCGTAGGCCGACCCTTCTTTGCGCATATCGGCCGGAGCCATATTCAGCGTGATTTTTTTTCCTGGGATTTTGTAGTCGTTATTCTGCAGTGCGGCAGCAATCCTATAGTTACTTTCTTTAATGGCGTTGTCTGGCAAACCCACTAAGTGATAGCCAACGCCAATATCTGTATTTACTTCTACTGTAATAGTGGTTGCTTCCACACCAAACACAGCACTCCCGTATACTTTTGTGAGCATAGTACTGAAATTTTAAAATGAAAGGGAGTTGTGGTATGAAGAGAAAGATACGAAAAATTAAAATTCTAGTTTCTACTCTATTAAGATTCAATTTCAATATAGGGCACCAACCCATTCTGAATCGCAAATATCACCAGACCTGCTATGTTCTTGACCTCAGTTTTAACCAAAAGGTTTTTGCGGTGTACTTCAACGGTACGTGGGCTAATGTGTAATTGGTCCGCAATTTCAGAAGTGATGTATTGCTTACAGATAAGTGTAAGAACTTCAGTTTCTCGTTCGGTTAGGAAATCTGCATCGAAGGCAGATTTTTCAATGATACTGCCAGGATATTTTTTATTGAGCACTTCTATCACATATTTATCGTAATAAAAACCATTATGAAATACCTGCTTTACGGTGTGCAACATATGTGAAGGTGCCGAGTTTTTAACTAAATATGCGCTCGCCCCAACGTTAATCATGTTCCTAATAAAAGGCTTAGTGTTATAAGTAGTAAGTGCTATAACACCAATTTCCGGATATAAATTATGAAGTATTTTGGTTACCTCTACGCCATTTAATTCGGGCATTTTAATATCGGTCACAACAATGTCTGGAAGTGTTTCTTGTTCTTTGAGAAAGTCTAACAATTGTTTGCCATTTTCGGCCTGGTGGATAATTTCAATTTCTGGGTCGCGCGAGAGGATAAGTGCAATTCCGGCACGAAAAAGCTCTTCATCATCGGCTAGGACAACTTTTATAGTCAAAGTAATTTATTTTTTAATTTAGTTGCTTTAGTAAGTCTAGGGACATTCCGCTTTGTGGTTGAGATTGGAATGTGGTTGTAGCACCTAGAATAGCCGCACGGTTTTCGATACCACTAATTCCTAAACCTTTGGCCATTTTGCCTTGGGATAGCTCAAATCCATTTCCGTCGTCCTGGTAGTGTAAATGTACGGCGTTTTGGGTAGAATGTAAAGACACTGAAACGGTTTTAGCATTTGCGTATTTTACCGTGTTATTAATGAGCTCTTGGACGATTCTAAAAAGATGTAATTCATGATCTTTTGGGAGTGTTTCTTCTGTATAGTTGAAAGTTTCGTTTAATTGAAACTTTTTAGAAGATTGTACTTGATCACAAAGTTCTTCCAAGGCTGCTGCCAAACCAAATTTCTCAAGGGATGGTGGCAACAAATCGTGTGCTAAACGGCGAGAACTTTCTAGCACAGTTCCGGTAATACTGGCAATTTTTGCCCCTAAATCGTTAGCTTCCTGGACCGTGATGTTATGCTCACTCACCAAACTCGCATGAAGCGATACAATATTTAATTTGCTACTAATGTCGTCATGCAAATCTTGAGCGATACGCTTACGTTCTGCTTCTTGCGTCATTATAGTGGTTTGTAGCATTTCTTTTTGATGCTGAATCTCTAGAGTTGCCTTCTCCAGCTCGGTTTTTACGATTTTTTTACGGGAGAGGTAGAAAAACAGGATAATAGCCGTACTCATAAGGATTAATAAACAGATGCCTATAAGTAAGATAGGTATGATTTGTATTTCTTCGGCTAGTTTATGTTGCATCTTCACGAAGATACTAATTTAAGTAGAGCTGATTTTAAATTTTATTAGCCGAAAGTTCTTAAACCAATCAACAAAAATCAATAGTAAATATATAAAGTATAAAAAGTCATTAACTAAGCCAATATACAACTGTGTCTCTTTTGGTAGTTGTAATTTCGAAATTAAGTTTAAAGAGGAAAAAAATAAAATGCTGGAAATAAAATATAGAAAAATACCAGTATTAATATATAAAAATTTGGCATCTCCCGACAATGATTTATGGTAATACAAAAGGGCATACACTACAATGACACTTTGCGTAATACTTACTCCTAAACTATTATAACTAGTAAAACTAGCTGGACTAAAAATATACTGAATAAGTAAACCAACCATTACAATTCCGGTAACTAAATAAATCCATTTCTTCTTCAATAGATTAAAGTAAAAAAGGGACATAAATAGAAACTGACCAATAAAATAATAACTAAATAAAAAGAGGTTGTTTTCCTTATAATAGGAATAAATCATTAAAAGTATTTGAATAATTGCAATAAAAACAAGATAGCAAGTAAATATTTTATACGTTTTTCCAAATTTGGAAAAACGTATAGCATATAACACTGCCAAGATAATTGCTGCTATTGAAAGAAAATTATTGAAAATTTTAATGAACTCCATTTATAAAAAATTTAAAGTGAAAAATAAAAATGGCTATTCTAAAATTTTCTCAGTTTGTACACGATAGTTACGATACCACTCTACGAATATTAAAATCATAAAAATGAAGTATAAACAATCGTTCACCAATTCAATATGCCGTTGTGTTTCTTTTGGCAAATCTAGTTTCAAAATCAAATTTCCAGAAGCAAAAAATAAAATGCTAGTGATAAAATATAATAAAACCCCCGCATTAATATAAAGAAATTTAGCTTTTTCAGTTAACAATTTAAAGTAATATAGCAAAGCGTAAAGAACAATAATACTCTGGGTGATACTAACACCTAAACTATTAAAATTTATAAAACTAGCAGGACTCACGATATACTGGATTAGTAAACCAATGATTACAAAACCTGTAACTAACCAAATCCATTTTTTATTTAGCAAAAAGAAATAAAATAAAGACATACATAAAAATTGACCAATAAAATAATACGTAAATAAAAAATGATTGTTCACTTTATGATATGCATACACAGATAATATTATCTGAATAATAGCAATAAAGGTTAGATATAAAGTGAAAATTTTATAGGTCTTGCCGTATTTTGCAAAACCTATAAAATATAAAATTGGTAAAATAATTGATATTACTGTAAGCGTATTTGCAAATAAATCCTGAAAATCCAAATCTATTAATTTAAAGAACTAGAATTATCGCATTTAGGTGGACACTTTTGCGTAAAATCCCAAACACTATTAATATTTCCTTCTGCACTGTCGGCATTTTCTGGAAGCATATCCCTGTAGACACCTCCTTTATCTATCTGGGTACCTACAATAATCAATTTTTCTTCATTGGTATCTGGATTTACCCCTAAGTAAGCGCGTATACAAGCATCGTCTCCTGGATTGGCACCCATTTCTGCTAATACACCTTGTAAATCTTGTATGGGAATTAAAAACGCATTACACTGGTTGTGGCTGTTATAACTACTTTCTATAGAGCGCCATTCCTGCGTCCATTGCTGGGCGGTTGCTAAACTAATTTTTTTGTCTTGTTGACTCATGTGTTTGGTTTTAGTTAAATGGTTGATTGGTTAATTGGGTAATTAGGTAATTAGTATTTTCTTCCCTAGTTCCCTAGTTCCCTAGTTCCCTAGTTCCCTAGTTCCCTAAAGCTAAAGCTAAAAATAGAAAAACCTCCGCTTTGGGCGAAGGTTTTTCGTATAAAATAAAAATGAATTTATTTTTTCACTATTTGTATCACAGTAGTAGCGTTTTCAGCTTGTACACGTATAAAATAGTTTCCTGCTGCTAGTGCAGAAAGATCTACTTGTGTTTGTGTACCACTTACTTCTTTGCTCAACAACGTCTGTCCAAGAATATTTACTATTTCTATAGAAGACATTTGTGTTGCCGCTGAAACGTTTAACACATTTGAAGTTGGATTAGGGTATACTACTAAACCATCTATAGTGATTTCGTTTATCCCTAATACTTCCACAGTCATAAAACTAAACACCTCAGAATCCTGACCAGGGCCACAAATATTTGTTCCTCTCACTCTCCAAAAATATTCGGTTGCATTAGCCAAACCATTTACAATGATAGTAGGGTCTTGTGTTGTTTCAGACACAACAATATTCCCGAAAGCATTGTCCGTAGCTAATTCAAATTCATATTCTACAGCATTTGAAATAAGTTCTTCCCAGATAAAAGTTACGTCGGTATCTATTTCTTCGGCTTCATCTAAAGGTGTAGAAAGCGTCACTGCTTCTAAATTTGACTCTAGAATACTTAGTGCTAATGTAATTGAGTTAGAAGCCGAAATAGAAGTTCCTGTAACCTCAATAAAGTAATCTCCTGGTGCTACATTATTTAATCCGGTAAGGCTAAGTGTAATTTGACCATCGTCATCTAATGTAGTTGGAGAAATAATACCTGCAGCCCCTGTAGGTACATTTGAAACAGTAAAGGTTACAGTTTCAGTGAATGTATCAATAAAATCAACATCAATATCATAACTTCCTGTAGCTACATCGTTACAAATTTCTTGATCATTATCTGCAGTAGAAAATGAAAAGTCGTTTACAATTCCTGTCACAATTAATGAAAATGTTTGTGTGGCATTGGTAATTGTTCCTTTGTGAGTTACCTCAATCAAGTAATTACCAGTTGCACCACCTACTTCAATTTTTTCAATATTGTCTACTATGTTGTCACCAGTTGTTGCAGCAGCAGAAAAGTTAGCAGGATTTAGTTTCCAAGGCATGTGCATGGTTCCGGCACCACCTACTTCGGTTACACGTAAATCTAAATCGTTTACAAGCGCAGGAATAAATGCATCATTTACTCCTTGTGGAGGCACAGTTCCCGCAGGATCTGTCCAGGTGATAGATGCTATTAAGTCATTAATGTTGTCCGACTTTACTTCTAGCGAATAGGTTTGTCCTTGTGTAAGTTCTATCTCTAAAATTTCGGACGTTTGGCCATTATTAGTGATAACTTCTGCAGCTCTTTCTGTGTTTAGTAAACCCCAACCAAAACGGTAATCTGGACCTGGGTTGGTTCCTGCTTCATCTGCTGTATGCAATGCCAATCCTCTTAAGGTAGAGCTTAACATAAAGTTTCCGTTAAGATCGTTATAGTGTTGCTGTAATAAAATAAGGCTTCCAGATGTATTTGGTGTTGCCATAGATGTACCACTAAAGTTTGAGTAAGCCGTGTTTGAAGTACCAACGGAAGAAAGCATATTTACACCCTTCGCAGAGATATCTGGCTTTACTCTTCCATCATCTGTAGGTCCCCAGCTACTAAAGCTAGACATTACAACACTCGAAGGTCCTGTATAGTTTAATACTTCATTTACTGCTGCACATATAATTGCGTTTTTAGCTACACTCTTATCGGTTAGATAATCGTATCCTCCATCACCATTGTTTGCACCAGATTGGCGATCATTTCCTGCAGAACATATTGGCAAATAGTAAGGTGCGTTATACACAATATTGTCCATATTTCTAGCATTACTATCGTAGTAACCAAGATACCATAAGGGTACACTGGTTGCACGAATTCCATAGGAGTGATTAGAGATTAGTAATCCTGCTGCTGCTGCTGCGGTCATTTCCGATTCATCATTATTAAAGCTGTAAGCAACCAAGCTAGCCATAGGCGCCATCCCTTTTGCATTTCCAGAATTTACACTTCCAGTCCCAATCATAGTTCCTGCAACATGTGTTGAGTGATCGCTAATACCTGCAGTACCATCAACTTGAGTTGAACGACCACCAATAAGTTGATGTGTTTCACGAACACGTCCCCCGTCCCAGACTCCGGCAATCATACCTTCACCATTAAGGTTTAGACCAGCTCCACCTCCAGTATGTACTTTATCTGCACGAGTAGTAATAGCTCCTTCTGCATTATCGGTAGCATAATAGATAGGCTCCCCAGATGGAAATACTCCAACCAATTCTGCCTGGCCTCCATTTTCAATTTTAATAAATTCATCCCAACCGTTAATGTTGGCTAATGCCAAAGCTTGAGCTTTGTTAGCAGCAAATTGAGCAGCATATTGAGCTTCTAGTTGTGCTAGCGCATTCAAATCGTAATTGCTTGTAATTTGACTTCTTTCAGTTTCTGTTTGTGAAAACCCTAAGGCAACAAAAAACAGAAAAAGAAGTGACATAAGGTTACTTTTCTTCATAGTATTTTTTTTTAAAATAAATTGTGTTGCAATAATATTAAAGAAATCCTAAATTTAAAAGCAAATCACTGTCTTTTTATCAAATATTTAGTGTTTTAGGAACTGTAATTAATATTTTTAAGGTATTGTGTTGCATGTTCTTGATTGAGAAGTTTGGCATTTTCTAAAATAGTGCTTGTTACTTCCTTACCTAATTGAACCCCCCATTGGTCATAACTAAAAATATTCCAAACCACACCTTGCACATAAATTTTATGTTCATACATTGCTAATAAACTTCCTAAATTTTTGGGAGTCAATTCTTTAACAAAAATAGTTGTGGTTGGTTTGTTCCCTGTAAAGGTACTGTAAGGCACTTCTGCATTATAGGGTTTTCCTGTAGCCAAAGCTTCTGTTTGCGCCAAACAATTGGCGAGCAACATATTATGAAGTTGTAGATGGGAGCGTAAAGGATTTGTAAAGCAAATAAAATCGGTTGGAATAATTTTGGTACCTTGGTGTAACAGTTGAAAAAATGCATGCTGTGCATTTGTTCCCGTGGTACCCCATACAATACCCCCTGTTTGGTAATTTACGGCTTCCCCGTTTCTACTTATCTCCTTGCCGTTACTTTCCATAACAGCTTGTTGCAAGTAAGGAACCAATTTATGTAATGCTTCACAATAAGGGATAACAGCTTCTGTTTCACAATTATAAAAGTTTGTATACCATACTGAAACTAGCCCCAAAACCACAGGGATGTTTTCAGGAAAAGGGGCTGTAGCAAAATGCGCATCCATTTGGTGCGCTCCTTTTAAAAGATTTTCAAAATTTTCATACCCGATTGCACAACAAACAGAAAGCCCTGCAGCGCTCCAAAGTGAGAATCTGCCACCAACCCAATCCCACATTGGGAAAGTTTTTTCTTCAGAAATACCAAAGGCAGCTACTTCAGCAGGATTGGCCGAAACTGCTATAAAATGTGTTGTAACAGCTTCCTCAGAAATTTCTGAAATAAACCAATTTTTTACGAGGTCCGCATTTGCGAGCGTTTCTTTTGTTGTAAAACTCTTAGAAACCACAACAAACAAAGTACTTTCTGGATTTAATGCATCTAGCGTAGCTTGTACTGCATCTCCATCTATATTTGAAATAAAATATAGCTGAACCCCCTCCCTGTAATGTACCAGCGCCTCGTATACCATTTCTGGTCCTAAATGACTCCCACCAATACCAATATTTACAATTGTATCTATAGGTTTTCCTGTAGACCCCTTATAGCTTCCATTATTTATTTTTTCTGAAAAATCCTTCATTTTTTGAAGACACGCAGCCACTTCGGGCTTCAGGGCTTCAAAATCCCGTAATGCCGTATGAAGTACTGCTCTATCTTCAGTTTCATTAATTTTCTGACCCGAAAATTGAGCTTTAATAGCCTTCTCTAACTGAACTTCCTCGGCCAACTGAAGTAACAGCTCGCGAGTTTTTGGAGTAATTCTGTTTTTTGATATATCTACAAAGATTTCCATCCAAGATATGCTTAAATCTTTGCCTCTGTTGGTATCTTCAGCAAATAAATCTTTAATATGTAGCTGTTCAGTTTCCTCAAAATGCGCTTGTAATGCCTGCCAGGCTTTAGTTGTAGTTGGGTTTATTTTAGGCATTGAAGACATATAGAAAATAAGATTTTAGAAGTACGAGGCACGAGTTTTTAGGTATGAAATTAAAATCTCAATATATGTTTCGATTTCAGGTTACGAAAATAGAAAATTGAAATTAGAAATACGAAACCAATTGTATTTTAGCTATTGTTTGTTTTTAATTTTTCTTGATAATATGCTACCAAACCATCCATTGGGCGTTGTACTATATATCCTAATTGTAAATTGTGTTTGGTAAAACAACGTTCAATAATTTCTTTGCTAAAATGAGCTATGCTTCCTATAAAATGAATAGGAACCTTTTTGGCTTCTTTAAAAGTAAGAACCCTTGTTTGGACAAAATTTTCAATTCCTTTTTCAATCAGTAGCTTAAAATAGTATTCGGTGATTGCTTCCTCAAACATAAATTGGGCGAAAGAAGCTAAATAGGCATTTGGATTGGATTTTTGATAGACATTCATCTTAATATCGTCTGCACTTAAATTATACTTATTTTTAAAAGTTTCGGCTAGGTGCTTTGGCATATTGCCATAAAAATAGTCTCGCAACAACTGTTTTCCAAAATAATTACCACTCGCTTCATCCATTAAAATATAACCTAACGCAGGAATTGGTGTGTGAATAATTGTACCATCGAAATAACAACTATTAGATCCTGTTCCTAAGATACAAACAATCCCAGGTTTTGTAGTTGCGGCGTACACCGCGGCAGCCAAATCTTCACGAACGGTGACTTTAGAATTTTCAAACAAGAGTTCCAACACTTGTTTTAAAATATTTCTAGGGGTTTCGGTTCCACAACCAGCACCATAAAAATCTACTTGGGTTATTTCCATCATCACCTCACGTAGTTGAGGATTGAATAAGATGCGGCTTTCTAATTCTTCCCTGGGAACTACCGTTGGGTTTAGCCCAAGTGTTTGTGTTTGGAATACTTTTCTTCCTTTAGAATTTAAAAGTACCCAATCGCATTTTGTAGAGCCACCATCTGTGAATAAGATCATATTACAAGTTTGCTGCGTAGACCATTAACTCCACTAGTTTTACTGAATAGGCATATTCATTATCATACCAAGCAATGAGTTTAAAGAAATTATCATTCAAAGCAATTCCTGCTTCCGCATCAAAATTACAGCTGTGTGGATTGCTTACAAAGTCCTGAGAAACCACCGCTTTTTCGGTATAGCTCACTATGCCTTTATAGCTTCCTTCTGAAGCTTTTTTGAATAGTTTCTTTACCTCTTCATAACTCGCAGATTTTTTAGTTCGCACTGTTAAATCTACTACCGAAACATTAATCGTAGGCACTCGAAATGCCATTCCCGTGAGTTTCCCTTCCAAAGCTGGAATAACCTTAGTTACCGCAACTGCTGCGCCTGTTGTGGTTGGAATTATATTAGCCAAAGCACTACGACCCATTCTATAATTTTTCTTTGAAGGCTGATCTACAGTGCTTTGCGTTGCAGTTACCGAATGCACGGTGGTCATTAATCCTTCAACAATTCCTAATTCGTCATCTATAATTTTTGCCAGGGGCGCCAAACAATTTGTAGTACAGGAAGCATTAGAAATAATAGTATCACTGGCTTTTAAATTGATATGATTCACACCCATTACAAACATAGGTGCTGTTTTGGAAGGTGCCGAAATCACTACTTTTTTAGCACCAGCTTTTAGATGTGCTTTGGCTGTGTCAATTTCTTTGAAAATTCCTGTACAGTCTAGTACTATCGTACCACCAACTTTATTCCAGGCAAGATTTGCAGGATCTTTTTCAGCAGTTACACGAATTGTTTTACCATCTACGACAAGATTTCCATCTTTTACTGAAATTTTTCCGGGAAACTTCCCGTGAACAGAATCGAATTCCAATAAATATGCTAAATGGTCTACATCCAGCAAATCGTTTACTGCAACTACTTCAACATCGTTTCTTTGCGAGGCGATTCTAAAAGCTATTCGTCCTATTCTCCCGAATCCGTTTATTCCTATTTTGATCATATCTATTCTTTTTATAACGATGTAATATCCGCCACCCTTATTAAGTCGTTATCTAATTTATTTTTACCTTCTAAAGTTTCAGCAAAAGATATGGCGACAATTTTAAGGTGTTGGATACCAATCATCACATCTCGTTTACCTTCTATAAGCGCATCTACAGCTGCAACTCCTAACCGGCTTGCCAAAACACGATCGTAACAACTAGGTGCTCCACCGCGTTGAATATGACCCAATACTGTTACTTTCACTTCATATTCGTTTAAGTTTTCACGGATATAATCTGCCAGGCCCAGAATATTTTTTCCTATTTGGTCCCCTTCAGAAACCACTACAATGCTAGAGGATTTCCCCGATTCCTTACTTCTTTTTAAAGAGGCTAACAATCTGTCTCTTCCTAAGTCTTGTTCTGGTATTAAGATTTCTTCGGCTCCTGCTCCAATACCTGCGTTTAAGGCAATGTCACCAGCATCTCTGCCCATGACTTCTACTAAAAACAATCGATTGTGTGAGTTTGCAGTATCTCGTATTTTATCAATAGCTTCAACTACCGTGTTCAAAGCTGTATCATAGCCTATTGTGAAATCGGTACCATTTATATCGTTATCAATGGTGCCTGGAATGCCAATAATAGGGAAATTAAATTCCTCATTAAAGATCTTGGCTCCCGTAAATGTCCCGTCGCCACCAATTACAATGAGGGCATCTATACTGGCTGCTTTCAGATTTTGGTATGCTTTCTCTCTTCCTTCCTTGGTTCTAAATTCATCAGAGCGAGCCGATTTTAAGAAAGTTCCTCCTCTATTAATAATATTTTTCACACTTCTTGGACCAAGGGGAATAAAATCGTTTTCAATCAAACCCTGTAGGCCACGGTATACACCCACACATTCTACCGTATGAAATGCACAACAACGCACCACAGCCCTGATCGCCGCATTCATTCCTGGAGCATCGCCACCACTGGTTAAAACTGCTATTCTTTTTATTGATTTTTTCACAATGGTAAATCTAAAATTAAATTTTCGAAAAATTTCAGTAATGTAATAACTATAACGTTTTTGGCAACAATTCTCATTAAAATTTAGCAATTTGTAAAGCGCTAAATTAAAAATACGTGTAAATACGTATATGCTAATCTAAAATCTCGTGTTATATTTACATTGAATTAGTGAAATGTATACCACTATTCTTTTTGTGGGGATAAAAAGAGTAGCTATACAACTTAATTGATCACTAAGTTAGGTTTGTTATGAGCGTCTCATTTTGAGACGCTTTTTTTTGTTCTCACCCAGAATTGTCCTCACCCAGAATTGCTGAAAAAGCAATTCTGACCTCTCCAGAGGAGAGGTAGTAAATACCTTTACAGAAATTTATAATAATTTAAAACGTTTACCCAATATATTCCCCTCGTTTACATCATCCTC
>CAWCWV010000006.1:0-147646 GCA_963799365.1 uncultured Flavobacteriaceae bacterium
TAATTATTGAAGTATTTAAAAGATATCATTATGTTCGCATAGTAGCGGCAAGGGCTTCAACCAATTCGGCCTTCCGGTTTCTACTTAGTGGTAGTTGTTCTTTATCAAGCTCAATCACCTTGCTGTTGTATTTTTCTACCTTTTCAAGGTTTACGATATACGATTTGTGAATGCGTAAAAAACGTTCAGAAGGCAGCAAACTTTCAAAAGCCTTCATGGTAGAGAGTACAACAAGTGCATCGTGTTCGGTCACCAGTTTTACGTAATCTCCTAGTGCTTCAATATAACGTAGTTCATTTAAGAAAACTTTACGCTTTTTCAGATTGCTTTTTACGAAAATGAAGTCTTCTTCATCAAAACCATCGTCATTTTTCAGCTTAAAGTTAGTAATTGCTTTATGAACTGCATTCAAGAAACGATCTTTAGAAATAGGCTTTCTAAGGTAATCCACAGCATCGTAATCAAAAGCTTTAAAAGCATATTTTGTTTTACCAGTGACAAAAATTATCTGTGGTTTAAGGGTAAGGTCATCTAATAAGTCGAAACCAGAGAGGATTGGCATTTCAATATCTAAAAAGATAAGGTCTATCTCTGTGGTGGCAAGTCCCATTTTTGCTTCAATAGCGTTGTTATACTCTGCTACAAGGTCTAAAGAGGGGTGATTTTCAATTAATTTTACAATCGAAAGTCTCTGCAACGTAGAATCATCTACGATGGCACATTTTAAAATAGGTTTCTCCACGGTTGAATCAATTTGGTGTACAAGTATATTAAAAAATATCGATGAATGGTAGTTTTTTTTAACTTTTATCCCTAATTAATTACTTTTTAACTATTTGAGTGAGAATATACTTACAATTTAAATGGACTATTTATATAACTAATTTCTGAAAATAGACATTATTATGGTTTGTTAGTTTTAATAAAAGTACTATTTTTGCACGCTCATTAGCAAGGTGCTAGTGTATGTTTAAACAATTAATAGATTTTTTATGAATCATTACGAAACTGTTTTCATCTTGAATCCCGTTTTATCTGAAGAACAGATAAAGGAAACAGTAAAGAAATACGAAGATATTCTTATTTCTAAAGATGCTAAGATGATATCCAAAGAGGACTGGGGGCTAAAGAAATTAGCCTACCCTATCCAACACAAAAAAAGTGGTTTTTATCACTTATTTGAGTACACTGTAACCGGAGAGGCAATTAATGCCCTTGAGGTAGAATTTAGACGTGACGAACGCATTATGCGTTACCTTACTGTGAGCCTAGACAAGCATGCAATTTCTTGGGCAGAAAGAAGAAGAACTCGTGATAAAAAACAAAAGAAAACCGCATAAGTTATGGCAACATTACAACAGCAAGCAAAAGGAAAAAAAGACGGAGAGATAAGATATCTTACCCCGCTTAATATAGAAACGAGCAAAGCGAAGAAATACTGTCGTTTTAAGAAGTCTGGAATTAAGTATGTAGATTACAAAGATGCAGACTGGCTAGCAGGTTTTGTAAACGAGCAAGGTAAATTGTTACCACGTCGTTTAACAGGAACTTCTTTAAAGTATCAACGTAAAGTAGCCGTGGCTGTAAAAAGAGCACGTCATTTAGCCTTGATGCCTTATGTAACCGATTTATACAAATAGAAAACAGTACAACCATGGAATTGATATTAAAGAAAGACGTAGAGCACCTAGGGTTTACAGATGACGTTGTTACTGTAAAAAACGGGTACGGAAGAAACTACTTAATCCCTAATGGAGCAGCTGTTTTAGCAACTCCTTCAGCGAGAAAAGTATTGGCAGAAACGTTGAAACAACGTGCATACAAAGAAAAGAGTGTTATTGAAAGCGCTCAAAAAGAAGCAGACAAATTAAACAGCTTGTTAGAGTTTAAGATTGCAGCTAAGACTGGTGAAGGTGACAAACTTTTTGGTTCAGTTACCAATGCAGATTTAGCGGATGCTTTGGAAAAAGAAGGTGTAACTATTGAGAAAAAATTTATCTCAATCGCTGGTGGTAGCATTAAGCGTACCGGACAGTATGAAGCAACAATTCGTTTCCACAGAGAAGTAATCGCTACTTTTACTTTTGACGTAGTAGCAGAAGCGAAGTAAGCTATACCGAAATACAATAATTAAAAAGACCTTTTCTTCTGATAGCTATCGGAATTGAAAAGGTCTTTTTTTATGCAGAAATTTTTATTTTTGACTCACAACTCACAACTCACAACTCACAACTCACAACTCACAACTCACAACTCACAACTCACAACTCACAACTCATCACTAGTCTCACCCTGTCCGGCCATCATTAAATAAGCTTTTAAAAACTCATCGAGATAGCCGTCCAAAACAGCATCCACGTTTCCTGTCTCGTGTTGGGTACGGACGTCTTTAATTAATTTGTAGGGGTGTAACACATAGTTTCTAATCTGGCTGCCCCACTCAATTGCCATTTTATTGCCTTCAATCTCCGCGCGTTTTTCTTGTTGTTTGCGAAGCTCAATTTCGTATAATTGAGACTTTAGCATTTGCATTGCTTTTTCACGATTTTCTAACTGACTTCGTGTTTCAGAATTATGGATTATAATTCCCGAAGGATGGTGCGTCAAAATAGCTTTGGTTTCTACTTTATTTACATTTTGTCCCCCCGCGCCAGAGCTTCTCGCGAATTCCCATTTGATATCGGCTGGATTAATGTCTATTTCAATGGTGTCATCGGCTAATGGATAAACATATACGCTGGCAAAACTTGTGTGGCGCTTAGCATTGCTATCAAAAGGTGAAATTCTTACCAATCTGTGTACGCCATTTTCGCCTTTTAACCATCCAAAACCAAAATCACCATCAATTTCTATGGTTACAGTTTTTATTCCGGCTACATCACCTGCCTGGTAATTGAGCTCTTTTACTTTGTAGCCGTTCTTTTCGGCCCACATCAAATACATGCGCATCAACATCTGCGCCCAATCACAACTTTCGGTTCCACCGGCACCTGCTGTAATTTGCAATACCGCTGAAAGATCATCTCCTTCGGCACTCAGCATATTTCGAAATTCTAATGTTTCAATCGCTTCAATAGCTTTTCCGTATCTTATTTCTACATTTTCTGCTTCGCCTTCCCCTTCCTTAAAGAATTCGTAGATCACTTCAGCGTCATCGGTTAGAGCAACGGCCGTATCATAATCTTCCACCCATTTCTTTTTATTCCGAAGGGTTTTCATAAAAGCTTCTGCTTCCCGCGGATTGTTCCAAAAGTTAGGATCGAATGTTTTTTCTTCTTCGTTTTGTATCTCGATGCGCTTTTTGGCTACGTCAAAGATATTGCCTTAACGCTTCCAGGCGGTCGCGAAGGTCTTGGAGTTGGTCGTTTGTAATCATGTCATTCCTGCGAAGACAGGAATCTCTTCCTGCGATCTATTGTTTTATTGAGTTGTAAATTTAAACCTTCTCAACTTCAGAAAAAAGAAAAATTCCTATAGAGCGAGGTACGGTTGAGATTTTATATATTTATAACTTGTACATATGTAACCTTCAGCGCTACTTCCAAATTTAAGTATATGAAAAATATAATCCTATTCACTTTCCTCTGCGGAAGTTTCCTCTGCAACGCTCAATTTTTAGATAAAAAGAAGAATCTTCAAAAATTTGATGGCTATTTCAGTTTCCAATATTCTGAAGCCGATGGAGAAATCTACCTGGAAATTCCACAGCAAAAACTAGATGAAGAGTTTTTGTATGTGCATTCGTTAAGAACGGGTTTGGGAAGTAACGACATTGGGTTAGACCGAGGTCAATTGGGCGACCAGGCTGTAGTTAAATTTGTAAAAAGCGGTAATAAATTATTGTTGTTTCAACCTAATGTAAACTATCGCGCCAATACAGCTAATCCTTTGGAAAAAAAATCTATTACGGAGGCCTTTGCGACTTCAGTTTTATTTGGTTTTGAGATAAAAGACACCCTCAACGAAAAATTTGTCATAGACCTTACACCATTTTTACTTGAGGATGCCCACGGTGTTGCCAAAAGATTAAAAAATGGTAAGCAAGGCACATATAAGCTAGATAAAACCCGAAGTTCCCTTTGGATGGAACGCACCAAATCTTTTCCTAAGAATACCGAGTTTGAAGCATTGCTCACGTTTGTGGGGGAGCCTACGAGTGGAACTATTAGAAGTGTAGCGCCAGATGCTAACGCTGTTTCGGTGATACAACATTATAGCTTTGTAGAGTTGCCAGATAACGGCTTTACACCAAGAGCATTTGATCCTCGTAGCGGTTCTTTTTCGATTTCATACCAGGATTACAGCACACCCATTTGGGAGCCATTAACAAAACGTTTTATAACACGCCATCGATTAGAAAAGAAAAATCCTTTAGCCGAAAAAAGCGAAGCCAAAGAACCAATTATATATTATTTAGATCCGGGAACACCAGAACCTGTGCGTTCTGCATTGCTGGAAGGAGCACGCTGGTGGAATCAGGCATATGAAGCGATTGGCTATACAAATGCTTTTCAAGTACAGCTTTTACCAGAAGATGCAGACCCAATGGATGCGCGCTATAATGTTATCCAATGGGTGCATCGCAGTACTCGTGGGTGGAGTTATGGTAGTAGTGTGATAGACCCGCGAACAGGAGAAATTATTAAGGGTCACGTAAGTTTGGGGAGCTTACGCATTAGGCAGGATTTTTTGATTGCCCAGGCTTTATTCAACAAACCTTTTGCGGAACGGGACGATAACTACCAGCCCATGCTAGAAATGGCATTAGCCAGAATTAGACAATTGAGCGCTCACGAAGTAGGGCATACCTTGGGTTTTGCTCATAACTTTGCAGCAAGTACCAACAATAGATCAAGCGTAATGGATTATCCTCATCCCACACTAAGGTTGAAAGGAAAAGAAGTAGATTTCAGTAATGCCTATGCTACAGGAATTGGTGATTGGGATAAATTGACTGTGGCTTACAGCTATAGTGACGTGCCGAAAAGCGTTTCAGAAACTGCTTATTTAAAAGAAATTTTAAACAAAGCACAAAAACAGGGATTGCGATATATAACCGATAGTGATGCAAGAGCGCAGGGAGGGGCACACAGTAAAGCCCATTTATGGGATAACGGAAAAGATGCTGTTGAAGAATTAGAAACTATGCTGAAGCTCAGAAAACAGGCAATTGCCAATTTTTCTGAAGATAATATTAAAAGTGGAGAACCCTTTTCGGTGTTGGAAGATGTGTTTGTGCCATTGTATTTTTACCATCGTTTTCAAACCGAAGCTGCCGTAAAACTAATAGGTGGTATGGATTACAATTATGCAGTGAAAGGTGATGGTCAGCTTATTTTAGAAACACTTTCCAGAAAAGAACAAGAAAAAGCATTGAAAGCGGTTTTGGAAACCTTGAGCGCCGAAACGCTGGCTATTCCAGAGGATAAATTAAAATTATTTCCACCACGTGCGTATGGATATACTAGAAATCGAGAAAGCTTCAAAAGTAACAATGGAGTGGCGTTTGATGCTTTGGGAGCGGCCGCCACAGCCAGTGACATGACTTTAGAATTACTTTTAAACCCAGAAAGAGCTAACAGATTGGTGCAACAAAAAGCGCTAAATTCAGAAGGACTAGGGCTTAATGAAGTTTTGCAGGGAGCTACTGAAAGTATTTTTTCTTCATCAGAAAATGATGCGTATCGTAAAGAAGTGCAACAAACTATTCAATTTGTCTATCTGCAACGTTTAATGAATTTGGCGCTGCAAAGCCAAAGTATTCCCCAGACCAAGGCTGTGGCGAATAAAGCCATCGAGGATATTGCAGCAATACTGGTTACTTCAGATACGTTTGATAAACAAATGCTTCGTGAAATTAAACAATTTTTAACCAAACCAGAAAATTTCAAACAATTCCCAACACCAGCTATTCCTGATGGAAGCCCAATTGGTAGTTTTGAATGTGTTGTAGGTAATAACTAAGTTGTAAAGACTACCTGATTATATATTTATTAATTACCCTTCATTGATATTTCAGATTTGTTTTTTAGGATTCGTTTGCTTTATATTTTTCGTCAAACACTCGATTTTTATTGTACATTTAACCTACTAAAATCTCAAAAAATGAAAACATCAATCTCACTTTTTTTAGTGCTATTTTGCTACACAATGGTGGCGCAAAAAGACATGGCCTATGTTGAAACGCAAGTAAAAACATTTACGCTTGCATTAGAAAGTCGAAACATAGATACATACTTTACAACAACACGCTACTGTAATGGCGAAACTTTAATGTTTGTTATGCCAGATGGTTCCCGATGTTTTTCGCAAGGCACCTACGCAGCTGTGTATGTGGTCTGGATGGAAAATGAAGAAACAATGATAAAGAAAATTGATAATTGTGGCATGTTTGCTTCAGTGGCACTATCTTCAAACGAGTTGTTCGACTATTTTAAAGAAAATGTGGAAGCACTTCAGAAGAACAAAGTGAAGCCATATGAAATCGCTGGGCGCGAAGGAGGACCTTTACAACGTACCGAAATTAAAGACTGCCACAGAAAATATACATTTGTAGAAGAAGCTACGGAAGAAACACAAGAGTTTAAACCTTTTGACCTTACCAATGAAGCCCGTGAAAAAAATATAAACTACGACTACAATATGGCTCTTGCAGTGACAATCTTAGAATCTATGATGGATAAAGCGATTCTAGAACTAGAAGCAAGCGCAGGGTACTTCCGTATTTAGAAACTCGTACGTTTTAATTACAGAACAAAAATTACTATGACAATAGATTTAAGAAGTGATACCGTAACCAAACCTACGGAAGGAATGTTACAGGCAATAATGAACGCCCAAACTGGAGACGATGTATATAAGGAAGATCCAACGGTTAACGAGTTGGAAAGTCGTGTTGCAGCCTTTTTTGGAATGGATGAAGCGTTGTTTTTTCCCACCGGAAGTATGGCGAACCAAGCGGCTATTAAGTTGCACACCCAGCCTGGAGAGCAATTAATATGCGATAAATGGGCTCACGTTTATAATTATGAAGGGGGAGGAGTTTCCTTTAATAGTGGGGTTTCTTGTAAATTAGTAGACGGTACGAGAGGAATGATTACTGCAAAACAAGTCTCAGAAAATATAAATCCGCCAGATTTTTATCACAGTCCGTTGACGTCTTTGGTTTGTTTAGAAAATACAACCAATAAAGGTGGTGGCGCGTGTTACGATTTTGCTGAAATAGAAAAAATAAAGACAGTTTGCGATGCTCATAACCTAGGGCTTCATTTGGATGGTGCAAGGTTAATGAATGCTATTGTGGCAACTGGTGAAGATCCAAAGCGTTACGGAAAAACGTTTGATACCATTTCGTTATGTTTCAGTAAAGGATTAGGTACGCCTTTAGGAACCGTTTTAGCAGGAAAAAAAGAATTAATGAAAAATGCGATACGTGTTCGTAAAATTCTTGGTGGCGGCATGCGACAAATTGGTTTTATGGCTGCTGCTGGTTTATATGCTTTAGATAACAATGTAGAACGCCTTCTAGAGGATCATAAAAAAGCATTAGAAATTGCAGACGTATTGTCCCGTGTAAACTATGTTTCAAAAGTAGAGCCTACCGAAACTAATATTGTTATTTTCTATTTAGCTGAAGGTATTGAAGAGGAAAAATTCATGAAAGATTTAGAAGAAAAACACATAAGAATTAGCAATATGGGACACGGAAAATTACGCATAGTAACACATTTGGATTATACCAATAAAATGCACGAAAGATTTCTTTCCATCTTAAAAGGATATGCATAAAAAAGCACGTCAAATAAGACGTGCTGAATAGCTTTATAAATTATAAACTCATTGAGTAAAACCAACAACAAGTTGGGATTGTATAAAAGTATTATTCTACTTCTTTTATTTCAGCTCCGGGAGCATTTTTCTTTACAGATTCAATACCGTTATTCATTCCAGACTCTCCTGCGTACATTTGGCTACTCCCAATAATTTGACCATTGGTAGCTTTTACGTTGAAATGAAACTTGCCGTTCTTGGCAGTTTTCTTTTCATAGCATTTATCATCTCCACAATTTTTCTGTACAGATGCGATGCCATTTTTAGCAGCTGCTTTGGAGTTGTACATCTCACTTGAAAGAATAACCTGGCTGTTACCAGCTTTTAGTACAAAGTGATATTGATCGTTTTTTTTCTTTAATTCGAACATAGTAATTTAGATTTTATTAGTTATTATCTGTTAATGTCCTAAATATCGGAAAAAAAAGCCATTTTAGAAAATAACGAGTTGTAAGCTTTTTATTACTTTCCCAGTAATCCCTCCATTCCCGGGATATTGGGCATTCCTTCTTTGGCAACAGCCGCCAATTCGGCTTCGTTAATACTTGTTGCTTTTTCAATCGCTTTGTTGAGGGTGAGAATTAAATAATCTTCCAGCTGTTCCTTGTCTTCCAGTAAAACATCGTCAACTTCAATTGTTTTAATCTTACGGTTGGCTGTAAGGGTTACTTTAAGCAATCCGTCGCTGCTTTGCTCGTCTATTAATACAGTATCGAGTCTTTTTTTAGTGGCTTCTACTTTGGCTTGGGTTTCCTTAAGTTTACCCATCATTCCCATTAAATCTCCAAACATAATTTTCAGTTTTATTATAACTACAAATTTAGTACTTTGCGATGGTATTAATCAACCTTTATTATATGAAAAATCTCACATTCGTTTCCGTGGCTTGTCTTATTTTTGCCGTTGCTTGTAATGAAACCAAAACTTCAGAATCTAAAAAAGATATGGACATAACTCCGCCAAAGGCCGAAAAGATTGCTAAAAATTTAGAAATGCATGGCGATGTGCGAACCGATGAATATTACTGGCTTAATGATAAAGAAAATCCAGAAGTGATTGATTATCTTGAGCGTGAGAATGATTACTACGACAAGATAACAGCCCACACAAAAGATTTTCAGAAAGATTTATTCGAAGAAATGAAGAGCCGTATCAAAGAAGATGATGCCTCGGTCCCTTATTTTTATAATGGTTATTATTACATTACCCGCTACGAAACCGGGAAAGATTATCCAATTCACTCGCGAAAAAAAGGAAGCCTGGATGCTCAGGAAGAAATTATGTTCAACGTAAATGAAATGGCCGAGGGGCATTCGTATTACGCGTTGAATGGAATAAACGTAAGTCCAGACAATAAATGGGCTGCCTTTGGTGTGGATACTGTGAGTAGAAGAAAATATACAATTCACATTAAGAATTTAGTAACGGGAGAAGTTGTTGCTGAAACAATTCCGTTAACTACAGGGGGTTCTACCTGGGCTAATGATAGCAAGACGTTATTCTATACAAAAAAGGACGAACAAACCTTACGATCTAATCAGGTATTTCGTCACCTGAAAGGAACAGACACATCAAAAGATAAACTTATTTTCACCGAAGAAGATGAAACTTTCGGTACGGGTATTTATAAAACCAAGTCAGAAAAATGGTTAGTTATTGGTAGTTATAGTACTTTAACCTCAGAATATCAGATTTTAGATGCCAACAAACCTGAAGGTGATTTCAAAATCTTTCAGCCAAGAACGCGTGGGCTGGAATACAATATTTCTCATTTCGAAAATAATTTTTATGTGGTAACCAATTTGGACAACGCAACCAACTTTAAGTTAATGAAAACTCCAGAAACAAAAACTACACTGGAAAATTGGACGGAGGTAATTCCGCATCGTAAAGATGTGTTTTTGGAAGATATCGATATTTTTAAAGATTTCTTAGTAGTAAGCGAACGTGATAATGGGTTGAATAAAATTCATATAAAAAGATGGGACGGTACAAAGGACTATTACCTTCCTTTTGAAAGTGAAACCTATACGGCATCACCAACACAAAACATCGAATTTGATACTAAAATTTTACGTTACGCCTATAATTCTTTAGGAACACCCGCGTCTATCATAGATTTCAATATGGAGACCCAGGAAAAGGTAGTAATGAAGCAAACCGAAGTATTAGGAGGAAATTTTGATACCGCCAATTACGAGGAAAAGCGTGTTTGGGCTACAGCTACCGACGGTACTAAAATTCCTGTAAGTATGATTTACAAAAAAGGAATTAAAATGGATGGTTCCAACCCTTTACTACAATATGGTTACGGGAGTTATGGTGCTACCATAGATCCTTATTTTTCTTCGGTACGATTAAGTTTGCTGGATAGAGGTTTTATCTATGCTATTGCACACGTACGTGGAGGACAATACTTAGGCAGACAATGGTATGAAAACGGAAAATTATTGACCAAAAAGAACACCTTTACCGATTTTATAGATGTTTCCAAATTTCTAATTGCTGAAGGTTACACATCTCCAGAACATTTATATGCTTCAGGAGGTTCTGCAGGGGGTCTTCTAATGGGAGCAGTAGTAAATATGGCTCCAGAATTATACAATGGGATTGTAGCTTCTGTACCTTTTGTGGACGTGGTGACTACAATGCTAGATGATAGTATTCCACTTACAACAGGAGAATATGATGAGTGGGGGAATCCAAACGAAAAAGAATATTACGATTATATGAAATCGTATTCACCTTACGACAACTTAAAGGCATTGTCTTATCCAAATATGCTTGTAACTACAGGTTTGCACGACTCCCAGGTGCAGTATTTTGAACCGGCAAAATGGGTTGCCAGAATGCGCAATCTTAAAAAAGGAGATAATCTGTTATTGTTTCACACCAATATGGAAGCAGGACATGGTGGAGCTTCCGGACGCTTTGAGGCATTAAAGGAAGTAGCGATGGATTATGCTTTCATTCTTGATCTAGAAGGTAAAACAGAGTAATTCAATTATTTCACTATCTTTGTACCCGAGTTTTAAAAAGTGCATTGCACTCTTTTAAGTGAACCTAACTCCTCTATATGAAAGAAATTAAGGCTTACTCGAATGTGTTGGAACTAATTGGCAATACGCCGTTGATACAACTCAATCGCATTACCTCACAAATGAAAGGAAATTTCTACGCTAAAGTAGAAGGCTTCAATCCAGGACATTCGGCCAAAGACCGCATCGCACTTTACATTATTGAAAAAGCTGAAAAAGAAGGTATTTTAAAACCAGGCGACACCATTATTGAAACTACTAGCGGTAACACAGGTTTTAGTATTGCTATGGTAAGTGTGCTCAAAGGTTATGAGTGTATTTTAGCAGTAAGTTCAAAATCTTCCAAAGATAAAATTGATATGCTTCGTACTATGGGAGCAACGGTACACGTTTGTCCAGCCCATGTTGCTGCAGATGACCCGCGTTCGTATTACGAAGTTGCCAAACGTTTGCATTCAGAAATTGCAGACTCGGTGTATATCAACCAATATTTCAATAAACTGAATATTGAAGCGCATTACGAATCTACAGGACCAGAAATTTGGAATCAGACCAATGGTCGAATCACCCATTTGATTGCGTGTAGTGGAACCGGAGGGACTATTTCAGGGACAGCACGCTTTTTAAAAGAACAAAACCCATCCATTAAAGTTTTTGGCATAGATGCTTACGGATCTGTACTTCAAAAATACCACCAAACCCGTGAGTTCGATACAAATGAAATCTATCCATACCGGATAGAAGGATTGGGTAAAAATCTAATTCCCGCAGCGACAGATTTTGATTGTATAGATGTTTTCATTAAAGTAACAGATGAAGAAAGCGCTCACACTGCAAGAGAACTCGCTAGAACTGAAGGGATTTTTGCTGGCTATACTAGTGGAGCTGCTATTCAAGGAGTAAAACAACTTAATGAAGAAGGTGTTTTTGATGAAAATAGCGTAGTAGTGGTGATTTTACCAGATCATGGATCACGTTATATGAGTAAAATTTATAGCGACGAATGGATGAAACAACAAGGTTTCACAGATGCTGAAACTGAAGTGACTAAAAATATTCAGTACGTAAAATAAAAATAATAGCATAGATTTTTAAAATGCCCAAAGCAATTTGCTCTGGGCATTTTATTTTATAAGCATCGGCTCCCTTTAGGGTCGGTGTAAACCCTTGTGGCACGAACATTAATTCTGAAATAGCAAATTACATTGCCATCATGAATAAAATACCTATTTTTGCTTTTTGTATTGAAACTAAAGCGTATTGATGAAAGATTTATTCGAAAAAATTTACAAGGACAAAGGGCCGTTAGGCAAGTGGGCTGAACAAGCAGAGGGTTATTTTGTATTCCCAAAATTGGAAGGTCCCATTAGCAACCGAATGAAGTTTAACGGCAAAGAAGTGATCACCTGGAGTGTGAATGACTATTTAGGATTGGCTAATCACCCCGAAGTACGTAAAGTAGACGCAGAGGCAGCTGCCAAATATGGTTCGGCATATCCAATGGGAGCTCGAATGATGAGTGGTCATACAGATTTGCATGAGCAACTTCAGGATGAATTGGCAGCTTTTGTTAAGAAGGAAGCAGCATACCTGTTAAATTTTGGCTACCAAGGAATGGTTTCTACGGTAGATGCCTTGGTCTCCAAAGACGATGTGATTGTATATGATGTAGATGCACACGCTTGCATTATTGATGGCGTACGTTTACACTTAGGACAGCGTTTTACCTACAAGCACAACGATATGGAAAGTATCGAGAAAAACTTAAAGCGTGCTACCAAAATGGCCGAAAAAACAGGAGGAGGAATTCTTTTGATTTCTGAAGGTGTTTTTGGAATGCGTGGAGAACAAGGTAAATTAAAAGAAATTGTTGCGCTAAAGAAAAAATATAACTTCCGTTTATTTGTTGATGACGCTCACGGTTTTGGAACCCTTGGTAAAACAGGTGCAGGAGCTGGCGAAGAACAGGGAGTACAAGACGATATTGATGTGTACTTTGCCACTTTTGCAAAATCTTTGGCTAGTACAGGTGCCTTCATCGCAGGAGATGAAGAGATTATGAATTACTTAAAATACAACTTACGTTCACAAATGTTCGCTAAGTCGTTACAATCGCAATTGGTTGCAGGCGCTTTAAAGCGTTTGGATATGTTGCGTACAATGCCAGAGCTTAAAGAAAAGCTTTGGGAGAACGTAAATGCATTACAAGGCGGACTGAAAAAACGAGGGTTCGATATTGGGACTACGCAAAGTTGTGTAACTCCTGTATATTTAAAAGGTAGTATTCCAGAAGCAATGGCTTTGGTAAAAGACCTTCGTGAAAATCACGGTGTGTTTTGTAGTATAGTTGTATATCCAGTAATTCCAAAAGGACTTATTTTATTGCGTATGATTCCAACTGCGACACATACCATGCAAGATATTGAAGAGACTTTAGTTGCTTTTGACGCAATTAGAGAGCGTTTGGAAAATGGAACTTATAAGCGTTTATCTGCTTCTGTTGCTGCTGCAATGGGAGAGTAGTTGATTGTACGATTAACGAACGACGAGCTACGAATAGATATTTAAAACAAAGCCTGCTAAAACTAGTAGGCTTTGTTTTTTGGAGGAATATTCTTTATAAACGCTCCAAAGCGACTAATATGCTTTGCGCAATAGCTTCTTGGTGCGCTGGATTTTGAACCATTTGCAAGTCGGTTGGGTTATCCAAGTTTCCTAATTCCAGTAACAAAGCTGGAGCACTGCTATGCTTTAAAATGTAAAATGGAGCACTCCCAAGGCTTGTTGAATTATAAAGCCTATTTTTTTTGAAACTTGCAATAATAAGTTGAGCTAACTCCTGTGTTTTTGAATCCTCAAGCCCTTGCTTACTATAAAAGAGTCTTAGGCCAGAAGCATTTTTAATGTTTTCTCTATTCAGGTGAAGCGAAAGAACAGCATCTGGTTGCAATTGGTTCATAAATTTTACGCGTTCTTGTAATGACAACGTTGTATCATATGCTCTAGTGAAATGTAACTTTATGTTCGTATGATGATTAAGTACCGCCACTTTTTGTGCAATCTGAAGTACCAGTTCCTTTTCTAATACTAAATTACGGCTATTACCTGTGTCTGTTCCTCCATGTGATACATCAATAACAACAACGATTGGTTTTTTTGAATTTTCTTGAAGAGTAGTGAAGGCTAAAGAAGTAACGACGCATAAAGCTAACAGCGATTTTACAACAATTTTCATTTAAAAGTGGGTAATGATTAGTTTTCTTAAAACTGCCATTCAGTTAAAATTATAGCTTAGATGGCATTACCAAAATTTAAAAAATTGTTTAAAGTGACTTTCTAAACGTACTCCGCTTTTTATGCATCACTGGCAGATAGTCTTTCCAAAGTAATTGTACGGCAGTATTTTCTTCTAGCTCGGGATTGGTTTCTACTTTATCAATGCCTTTACTATTAAAGAGGTGTTGCATTTCTTCAAAAACAATAGCGGTAACTCCTTTTCCTTGATATTCTGGATCAATTCCTATCAAATAAAATGCTGCGCGGTCATTCTTTCTTTGGGCTTGCCACAAATGGTACCATCCAAATGGAAAAAGACTGCCGTTTGCTTTTTTCAAAGCTTTAGTGAATGATGGCATTACAATGCTAAAGGCAATGAGTTTTCCTGCTTCATCCTTGATACAGGTAATATAATCTGGGTGTATAAAACTGAAGTATTTTTCCTTATAATAATCTATTTGATATTGCTGAATGGGTACGAATGTTTGCAATGTATTATAGGTCTTATTCAGTAAACCGAACATTTCATCTACATAAGGCAAAATCTCTTTTTTATTTTTAAACCTAATCACAGATAAGCCATAACGTTGTCTTATAATGCTAGAAAATTTAGCAACCTTTTCCTTGATGGATGGTGGAATACTCAATTTATATTCAACCCAAGTCGCTTGTGTTTCGAACCCTAATTGTTTAAAATGCTCCTTGTAATATGGGAAGTGATACCAGGTAATCATTGTATTCATTTCCTCATATCCTTCTACCAAAATCCCCGCTTTTTCCATATTGCTGAAACCTACAGGACCTTCGGCATATTCCAGGTTATGCTCGCGACCCTTTTCGTACACTTTTTCCAACAGCACTTTGGTAACTTCAATATCGTCTATAACATCAAACCAGCCGAAACGCACTTTCTTTTTACCTAATTCTTTTATTTCGAGATGGTTGATAATGACGGCTATTCGGCCAGCAATCTTCCCATTTTTGTAAGCGAGGTAATAAGCTGCCTCGGCATTAGAAAATACTGGGTTTTTATGGTGATCCAGCGTTTCTATTTCATCCTTAATAAGGGGAGGAACCCAATACGCACAGTTTTTATATAACGTAAATGGAAACGTTACAAACTGTTTTAGTTGTGAAGGGTTGGTTACTTGGGTAATTTTAATCATTGGATTCTGCTGCTAGTTAAGTCTGCCATCGTCACCGCCATCATCGCCATCATCTTCAAAGCCATCTTTTCGTTTGTTTTTCTTTTTCTTGGCTTTTTTCTCTCCTTTATCTGCTCTGCGTTTATCGCGTCCGGCTCTACCTTTTTCTTCAATAAATTCGTCTCTGTTGTGCATATCAAACCTGTAAGCAACTCCAGCTCTAGCTTCCCAAAAAGAGGGAGTATCTTTAAAATTAAGCGCTCCGGAAAGATCTATGTGTAAATTTGGGGTAATTAGTACTGCTGCACCGCCACGAAATATTTGATCTGCATAAAAATCACTTTTAAAACCTTGATTTTCTATAAAAATTGAAAAATATCTATTGGTTGCGTGTGTGAGTGTAAGGATATATCCGTAGGTAGGGAATTCTGTTCCAATACGATCTGCAATAATATTGGTTACAAACACAAAACCACCTATCCAATTATTTTGGGTAGAGAGAATTACTTTAGGGCTAATTTCTGCTTCTACACTGGGTGTAAAACGATTGTCGGCAAAATCGAAATTGGCTCCTGCATAAACCGAAACTGCTGGAATTAAATCCCTCCATTGAAACTTATTATTGGCCTTCCAGCTATATAAATTCGGACCTTCCAGTTCCATTTTCCGATAGGGATCGTAAATTAAGTATTTAGCACCAATGGTATTGCTTCTAAAGTTTGAGAATTTATCTTCGGTAACCAAGGTGCCTCTAGTAATATCACCACTATTATTTCGGTATTCTCCAATTATACTTATTTCCAACTCCTCTCGCCAAACACCATAACGAACCGAGTAATCCCATCCGAAAGTGCTATAGTCTGTGCCCAAAAGCTCATGTTTTTCGTTTCCGAAGCTAAACCCAGTCTCAAACTGTAACACGTTGGTTCCAACTGAGAAAGCTCCTTGAGAGACTCCTGGGCGGTTGGTGTTGATCATTTCGGTATACTGGGCATTACTACAGAAAGGCAGCAGGAATAGGCAACAAAGAAAGAATAGGAATGATTTCATAGTTGTTTGGTTCTAGTCAAAGATAGTATTTTATCATTATTTTAATACGTACGAACCACCTTTTTTATAGGGCAAATTGTACTTTTGAACTTCAAAGTTATTATAGGCAATATGGACTTTCTTAAAACGGTACTTATCATACTTTTGGTATTTTTTGCGATTCGCTTTTCGTGGAAATTGGCAAAACCCTATCTTTTTAAATACATTGCTAAAAAAATGGGACAACGATTTGAAAAAACGTTCGGCGCCAATCCTTTTGGCGATAGCCCTTTTCAGCAAGCTTCTGAAACTAAAAAGGAAGGAAAGGTGACCATAGATAAAGACGCCCCCAATACACGAACTAGTTCTAACACCGTTGGGGAATATGTGGATTTTGAAGAAGTGGATTGATGTACAATGTACGATTTACGAAAGTTTATATTTAATATCTTTTTCGTACAAGAACTTTCAAGGATTAAGGGCTTGCTAAGGCAAAACTTATTTTAGATTTTTAAAATCACCTCTTTTTAATTCTGATATTATTAAATATCGGGCATCTTACTAAAGTCCTGCTACTTTTTTGTAATTTTCCAACTCTATTTTAGCTAGCATTTATATGAACGTTTCAGTAAAGAAATTTCTTCCGCATCTTGTTGTATTACTCCTTTTTATAACTGCATCTCTTGCGTATTTTAGTCCCGTGTTGCAGGGCAAAGCCATTTTCCAAAGTGATATTGTGCAATATACCGGTATGGCCAAGCAGCAAAACGATTTCAGAACAACAACAGGGGAAGAGACCTATTGGACAGATTCGGCTTTTGGAGGAATGCCCACCTACCAATTAGGTGCTAAGTATCCACACAACTATATAAAGAAGTTAGACCTGGCACTTCGGTTTTTACCGCGCCCGGCAGATTATCTCTTTTTGTACTTTATAGGAATGTATATCCTTCTACTGGTGCTTAAAGTTGACTACAAATTGGCTTTTTTAGGAGCCTTGGCATTTGGCTTTTCTACCTATCTCATCATTATTCTTGGAGTAGGACATAACGCAAAAGCACACGCAATTGCCTATATGCCGTTAGTTTTGAGTGGAATTATACTCACGTTTAAAGGGAACTATCTTTGGGGCTTCTTGTTAACTACTGTAGCAATGGGACTGGAGTTGGTGACCAATCACTTCCAGATGACCTATTATTTACTACTGTTGGTTATATGTATTGGTATCGCCTATTTGGTAGATGCGATTAAGAAAAAAATGCTTCCTCATTATTTTAAAGCAGTAGGAGTGATGGCAATTGGTGTATTAATTGCCGTTGGTTTAAACGCCACAAATATACTAGCTACCAAGGAATACGCTGATACTTCTACAAGAGGAAAAAGTGAACTCACTATTGATCCAGATGGCACCAAAAAGGAAGCTGTTGAAGGTTTAGACTACGATTATATTACACAGTACAGTTACGGAAAATTAGAAAGTTTTAACCTCCTTATCCCTCGCCTCATGGGAGGTGGTAGTAGCGAACCTTTACCTGAAGATGGTCAAACTGTAGATGCTCTTATGAAAATGGGCGCATCACCCCAAGATGCTGCTAGTGTTTTACAACAGTTACCTGTGTATTGGGGTGATCAACCTATTGTTGCTGCTCCAGCATACGTGGGAGCCATTTTCTTATTTTTAGCAGTTTTAGCTTTATTTTTAGTAAGAGGTAGATTTAAATGGTGGGCGGTTACTGGCTTATTATTAAGTCTCTTTTTATCTTGGGGAGATAATTTTGATACCCTCACACGTTTTTTTATAGATACCATACCCCTGTACGATAAGTTTAGAGCTGTTTCTTCCATACAGGTACTAATTGAATTAATTGTACCAATTCTTGCTATAGTGGGATTACATCAATTTTTTAGCGATTTTAACAAAGAAGAAAAGCGTAAGAAAGCATTGTTATTTTCTACAGGAATTGTAAGCGGAATTATTCTCATCTTTATGTTGCTGAAAAACGCCATCCCGGGACTCGATTTTGCGAGTCCGTATGATGCTGGTATTCGTGAGCAATTAGGAAATGACTTGGTTGAAGCTGTTCGGGCAGACCGCGCTTCTTTATTTATGAAAGATGCTGTCCGTTCTTTAATTTTGATACTGCTAGCTGCTGGAGTGTTATGGTTTTTTCTGAAAAATAAATTAAAACAAACTGCAGTTATTGGGGTGTTGGTTGTTTTGGTGTTGTTCGATTTGGTTGGCGTAAACAAACGATATGTTACCAATGACGATTTTGTTCAAAAAAGAATCATGGAACAGCCATTTCAAATGAATGGCGCCAATGAAATGATCTTAAAAGATGATGGACATTTTAGGGTGTACGATGCAACAAATGATGCGTTCAATAGTGGTGCAGCAAGTTTTTACCACAATGCTTTAGGCGGCTATCACGCTGCAAAGCCTGGCAGAATGCAGGACATAGCAGATTTCTACTTGTACAATGGGGATGTTGGTATTATGAATATGTTGAATGTAAAATATTTTATCGTTCAAAATAAGGGCGGTGGTCCCATAGCGCAACGGAATCCATACTCCAATGGACCTGCCTGGTTTGTAGAAAATGTTCAGATTGCTGAAAATGCAGATCAAGAGATTCTTTTATTAGATAGTCTGGATACTAAGAAAACTGCAATTGTTCATCAGGAATTTAAAGAGAAGTTATCACTAGAAAATATACAGAGCGATAGTACTGCTGTTCTAGAATTGGTGCAACACCAGCCAAACCATTTAACGTATGAATCAAGTACCAAAAGTGAGCAATTGGCTGTTTTTTCTGAAGTATATTATCCTGAAGGGTGGAACGCATATATAAATGGAAAACCAGCAGACTATATTCGGGTGAATTATGTACTGCGCGGCATGAAAATCCCAGCTGGAAATAATAAAATTGAATTCATATTTGAAGCTGCTGTTGTTAAAAAGGGAAGTAGTATAGCTTTAGGGAGTAGTATTCTTTTATTGTTAGCTTTATTAGGTGGTTTGTATTATTCTTTTAGAGTTAAAAAGGAAACCCACTCCTAATGAAACGTGTCCTCATCATTACTTATTATTGGCCACCCGCAGGAGGACCGGGTATACAGCGATGGTTGTACTTTGTAAAATACTTCAGGGATTTTGGGATTGAGCCTGTAGTTTATATTCCAGAGAATGCATATTACCCTTTGCGTGATGAAAGCTTTTTAAATGAAATTCCTTCAGATATAGAGATTATAAGTCAGCCCATAAACGAGCCTTATAAATTTGCCAAGTGGTTTTCAAAAAAGAAAACAAAGCAAATGAGTAGCGGAATTATTGCTAAGAAAAACCTTTCAGCTGCAGAAAAGCTATTACTTTTTATTCGAGGAAACTTTTTTATACCAGATGCCAGGGTTGGTTGGGTGAAACCTTCGGTTGTATTTCTGAAAAAGTATCTAGCTGAAAATCCTGTTGAGGCTATTGTAACCTCTGGACCACCTCATAGTTTGCACCTTATCGGATTTCGACTTAAAAAAGAATTGGGTTTGTCATGGATAGCAGATTTTAGAGATCCTTGGACCACGATACATTACCACGATTCATTGCGGTTAACTTCTAAGGCTCAGAAAAAACATAAAAAATTGGAGTCTGAAGTTCTACAAGCTGCCGATGTTATTACCGTTACCAGCCCAACCACAAAAAAAGAGTTTAAAGCGATTACAAATCGCCCAGTAAAGGTGGTCACCAATGGCTTTGAACGTAAAGAAACTATTACGACACATCTGGATGCTAAATTTTCCATCGCACATATTGGTTCTCTTTTAAGCGAAAGAAACCCTATATTATTATGGGAAGTTTTAAATGAATTGGCGTATAAAGTAGAAGGGTTTCGTGAGGACCTTGAAATAGTTTTGGCTGGAGTAGTAGGAGAGGATATTTTAGAAAGCATTTCAAGCTTTGGCTTATCTCAAAATCTTCGGAATGTTGGGTATGTTTCACATAAAGAGGCACTTCAGCTACAACATAATGCACAAGTATTGCTATTGCTAGAAATTGATAGCCCCGAAACTCGAGCTATCATTCCCGGGAAGTTATTTGAATATATTAGAGCCGAACGTCCTATTATAGCTATTGGCCCAATAGGTAGCGATATCAAGGCTGTTCTTGAAGAATCTACGAGTGGGATGTTTTATACTTCTGCCGAAAAAGAAGCCCTTAAAAATTCAATTTTGAAATATTATTCTGCATTTAAAAAAGATGGAATTCAAGGTATTACAGCTAATATTTCAAAATATACACGAAGCTACTTAACCGAAAAAATGGCAAAGATCCTCAAGCAGTTATAATACGAAATCCCCGGTCATCGCAGATACGAATCACAGGGATTTCTAACTAACCAACCAAAAATTTTTATTGTCCTCTTCCGCTACGCGTATTTCCGCTACGAGAACTGGTTTTACTCCGTGAAGGAGAAGTTCTGGACTTACTTTCATTAGTACTTCTAGTACTTCTTTTTGCTACGGTGCTCTTTGTTGAGCGGTTGCTAGCAGTTGTAGCTTTTCTATTACTAGTTGTACTTCTTTTCTGAGTTACTTTTCTGCTAGGAGAAGAAGTACGACTACTTGCTGTTTTTCTATTAGATTGCGTTCCTCTTATTACTTTCCTGTTTGAAGTGTTTTCTCTAGAATTTGAAACCGTACCGCGACTTGTTGTAGCTCTTTCTTTTCCTACATTACCACGACTGTCATTACTTGCATAGCCTCGGTTGTTATTTACAGGGCGACCTTTCGTAACATTATCGCGACTGTTGGTTGTTTTTCTATTTGTGTTTCCAATACCTCGATTTGTGGTATTCGTAGCACGTTTTTCACTTACATTACCTCTACTATTGCTGCTATTTCTGGCAGTTGCAGTTGAGTTTCTTGAGTTGCTACGGTCACTTCTATTGCTTGACAACGCAGTTCTACCGGTATCTCTTGAATTTGTAACCATAGTATTTCTACGGTTTGGATTATAGTCTCTATTTACTGCGGTTCTACCATTTTGATAATGGTTACGGCTTCCTGGTCTGTAGAAATCTCTTCTTCCATTTGCGTATCCACGGTTATATCCTCTTTTATAATATTGTTTATGGTGACCCCAAGAATAACGGTGTGGTGCATAATATTGTCTGTACGGGTAATCGTATACAATACAACTAGAATATATAGGTGCTGCATAATAGACATGCCATGGGCGGTACACATAAAAACGATTCCAAGGACTTATGAATCCTGTACAATGTGAGAAATAACCATAATTATTATAATGAACTACTAAACTCCCAACATTCACGATGCGACGATTGTTGTAGCGAATTTCAACTTCACCGGCTTGGACGATGCGTCCAAACTCATCGTAATAAATTGGAACATCCTCTACTTGTACTACAGCACCGTAATCGTCATACTGAACGTACATATCGTAATCGTACCCAGAGTTAAATGAAATACTCACACCAGGTGAATTTACATTTACATTTACGTTGTTGCCTCTATTGCCACCCACATAAATAAAATCGAACTGACCATCCGGAAAAACCGAAAATTCTACGGCTCCTTCTGTAAAAATATACGATTTACCATCGTATGCATTTAATGTAGTTTCTTCATTCACATTGTTGTTGGCATAAGCCAAACCAGTGATAAGAAACATACTGCTGAATAATAAAACTAGTTTTTTCATAATTAGGAAATTTAAGTTTGTATTTGCTTTAATTTTTTGGTCAGCTTATACATTATCTAATAAAACATAGACCGTGCCAAAAATTTAACTAGTTGATTTTCAGTATAAATTTTAAATTGACATTGCTTCTGACTGAATTTTTTTAATAAAAAACCCGCTGTTCCAAAGATTGAAAGCAGCGGGTTTAACTAACCAACCAAAAAAACTATGTATTCTTATCTTGTTTTATTTTTTTCCGATTCTGTCCCTATGATCATCTCTATTATATCGGTTAAATCATATTAAACAACCTTCGTGCCAAAATATATTATTGTACAATAAATTTATCTGAAGCAATATTTATATTGTTTTGGTAGATACTATAAAAATAAAGTCCAGAAGTAAAATCCATTGCATTCAAAGTAATACTTTGTTTTTTAATTTTTTTTTCTAGTACCATTTTTCCAGTGCTATTATAAATTTTTACACTAGTTGCTTTTAAAAAGGGCGCTACTTGTAAGACTGAAATATCCCTAACAGGATTAGGATATAGTATACTTTTTTTAGTCTTAAAGTCTTCTATGCCAAGATTTGTATTGTCGCAAGAAGATGCGCCATTAAAAAATGTTGTCACTCCATTTCTCGTAAAACACACTAATTTGGTTTCATCAAAAATATCTAAGGTCGCACTGATGGGATCAAACCCATTAATTGAACCTATACCTTCAATCCATATTTCTTCAAGACCTTCTAAATTCTCAAAAAAAATAATTTTTCGGTTTTCATTTGCTAAAAATTGAGTATCTATCTCAATAACTTCCCTAGACTGTGCATAATTATTAGAACTTCCAAAGCTACAGTAACTGCTAAAAATCGCCATCTCATCGAAATCAAAAACATCACCAACAGTTAAGTTGAAATCGTACATAATAGATTCTTCGTCAGTATCTACATTATAGCGGTACACAATGCCATCCTCCTCTCTGAGTAAACATCCAGTTGCACCATCTTCATTACTTACAATAAAATAGTCAACACCATTATATGTTTCGGTACCAGTAAGAGAAATTTGCAGTGTAGTTGTAGATTGAGAGCCGCCTCCTATGGGTTCTGATATTAAATCTACGCTCCAGGAATTATCCATATCCAACATTGGAATGAAAGTTTGACTATGCAAAAAGTTGAAGGTTCCAAATATAAAAAGTAGATAGATATATTTCATAATAAATAGATTAATGTGTAATATAATTCTATTTAATAAATATATAAATACCCAATAACAGGTATATTTTAAAGTAGTTTTTCCCGTAAATAAGGAGCAGTTAAGGATTCTTTGCTTTTCGCAACTTCTTCAGGGGTACCCTGTGCTACAATTTTGCCCCCTCTTGTACCACCTTCCGGACCCAAATCTATAATGTGATCTGCACATTTAATGAGGTCAAGATTGTGCTCAACTACAATAACAGTGTGGCCGTTATCCAGCAAAGCATAAAAGGATGCTAAAAGTTTTTTAATATCATGAAAATGAAGTCCCGTAGTGGGTTCATCAAAAATAAAGAGTGCTTTTTCTTTCGTATTCCCCTTGATTAAGAAAGAAGCCAGCTTGATACGTTGCGCCTCACCTCCAGATAATGTAGAGGAGCTTTGTCCTAATTGTACATACCCCAAACCAACATCCTGTAAGGGTTGTAGTTTGTTAGTTATTTTAGTCTCGTTATGTTGGCGAAAGAAAGAAATTGCATCGTCTACAGTCATTTGTAGCAAATCATTGATATTCGCATCATGGAACTTTACTTCCAGAATTTCTTTTTTGAAACGCTTTCCGTTACAGGTATCACATTCTAAATGCACATCGGCCATAAACTGCATTTCTATGGTGACTTCACCTTCACCCTTACACGTTTCACAACGACCACCATCTACATTAAAACTGAAATGTTTTGCTTTATATCCACGAATATCACTCAGTTTTTGAGAGGCATATAAGTTTCTAATGTCGTCGTAGGCTTTAATATAGGTAACTGGGTTACTTCGGCTAGAACGCCCAATGGGATTTTGATCTATAAATTCTACATTCTTAATACTGCTGAAACTTCCCTCCAAAGCTGTAAACTGTCCGGGTTTTTCACCAAAACCATTAATCTCTCTTTGTAGTGCAGGATATAGAATTTTCTTTACCAATGTACTCTTTCCGCTACCTGAAACACCTGTTACAGCAGTGAAAGCCCCCAAGGGAAAAGTAGCGTCAATATTTTGAAGATTATTTTGTCTTGCTCCAGTAATCGTAACCTTACTCTTTGATGTCCTGCGTTTTGCTGGAACTTCAATTTTAAGGGTACCGTTTAAATAGCCTGCAGTAAGCGAATCGCCTTTCACTATTTCAGCAAAAGTACCTTGATTCATGATCTCACCACCAAAGGTTCCAGCTTCAGGTCCAATGTCTATAATTTCATCGGCAGCTTTCATAATGTCTTCATCATGTTCTACTACTATCACCGTATTGCCCAAATCGCGTAACGATTTTAAAACTACTATTAAACGTGCGGTATCTTTTGGGTGTAGTCCAATACTGGGTTCATCCAGAATGTACATGGAGCCAACCAAGCTACTCCCCAGCGAAGTGGCTAAATTAATTCGCTGGGATTCCCCGCCAGAAAGTGTGTTACTTTTTCGGTTAAGGGTGAGATAGCTAAGGCCTACGTCCATTAAGAACGCAAGGCGATTGTTGATTTCAAGCAACAATCGTTTGGCAATTTTTTGCTCATATTTGTTTAGGGTAAGCCCTTTAAAAAAGATAACAAGTTCATCCAGTGGCTTATTTACCAAATCTTGAATAGAGGTCTTGTTTATTTTAACGTACGAGGCTTCAGGACGTAGTCGTTTACCATGACAGGTGCTACATTTTGTTTTTCCTCTATATCGAGAAAGCATTACTCGATTCTGAATTTTATAATTCTTAGATTCCAGGTATGCAAAGAAATCATTTAATCCTTCAAAATGCTCATTGCCTTCCCAAACCAGTAATTGCTGCTCTTCAGTAAGTTGAAACCAAGGCTTGTGTATTGGAAAATCGAATTTATAAGCATTATTCACTAGCTGATCGCGATACCAGCCCATACTATCCCCCCGCCAGGGAAAGATAGCGTTGTCGTAGATAGAGAGTGCTGAATTGGGTATAACCAATTCGTCATCAATGCCAATAACATCTCCATAGCCTTCGCAGGTAGGACACGCCCCGTATGGGTTGTTAAAACTGAACAAATGCACATTGGGCTCTAAAAAAATGATACCGTCTGCTTCAAACCTGTTATTGAACTCGCGGATGCTCCCTTCACCTAAATGTTCTATGTATAACTCGCCCTTTCCTTCAAAAAATGAAACCTCAATAGCATCTGCAAGGCGATTGTAAAAATCTTCCTCGTCTTTAGTGATAACGCGGTCTACAACCAAATGTATTTCCTTTGGGAGTATTTTGGTTAATTCATCAATCCTAACTACGGTGTCATTCACTTTTACACGAGCGTATCCTTGTTGGGCCAAGGCTTGTATTTTGTTTTCCATTGTCCTACCTTCTTCAAGATGAATAGGAGCGAGTAGGAGGAGTTTTTCACCTTCAGCAAAGGTTTTAATATATTCTATGACATCACTAACCGAGTCTTTTTTTACGACATTTCCGCTCACTGGGGAATATGTAATTCCAATCCTGGTATAAAGTAATTTAAGATAATCGTAAATTTCGGTTGAGGTACCTACAGTAGAACGGGTATTGGTTGTGTTTACTTTTTGTTCAATTGCAATGGCCGGAGCAATTCCTTTTATAGAGTCTACTTTCGGTTTGTCTAGCCTACCAAGAAATTGACGTGCGTATGAAGATAAACTTTCTACATAACGACGTTGTCCTTCGGCATATAAAGTATCAAAAGCTAAACTGGATTTTCCACTACCAGAAAGCCCTGTTATCACCACCAATTTATTTCTTGGAATTGCCACCGAAATATTCTTTAGGTTGTGCAGTTTTGCCCCTTGAATAATAATATTATTTTTAGTGTCTAATGTTTCGGTATTCAAGATATTTTGATGCTTTTCTTCGTTTATGTCTGCGTAAAATAAAGGGGCAAAGATACTACTATAGAAGCATCTTTTAAGAGTGTAAATATGTTTTTTGGGTGGAAATAGCTAAATTTTAAGGTAATTAATTCAAATTAAGAAAAGCTTAACAAGTCCAGTTATTTTGTAGGGTATTGAACGGTATAATTAAATAATTTTATAATTAATTTAAGAAATAACTCACAATTTATTTGCATTTCACAATTCTTTGTTCTTATATTTACCCCTCTCAACGATATTAATTTAAATTATTGCCTATAGCATATTATTACTTTTAAAATTTATTGAACAAACAACGCGCCGACCAAAAAGCATAGTTGTTTAATTTAGAAAGTATTGATATGAAAAAAAGCATAGTTACTGATGCATCTTTGGTAAGTGCATACATGCAAGGCAATGAATCTGCACTTGGCGATCTAATCACACGTCATAAACAAAGAATTTACAGTTTTATTTATTCCAAGGTTTTTGACCGCGATGTGGCCGAAGATATATTTCAGGATACCTTTATAAAAGTTATTAGAACACTGAAACGTGGCGCCTATAATGAAGAGGGTAAATTTCTACCCTGGGTAATGCGTATTGCTCATAATTTGGTTATTGATCATTTTAGAAAAAGCAACCGTATGCCGAAATTTGAAAACAATGACGATTTCAATATTTTTTCGGTACTCTCTGATGGTTCTTTAAATGCTGAAAAACAGATTATAAAAGGGCAGGTAGAAGATGACGTACGCAGACTTATACAAGAACTTCCTGTAGATCAAAAAGAAGTTCTCATTATGCGTATGTATAAGGATATGAGCTTTAAAGAAATTAGCGAACAAACTGGTGTGAGTATTAATACTGCATTAGGAAGAATGCGTTATGCCCTCATAAATTTACGTAAAGTAATTGATAAGCATAATATAATATTGACAAACTAACACAATAAACATTTCTATAGGGCGTTATTAGGTAACATTAACCTCAAAAATACGTTCTATGCAAAAAATGTACTCTGAAACGCCACGACCGGAACACGTGGAGAAAAATTTGGTTCCTAAAGGAGAGACTATTAAGTTCCTCCTGGATTATTCGAAGGCTTTAAGTGTTATAGATTATAATAAATTGAAGTTTGAAGCACTTCTAAACTAAACTTTGGAAAACCCCGAAATTTCACCACTTTCGGGGTTTTTTGTGTCTTGTTGTCACTTCTTTTTCCTTTTATTATAGTAGTCTTTGAGGACAGTTTTTCTGCCTATAGTTTTGGTAATTGGATCTTTGTCCAAATCCCAGCCACGTGCTTGGCAATACTGCCGTCCATACCATATTATTTGTAGATGTAATTTATTCCAAATTTCTATTGGGAATAATCTCTTGGCATCTTTTTCCGTTTGTGATACGTTTTTACCATTGGTAAATCCCCAGCGGTACATAAGTCTATGAATATGAGTGTCTACAGGGAAAGCGGGAATCCCAAATGCCTGTGATACAACAACACTTGCCGTTTTATGGCCAACAGCCGGAAATTCTTCTAATGCTGAAATATCTTCCGGAACCCTCCCGTTGTACTTTTCAATAAGAATTTGAGAGAGTCCATGGATACCTTTTGCTTTCATAGGGGAAAGACCCACAGGTTTTATAATATCTCGAATTTCTTCTATAGAAAGTTTCACCATATCATATGGATTGTCTGCCACTTCAAATAATAATGGTGTTATTTTGTTTACACGAACATCGGTACTTTGGGCAGAAAGTAATACTGCGATTAAAAGTGTGTACGGATCTTTATGGTCTAACGGAATTGGAATCTCTGGATAGATTTCATTTAACGTATCTATAACAAACTGTACCTTTTCTTGTTTGGTCATTTTACTTACTTTTATACAAAAATAAACTATGAAAACATTACAAGCTGGCGATACAGTGCCAAATTTTACCGTAAACGATGAAGCAGGAAATAAAGTTTCACTATCAGATTACAAAGGAAAAAAACTAGTGGTGTTTTTCTACCCAAAGGCAAATACACCGGGTTGTACCGCCGAAGCTTGCAACTTACGAGACAACTATAAAGAGCTCCAAGATGCAGGCTATTCATTACTGGGCGTGAGTGCCGATAGTGAAAAAATGCAGTCTAACTTTAAAAATAAGTTTGAATTTCCCTTTCCGCTGTTAGCAGACGAAAATAAAGAAGTAATCAATGCTTTTGGTGTTTGGGGGCCTAAAAAATTTATGGGTAAAGAGTATGATGGTATTCATCGTAAAACATTTTTAGTAGACAAAAATGGAAAAGTGGAACGAGTGATAGATAAAGTAAAAACTAAAGACCACGCAGCGCAGATTTTAGAAGCATAAAATTAAACACGTCTCAAATTCAAAACCCGCAACTTGCGGGTTTTTAATCGTGTAAAACTTCGCATTCTAAATTATTCTTCTGCAACCTCTGTCTTTAGGTCTACATGATGGCTAAACAAATGCTTTTCTTTAATAATTTCAGAAACTCCCTTTGGTAGCATTTTTTCCCAACCGTCTTGGTTGTTTTCAATCATGGAGAGAACTTCTCTTGAGAAAATATTGAGGATGTCCTGGTTAAAATCTTCTATATCTACCACTTTTCCGTTGTATTTAAAGAACTTATAAAGTTCTTTCATACGTGGATGTACTTTTAAGTTTTCACTATTGGTGTATTCGCCCGTTTCTGGGTCTCGCATAGGGTAAAGATATACTTTCAAATCTTTGAAGAAGAGTTTTCCAAATGCCTCCAAAATCCCACCGCTTAAGTGACGGTAGTACTTCTCGTCAAAAATATCTACTAGATTGTTTACTCCCATAGCCAATCCTAATCTCATTTTGGTATAGCGGGAGAAATATTCAACCAATTTATAGTATTCCTGAAAATTAGAAATCATAACCGTATGACCCAAGGAACAAAGTAATCTCGCGCGGTCCATGAAGTCTTCTTCATCTATTTCACCCTCAGCTCGAAGGTTGGAAAGTGTGATTTCAAAAATAACCTCGGTGCGTTCTTTTTCAACTCTATTTTCTTCTAAAAACATTGCGTATGATTTCTCATACATATCTATATTCACTTTGGTCACAGGACGGAAACTACCACGAAGGGCTAAAATGTTCTTTTTATATAAAATCCTAGCAGGAAGAATGTTATTTCCGTCTGGGCCGAACATAACAGCATCTGTCATTCCATTCTTAATAAGCTGTAAACTCATTAACCTATTGTCCACCTTTTCAAACTTAGGACCTGAGAAGTTAATGGTGTCTATTTCAATCTTATCCTTATCAATATGATCGTAGAGATAGCGAAGTAATTTGCGAGGCTGATCGAATTTATAATAAGCTCCGTAAATTAAATTCACACCTAATATTCCTAATGTGATTTGTTGTGCAACAGCATCATTTTCATGAAAACGAATGTGTAGAATAATCTCGCTATAGTCTTCATCTGGCTTGGTTTGGTAACGTATACCCAGCCATCCATGACCTTTATATTTCTTTGCAAAATCAATAGTAGCAACCGTATTAGCGTAGGCAAAAAATAATTTTTCAGGATGCTTTTCACGAACAATGCGTTCTTCAATGAGGTTCATTTCGTGATTCAGCATTTTTTTGAGACGAGATTCAGTCACATACCTGCTATCTTCTTCTACTCCATAAATTGCATCACTAAAATCTTTGTCATACGCAGACATAGTTTTAGCTATGGTGCCGGAAGCACCACCCGCTCTAAAGAAATTACGAACAGTTTCCTGTCCAGCGCCTATTTCGGCAAAGGTGCCGTAGATATTCTCGTTCAGGTTAATGCGTAAGGCTTTATTTCTTACAGAAGGGATATTTTCAAATTCCTTATCCCCCTTAATCATGTCTGGCATATTACACTATTTAATTGTGCTATAACAAAGGTAACGAATAGGCTAAGCAAACTAAAAAAATTACTGTTATTTTTGTCCTAATGAAAAGTAAGCTTACCATTACATTTTTAGGCACAGGAACCTCACAAGGCATTCCAGTAATTGGCAGTTCGCATCCTGTATGTTTAAGTAACGACGTGCGGGATAAAAGATTGCGGGTTTCGGTTTTGTTGGAGTGGGGAGGGTATACGTATGTGATCGACTGCGGTCCAGATTTTAGACAACAAATGTTGCGAGAAAATGTACAGTCTATTGACGGAATTCTCTTAACACACGAGCATAGTGACCATACGGCTGGATTGGATGATATACGTCCATTTTCATTTCAGAAAGGACATGTAGATTTTTATGCCCACAAGCGGGTTTTTAAATCTTTACACCAACGTTTTGGATATATTTTTGAAACAGAAAATAAATATCCTGGAGCTCCTACCATTGCTGAAATAGAATTAAAAAATGAAAGCTCTTTTTATCTAGCAGATAAGGAAGTTATTCCTATAGAGTTTTTACACGGACAACTACCTGTTTTGGGATTTAAAATTGATGGTTTCACTTATTTAACCGATATGAAAACAATCGCAAACACCGAGCTAGAAAAAATTAAGAATACTGAAATATTGGTTTTAAGCTGTCTGAGAGAAAAACCACATTACTCGCATCTTAATCTGGAGGAAGCTTTGGCGTTGGTCAAAAAAATTAATCCTAAGAAAACCTATTTTACACACATAAGTCATTTATTAGGCTTTCACGAGGAAGTGGAATCAAAATTGCCAAAAAACGTTTACTTGGCATACGATGGACTTAAAATTTCAGTTTAATAATAATTATAGAATTACTAAAAATCACCCAAAATGAGAAATAAAATATTTATGTACCTGTTTTTCTTTGCTGTCCTATTTATCATATTTCAGTATATGAATGAAAAGTCAATTTTTGAAAGTCAGGAAAAGCAAATTACCAGCTTATCAAAGAAGGTGGCTGTAGCAGATTCATTGTCTGGTTTGCAACAGGAAGCGCTGTTGGAGTTAAATTATTTCAATTTAATGAACAACGATAAAGCTATGGACTACCTAGAGAAACTAGGTTTAGACGCTCAGGATGTTGCTAACATGGTACGCGATCAAATTTATGATTTGAATGTTGCACCCAATGGAAATCCTCTAGTGCCCGTAGAGGGAATGGAAGGGAAAATGCACATTAATAAAATCAAATTTTTAAACCACCGTTGGGTCATTGCAGATTTTAGCGATGGGACCTATTGGGGAGAAGTGCTTATTGAGTATTTTTTTGATGAAAAGAATGAGCTTTCGTTGCGAACTATTGAAGGAGTTTTGTATCCAAACTAGTTGGTAGGTGATCGTTTTTAGAACGCCTCGCTGTTGGGATATTGCAGTGAAAGAATGTTTCACTTATGATATTTTATAGTTTCAATATTGTAATCGAATTCAAAAATAATTTTTTTCCAGCGAAGCGGTCTTTAATCTTTCTTCTTTGCTCTAAACCTGTTAAAATAATTGCTAATTTCAATTTAATTCTTTTCCAACCATTCCTTTAACTCGTAAAAATTTTGAGGTGCTACGCCATGACCAACTGGAAATTCGGAATATTTGCATGGGATGTTTAAGTTTTCCAGAAAAGGTTTAGTTTTCTGTGCCCAAGAAACGGGAATTACCTGATCTGCATTTCCGTGGGAACTGTACACTTTTAATTTGCTGAAATCGTTATTTTCATAACCAGTTTTTAAAATCCCTTCATTGATATAGCCACTTAAGCCAACGACACGTTGTACTATTTCAGGATAACTTAACGCTATTGAAAAACTTAAAATAGTGCCTTGACTAAAACCCAACAGGGTTACATTTTCTTCGGAAACCTGATACGCTTCTATAATTTCGTCTATACATTTAACCACTAGATCTCTTGAAGCTATGGCCTGTTCATCATCACTAAATTTTCCGTTGGTATCGTCAAAATAGATATTATACCATGCATTTCCATAGGGCTGCATTGGGATAGGAGCTTTCAGGGAAATGATGGTGTATTTTTTGGGTAATTCGGCAGCAAATGAAAATAAGTCGTTTTCATCACTCCCAAAGCCATGTAGCATGATGATTACGGGTGGTTTTTCAGTTGATGGTTCAGCAAATTTAATGTTATGTGCTAGCGAAAGTGTTTGTTTTTTCATAGTAAAATATAATAAAAATAAAGAAGCCGCAATTTACAAAATTACGGCCTCAATGGGGAAGGTTGGAATTAGTGGTTAACCAATATTTTTAAACCATTCTTGAAATTTTTCACCTACCAATGGAACAGGTTTTGTTTCGCCCTGTACAGCTGCCAGAATTCCTAAAATCCAGAGAACGAATACTCCTATATATAAAATTGTTGATAAAAATGGAATGTAAAAAACATAAGATAAAATGTAAAAAAACACCCAGACTATAAAGTATAATACTATAATACCGATGCTTTGTCTAATATGATAACTAGCAAAACTATTTTTTTTATCATTATTCATTACTATAGCAATGATAAGGCCTATAAGTGTTACATATGAAATTATGGCTATAGTTTTACCTTCTTCAATAGTGCTTGAATTTTCCATGGGTTGTTTTTAAAAGCAAAAAGATACAATAAACTATTCTAAAAATGTGAACCAAGTCTGAAACTTCTTACTTAAAAATGGAATCCCCTCTTTTTTATTAGTGATAACCATTACTAAGGAGAAAGCCCATAATGCTACCGTTATCCAATAGATTATGTCACCAACAAGTAGATTTATATGAAACTGACTGACAACAGCTATTAATAATAAAAGCAGTAAACCAAACATGTTTTTGATATGCCATGTGGCAAAAGGTTCGGGTTTGTCTTTATTCATAGACAATGCGATAAAAAAACCAACAAAAGTGATGTAGGCGATTACGGCTTTTTTTTTTCCAGCGGGAACCTTAGTCATTTAAAACTATATTATTGTTATGTACAATCCCGTAAACATTTCCTTTTAGGGTTTTGCCTAGCATAGCAGCATTTTTGGAAGTTGATATAACATCTTCTTCAGAAAACTCGCTGGCACCTTCGGGGTTAAAAAGGGTGAGGTTGGCTTTAGTTCCTTCAATAAGAGGAAACATTTCAATCCCAAATCTATTTTTAAGTCCGTTAAGTGCTTTTATGGTAGTTTCCAAATCTGTTACTTGGTTTAGAGCGCCAAAACAACTTTCCAGCCCAATGCTCCCAAAAGCAGCGTGGTCGAACTCAGTTTTTTTATCTTCGATAATTCTTGGATCGTGATTGCTGGTTACACCGTCAATTGTTCCTTCTTTTAATCCTTTTAAAAGTGCTTTTACATGTTGTTGTGTTCTTAACGGAGGCAATACTTTAAAATTTGTATCAAAGCCTTCTAGCTCATCATCTGTTAAACAAAGATTGTTGATGGAAACACTACAGGTTACATCCAGTCCTTTCTTTTTGGCATCTTTAAGTAATTGTACCGATTTTTTTGTAGAAATAGTGGGAATGTGTAAGCTACCACCTGTATACTCTAAAAGATATAGATCTCGCGTTATTTGCAACTCTTCTGAAAGTGCAGGAATACCTTTTAAACCCAATTTTGTACTATTTATTTCTTCGTTAACCATTCCTTTTCTGGAAATAGAAGGATCCATTGGGAAGGATTGTACCAGGCCTTTAAAATTTTGAGTGTATTGTAGGGCTATTTTAAGCAGGTTTGCATTTTCGATAGGTAACTGATAGTCATAAAAAGAAACAGCGCCTTCGGATTTCATATCGAATAATTCGGCGAGATCTTTCCCGTGTGCTTGTACTGTTAGTGATCCAACAGGATAGACTGTTACAGCATTTCCAGCACTCTTTGTTTTAATATACTGAATGCCAGATTTACTGTCTACTACCGGAAAAGTAAGCCCATTTAGAGCAATAGCTGTAAATCCAGACCTTGCAGCAGTTTTAAGTCCGTTGCTAATAGTTTCCCTATCCTCATAGCCTGGATCGCCAAAACATACGCTACTGTCAAACCAACCTTGAGAAATATGAAGGTTTTTCAGTTTTATTTCTTTTGCTTTAGGTGCAGAAATAGTAGTTGCTATTTTTTTTATTACTCCTTTTTCAATTAAAACATCTCTTATTTTTAAGTGATGTTCACTTGTTGGGTCTACGATCGTTGCGTTTTTAAATAGCGTTGCACTCATAGTTATTGTTTGTAAAATTTCAAAACTAACATTTCAAGTATCAGGAATAATAAGGCTAAAATAACAAACCATTTCCAAAAGCTATTAATACTGTTTTCTTCATTAAGTGTGTCAAACAGTGTTTCAATGGTATTATAACTCCTTACTCCCTCCCAATCTTCAATAGTAAGATACTGCAAATTGCTTTCTTGGCGGTTGTAATTAAAGCTTATATCTTCTATGTATTGTTCCTTATTTTTAATCTGAAAAATTCCGGCCTTAGCAGGTTCTTCAGAAATAGTGACTATTACATTGGTTGCTTTTGTTTGTTGTAATGGTACAAAAGTACTGATACTATCTTTAAGGGTAAGAATTTCGTCTTGTACTAGTTTTACAGGTACTGCAAACGTATTTGTTTTTCCTGAGGTATAATACAATTTTATAAGCGGTAAACTTTGTTGTGCCATATTGTAAAGGGTTGGAACAATAAGCGGCGAATTTTTAAAATTACTGTTTTCGGTATTAAAGGGAGCGGCACTGGTAAAGACACTTCCGCTTTGTGTAATGAATGGATTACCATCTTCAAATTTCAAAACGGCTGTAGCATTTGTGACATAGTTGAAATAGTTGTTTACTTTTGGGTATTGAAAATTAACCACCTGCTTTTCAAAAACATCTTTATATAAAGGATGGGAGAAAACAATTTGAGTGATTTTCTTTTCTTGATTTATAATTTCACCATAACTCCCTGTTCCTAATGAAGCCATTAAAGCGTTATATTCGGCCACTTCTGCTTTTTCTGAAGGAATTACAAATAAGCTTCCACCTTTGGTTACAAAATCTTTTAGCGCAGTTCGAAGAGAAGCAGGAATGGATGTTATTTCATTAAGGATGATGAAATTTTGATCTGTGAACGTATTATAATCGGCACTTTTATCTGTTTGGGCGGTATATTCAAACTCGGGGTTTTCAAAAATACGCTGTAAGAAGGTATTATTGGCTCCCGAAATAGAAAGTACCTTACTCTTTTTCACCGTGTTTATACTGAAATACAAGGAATTGTCATACGTAAGGTTAGGGTCTTCAATGCTTAATATTCCTTTAAATGTTTTATCATTTTCAATATCGAAAGTAATCGTATTTTTTTGCTTTTCTGAAAAATCTACAGCAGACTTTGCTATGAGGGAGCTACCATTAAACAATGAAACCGGAACTGAAGATGCAACATCTCCTTGCGCTGAAACGACTACATTTAATTTTGTTGTGGTAGCATTCTTGGCAGCTACATATACTGTGTCTATACTAGTATTGGTATAAGTTTCAGGTTTTAATTGTACGGCTTCAACAGAAATACCATTTGGTACTTCTGGAAAAGTTTCCCTTGCTTGAAAATCTGAAATCCAAAGCAATCTCTTATTTGCGCTTTTATCTTTAGCATATAACTGGTTGGCTTTCAGTAAAACTTCCTCCGCAGTCAATTGGTTGGCGCTATAGGGAATATCCAATAGTGCTGCCTTAAAATCCTGTAGGCTTACGTTTTGATGTATTTCTGAATTAGTTAGCCAGCTTATAGTTTCGTTACCTGTTGCCTGTGCATACAATTGCTGAATGGCACGTTGCAGGAGTGGGCCGTTGGTGCCTTTTGCCTGCATACTAAAACTATTATCTATGTATACAACAGTTTCTTTTTGAGTGTTTAACGCTGTTTTGGAAGCTGTAAAGGGTTGTGCAAAAGCCAAAATAATACAAGTCATCGCTAAGAGTCTAAGTAATAGCGTTATCCATTTTTTTAGTTTGGAGCTTTTACGGGTTTGTATATTAACCTTTTTCAGGAAGGCAACATTGGTAAAATCTATTTTCTGAAACTTGCGTAACTGAAAAAGGTGAATAAAAATAGGGATGAGCAGTAAAAATAGTGCGTAGAGAAGTTCTGGGTGTTTAAACTGCATGCTATATTAAGATTGCCCAAAGATAAAAAATGGTTTGTAAAAATCGCTATTTCTTTATGGTAAAGGTAAAAGTAGTTCCTTTTTGTAATGCAGATTCTAAAGAAATGGTTCCGCCAAGTTTGGTAACAAGGTTTAAAACTGTAGCGAGCCCAATACCAGAGCCTTTTTCGCCGTGTCGGTCTGTTTCACCTACCGTTTTAAATAATTGAAAAATAATTTCCTGTTTTTCTTTATCAATACCAATACCGTTGTCTTGCACAGTAAATTGATAATGTGTATCGGTTTCAGCAAAGGTAGAAGTTATAAAAGGCACCTTATTATGGTTGTATTTAAGTGCGTTTCCAACTAAGTTTATAAAAATTTGCAGTAGGGCAGGTTGGTTCACATTAATGCTAATGTTGTCCTTAGGATGTCTAAATTCTGCATTATCTACAAATAGGATATCTTCTATTTCTTCATATATAGACTGTAACGGTGTCTCTTTTTTACGTTCAGAAAGTAAATCATCACTTTTATAATAACTAAGCATACCATCTATATATTTATTTAGGGTAACCGATGATTCCTCGATATAGTCTAAATATTGGATGCCCTGTGTATCAAACTTAGGATGGTATTCTTCCCTTAATAATCTTGCTAAGGATGTAATATTAGCCAATGGTGATTTGAGATCATGGGATACCAATCCGGCAAAATTCTTTAAGTCCTGATTTCGTTGTTCTAAAAGTATTTTATTATTTTTTAATAAGATGTTGTTTTTGTGTAGCTCAAACAATTTCACCACTTGTTTTGCCATAGCAACTATAATACTTTTTTGTTTTTCTGTAAGCTGTCTGGGTTTTGTGTCGAAAATACAGAGGGTTCCTAAAGGATATCCTTGTTGTGTGCGTAATGGCGCCCCTGCATAGAAAATAGCATTATGTTCTTTTACGATAGGATTATCTGTAAATCGAGCATCTAATCGTGCATCTTCAACAATAAAAATGTCATCAGGCTCTAAAATGGCGTGACCACAAAAAGAGATATTTCTTGGAGATTCATTAAAGGGTACCCCATAGTGCGATTTCAAGAAATTTCTATCTGTATCTAATAAAGTAACTAGAGAGATGGGAGTATCACAAACGCTAGCAATAAGTTGAGTTATATCGTCGTATTCCTGCTCTGGAAGGGTGTCTAAAAGTCCGTAGGATTCTACGTTTTCTAAACGTTTTTTCTCATTAGAAGGATAAATTGGGGCAATCATATGGGGATAGGGTGCAAAATTTGTTAGTAAATTTACGTATTTGAAATCAAATTGGTTTGCAAATATAAGTGAACAGTTATCTTATTTTTTTAAGGAAAACTCAAAGGATGTACCAACGTTAGGTTGTGAGACAACTGTAATTATTCCTCCAAGATTGGTGATGAGCTTTTTAACAGTAGAAAGCCCAATACCGCTTCCTTTTTGACCATTTCGGTCCATATGGCCTACCGTTGAAAACAAATCGAATAGTTTCGATTGCTTATCTTTAGGAATTCCCATACCATTGTCTGAAACTTTAAAAAAGTAACTGTCCTTCTTTTCTTCAGCTTTAATATCTATTACAATTTTATCTTTATCGTTATATTTCAAGCTGTTGACTATCAAATTCATGAAAATTTGTTCCAGGGCAGCGCGGTTGCTATGTAATTCCAAATTATTTTCTGGAAGGTTAATATCACAGTTTATATTTATGTTTAGCAAACTAATAATTTCTTCCAATAACTGTTGAACATCAAAATCTTCTTTACCTTCTTCGGCTAGCTTATCACTTTCATAATGATTTAAAAGTCCGGTAATATAATCGCTTAATGAAAAAGAGCTTTGTTTGAGATATGTTAAATATCCTATAGCTTTTTCATCCAGCTGGCTGGCGTATTTCGCCTTTAAAATATCGGTTGTTAAAATAATATTTGCTAGGGGCATTTTCATATCGTGTGAAACCACACCTGCAAAACTTTTAAGCTCATCATTTTTGTTTTCCAGATCTGTATGGATGTTTCTTAAAACTTGATTGGCGCTATGCAGTTCAATTAATTTTACAGTTTGATTTGCCAATTTTTTAAGTCCATTTAATTGTTTTTCCGTTAGCTTGTTTGGCTTATTGTCTATAACACATAATGTTCCTAATTTATATCCATCCTTATCTACCAAACAAATACCAGCATAAAAAGCAATTGGATTTTCAGCTAATTTAACAAAAGGATGGTCCTTAAATTTATGGTGCTTTTTTGTGTCGTTAACAACAAAAGTAAGGTCGTCATCTTCTACAGCATAGCTGCAAAATGAGGTGTTACGATCCCCACTGGAAATATCCATACCTTTTGTAGATTTAAACCAAACTTCTTTCTCCTCAACTAGTGAAATAAGCGATATTGGCATGTCTGTAATATACGTGGCAAGGTCTGTTATCTGGTCGTATTCTTCTTCCTTTTTAGTATATAGGATTCCGTAACTTCGTAAAGCAGCCAGACGGTTTTGTTCGTTATGAGGTATAGTAGCTGTTATCATAGATGAAATTCTTAGTTAGTTATAGAATTTCGGTAGGATTAATATGCTAAGATATTTCTTTTTATGATGCTTTTAAGACTTAATCTTTAAAACGCTAATAATAACATTAAAACCGTTCAAACACTCCCAATCCAAATAGCGCAAAATCATATTTTACAGGGTCTTTAGGGTCTAGATTTCTCAATGCTTGATCCAGCATTAACACTGCCTTTCCATCATTTTGTTTTCTTTTTAGGAGCTTTAGTTTTCTGGCAACATTCCCACTGTGTACATCTAAGGGACAACTTAAAGCACTTGTAGGAATGTTTTTCCAAATACCCAAATCTACACCAGTGCTGTTGTCACGCACCATCCATCGTAAAAACATATTAATTCTTTTGGCTGCGGAATTTTTTAGAGGATCACTCACGTGTTTTTGAGTGCGAGGAAGATGCGACAAACTGAAGAATGCTGTTTTAAATGCCGAAATAGCTGTTTGTGTAGACAATGCCGTGCTATGTTCAGAAAAAATTGTTTCCAGGCCGCCCTCTGTTTTATAGAGATGCTGAAGCGCTTTTATAAAATATTGAAGATCATCTCCGTTAAATGTTCTGTGAACAAAATTTGAAAGCGAGGCAAGGTCGTTTTCCGAAGCATGCATCACAAAATCATGAGGTGAATTATCCAGCAAATCCATTAGTTTTTTACTGTTGTTAAGGATACTTTTTCTATTCCCCCAGGCAATGGTAGCTGTTAAAAATGCTGAAATTTCTATATCTTCTTTTTTGCTGAATTGATGCGGAATCTGGATAGGATCACTCTCAATAAATTCTGGACGGTTGTATTGCAACACTTTCTCGTCCAAAAATTCTTTGAGTTCCTTTTTGTTCATATTCTTTGTTTGCTATTTTTGCTATCGGTTTTAATGCTCCTATGGATACTACAGTATTTTGAAATTAAGTGCTTTTTATTGCCAATTGCTGCTGCCACTGCATAATTCTGTGGCTTCTATGCATACTATTGTCACTATAGCATTTTGAAATTAGCTGTGTTTTTCTGTCAACTGCAACTGCGTACTGATTACTGCGTACTGAATTACCGATTCAACTAACAATCACCCCGTCCTGCATCACCAGCTTCCTGTCTGCCATTTCGGCTAGTTCTTCGTTGTGGGTTACAATTACGAAGGTTTGTCCAAACTCATCCCGCAATTGGAAGAAAAGATTGTGGAGGTTTTCTGCGCTTTCAGTATCTAGATTTCCACTAGGCTCATCTGCAAGAACAATATCTGGATTGTTAATGAGCGCTCTTGCTACTGCCACACGTTGTTGTTCCCCTCCAGAAAGTTCATTGGGTTTATGGGTCTGCCGATGCGAAAGTCCTAAAAATTTCAGTAATTCCTTAGCTCTTTTCTCTGCTTCTGCTTTGGGTGTTTTTTTAATGAATGCAGGAATGCAAATATTTTCAAGCGCAGTAAATTCAGGTAACAGCTGATGAAATTGAAAAATAAATCCCAGTGATGCATTTCTAAATGCGGCTAATTCTTTTCTGCTTAAAGTTGAAATTGCGGTGTTATTTATTTTCAATTCCCCTTCAGAAAACGAATCTAACGTCCCTAAAATTTGAAGCAGTGTTGTCTTGCCAGCTCCGGAAGCTCCTACGATTGAAACAATTTCAGATTTCTTGATGTGTAGATCTACGCCTTTCAGCACGTGCAGATCGTCGTAATATTTATGAATATTTTGTGCAGTAATCACTCGGTTTCAGTTTTTACGAAAGTACGTAATTATAGTAAAATCAACCTATGCTTTTTTGTTGAAGAGGTCTTTTACATTATTATAGTCTACAAAATAAGTCACTCGTAGTGATACTGTGTGTTGTTTATCTTGGTTAAAGAGATTTTGCAAACTTTCGGTATATCCTAGTTGTGACAATTCGGTTACATTAAAAATCTGATTGCGATAGAGTAGGGAAGCTTCACTACCAGGGGCAAACCTCCATCTAAAACTTAAATCCAAATTCCAAATATTAAAGTTGGTGTTGGGATTGTTTTCTGAAATATCATAGTCGGTTACATCTTTAGTTCCATCGTCATTCAGTACAAAAAAGATATTATCACTATAGTCTGCGGTACTCCAAAAGTTTCGGAAACGTAAATCAATCGCCTTGAATGGGTCAAAATTATAACTTGCAGTAATAGCGTTTTCAATACTTGTTATATCCCGTTGCCCAAAAAATACATCTTCCTCAGTATTATCAATATATCCAAAAATATCATTATTAATAGAGAATTCTGAGCTTAAGATCATTGCAAATTTGTTCGAGAATCTATATCGAGGTGAAAAATCTATAAAATAAGACCTCCGTGGATTGTCAAAAGCAGTTCTGCCACCCACACCAATATCGTATGCAAATTTCTTCCTGAAATCTGAAGATACAAAGGCCCTTCCTCCAAAATTGGCAGGAAAAATCACAAATTTTCCAGCTACTCTGGGTTCAAAATAGTCCTTGTCTTCAGTATTGTAACTTCCATTAATTCCAAAAGCAAAACGGTTTACGGTAGTGAAGAAGGTGTCAAAACTATAATCGTTCCGAGTTTGGACACTAGGTTTATATAGTCTTCTATGCCTCGTTGTAAGGGAAAATCTATACCTGTTAAATATTTCAGTAGGTTCAAATATTTCGTAAGAAATACCTGCTGTAAAGTTGTTGTAGTTGTTTGTAAAATTTACGCCCAAGTCGTTTATATCAAATGTTTTATTCGCAAAATCGTGTCCCACCCTATACCTGAAATTTCCTTTTATTCGCATCACATCCAACTCACTTCTAAAGCCTGTTTTAAAACCGTCACTTTGGTTTACATTACTTACAATAGCACGACCCGAAGTTCTAAAGCTGTTACCTTTGTCTGCGACATCAAAAGCCAAAGCCGAAACATTGGCGTCTCTAAAACTACCATCACGAGTTACATTTGTATTTATTAATGAGATAGAAGAGTTATCATTAAATTGTTGATCCAACACGGCTACATTATAGTTAGCAATTGGTTCCAAAATTACTTCCCGAAACGTGCCAGTAATAGTATCCTGAATTATTGCTTTTGTTTCGCCTGTAATTGTATTTAAAACACCAATACCTAGATTATTTTCGGTACGGCCAGAAACCTTTATTGCGTTTAATAGTTTTACCCGACTTGGATTTTCCAGAATTTTTTCTTGGTTTTGCAAATCGAAACTACCTGTTGGTGCATTTCCAATTCTCCTGGAGAAGAAAATTCCGCCTTTATTAAAGAGTTCAGTACCTTCAGAAAAAAACTGTCTGTTCTCGCCAAAGGTTTGCTCAAAGGGCCCTAGATTTAGAGTAACATTATCAAAAGCTGCTTGACCAAAATCTGGGATCAGCGTAGCATCCAGTGTAAAACTATCGCTTAGTCCGTACTTAATATCTAATCCTGCGGTAAGATTAGTTTCGGTTTCTTCACCAATGGTAGTCACAAGTCCTTGCATAAATGGAAAAAGGGTAAGTCGTACGGGAGGATCAATATCTTTTATGCCAACTACTTTTCCATTGTATTGGGTTTCTTTACCAATACTGTTATTTATAAAGCTCCAGGTATGGGTTTCGTTTCTGGTTTTAATTTCTCGGTAAAAGTTAATGCTCCAGTTTTGGACTTCTTTTTCTGGAAACCTTAAGGCATTGTAGGGGATTTCAAATTCGGCATACCAACCTTTTTCATCGTAAGAAATCTGGCTAGAAAAAACAACATTATATCCAAAATCCTGGTCGTTGCTACTCACTCGGGAATCTCCTATTGTTCCCGCACTGGTAACATAAAAACGAGTTTCGTTAAGACCATCATTATAAGTATTAATTGCTACGCCTAAGCGATCTGCCTGGGCAAAAACATCGTCCCTTTGTGAAAATTGTTTTAATATTTTATCTGGGTTTGGATCGTATAAATAAGCTGCTATATAAACAGCCTTATCGTTATATGCCATTTTCACTTCACTTTGAAACTCGGGAGGGATGACACCATCATTTCCTGGCTGATACATATTAAAATTGCCAGATGGAGTAATGTTCTGCCAAATGAGGTCGCTTAAATCACCATCGATGATTGGACTTTCAGTGATGCGTTGTGCGTATAAAACTTTTCTGGTTTTATTGTCTGGCGTAAGTACTTCCTGAGCGGCAGAGAAAGTAAAACAAAAGATGAATAGGTGTATACTGAAAAAGAATCTACACATGTAAAGTGCCTTGAAAAATTAGTCTGCCAACAGAAAATTGATAATTAGCAAAACTAACCTTATGGCAAGGCGAGCGATGCTAATAAAAAGTTAAAAATTTTGATTTTTTGTTAAGCTGAAAGACATAACCGTAACTTTGTTTATTATATTTTATAGAAGATGAAACAAATAGTTTTTGCAGCAGGTTGTTTTTGGTGTACCGAAGCGGTTTTTCAACGTATAAAAGGCGTAGAAAAAGTGGTTCCAGGCTATACTGGAGGCGCTATTAAGAATCCAGCTTATCGTGAAGTTTGTCAAGGGCGAACTGGACACGCAGAGGGAGTGGAGGTTACGTATAATCCTAGTGAGATAAGTATTGAGGAATTGCTGGAAATTTATTTTGCTACTCACGACCCAACCACACTTAACCAGCAAGGAAACGACAGGGGAACGCAATACCGAAGCGCCATTTTTTATACTACTGAAACTCAGAAAGAGGCTGCTGAAAACATGATATCTTTACTTGAAAAAGAAAATGTATTTGAAAATGATATTGTAACTGAAGTAAAACCACTGGATGTTTTTTATCTTGCTGAAGTTGATCATCACGAATACTATAACAATAACAAGAATCAACCTTATTGCCAGTTTATTATCGATCCGAAAGTGAAGAAAATTAATACATATTATTCAAATAAATTGAAAAAAAAATAAATGGGAAGCTACAAGAATATTCAAAATTACAACGAAGAGGTCACAAATAATTTAGCTTCTAATTTTTCAGAAATATTAAAAGGAATTGGTGAAGATGTAGAAAGAGAAGGGATTTTAAAAACACCCGAACGCGCTGCAAGATCAATGCAGTTTCTTACATCGGGAAATTGTCAAGATCCAGCAGCTATCCTAAAAGGAGCTATGTTTGCCGAAGATTATAACGATATGGTGGTTGTTAAAGATATAGAACTTTACTCACTTTGCGAACACCACATTTTACCCTTCTTTGGAAAAGCCCACATTGCATATATACCAAATGGACATATTGTAGGGTTGAGTAAAATACCACGTGTTGTCGATGTGTTTGCTAGACGTTTACAAGTACAAGAACGCCTAACGCATGATATTTTGGAGTGTATTAATAATACCTTAAAACCAAAAGGAGTTGCTGTAGTCATTGAAGCCAGCCATATGTGTATGATGATGCGTGGCGTGCAAAAACAGAATAGCGTTACAACCACGTCAGGCTTTCGCGGACAGTTTGAAAAAATTGAAACGCGCAATGAGTTTTTAAAGCTGATTACTAGTAAATTATCCTAACTGACACAACAATTTCTGGCATCTTTCTTGCTTTACATTTAATAGAATTAGAACACAACAAAGCAATGAAAAATACAAAATTATCAAACTTAAAAAAAGGACTCTTATTTGATGCCATTGGAATGGTTTCCATGGCAATTCCGGTAATTGGTCCTTTTCTCGACATTCTTTGGGCACCTTTTGCGGCTAAAAAAATGAGGGATATGTATAGTGGAGAGCAAGGAAAAATAGCTTCGGTAGTTGTATTTATTGAAGAGATATTACCCATTACCGACTTTATTCCCACCTTTACCTTAATGTGGTTATACACCTACGTTTGGCAAGGCAAAAAAGATCCCGTTCCACAAACCATTGAGGTGGAAATTGTAGATAAATAGAATTAAAAAAATATAAAAAGGTCTTCAGAATGCAATTCTGAAGACCTTTTTTAATGTGACAAATATAAAATCTTACTCGTCTATTGCAAAGTAAAAGTTACTGATACATCGGTTTCTCCTCCAGCGTCTGCTAGTGTACCATCATTAGGTTTTTTAGGCTCGTGTCTTAATACTACTGTGAAAGTACCTGTGGTTTGAGTTCCTGGAGTGAATGTAAATTGGGTTCCTAAAGGATTTCCGTTTCCGTCAGAATTACCGTAGTTTATATTTCCTTGAAGTCCTCCACCTAATAGATAAAATACCTGGTGTTCTTCGGCTTCTTCTTCCACTTCTTCCGTAATATCTTCGGCTGGAGTTTCAGTTTCATTCAAAAACTGAACGCTTCCAACATAGCTTAAGCCAGAGATAAAATTACCAGAAATAGTAATTTCTGGAACTCCTGGACCATCACCATCTATGTCGCGCGATTCCAATCTTACCGCACTTCCTTCACCAACTAGGTTTACAAGAACAGTAGTAATTACTTCTTCTTCGTTGACAACTTCTGGCGTATCGTCGTCTCCATTGCAGCCAATAAACAGTAATGAAAAAAGTACTGTTGGTATTATAAATTTTAAAGTTTTCATATTTAGTTAAATTTTAGTTTTTAATAATTAATTTTTAGTTGTAATAAAAAATTTCTTCCCAGATCGTCAGCATAGTATCGCAGTCTATTCAAATAATCTCGATAGGAGGTATCTAATACATTTGTAACTTTTACATTCAGATTTATCGTAGCCAGGTCAGAAAAATTAAATGTAGTACCAGCATCAAAATTAAATAGATGGTATGCCGTTGGTGGGGTGCTTACATCCACTGTTTCAAAGGTTTCTGTTTCTGGCAGAAAGATTTCAAAATCATTATCCGGGAATTCATTTTGTCGAAATACATAGTTGCTTTCTAACCCCAGATTTATTTTTTGCTTTAGTGGTAATTTATATTGTAAACCATTGTTAATACTTGCAGGAGGCATGTTAATGAGTGCCTGGTCTTTTGAAGTGTCCCAACCCTTTACAATTGAAAACTGATTGTTATAGATTAAACCATCTGTAATTTTGAAGGAGGCATCTGTATCTACACCAAGCAATCTTGCGTTGGTTTGTCTATACTCCCAAACCTGAAAATTTCCTCTCACTGTTTGTTGCACTCCCGTGGGCTCAATTACTATAAAATCGTTTACAAATGTTGCATAGGGGTTTACCGCAAATGAAAATCTATCTCCCTTCTTTTGGGCCGTCACAGTAATTTTCTGTGAAATTTCAGAATTAAAACGAAGGTCACCCAACTCTATTCTAGAGGCGCTATGGTGTAAGCCTTCACTAAATAATTCGGAAGCATTGGGCGCCCGAGACGCTAGTGAATAGTTTAAGAATAATACATAGTCCTCATTAAATTTATAGGAAAACCCTAGCGTCGCCGAGGCGTTGATAAATTCCAATTCCGGATTTGTAAGTAATTGGTTGCCAAAATCTTCAACTACTAATTCTGGAAACTGGGTGTCATATCCACGCGCCTCCCAAAAGGATGCTCGATAAAACTTAAAAACGTCCATAAAGGTATAATCAAATCTTCCACCAAATTCAGCAATAAACTTTTCAGATATTTGATAATCTGCTATTCCATACATTGCTAGTTTGTACTGCTTGTAATCTGGAATAAGTCGTCGCACTCCTGTGGAAGGGTCTGCAAAATTTTCCTGAAAATTACCTACTAGCCCTGTTTTTAATGAAATAGCATCACTTATATCACTTTCCAGGGAAAGCGATAGATTGTGCGTTACAAGTTCCAAGTCTACGGAAGGTTTTTCATCGTCGTCTCCACGTCTTACGTCAAATTCAAATCTGTTGTTTTGTTGCACATCATATGTAAGACGAAACATTCCAAGTGACTCAAACTTATAAAAAGCCGAGATTTTTCCAAGATGATGTGTTACCTCCTGTCTGGGTGTTCCAATATCGTATGTGAAATCTCTAACGACAAGCGGGGTTTCACTGTTTATGGCTACAACCTGATCCTCGGCACCACCTAAATGGGAAGCGCGTAATATCCCGATCTTATTTTTAAAAAACGAATAATAGGCATCAATACCGTACGTAATTTTATTTAAACCCACATTGATAGAAAAATCCTGTTCGGATAGTCCTGTGTTGCTCAATACATAATCTGGTGCTTCAAAATCTCCAAACCGTTTTGCGGTGCCTTGAAAACGGCCAAACCAACCATTTTCATAACTTTTAGTAAGCGTTGTTGTTATTGCACCACCGCGACCATTTGATTGGCCTGAGAGAATAGTTTTCCCATACAAAGAATCTCTAAGCGTAACAGGAGCAGGTTCTGCAACTATAACACCTCCAACGGCGTCTCCACTAAACTGAAGTGCCGCCGCTCCTTTAAGTACTGTAATGCTATTTGCTGTGTTTAAATCAATATTTGGCGCGTGTTCTGCTCCCCATTCCTGATCCTGTTGTCGTACTCCGTTATTAATGATAGTAATTCTGCTACTGTGCAATCCATTTATAACTGGCTTTACAACTGTATTACCTGTAGTAAGAGAGGAAACACCACTCACAGTTTTTAAAGCATCGCCTAAAGAGCCACTGCTATAGTCTTCTAGTGTTTCGAGGAGTACTCTATTTTCAAGGACGCTTTCAGCTTTTGTGTAATAGGTACTTCCTTTAATCAGGATTTCATTCAGTTCTTCCAAATGATGCTCTAGCTTAAAGGTTTTATCAGTATCTGTTACCATTTGTACAGCAAAAATCTTTGTAGTGCATTCTGGATGAGATATTTGTAAGTTGTACAAATCTTCACATAGATTTTTAAATTCAAAACTTCCATCGAAATCGGTTACTTTGGCTATTTCCGAATCTGCAAGCACTACGGTGGCTCCGGCCAAAGGAGAGCCATCATGTATATCAATGACAGTTCCCCGCAGGAGTAATTCACAGTTTTGTGCAATAGAGGTAACGCAAGCTAAGACAGCGAGTGTTACACTTAAATAAATTTTCATACTAATAGATTATTCAACAAATAATTGGGTTAACTATACTGTTGAAAAGGAGGGGGTCCCCGAAGAAAATTTGACTGCGATTGTCTTTTGCTAATTATAGAAGAATAGTTAAAACAGGGGATAAGGTGTATTGTGTTTGTAGTATTTATTTCGGCATATACTTTATCAAAATGAAATACAGCAGAAATAAATTTTGTGAATTCACAATCTAATTTTTGTTCATGTAAGTGTGTATCTACATCACCACAGAAAGTATGTTCGTGATTTTGAAAAATGTGTGTAAATTGAACAATAGATGGAAACACAATAGCCAGCACAAGAAGATGTGCCAAAAATGCTGTGGTTATGTGTTTTATTGTTTTCATTTAATTTTTCAGTAAGAAACCTAGTTTCATACTATGCAACATTTTTTTTTCAAAATTCCAAAAGAAAATATATTCTCCAAAGAGCCAACCAAAGGTAACTAACAGCACTTGATAAATCGGAAATATTATTAATATTCTTACAGGCCAATAGATATACCATCCTACTTCTTTTGTAAGTCCAATAGCTTCTGTCATAGGACCTGCAAATTTAGCAGCGGTACTTCCTGTAAGCGCAAATACTATAAAAATTACAGTGAGCTGCCAATTGGAAGTTATACTCCAGCGTTGTTTTAATTTTTTCAATTTCTAAGTCCGGGAAAATTTTGATTGTATTCTCTTGAAAAATATCGAAAGTATTGAAACAAGAGATAATTTACTTCTTTACCATAATGTACCGAAAGGTCGTAATCTATTTGTTGTGGATACAAATCTCTGGTGTAACGGTTGTCTAATACACGACGGTTATATTCTGCTACAAAAAAGTTGTTTCTACGTTCTAGATAATTAATATCGTAATAACCTTCTGGTGGTTGGGTATTTAAAAAACGGGGGAAGCCAATATCTGTAATAATAATTTCATATTCCAGACTATCATTGGCAATACGAATAGGTTTTTCTTCATATTTCTCTCCATTGGTTTCAGAACCCATTGTGGAGGTTTTGGAAGAAGTACAAGCTACCAACGTTGCCAGAAATAATAATAAAATACCTGCCTTTTTCATAATTTATAAATTTACAAATTAGCCAATTTAAAAGACCGATTTTAACTTCATTTAACAAAAAACGCTCCAAATCTTATGATATGGAGCGTTTTATATAATTGAGTAAAAACTATTTTCCGAAAAGACCTCCTAAAAGACCTCCGCCACCTTTATTTCCTCCTAAAACCATTCCTGCAATATCGTCTATCACGCTGCCGTCATTATCGCCATCCAAAATAGATTCTATTAAAGATTGTTGTTTTGGAGCTTCTTGCTGTCCACCTCCCATTAAACCGCCTAAAAGACTACCTATGCCTCCTTGGTCTGATACATTTCGTTGCTTCTTTTGTTTTCCTAAATATCCTAAAACAAGTGGTGCTACAACAGTTAAAATTCGCATAACACTATCGGTATCCATACCAGATTTTTTAGAAAGTGCCCCAACTACGTTGTTTTGAGAACCACCTAACACGTGGCCTAAAATTCCTAAACCGTCTTGTTTGGCATCCTCATTTACACCACCTCCAAAAAAACCGCCTAGATTTTCCAAAATACTTCCATCGTGCTTATTGTCTAAAGCGCTCATTAACCCTGCTGCTCCTTCTTGAGAGTTTGCATTTCTTTTCATAGCACCCATAAGTAGTGGTAATGCCATTGATACTACAGAGGCAGTTTTATCTACTGGCTGATTGGTCTCTTGGCTCACACCACCAATTATTTGTTTTCCTAAATCGCTATTGAGTAAATCTAATATTCCTGACATAATATGTGTTTAAATTTTGAAAAAGTAAGGTACAAAATAATTAATTTGAAACAGGTTTTAAGATATTTATAATCTGTTCTGCTAGTTCAGTACCTATCCTATCTTGCGCCTCGTTAGTTGCAGCTCCAATATGCGGACTTAAAGATATTTTTCCGTTCATTAATACTCTAATAGCTGGGGTTGGTTCGTTTTCAAAAGTGTCAAGTCCCGCAAACGATATTTTTTTATTGTCCAGAGCATCTATCAAAGCAACCTCGTCAATTACACCACCACGTGCTGCATTAATAATGGCTGCCCCATTTTTCATTTTTTCAATTTGTGCTTTTCCAATTACATATTCCTTTTGAGCAGGAACATGTAATGTAATAAAATCGCTATGCTGAATAAGTTCATCAACAGGTTCAGTTTTAATTTTTAAGGTTACTTGCTGCCCATCGTAAAAATCTAAGGTTATATCTGCTTCCCCTACATATTTATCGCTCGCAATTACTTTCATACCGCATCCTAAAGCAATTTTTGCAACCTCACGACCAATACGTCCAAAACCAATAATTCCAAGAGTTTTTCCACGTAACTCAGTTCCCTTGGCATAATTTTTCTTGAGATCTTTAAACTTTGAATCCCCATCCAAGGGCATATTTCTATTGGCATCATGCAAAAAACGAACCCCGCTAAACAAATGCGCAAAAACTAACTCTGCTACCGAAGAGGAAGATGCAGCTGGTGTATTAATTACGTGTAATCCTTTACTACGCGCATAATCCACATCTATATTATCCATTCCTACACCACCACGACCAATTATTTTTAAGCTAGGGCAGGCGTCTATCATATCTTTACGCACCGTTGTTGCACTGCGGACTAGAATAACATCTACACTATTCTCGTTGATAAAATTGATAAGCTGCTCCTGCGCTACTTTTGTAGTGATTACCTCAAAACCACCTTGTTCTAAGGCGTCTATTCCGCTTTGTGATATTCCATCGTTTGCTAAAACCTTCATATAGTATTTATTTCTTCCGCTAAAGCGGACTCTATTTCTATTATTTATTTTTCAACCTAATATTTAAACCTTGTTTACGCTTTCCTTTCCAGCTCCTGCATTGCATCTACAAGTACCTGGACACTTTCAATAGGCAATGCATTGTACATAGAAGCTCTGTACCCGCCTACGCTTCGATGACCGTTTAAGCCATTTATTCCTGCTTTTTTCCACAATACATCAAAGTTTTCTTTGTGTGATTCATCCACTAAATTGAAAGTAGCGTTCATTGCTGAACGATCTTCTTTATTCACAACAAAACCCTTAAATAATGGGTTTCGGTCAATTTCGTTGTATATAAGTGCTGCTTTTTCGTTGTTTATTTTTTCAATGGCTGAAACGCCTCCTATTTCTTGCAACCATTCTAATGTTAACATAGAAACATACACAGGAAATACCGCCGGAGTATTAAACATACTTTCTTTGCTGATATGAACCTTGTAATCCAACATAGAAGGTATTTGTCTTGAAACTTTTCCTAAAATGTCTTCTTTTACAATCACCAGAGTAGTCCCTGCGGGACCCATATTTTTTTGTGCTCCAGCGTAGATCAAATCAAATTTTGAAAAATCCAACACCCTTGAAAAGATATCGCTACTCATGTCACAAATCATCGGTGCAGATATATCTGGAAAAGACTTCATTTGAGTTCCGAAAATTGTGTTGTTGCTCGTACAGTGAAAATAATCCACATCGCTAGGGACCGTATATTCTTTAGGGATATAATTAAAATTGTCCGCCTTACTAGAGCCTACTTCAACCACTTCACCAAATAGTTTGGCTTCTTTAATGGCTTTATCGGACCAGGTTCCTGTATTAAGGTAGGCAGCTTTTTTTTCTAATAAATTATATGCCACCATCAAAAATTCTAAGCTTGCTCCTCCCTGTAAAAAAAGTGCTTTGTAGCCTTTATTTTGAAGTCCAAGATGTTCCAAAGCCAAATCTGTTGCACGATCCATTACGGTCACAAAAGATGAACTTCGGTGAGAGATTTCTAAAAGAGAAAGATCAAGATTGTCGAAGTTCTTTACTGCTGCAGCTGCTTTTTCCAATACTGAAGTAGCTAAGATACAAGGACCTGCACTAAAATTATGTTTTTTCATTGTGGTTGTTTTATGAAGTTGCAAAGATTAAAAAAAGGTAGTGGATTGGGCGTTAAATAATTGATAAGATTGTTAATTAGTTAATTAGTTAATTAGTTAATTAGTTAATTAGTTAATTAGTTAATTAGTTAAATAGGTAATTAGTAGTTAGCTGATTGGATTTTGGATTTAAGACAGAATCTCCTTTTTTGCGATTTGATTTTTTTTGTGATTTGTGATTTCTCATTTTTTGAATTAGCTGCTTTTAATAAACAGTTATAAATCAAGCAAGAACTTCATTGTATCTACTCCATCTGCATAATCCGAAAGTTTTGGTTCTTGTGCTTCACCAAAAGGGATGTGCTTTTCTGAAACGATACATTGAATGTTTTCTTTTGCAGCATCTAATGTGGAGGCCAAGGCTTCCAAATTAGTATAGGTTTCATAAAAAACTACCGAGATAGGAGAGGAGAACCCTGTGTCTTCCTTGAGTATCATGAATTCGTTATCTAGTAATTTTACCAGACTCATTAAATAAACTGCTTTATTATAATCGTAATTATTGATGTATTTATGATTATTAATGACTTCTTTCCAGGCAAACATTCCGTTAAAAAAATGATCCCACTTATAATCTTCGGGAACATATATTTTTGAGACATTGCGGCATCCCAAACCAAAGTATCTAAAAATATCATCGGCCAAGGCTTCCATCTGTTCTGGCGTTTCGGTTCCTGTGATGATAGCAACGCTGTTTCTGTTTTTTCTAATAATATTAGGATACTTTCCGAAATAATGTTCAAAATATAAAGCAGTATTATCACTTCCTGTGGCAATAACCGCATCAAAATCTTCTAATGTTGAAGTGGTTAGTTCAATCTTTTCTTCGAGTAAAGGTTCAATCGCGATTAGGTATTTGCTTACAAAAGGAAGTAAAATAGTATCATTAGACGAAAGTTTACCCAAAACCGAATGTCCCGACAGCAAAACACACATAAAGTCATGAAAGCCAACCAACGGTATGTTTCCCGCCATAATAATAGCTACTTTTTTTTCTGAATTCACTTTGCCATCTTCATGCCCCGACCGTAAAGGGTGTTCCTGCGCTAGATCCAAAATTTTATATGCTGAAAGCCATTTCTTTATAGTAGATTCTGTTAATGCGTTTCCCCAACTCTTACAAGAAAATTGAAGATTATCTTCAGTAAACCAAGTGTTTTTTGTTTTGGCTACATTTAAAACAGCTTGCATTTCAGCAAAAAAAGTATCATTGTAAAGAACAGAGGATTGTTTTGTTGGAATGTTTTCAGCAAACTGTGATAAAAAAGTGCCTAATTGTATAAACGCGTTAATTCTTTGTTGTAATTGCATCATTGTTTGGAGTTGCGAGTCTTAGGCATTAAATTTGTGCAAAGTTAGAAAAAGAAATTCCCTATGGCAATTATAATAACAGATGAATGTATTAACTGTGGTGCGTGTGAGCCTGAATGCCCAAATACCGCAATTTACGAAGGCGCAGACGATTGGCGCTATGCAGATGGAACCGATCTTGAAGGCAGTCTAGTGCTACCTAATGGTAAAGCGGTAGACGCTAATGAAACTCAGGAACCAGTAAGTGACGAGATTTACTATATTGTGGCAGATAAATGTACAGAGTGTAAAGGGTTTCATGAAGAGCCTCAGTGTGCAGCAGTGTGCCCAGTAGACTGTTGCGTTCCTGATGAGGATAATGTTGAAACAGAAGAAGTCTTATTAAGTAAACAAGCATTTATGCACCATAAATAGCTTGTTTATATACATAACAAAACACCCGCAAAGAGCGGGTGTTTTTATTTTAGTACAATTCTAAGTCTGCTAGTGACCTCTCTGAAAAGTACGCAATGTGCGGGGGTATAAAATATTATTTCATTTTATCTTTCTTCATTTTCATTTTATTCTTTTTCATTTTTTTATCATTTTTAACTTTATAGATGTAATTCATCACTCCATCATTATCTGGATCATAACTTTCGATCACTAAATCTCCGTCTGCGTTAAAATATCCGAAAGAGTTGTTCCCTTCTTGTGAATAAATATAATATCCTTTTTGAGTACTAGGATACAGTCTAGCAACTTTTGCGTTTTTGTTGTTTGTATTTACTATATAGTATCCATCTTTTTCTGGCATAAATCTATAATTTACTCCACCATAACTATAATCAACATCTGTCATAATTGTTGTCGGCTTCATTATAGTGTTAAAATTCTGACTCGAGGTTTTATTACCAAGTGCTAAATTGGTTCTGGATTTTGTCTCAACCGTTTTGGTTTTAACATCAACTCCATCAGTATCAGTAACTATAGTTTTCTTTGTAGTTTTAACTTCTTTTTCGTTTGTGTTTTGTGCCAAACCAACTGTAAATGTTGTTAATGCGGCAATCATTAGTATCTTTTTCATCTTTTTTATTTTTTGTTATATAGAATAATATACAATAGATGGTTGTTAACTATTACTAATGCTATAATAAGTCTTTGCTAAATTGCGTTTGAGACCTCGCTATTTAACATAAATTAACTTAATTAAGAAAGATGGTTTACCTAGAGCATAAGTTTTTGTAATTTAGTAAGATGCCATATTGGATTCAAATTACTATTTGGGTTGTTGCTATTTATCTAGTGATAAGTTTGCTTTTATATTATATACAGGATTACTTTTTGTTTAAGCCAGAGAAACTGCCTAAAGATTTTATTTTTCATTATGAAAATCAGGAAGTTGAAGAATATAATCTTGAAACTACCGATGGCGCTATTATAAATGGACTTCATTTTAAAACTAAAAGGACACGTGGTGTTGTTCTTTACCTTAAAGGAAACAGTAAAAGTATGAAGGGCTGGGGCAAATTTGCAGTAGATTTTACACGTCACGGCTATGATGTAATTATGGTAGATTATCGTGGATTTGGTAAAAGCATAGGAAAGCGAACTCAGGAGAATTTAAAAAAAGACCTTCAATATGTCTATGATAAAATGAAAGAACGAGTTTCTGAAGAATATATAGTATTGTATGGAAGGTCTTTGGGTTCTGGTTTTGCCACTAAACTTGCATCTATGAACAATCCCAAAATGCTTGTTTTGGATGCTCCTTATTATAGTTTATTGAAAGTAACAGGTCGCTATATGGCATTTATGCCACTTTCTATTTTGCTGAAATATCCTATGCCAACCTACAAGTGGCTACAATATGTAAGATGTCCTGTTCATATCATTCACGGTACTAACGACACACTTATTCCTTTTAAGAGTAGTGTGAAATTATCGAAAATAAATCCTTCCCTTACTCGACTTTGGCCAGTTATAGATGGGGGTCATAAGAATTTAAATAATTTTGAATCCTATCACGAAATATTAAGACAGATTATTAATTTTGAGGATGAAAAAATAGATTTGTCCACCACCAGTTATAGGGTGAAACATTCTGCAAAAAAAGCCTAATAGCCTTAAGTAATGAAAAGAATTTTCAAATTCCTGTTTGCTGCTCTTATTATTTTTGTAATTATTATCGGAGGCCTTTACACTTTTCAAGAGAAATTCATTTTCTTACCTAAAGCCTTAGATGAAGGTTACACGTATAGTTTTCCGTTATTAGCATCCAGCGTCACTTTTGAAGAGTTATTTATAGATACCCAAGACGGAGAACGTCTCAATGCGCTTTATTTTAAAGTTGAGAAGCCAAATGGTTTGGTGGTATATTTTCATGGAAATGCTCATAATTTATCCAAATGGGGCACCATAGCCTCTCAATTCACGCAACATAATTACAATGTAATTATGTTAGACTATCGTGGTTATGGAAAAAGTACAGGAAAACGAACCGAATCAGCTATGTACCAGGACGCACTAACTTTTTATAAGAAAGCGAACAAGTTATTCCCGGAGTCTCAAACTACTGTTTATGGAAGATCTTTGGGAACTACTTTTGCAACTTATGTAGCATCTAAGAATAAACCTCGTAAACTGATATTAGAATCGCCATTTTATAGTCTTACCGATGTAGTAAAAATGCGATATCCCTATTTACCAGCTGAACAGCTTTTGAAGTATAATTTTAATACAGGAGATTATGCACAAGGTGTTACTTCTAGAGTCACGATTATTCATGGTACTGAGGATGGTGTTGTACCTTACAAGTCTGGAGAAAAACTATTTCAAGTATTTCCTGAAGATCTTCGCAAAATGATCACGATAAAAGGGGGTGAACATAATAACTTGGCAACATTTCAGGAATATACTATCGCACTTTACAGTGAATTGAGTTACTAGCATTTCAGCAATAAAAAACCCACCAATTTTGGTGGGTTTTTTTAATAAATTCTAAAATTGTACTAGTTAATTCCGTCTCCGTCAGGATCTTTTTTCAATTTTGCCATACCTTTTGGGCGCGATCTGCAGTTCCATTCTTCTTTTTTCTAGCTCTTCCATCATCTTCTTCTTATTAGCTTCCAATGCCTTTCTCTCTTTTTCAGCTAATTCCATTTGCATTTGTTTAGATTTCTCTAAATTCATTTGCTGAGTTTTCATTTTTTGATCAACTAGCATCTTGTTTTCTGTATTCATGCTAGTGTCAGAATTAACAACTTCTGTCATGTCGGCATTCATTTTTGTTACTTTTTTTGCCTGATCCTCCATTTCGTTATCTTCAACATTTATAACATCTATCTGGGCATCTGTATCTTCAACGGTTTGAGTAGTAACTTGTTTATCGTCAGTGACACGTACTTTTTTGGTGGTTGTTTTTTTCTGTACGTTTTTTTGCACTTGTGCATTAACAGTTACGGTAGATAGTAACACTACACAAAGTATGCTAAGTATTGTTTTCATAATGTTTGATTTAATTGTTTATAAGGTCAAATGTAAAGTACCAGTTGTTAAATAACTGCCAACTAGCACTCAAAATTTTCCTATTTTTTTAGATATATCGCTTATTAAAAAGATGTGTTTATTGGAACTATGCCGTATATTTGCCGGCTAAAATAGCCACGTCGCTATAGAAAAGAATAGAACTCATGAAAGCAGGAATCGTAGGACTACCAAATGTTGGAAAATCCACCCTTTTTAATTGTTTATCAAACGCCAAAGCCCAAAGCGCGAACTTCCCATTTTGTACTATTGAACCAAATATTGGTGTAGTAAATGTTCCGGATAGCCGTTTGGTAAAATTGGAAGAACTAGTAAATCCAGAACGAGTATTGCCAGCTACAGTAGAGATTGTAGATATTGCAGGGCTTGTAAAAGGTGCTAGTAAAGGGGAAGGGTTAGGAAACCAGTTTTTAGGGAATATTCGCGAAACCGATGCTATTTTGCACGTACTTCGTTGTTTTGACGATGATAATATCATTCACGTAGATGGTAGCGTAGATCCTATTCGCGATAAAGAAACTATTGATATTGAATTGCAACTGAAGGATCTAGATACTGTAGATAAGAAATTAGAAAAAGTAAAACGAGCTTCAAGAACAGGTAATAAAGATGCACAAAAGGAAGAAGTTATTCTTCTTAAAATAAAAGAAGGTTTAGAGAAAGGAATTTCTGTACGTGCTATTACAATTGCTAAAGACGATAGAGAGGATTTTGTAAAACCATTACAGTTTATTACAGATAAACCAGTGATGTATGTTTGTAATGTAGACGAAAATGCCGCAGCAAATGGTAATGCTTATGTAGACCGTGTTAAAGAAGCCGTAGCCAATGAAAATGCTGAAGTAGTTATTCTAGCCGTAGGTACTGAAGCTGATATCACCGAATTAGAAACTTTTGAAGAACGCAAAATGTTTTTGGAAGATTTAGGATTGAAAGAGCCTGGTTCTGCAAAATTAATCCGTGGTGCTTATAGTTTATTGAACCTACAAACCTATTTTACGGCTGGAGTGAAGGAAGTACGCGCCTGGACCATCCCTATTGGTTCAACTGCCCCACAAGCAGCTGGAGTTATCCATACCGATTTTGAAAAAGGATTTATACGTGCCGAAGTAATTAAATACGCAGATTACATTCAATTTGGTAGTGAAGCCAAAGTTAAAGAAGCCGGGAAAATGGGTGTTGAAGGGAAAGAATATATCGTGAAAGATGGCGATGTGATGCACTTTAGGTTTAATGTATAATAGAGTTAATTATATAGCTTAGTGTCAAATAAAAGCCACTTTAATTCAATTTAGAAAAAGCTCAATCATTCTATTAGAACCTTAAGATCTATTATAAGTTTTTTCTGTTTTTATAACGATAGCTTAATCTCATTATAGCAATTAATCGCTATTAGTAAATTTTGAAACTCTGTTGCTATTAATTTATACTCAGTTGAATTAATTTTCAGAATAAATACTCGGTTGAATCCACCACCAACTTACTGTTTCCATTTTATATTACAACCCATACTCGGTTTCTGTTCTTTACGCTGGGGGTTATTATTTAGGATATTATCTATCGCTTCACGGAGGTCTCGTCCATTTACCGGGATCCCATTACCGGGACGACTGTTGTCCAATTGGCCTCTGTATACAAGTTTTAAATCTGCATCAAACAAATAAAAATCTGGTGTGCAAGCGGCGTCATAAGCTTTTGCAATTTCCTGGGTTTCGTCAAAGAGATATGGAAAGGGATAGTTTTCTTTTCTTGCGACGTCCCACATATATTTTGGGGCATCTTGTGGATAGTTTTCAATGTCGTTACTACTAATAGCTACAAAGCCAAAACCTGTTACACGATAATCGTTAGCCAGGCGCACCAGCTCTTCGTTTACGTGTTTTACAAAAGGGCAATGATTACTAATAAATAGCACCACCGTTCCTTTTTCACCACGAACATCTTTTAATCTTACAGGCTTGTTGGTGCTAGCATCTGTTAACGTAAAGTCTGGTGCTTGGGTGCCTAGAGGCATCATATTGGAAGGTGTCAAAGCCATAGCGTTGTTTTCTATATTAATGTAAGTTACAAGTTGTACGTTACAATTCAAAGATACAATTATGAACGCTCTTCATCATACGAAGCGGTGTCTATCATTTATTAAACATATAATAAAAATTTGAATGTCTGCCGAAGCCTATGTATCTTTAGTAAAACAAAAAGATTATGGACAAAGGATATAGTTCGCTCTCTGTAGCGATAGAACAATTACAAAACGAAGGATACACCGAAGATTTCAACCTTGTGGAAGATGGAATATTATCCAAAGGATTAAAGCAACAGTGGAAGGCAGGCGACTGTGAGGTAGTGCAGTACTTTCGATTTGAAGGGATGACAGACCCAGGAGATAACTCCATCTTATATGCCATTAAAACTGCCGATGGCAAAAAAGGATTGCTAGTAGATAATTATAGTGCTGCAGGAACCTATATTTCTGAAGAGATGCGCAATAAACTCAGGATTACCCATAATGAATAATTTATCTTGGCATGATTTTGAAAAGGTAGATATGCGAGTTGGGACAATTTTAGAAGCAACAGACTTTACTGAAGTACGTAATCCTTCTTACAAATTGAAAATTGACTTTGGAAATACGATCGGGGTTTTAAAGTTTTCGGCTCAAATTACAAACTTGTACCAAGCTGAAGAACTTATTGGAAAGCAAGTAATAGCAGTAGTTAATTTTCCTAAGAAACAAATAGGACCGTTTATGAGCGAATGTTTAGTATTAGGCGCTGTAGATGGAAAAGATGTGACTTTATTGCAACCCAGCAAGAATACTCCAAACGGATTAAAAGTTTCGTAACTAGATTTTGAGTAGGTAGTTATGAAGTTTCTGTTTTTGTGCTAGTTATAAAAAACAACCCAAAAATACCTCCAAGACATAGCACAAGAAAAATATATTTTGTAGGAATAACCGTAGTTAAAAAGGATACTAGTTGTATGCTTACAATAGACACTGCAAACCCAATAGAGTTTACTATTGTGAGTGCAGTACCCTTAGTTGTAGAAGATGTATTTTGAGCCACCAATGTTGAAAACATAGGTGAATCTGCAATTATCATAATACTCCAAAATAATAAGAAAATTAAGAATATCCAGCTGTTAGAAGTAAAGAACAGCGGAGACATCAAACAGCAACTACTAGATACTAATAAAGCGATGGTCGCCACTTTTTTACTTCCAAAGTATTGGGAAAAATAGCCAGCAGCAATACAGCCCAAACTTCCAACACTAATAATTAAAAATGACCAGAACGGCACATTAATGTTGGCAGCGTAATTTATGGTGCTATAAGCATTTAGTGAAAATGGGATGAATACCCAAAATGCATATAATTCCCACATATGTCCAAAATACCCAAAGGCCGCACCGCGGAATTTTTTATTATTAAAAATTTGTTTTAATGCCGAAAAATCAAGTTTTGATGCAGCTTTTCTATAAGGGCCATCAGGAACAAGAATTTGTAAAATAAATCCCCCAATTGCTGCTACAGATGAGGTGCTAATAATAACCCATATCCAAGAAATTTCTTGAGATAATGTGTTAATAAAATGAGGAAATGCAGTACCTAAAACTAGTGCTCCTACGAGATATCCTAAAGATTTTCCTAACCCTTGTTCAAAATAATCTGCTGCTATTTTCATTCCAATGGGATAAATGCCTGCTAAAAAGAATCCAGTCATAAACCGAATGGCTATTAATGAAGTTAATGTATTTCCATTCCAAAGCATTCCCAAATTTATAGAGGCTCCAATTAATGCACAAATAAAGAATACTTTAGAGGGAGAAAACCTATCGGCAATAGTTAAAAATGCAAATAGTAATGTGCCTAAGATAAATCCAAACTGCACAGAAGAGGTTAGATACCCTAAAGCTTCGATTGGGAGTTGGAACGCTTCAGTGAGTTGGTCTAAAACGCCATTACCTGCAAACCACAATGAGGTGCAGCAAAACTGAGCAAAAACAATAACAGCGAGAATTCCTTTGGCTTGCATTGTTTAAAAATACCGCTTTATAATAAATTGTGAGAATAACTAAAAATCTATTTGAAAAAAATCATAAAAACATATTTAGATTAAATAGATTTTCTCTTTTTTACAGGCTGTCAAACTCTACAAATTCATACTCTGGAGAACTTTCAAAGAGATTTCTTAGAATTGCGGCGTGGCCATTGCCCATAATGATCATAATTCGATCTTCTGGGCTTTCGGTAATTCCCGTAATATTTCTGAAAATTCTAAGATTTCGGTTGTACCACCAAAGAGAAAGATAATCTGCGCCTTGGTTATTTTCAGTTTTAAAATTTCCGAGTAAATAAATTCCATAGCCGTATAGGTGGGATTCTCTAGAATTTATATACTTAAAATATTCCGTTAGATTCATTTTCGGGATGAGCTTATCATCGTACGCCATCCATTTTTCAAAACCTTCCCAAAGAGGGTCTACGTAGTCCCAATTTATAGCACCTGTTAGTTGCTTTAGGTAGATAGAATCTCGTTGGTACAAATCGCTACTCAACGAATTGGAGTTTACTTGATAGAGAGTATCTATTCCCAATTCTGAAGCAGTTCTCATTGCTAATTGATACCTTTCATCACGCTCGTCCCTATGTTGTCCTTCAATATAATTACGTAGTTTTTGAGTTGCGTTCCAATTTGGGTTCGCTTCAATGGCAATTTTGGTGGGCTTAAATTTTTTAATGTAGGCTACCAGTTCTGTTACTTCAGATTTTTTTGGTTCTTTTAAAACATCTATCTGGTCCTCTGGCGTAGTTTTATGAGTATCCAGACCAGGATAGTTAAAGTGAAATGTTCCTACTACCAGTATTTTTGTTTTGTTTTTTGGAAAGAAATCTGCCGGAGTTTTTAACGTATCTCGTAGTGTTACTGGTGATGATTCAGAATGGGGTGCTGTCTTTATCTCGGTTTCAGAACAAGAAATAAAAAGCAATAATAATGCAACTATCAAATATTGTCTCATAATGTCAAAAATTGGTTTGTATATAGATAAATCGTATTTACAAATGTTACACTTTCTATGATATATTAAAAAAACTAATCTATACATATGTATGGATAACAATCTGCTTTAAATGTTAAATTTTGTTAAATTACTACTTTGTAATGCATAGTACTGTAACAAAAAATCTTGTTGTGCGTCTATTTAGTATAACCCTTTAAAAATAGTATTATGAGAACTTTAGACAGCAATGCATTATCAGCAAGAGTAAAGACATCAAAAGCATACACTTGGAACAACAAAAGACGCTACAGATAAGCTGAAGCGCAAGATTAATCTATCAAAAAACGAAATATCATGAAAAAATTATCAAATTTCTTAGGTGTTGGACGTTTGCAATTACAAAAACGCCGGATGAATTATTTTGTTGAAGAAGCATTTCAACATACATTAAGAGACCCATTACTTCGTAAATTAGATTGCAAATTACGGTAGTTAACATCAATCAAAAAACAGAAAGCTGAATTTCCCTTATCAAGAAATTCAGCTTTTTTTTGTTATGATCGAATTCAGTAGTTGATTACAGCTAGGTTTTATGCGATATGAGTTATTGCATTTTATGAAAATTTTCACATTTTAATTTCTATTTTCAGGTACTTTTATTTGTTTGTTTATAGAAATCAAGGCAAAGACTAATCAACCAAAAAAATTAAGTGATAGACTCTAAAAATCTACAGGAAACTTTAATTGTGGGCGATGGCGAAATGGCTACAAGAATCCGTGAAAAAGATTGGAGCCTCACATCGTTAGGCGTTATTTCCAAGTGGCCACAAAGTCTTATAACCTCAGTAAATCTCATCTTAAATTCGAAATTCCCCATGTATATTTTTTGGGGAGACGAGAATATTTGCTTTTACAACGATACTTATCGTCCAAGTTTAGGGATAGAAGGAATGCATCCCAAAATGTTGGGAATACCAGGCCGTGAAGCTTGGGGAGAAATTTATGAAACCGTCGCAGGACCTAAGGTAAAAAGTGTAAAGGAATCTGGAGTAGCTACTTGGGATGAAGATACGTTAATTCCTATTTTTAGAAATGGGCACATGGAAGATGTGTACTGGACTTTTAGTTATAGTCCTTTATACAATGAAAAATCCAAAATAGAAGGGGTGTTGGTTACTGTGATGGAAACGACTGAAAAAGTTATTTCGCTTAAACGATTGGAAGAGAAAAGTTCTCAATTAAATTTTGCGATAGAAGGAGGGAATTTGGCAACTTTCAATTACCTTCCTATTAATGATGAGCTTACTGGAAATAATAGGTTTAAAGAGTGGTTTGGTGTCGAAAATGCAGAAAAAGTACACCTTCACGCAATAATTAATAATACTATAGTACAGGAAGATAGGGAACGTGTAGCACAAGCAATTGTGAAGGCACAAAACTTTAAATCTGGAGGGAATTACGATATAGTTTATACAATTAATAATAAAACTTTACAGCAAAAACGAGTAGTTCACGCCATAGGTAAATGTTATTTCAATAAGAATAATGAGCCGTATAGATTTAATGGAATTATACAGGATATAACGGTAGAACACAAACAGGAGCAGAAATTAATTGACACTTTTGCTGCATTGAGCGAAAGCAAAAGCGAACTACAGTTTGCTATAGAAGCGGCAGCACTGGGAACTTGGGATTTAAATCCAATTACTAAAAAATTTAAGGGAAATGACCGTTTAAAAAAATGGTTCGGATTAAAGAAAACCGATGAAATACCATTAGAACGGGCTATTCAAGTAATTGTGCCCGAAGATAGGGAACGTGTAAATAATGCAATTGCTAATGCAATGGATTATGATACAGATCATCATTACGATATTATATATAGCATTCTACCACCCAAAGTGAAGAAGGAGCGTGTGGTTAGGGCCATAGGAAGAGCTTGGTTTAATGAAGATAAGAAACCCTATCGGTTTAATGGCACCCTTCAGGATGTTACCGAACAGTATACTTCAGAAAAAAAGCTGAGAGAGGCCTTTTTTAAAGTGGAAGAAAGTGAGAAACGTTTTCGCCGTATGGCAAACAATGCTCCTGTATTTATTGTTATTACAGATTTAGCAGGAAAAATTACCTTTGCCAATAAGCTATGGTTAGACTTTATTGGTAGCACCCTTGAAAACCATATTGGCACCATTGGTTTCGAAAACACCCACAGCGAAGATATAGACAGCTGTAGAACTATCTTTGAAGAAGCGTACGCTAATCAGGAAGATTTTAAAATGGAGTACCGTGTAAAAAGATTTGACGGTAGGTACCGTTGGATGGTAAATAAAGGTGTACCTCGCTACAATGTAGATGGCGATTTTGAAGGGTATATTCATGCCTTTATGAATATTCACGACATAAAATTACAGGAAAAGCAGAAGGATTTATTCATAGGTATGGCGAGTCACGAACTTAAAACTCCAGTAACTTCGGTAAAAGGGTATGTTCAATTGTTGAGTGCAAAATATAAAGACAGTGAAGATGAATTTTTAAAAAAAGCACTGGATACTATAGATAAACAAATATTAGTACTAACATCCTTAATTTCAGACCTACTCAATTTATCAAAAATGAAACGGGGCGGGCTTCAACTTACTAAAACTGAATTTGAAATTAACGAGCTCATAGAAAATAGAGTTTCGCAAATTAGAATTGTTAATCCAAACCACTCTATCTCATTTAAAAATACAGCAAGCACTACTATTATTGCAGATAGAGAGCGCCTTGGGCAGGTAGTTACCAATTTCCTTACAAATGCTGTAAAATATGCGCCAGAGTCTAAGAATATTGAAGTTTCCTGTTTGATTGAAGATGATACCATACGTGTTTCTGTAAAGGATTACGGAATTGGAATTAAAGAAGAGAATAAAGAACGTATTTTTAAACGTTTTTACAGAGAAGAGGGTAAAGACGAAAATACATTTCCAGGTTTTGGGATTGGTCTATATATTGCCGCAGATATTATAAAAAAGCACAGGGGTACCATTGGAGTTGACAGTGAGAAAGGTGAGGGATCTACCTTTTATTTCACAATTCCTATCACATAAAATTTATGCATAACAAAACAAAACAATGATAGATAAAAAACCACATATCCTAGTTGTAGAAGATTCAGAAAATATTTTGGAGGTACTAAAGCTTATGTTCGATTTTCAAGGATGGGAAACCTCTACCCGTAGTTCTTTAGCAACAATACTTGACGATGTAAAAGAAGTAAAGCCAGATCTAATTTTAATGGATATGCTTTTATCCGGCGCAAATGGTTGCGATGCGTGTGCTGCTATCAAGAAAGATAAAGATATTTCCGAGATTCCCGTAATGATTATGTCTGCCCATCCCGAAGCACATAGGGAAGCACTTAATGCTGGAGCCGATTATTTTATAGAAAAACCTTTTGAAATGGATGTAATAATCAAAAAAGTACAGCAAGCACTTGAGGGTTAAAAATTAACTAAAAACTTTAGTTTTAAATACAAGCGAATTTCCTTACTACGGAAATTCGTTTTTTTTTATACCTTTTTTGAAGTTTTAACTGTCTTAAAAACATATAAGTCAAATCTTAATGGTATAACGATATTGGTTTTAAAGGATTATTGAGAAATTTATGAGTATTGAAAGATAAAATATGCTCTTACTCAAGATTCTTTGTGTTTTATTATTTGTTAGCTGGCTCATTAGCTTCTTCTTTTTTGGAGAGGCAAATGTAATGATATGCCTGCTTATGGGCGGACTTATTCTTTATGGAGTAAAATTACTATACGATGAACGAAATAATAATTTATAAACCTCATTACCTTATTACTTCATCAAAAAATCTATAATTCATTTCAATTTTAAAAAAAGTGTATTTGAAAACTCTTTTCCTTGTAAATTTTTTGATTTAAATACAAGGAAATCTCAAATTTGGCATTTGAAGTTCAGTTAGTTGCGTGATAGTGTTAAAATATTTCGCTTATGAGTTAAGTAGAAGTTAATTTTGGGTCGTACCTTGTTAAAGTTTTAACGAGTTTAGATGAAGAAAATTTTCTTTCAGGATATTATTGGGGATGCCATACCTAAACAACTTTCCACTTCTTTTAATGCAAGTGCTAAAGATGAGTTTGGTGAGTTCTTTGTCGAATTCAAAAATGAAATAGGTAAAGGAACTATTCGTAAGATCACATTCGATTGGGGTGTTACGCTTATAAATTTTGAAGCTATTTTTAAAGAGGAGACCCATCTTATAGCATCTTTTAAAGATGAAAGTCCCGTCGATTTTATTTTTATAACGGAAGGTGGCTCAAAGTTTGTAAATGATATTGGGGAAAATATTGAATTAAAACGATTTCAGAATATCATTATAACTTATAAAATTGATGCAATAAATAGTCAAATTTTTAAACCGAACACTAAAATCAAAAAAACGATCATCCAAATAATTCCTTCAAAGTACAAAAAGAAAAAAAATTATAGCACACTCTTATTACCTGAGGGTTTAACTTCAATATTTAACTCAAAAGAGCATGATACAGTGTACAACCACTTTGGAAATTTTAGTTTAAAAATTGCAGATCAAATTCGCCTTTTACAAAATTGCACCCATGAAGGATTAATTCGAAACGTAATGATGGAAGGGTATGTTCATATTATTATGGGATTACAATTGCACGAATATGAGAAATTTGAGCATACCTCTTCAAAAAACAATAGTTTGTCATCCAGAGAAATAGATAAGATAGACAAAGCGACGCTGCTTATTGGAAAAAAACTGGATCAACATATCTCTGTAGAGACAATTGCTCAAGAGGTCATGCTTACGCCAACAAAACTTCAGGAAGGTTTTAGATTGCTACACGCGTACACGGTCAATGGGTACAGTAGAGAGGTAAAGCTTCAAAAAGCTAGAGAATATTTAGAACAGACCGATATGACTATCTCAGAAATTGTATATAGTATCGGGTATAGGAGCCGAAGTTATTTTTCAAAAATATTTACCGAACGATTTCACATGCTACCTACAGCATATCGAAAAAATAATAAAGTAAAGGTGCGTTAAGTTATGAGCGCTCGCTCTTTACATTAAAACTAGGTACTTTATAATCTTTTGGTAAATAATTTTCTGGGATGGTACTCATATTTCCATCTCTTGCTGCACGGTAGTGAGGTGATAAAATTTCGATTCCCTGCTCATTACAAACGTCCTGAATATTCTGGTGTAAATTACTATAGATAGTAGCCTGCTTGTTAGCTTCTTGGATATAGGCATTAATCTGGTAGGCCACGTAAAAATCCTCCAAACTTGTTTGTAACACAAAGGGTTCAGGAGTTTCCATGACTAAATCTGTTCTTTTGGCAGCCTCAATGAGGGCGGCGTGCATCTTTTTCCAAGGAATATCATACCCAATGGTTACTGTAGTATGGATTATTAATCCTTTTTCTGGGGCATCACTACTGTAATTTATAGTGTGGCTACTCATTACTGTACTGTTAGGGATAGATATAATTTCATTTTTCGGTGTACGTACACGGGTAACGAGAGATGATTTTTCAATAACATCACCAAACACTTCTCCAATCTTTACACGATCCCCAATTTTGAAGAGTCGCATATATGTTAAAACCAATCCGGCAATAATATTAGAAAGTGATCCTGCCGAACCAAACGTAAATAAGAACCCTAAGAAAACCGAAATCCCTTGAAATACAGGGGAGTCACTACCAGGAATGTAGTTCCAGATAGCAACAATCATCATTGCAATAACCATTACCCTTACAATTTGGTAAGTAGGTTTTGCCCAATCTGGATAAAACCCCTTTATTTTCAAATTGCCTATGGCTACTTCTTTTTGTAAAAAACTAAGCCCTTTTAATGCGTATCTAAACACAATCACAATTACTACAATGGTAATTAAATCAGGCAAGAAATTCCAAAGACTTGACAAAATTGACTTTACGGGATTTAGGACATATCCAAACAGCGTATCTGCAAAATCGCGAGTCCAAGGAAAAATACCAAAAAGAATGGGTAAAGCAATGTAAACTGAGGCCACAATGGCAAACCATTTTATAATTTTATTAAAGAACAACACCGCTACAACTTCCCGTTTGGCGTCGAACAAAGTATAATCTTTTAGTTTTATTCCTTTGAGACGTTTTCCTTCCTGCTGTTCAATTTTCTTAGCAGTCCATTTAAAGAATTTGTTAATATATTTTATTAAGAACCATATAATAACAAGTACCAATAGCGCTAGTCCAATTTCGGCTAAAATAGTCCAGATACTGGTTTCTTCTTGATAGCGAGTAACTTCTGCACCTATTTTTTCCTTATAAGTTTTAGCAAGTTCAAAGGTGGTTGTATCTTCCCAAAGAGCGTCGTTTTGTGAAATACTTACTACGGTAGCCTCGCCATATACAACATCGAAAGTAGTTTCAGCCTCTACGAGTTTTAATGAATCTGCAGTAAAACCTGCATTATTTGGTAGTTTTTTAATTCGTTTTGTAATAGCATCGGCACGTTCTCCAGCTGAAAAACTTCCTAATTTAGTATGAATTAAAAACAAGGTGTCTTTAAAAAAGCCAAGAACTGGGTAGCCCTTTGTGGATTTGCGTAAAGAAGCAATTTGTTGTTTTTTTTGAATTAACAAGGCCTCTCCTTGATCATTCAGCGTATTTAATTTTTGCTGAAGTTCAGTACGCTTTGATGCATCATCAGATTTCAATGCAGAAATTTGTTGCTGTAGATCGGCTTTCCGAAGAGAGTCTAGGAGCCTTTGTTTTTCGAGATCAGCAAATTTTTTCTGAAAATTTTCTTGAAGCAATTCAACCGAATCTACTTGCTTTACAGAAGTTGAATCGGTTTGAGAAATACTAAGTGATACTGTGAATAATGCAATAGAAATCAACAGTATACGAGCCATTTTTGTCATGTAAGTTGCTTTGAAAAAGGAAACGAATGTACTATAAATAAAGATACGTATTTCAGAATTATTAATAAATAAAGCATAAAAATTGTTTAGGTGAACCGCTAAACTTCGGCATCCATCATATCTGTAACTACGTGGTACCTAGGGTCGTCAATAGCATCTTGGATAATAGCGTCAAACTCAGGATTCCATTTAATAAGCATCTCTTTACAGTCTGGACTTAGGTGTGTTAAGGTGATTTTTTTGCCAGCATTTATGTATTTATTGGCAATATTTCTAAGCGCTTCCACGCCAGAATGATCTGAAACTTTCGATTCAATAAAATCTATTTCAATTGCTTCTGGATCTCCGGACACATCAAACTTGTTATTGAAAGCTGTGGTAGAACCAAAGAAGAGCGGTCCCCATATTTCATAAATTTTGGTTCCATCTTCTTTTATGCGTTTTCGTGCTCTAATCCGAGTAGCACTTTTCCACGCAAACGAAAGTGCACTCATAATGACACCTGCAATTACGGCAATGGCTAAGTCCTGCCAAACAGTAATAGCAGAAACAGCAATTAATACAATAGCATCGGTTATAGGGATTTTGTGTAATATCCTAAAACTGCTCCAAGCAAACGTACCAATTACCACCATAAACATAACCCCAACCAATGCAGCAATAGGAATTTGTTCAATTAATGGTGCGCCAAACAGTACAAAGCAGAGCAGTGCTACAGCAGCTACAGCACCAGATAAGCGTCCGCGACCCCCAGAATTTATGTTGATAATACTTTGTCCAATCATAGCGCAACCGCCCATACCGCCAAAGAGTCCGTTTAAAATGTTAGCACTTCCTTGGGCTACGCATTCTCGGTTACCGCTTCCGCGGGTTTCGGTCATTTCATCTATGAGGTTTAAGGTCATTAAACTTTCAATTAAACCAACGGCTGCAAGGATAGCCGCTGTAGAGAATAGGAGTCCCCAATTATCTCCTAAGGTATAAAACAAGGTGAAAATCTGGTCCTGAAATGTTGGTAAACCCCCTTGCAGTCCTTCACCACCTCCGTCTTTTATAAAAGAACCTACGGTGCTCACATCAATTTTTCCGAAAATTACAATCGCTGCAACTACTATAATAGCAATTAATGCAGCAGGTAATTTTTTGGTGAGTTTTGGTAAGGCAAACATAATTGCCATTGTTAATCCAACCAAGCCAAGCATTAGCCATAAATTATTGCCTTGTAAATAGGTCATTTCTCCACCTACGTTTTCTTTAAACAATCCTAGTTGGGATAAAAATATCACAATTGCCAATCCGTTTACAAAGCCCATCATTACAGGGTGGGGGATGAGTCTTACAAATTTTCCCAGACGAAACACACCCGCCAAAATCTGAATTCCGCCCACAAAAAGTAACGTGATAAATAACCATTGTAAACCAAGGTTTTCAATTGGAACGGCAAGTGCTTCACCCACTTCGTTTCCTTTGGCGATTAAATGAACCATCACAACTGCCATAGCTCCTGTGGCTCCCGAGATCATCCCTGGTCGACCCCCAAACAACGCGGTGATAATCCCCATCATAAAAGCTCCGTATAATCCAACTAGGGGATCAATGCCAGCTACAAAGGCAAAGGCTACAGCTTCGGGCACTAATGCCAAAGCAACTGTAAGCCCTGAAAGGATATCATTCTTCGGGTTTTGGGTAAAATTCTTGATTGTTTTCTGCCACATAGTTTTGCGCTTAAAAAAGCAGCAAATATACTTTTAAAATGTGTAGTATTGTGCCGCTTAACCATAAAAAAGCCCCGATAACGGGGCTTTCAATATCTCTGATTTTTTAGTTAGCAGGGCCTACAAGCTCTACTTCAAAAATTAGATTTGAATTGCCTGGAATTCTTGGCGGATTTCCTCGTTCGCCATAAGCTAAGTGAGATGGTATGTATAAAATAGCCTTTTCACCAATTGTCATTGTTAACAATCCTTCTTTAAAGCCTGCTATTAATCTAGCCTCAGTACTATATAATGGATCCATAGGTTCGTATGGATTTCTAGGGTCTAGCGCATCGTATTTTTCTGCGACATCTTTGTAAGTGGTGAAAAAAAGTTGACCGTTAGAAAAATATCCTGCACAATGTACTAGTACTTTAGAACCTATTTCAGGTCTTGTGCCGTTTCCTTCTTGAATTACCAGTTTTTCTAGTCCAGATTCTAGCTTGGTCGCTTCTGCTCTTTTTGTTGCGTACATAACAGCAGTTTCTGAAGCCACTTTTTCAACAGCTTCAGCTTTTGCAAGGGCTTCTGCCTCTAATGCTTCTAGTTCCTTAGAAAAATCTGCTACTTTTTGATTACCCTTATTAATAATATTTACTTCTTGAATGACAACATCATCTACTGGCTTATCTCCTGGTTTTATAGTAGGTACAAGTCCTATAGAGTCCACCACTTCTTGACCCATCACGATTTCTCCAAAAACAGTGTGTCTAGTGTCTAACCAAGGCGTTGCTTTCAGCGTAACAAAAAACTGACTTCCATTAGCATTTGCTCCTGGATTCGCCATAGATAAAACTCCTTTTCCTGTATGCTTTAATGAATCTACAATTTCATCTGGAAAAATATATCCAGGACCACCTGTTCCGTCTCCTAAAGGGTCTCCACCTTGAATCATAAAATCTTTCATTACACGGTGAAATGTAAGCCCATTATAGTATTTTTTCCCTTTGTATGCAGAGTCTACCATTTTGTTTTTACCTTCTGCCAATTCTACAAAGCTGGCAACAGTAAGTGGGGTTGCTTCGTTGTATAGTTTGGCAACAAATGTTCCTTTGTTTGTGATAAATTCGGCATATAAACCATCTCCTAAATCAGGATATTTATCTTCACAAGCCGTCATGGCTACTGTTAAGATTACGAGTGCTAAAAGCGATAATTTTTTCATTTGATTTTGTAATTAATTTTAAACGTTTGTGATTAATTTTCTTCTGAAGTTTCAATAGATCGGAGTGTAATGGTGCTTTGTACAGGCACATTTGCTCCCAGTTTTTCTTGTATTCCGTAATATCCAAAAGCTTTATAGGAAGGGAATAAAAAGGTAACTGTTTCACCTTCTTTCATTATTTTAATTCCTTCTCTTATCCCAGAGATAAGATCTTGATTGCTTTGATCTACTTGGTATTTTTGGAGGCCATTTTCAGCTTCTGAGACTATGGTGACACCTTCTAAATCTTTCACATCGTAGGTAAAGGTTACTATGTCTCCAAATTTTGGCATTATAGTACTTAACGTATCTTTTACATTGTAAAAGTACCAAAAGCCGTTTGGATTAGACTCAAATTCAGTAGTACTATTTTGGGCAATTATTTTAGTGATAATTGCTTCTTCTTTTTTATACAATTTTTTATTACGCTCTGCACTTTCTTTAATAAAACTTCCAGAACTACGCTGAACAGGCCTTCTAGCTTCAGGACTTTTACAGGCCACAGCAAAAACAAGAAATAGTACTAAATATGAAAAATTACGCATTGGCATTCAGGGCATTTTTATAGTCTGGCAAGATACTAATAAATTCAGAAATGGTTTCATCGATGTTTTTGTCGCTTTTTCCTCCCGCTGCATTGGTATGGCCGCCACCGTTGTAATGTGTTCTTGCAAATTCGTTTACAGAAAAAGATCCCTTACTTCTGAAGGATATTTTTACAATGTCATCCTGCTTACTTTCAATAAAAATTACTGCAAATTTTATTCCTAATACCGATAGTGAATAATTTACAAATCCTTCAGTATCCCCTTTTTTAAAATTATGATCATCCAATTCTTTTTGCGTGAGCGTAATGAATGCTGTGTTGTATTCTGAAAGGATTGTCATGTTTTTTAATGCAACGCCTAATAATTTTAACCTATCAGGTGTGTTAGTGTCATAAATATTGTTGTGTATTTCAGAGCCATTTGCCCCAGCCTCCATTAAATGAGCTATTACCCTATGCGTAGTTGGAGAAGTGGAAGAAAACCTGAAACTACCAGTATCGGTCATTATCCCTGTGTATAAATTTGTGGCAATTTCAGCAGAAAGTAAATCCAGTCTTCCCAATGCATTTATAAAATGATATACCATTTCGGAAGTTGAACTCATCTTCACATCACTATAAGTAACCACAGCATATTCTGAGGGTGCCTGGTGGTGATCTATCATTATAAATTTGCCTTCGCAACTTTCCAATACTACTTCCAAATCTCCAACTCTGTTGAGCGAATTGAAATCTAAGGTAAAAACAATATCGGCTTCGTTAAAAAATTGTTGGCATTTTTCAGGTTCTTTATCGTACATACAAATTATTTCATTCCCTGGCATCCACTTTAGAAAGGCAGGATAATCGTTTGGCATGACAACTTGTGTATCGTGTCCCAAAGCTTGTAGAAAAAAATATAATCCCATACAAGAGCCTATGGCATCACCATCTGGGTTTTTATGTCCAACCACCACTACTTTTTTAGGAGTACTTAATAAGGCTTCAACTTGTTGTGTAATTTCTTCGTTCATAGGAGCGCGAAGATACAAATATTAGGCCTTATGAATTGGATACTGTTTTGGACAATTTCTATTATATTCTCGTTAAGAATAGCCAATTGCTTGTAATTGTGTTTTAAATACTTACTTTTGCACCAAATTTTAAAAAAGTTATGAGAACAGATAGAACATTTACAATGTTAAAGCCTGATAGTGTTGAAAAAGGACACATTGGTGCTATTTTAGAAAAAATAAATGCGAGTGGCTTCCGTATTGTTGCTATGAAGCTAACACATATGACAACAGCAGATGCTCAAGAATTTTATGCAGTTCATAGTGAACGTCCTTTTTATGGGGAATTGGTTGAGTATATGACGCGTGGTCCTATTGTAGCTGCTATCTTAGAGAAAAACAACGCAGTGGAAGATTTCCGTACGTTAATAGGCGCTACCAACCCAGCCGATGCTGCAGAAGGTACTATCCGTAAATTATATGCTGCCTCTATTGGTGAGAACGCAGTTCACGGAAGTGATAGTGATGAGAATGCAGCTATTGAAGGTGCTTTCCATTTTTCTGGACGCGAGATGTTCTAATAAGGTATTTCAGAAATTAAAGTCAATACCCTTCTACAAGAAATTGTAGGAGGATTTTTTTTATGTAGTGAATAGTGAATAGTGAATAGTGAACAGTGATTATTGAACAGTGAAGGTGGAAAAACTAATGACCAACTCACCAAATCACCAACTCACCAACTCACCAACTCACCAATTCACCAATTCACCAATCTACTTCAACACTAGCTTCTTTACTAATTCTTTACCTACTTCTTCATTGAGGAGTTTAATTATTTTTTCTTTTCCATAGCTTAATTCTTCACGTAAGACAGAGGAGCTCAAACTCACAAAAAGTGTTTCCCTTTCTAACAATAGGGCAGTGGTGTATTTTGAAATGGCCTCGCCTAATACATTGTGCCAGGCTTCTTTAATGGAAACCTTGTCTAGCCCTTTTTCGAGCCGATTGGTGGAGATAAAATTTTTTAAAACATCGCCTATACTACTTTCTTCTGCGTTTCTTTTGGCCATTTGTTGGATTTATAGCATTTAATTGTTTGAGAGGTTGTAGGTTATTTTGAAAGGTCTACTTAAAATCAAACTTTACGAACTTTTTATAAAAGTACGTCTTTCCTTCTCTATTTAAAACTACTAAACTGCTGTCTTTTGCTTTAATAACAGTTTCTTTCCAGGAATCGAAGGGAGTTTTATAGTAAAACCGTAAGCTGTCATTTTCTATCTTGAGTTCGAAAGTTTCTGCTTTATTACTCGTTTGAAAGGTACCATCTAATTTGGGTTGTACTTTTTTTCTTATGCCAGCATTACCATTTATTTCTATAAAATCTATTGTGGTGCTAATTGCGAACTCCTTTTCGGTTCCGTCTTCAAGCACTGCTTTTTCAATACTCCAGTAGCCCCCTATATACTGAATTTGATCCTTGGGGTCTTGCTTAGCGCATGAACTAGCTATTATAATTATGATTACAATTGGTATAAATTTTTTCATTTTTTCATTTTTTTTACTCACCACTCACCACTCACCACTCACCACTCACCACTCACCACTCACAACGGAAACATTTTATACGTATGGCTTACGTTTTTTACAATAGCCTCTGTACGTTCAGCGTGGGTATCGCTAATAAAGAGCTGTCCAAAATGAGCATCGTCTACAAGTGAGATGAGTTGTGCTACGCGTTCTTCGTCCAATTTGTCGAAAATATCATCTAATAATAAGATAGGAGTAACGCCACTTTGCTCCTTTATAAAATCGAATTGTGCCAATTTTAATGCAATGAGATACGATTTTTGCTGTCCTTGTGAACCAAACTTTTTTACCGGATAGGTATCCAGATTAAACTTTAAATCGTCTTTATGGATGCCAAAGTTGGTGTATTGGGTTATCTTATCTTTACTTCGGTATTCTTGTAAGAGTTGTTCTAATGGTGCTTCTTTTAGTTGGCTTTTATATTTCAACCCAACAGTTTCGGTGCCATTACTAATAGATTGATACCGTTTTAGAAAAATAGGGGCAAAGACCTCTACAAAACGGATTCGTTTTTCAAAAATTGGCGTTCCCAGCTCGTGTAGTTGTAAATCGTAAATTTCTAGTTGAGCTGCGTTGAAGGTATTGTTTGCTGCGAAATATTTTAGCAAAGCATTTCTCTGTGCTAATACTTTATTATAATTTATGAGTGTATGCAAATATTTGGAATCTCCTTGTGAAATAACACCATCCATAAATTTCCTTCGGGTATCGCTACCTTCAATGATCAAATCGCGATCTGCAGGAGAAATAATGACTAAAGGTAGAAAACCGATATGTTCACTAAATTTTTCGTAGGTTTTCCCATTACGTTTTATGTGTTTTTTCTGTCCGCTTTTGGCACTTATTATTATTTTTTCCTGTCTATCATTTTTATCATAATTTCCTTCGATTACGAAAAAATCTGTGCCGTGTTTCATATTCTGGCTCGTAATAGGGTTGAAGTAACTTTTCCCAAAGGAAAGATGGTAAATAGCATCCAGTACGTTGGTCTTTCCAACACCATTTTTACCTACGAAACAATTTATTTTGGGATCGAATTGAAAACTATGGGCTTCAAAATTTTTATAGTTGATTAATGAAACTGAACTTAAAACCATATAAATGAACCAGTTGTGTGTTTTTCCTTAAAGATTTATCTTGTAGTAATCGAGTCTGCAAATTATTGAAAAATAAGAACTTTTTTCCCTTTTAAATTGTAATAAAAATTTTATTTTTGCCCGTTAGTAAACCAAAATTATGGCTACATATAAAAAAAGAGGTTATAAACAACCTAAACCGAAGAACGAAACAGATCAAGACGGAGTTTTTGACGGCGATAGTACAACTGCCGAGGTATTTAATACCTTAGATGAAGGTGCCAACAAAACTGAAGCTTGGGTAGAAAAAAACCAAAAAGGAATTTTAATAGTAGTAGGTATAATTGCCATTGCTGTTTTAGGGTATCTTGGTTTTCAACAGTGGGTTCAAGGGCCTAAAGAAGCTGAAGCTATGAATGAAATGTTCCAGTCACAGCAATACTTTGAGCAAGCACTTGGTAATGAATCTTTAAGTGATTCATTATATGACCTTTCACTCAATGGTGGTAGAGGTAAATATGGTTTCTTGGAAATTATTGATAATTATGGAAGCACAAAAGCTGGTAATCTTGCTGAATACTATGCAGGTATGGCTTATTTAAGTACTGGTAAATATCAGGAGGCAATCAATCATTTAGATAATTTTAGCAGTGAAGATGAAATGTTAGCTCCTTTGGCTAAAGGTGGAATTGGTGATGCATTTGCGCAATTAGACCAGAAAGATGAAGCGTTAAAATATTACGAAGAAGCAGCAACCATTCGCAAGAACGAGGTAACATCACCACGTTTTTTATTAAAAGCAGGTATCATTGCTATGAATCTTGGTAAAACAGACGTTGCTCTAAAGCATTTTGAAACTTTAGAGAAGCAGTATCCAAAATCGACAGAAGCTAAAACTGCAGTTCCTTATAAAGGGAAGGTAGAGGCTATGCAATAACAATTTTTTCGTTTTGGCGAAATAATACCTATGGCTACTCAAAACAATAACTTATCGGTTTACGATAAAACAACAATCCCAAACGCGAAAGATTTTCGGTTTGGGATTGTTGTTTCAGAATGGAATGAAAAAATTACCCAAGGGATGTTTCAAGGTGCTTTTGATGCCATTCTAGATTGTGGCGGTCAAAAGGAAAATATCGTACGATGGAATGTTCCAGGAAGTTTTGAGCTTATTTATGGCGCAAAAAAAATGTCACAGAGTTTCGATATGCTGGACGCTATTATTGTGATCGGAAATGTAATACAAGGTGAAACCAAGCATTTCGACTATGTATGTGAAGGGGTGGCACAAGGAATTAAAGACCTGAATGTGCAAGGGGATATTCCGGTTATTTTCTGTGTCCTTACCGACAATACTATGCAACAATCCATCGATCGAAGTGGCGGTAAACACGGTAATAAAGGTACTGAAGCTGCTATTGCAGCTATTAAAATGGCGCAACTACGCAAGGACGCCAAGTTCTACAAATAGTACTATATTCATTAAAATTTAAATTTTCACACCCTTTGCACTTGCATGGAGGTGATACTCTTTAGTATCTTTCCGTTACTAATAAAGAATTCCATGAAGGTATTAATAATTGAAGATGAAAAGCCTGCAGCGCGAAGGTTAAACCGGATGTTAGCGCTTCTTGATGTGGCAGTAGACCAAATGCTTCATAGTGTAGATGAATCCATCAATTGGTTTAAAAATAATGAGCATCCCGATCTTATTTTTTTAGATATCCAATTAAGTGATGGATTGTCTTTTGAAATTTTTGATGAAGTAACTATACAAAGCTCTATTATTTTCACGACTGCTTATGATGAATACGCACTCCAGGCTTTTAAACTAAATAGTATAGACTACCTCTTAAAACCCATTGATGAAGATGAACTTGCCGCAGCTGTAAAAAAATACAAGTCGCGACATCCAAAGACGCAAAATGTTCAATTAAATTTTGACGACATTAAAAAACTGCTTACGAATCCTGTTGAAAGAGCGTACAAGAAACGATTTACTACCAAGATTGGACAGCATATAAAAATGATTTCGGTAGACGAAATAGAATGTTTTTATTCTGAAAATAAAGGAACCTACGCTCACACTGTAGACGGTAGGGATTATTTACTAGATACTACGCTGGAACAATTAGAAGATGAGTTAGCACCACAAACGTTTTTCAGAATAAGCCGTAAGTATTATATAAACATTAATGCGATTAAAGATATTATTAGCTACACGAATAGCCGCCTACAATTAAAATTGAAAAGTTACAAAGAGCAAGAAGTAATTGTAGCGCGAGAGCGTGTACGTGACTTTAAACTGTGGCTGGAGTAAATTATCTAAAATGGCTTGTAATTTGTTAGCACCAAAGCTACCGTAGTATCTTTTAGCATATTTCTTACCAAACTATAATCGCTAATTTTGGAATGTCTAATACACCAGAAATATTTTGTAGTTTCTGGAAAATAATCCTTTAAAATTTCATAATCAAAATGTTCGGTGGAAATACTTAAGTAGGGTTGTATCTTCAAAATATCCCTAATATTTTTTATTTCTGAGCTTAAATCTGTTTTTGGTAGTTTGTGTAAATTTTGTTTCAAATAATAACTTGTTCTATAGCCTTCAGCTTCAAATAGGCCTAACTTTTCAGGATATCTAGTTTCTATTAAAATACTTTGTTTAGGATATTTCCTTTCATTTAAGATGCTGTTTAGCTTTTGTAAAATGAGTTCAGCATTATTTTCATCCAGATTTTTAATATCCAACCATAAAAAGGGTTGATGATCTCCCAGGGCAGCTACATAAGTATTAAATGTAAGCCCAATAGATGGTGAAGGTGGATGGTGAATATCAAGAATGTTTGTTTCAGAAATATATACCAGGTCTACTTCTATAGCTTCAATGTTGGAGAGGCTACTTTCCAGTTTTTCCAATGTGTTCACGCGATGTGCTCCAATCTTATTATAGTATCCTAAAAATTCAATTTTCATGGGGCTGTGTTTGTAAAGCCAGAAGAGCAGTATTCCCAATAAAAGAAAACCTAGTATTATCATAAATTTACCTTTTGTCATAATCCAGGGAGTCTTTAATTATTCTTTTTCGCACTATAAAAGTACTGTCTAAAACATTTCTAGAAGCCTCAAAATTTTCAAATTTAATATTAGAGAGGGAAGCAAAAGTGTGTGGGAAATCTGTAAGACTGTATTTTCTATGCAACACATTTTTAGATAGGGTACCATTTATATTTTTATACTTTTCTGAAAACCAAAACAGTAATGGTACTTCAAACATTGGGCGTGTTCCGTGGTATTCATTATGTCCCATAAAGTCCATAGTGTCATAAACTTCGTCCCCGTGATCTGAAAAATAAACCATATAACTGTATCCATCTTGAGCTCTTAGCTTTTCAATGACTTCCCTAATTATATGGTCGTTGTACAAGGTTGCATTATCGTAACTATTAGTTTGTTGTATCGCTTTTTCGTGCTGAAATTTTAAACTTTTAGAGGGAGTTTTAAATTTTTCAAAAGCTATGGGATATCTTTTTTCGTAGCGTACATGTGTTCCAATAAGATGTACAAAAATAATTTTTTTTGATTCGGACGTATCTTTTAATATTTCATCTAAAACTGGTAGTAGCGCCCCGTCGTAAATATCATAATTATAGTCGTCTGTTGCCATAAAACGCTTGTGGCTGGCGGCACTTCCAATAATGGTTGGTATACTTTCATACAATCCAACTGGTTTTTGGTTAGACAGCCAATACGTTGTAAATCCAGCCATATTTGCCAATTGTATAATAGAGCCATTGTGAGTTGGAGCTTTGTTTTGATCGCTTGCTAGTGTAAGTATTTTTTCTAGTGCAGTAATGGTATGTACATGAGGCGTAATTACACTGTCTAATACAATAAGTTCATTTTTTATTTCGGTTAACCTTGGGTTTGTTTCTCTGCCATACCCATATAGTTGCATGTGCCATTTTGAAGTAGACTCTCCTATAACTACTATATAGGTTTGAGGGCTGTTTTTACTTTCAATGTTGGTAAATGCTTTGCTGGTAGGAACGGCTAGTGCATCTTTAAGTTGTTCTTTTGCAAGGAGGTAATCGTCCCAAGTCGTTAAGGTTGCATATGGAATATTTTCTGTTCTAAATTTTTTATGAATAATAAACATACATCCTAAAACAGCAACTACTATAAACGCTTTATATAATATTGCTTTTTTTAAAGGTTTTTGTTGAAATTTATTTTTTCTGAATAAACTTTTCAGCAAAAAAATCATAGGCAACAATAGTATAATAAGAAACAAATAAGTAGTGCTGTTGAAATAATTCGATAGATAGTCTGAAGCCTCACCAGTATTGGTTTCAAAAATAACATATAAGGCAGAACTACTTATAGGTACACCATATTGGTAGTAAAAACTTAGCTTTACAAACGCAAAAAAAGCAAGGAATACATACCCAAAGATATTTATAAATGAAATTAGCTTCCAATTCGTAAATAAAAGACACAGTAAGAAAATTGCAATAGACATAACCCCAAACCCTACTATCTCTTGAATGTAGTTATTGAAAGGAATGATGAAATATCCAGCACAAAACACCACAGCGAATGGGAGCCAGAGCCAAAAATGATTTTTGCGGATGTTCATACTTTTAATATGTTTTTATAAAAAGACAAGTATCTATTTTTTTGAGTCTATTCGGTTTTCGTCGAATGCCGAAGGTAATAATTGTGGAATTAATTTTACAAGTAACGGTAATAATAAGGTGCCACCTGGTAATAAAAAGATGGTTAGTGAAGGAACTGTTTTACAAATATCCAACAATTGTGCTTTTACTTTTTTCTTTTCAGAAGCAGAAAGTGAACGGGTGGTAGATTTCCCCAAAAGAACCAATAACTCGCCACTTTCTTCCAATTCTAAGAGCAATCTGTTTTTATTTCTAAGAATAAGTGTTTTTACAGTTTGGGTAGCCTGTTTGTAAAATTGATTCACTGGATGGGCATGATCAAAAAGACTTAACTTGCTTTTAGTATCATTGGTAAGTTGGACTAATGTTTTGTGTGGCATCGCTCAAAGATTCTTCAGGTAACTGTAATTGGCGTAAAAGTTGGAATAGAAACTCCTTTTCACTTTCATCCATCGAACGGTCATCCCAAACAGCCAAACAGCATATGTCCAGAATATATAACTTCTCATTTTGGTTTAAGGCAACCGATTGTATATAATGCAGCGGTTTTTCACTAGTATTAGTTTGTGTAAACAGTGTAGCGTCTTCAAAAAGCTCTAGGAGTAAACGATCATATTTGTTTTTATTTTTTTTGGATTGCAATGCCAAGAAGCAACAATGCATTACCAATTTTTCGAAATTGGCAATATATTTTTTTGAAAGGCTACTCTCATCCAAAAATTTTGAAAATGCCAAAACATCTATATAAAGAAATGCGTGGGTGAGTAGGGAAGCAAAATCTCTTTTAAATAAATTATTTGATTCTTGAATACGTACGGTTAGAATACGTTCTAGCTTGGAAGCATTACTTTTATACCGTGAAAACTGAATAAAAAAACCTTTGCGTTCTTTTTCAATAGCTCTATAAAATGAGATAATTATAGTGTATATTTCGTCTGGTGTAGCCTCTTTATTTTCAGCTAGGTATAGCATAGTGAGGTTGTGCAACAAATTTACTTTGGTAGTTTCTTCACGGGTAAGCTGGAGTCTGTTTTTTGGAGCGATAAATAATAGCGTACGGGAAACTCCAAAAATAAAACCATTTTTTTGAAGCTGGTTATAGGGAACTGCTTCAAAAGTAACAGCTCCATCTTTTTTAGCTTGCTGTAACAAAGTTAAATATTTGGGAATCCATCCACTAGATGAAGGGTTCATAATGTTTTGTTTAAGAATGTTTTAATTTTAGTTAACATAACATTAACTGCCTTAAGAAAACCGTTAGTTTAATTTCGGCGTAAATAAAGATGAAAGTACATAAACCAAACATAACTTTCAAAAAAACTATTATTAATAAATAAATTTTTTAACATGAAAAAAACGAAACTTTTTGCCGCTATTGGTGGATTGGGAGTAGCAATACTTGCAGTATTTCTTATCGCAGCAGATCACGTAGATGCTCCAGATGTAGCTGGACAAACAACAGACATTGCAGATTTGTATGCCTTTGAAGGAGACAATCCAAACAACACAGTTTTAATTGCAACAATTCAAGGACCATTAAGTCCTGGAGATGTAACTAATACTGCTATGTTTGACGAAACTGTAATGATTGAATTTAATATTGACAACACAGGTGATTTTGTGGAGGATTTGGTGATCCAAGCAGTACGTCGTGGAGATTCAATGTATTTCTTTGGACCAACTGCACCAAGTCAAACAGGTCTTAATAGTCAAGTTGAAATTAGCGCTCCTTTATCTAGTGTAAAAATTTCAACTACTGATGAAACAGTAACTGCTTCAAATAACGGTATGTCATTTTTCGCAGGACCAAGAAGAGATTATTTCTTTTTTGACTTTGAGCGATTTAACGCTGTAACATCTGGAATGGTAGCACCTGAAGGATTTAATTCACCAGGGACAGATTTCTTTGAAAACTTAAATGTCTTAGCCATAAGCGTTGAAGTGCCAAATAGTATGTTAGGTACAGCACCTCCGCACGTTGGAGCAGCTGTAGGATTAACTGGTTTACCTCCCGCATATAATGTATGGGTATCTGCAAAGAGAAAACAATAAAATAGCTAACGATAAAATTTAAGATAGAGATATGAAAACAATATATAAATCAATTTTTATAGCCGCTTTGGCTGTAACAACAACACTCACATTTGTGCAGTGTGCAGACGACGACGATAATGGAAATGCGCTTAACGAACCTACTTGTGATGATGGTATGATGAATGCCGATGAAGAAGGTATTGACTGTGGAGGTACTTTTTGTGAGCCTTGTGCAGTAATATTAGACTTCTCAGGAACTTACGCTCAAGAAGATATTATGGGACGTCCAGGAATTAACACTGTTTTTGGTGGATCAGGGATGGTTAAAAATAACTTTAACACTAGTATCGTAAGTGGAAGAGCATCTTTCCAGCCCATATTTGAGGCAACAATGGAAAATTATTTTGATGTCTACGCAGTAGCGCTTGGAGCAGATCCAGCAGACGTAAATTACGAAACCAACATTTTAGGATTGGATGCTCCAACTTTTACAACAGTATTAGCTCAGTTTGATGCTTTACAAGTTGCACCAAATGGAGAAACTACCTATTTTAATCCAGGTACAGGAGCGGCCTTAACAGGACGTAACCTTTCAGATGATGTTATCGATATTTCATTGATATTAATCTTTGGAGGTAGCGACTTAAACAATTTGAATTTTAGTGATCCTGCAACTGGGCCATTATTAATTACAGATGGTGTAGGCGCTGGAGACCGTGATTTTACTCTTGGTTTCCCTTACATGTCTACTGTAAATCAGTAATCCACATTTAATTAATTTGAAAAGAGCAATAGGTACTATTGCTCTTTTCTATTATAAAAAATTTTACAATGAAACTTTATAACTATTATATCTTTTTAGGTCTAGTATTATTGGTAACTTCTTGTGCTGAAACTGAAGAAAAATCTACACGTGTTACCAATACACAAGACTATACTGCTTATTTAAGCACAGAAAGAACAAATAACTACGATAACGCAATTGTTGAAAAAGATTTTTGGTCAAATAAAATGAATGCAGGTACAGATACCACAGCTGTAGGTAGTTTAGGACCTCTAGCAGGGGCTTATGCAACGCTATTTGCTACAACCGGTAATACTGAAAATTTGTACAATGCCGAAAAAATTTTTAAAAAGGCAATTGTTAATTCTGCGAATAATAAAGACGGTTACACACGTAGCCTAGCACATAATTATATCTCTCAACATCGATTTAAAGAAGCTAAAAAAATTCTAGAGGAAAGCTATAACGGTATATCGAATAAAAAAGCCACAGAACTGGTTTTGTTTGATGTATACATGGAACTGGGACAGTATGAAGATGCTTATAAAATGTTAGCGCTCGTAAAAAATAATTCAGACTATAATTACCTGATACGTGTTGCTAAATGGAGCGATTACAAGGGAGACTTGGATGGCGCCATCCGGTATCTAGAACAGGCACGTGAAATTGCAGATGCCCGAAAGAGCAAATCATTACAAGCATGGACCTATACAAATTTGGGCGATTATTATGGCCACGCAGGACGTATTCAGGATGCATATACAGAATACCTTAAAACATTGCGTTTAGACCCAGAAAATGCATATGCTAAAAAAGGAATTGCTTGGATACTATATTCAGCAGAAAAAAATACAAAAGAAGCTAATAAAATTTTGGACAGTATTATGGTACATCATAAAGTACCAGATTATTACTTGTTAAAAGCTGAAATGGCCGAATACCAAAATAATGAAGCTGATAGCCAAAAATTTACCGATAAATTTTTGAATGCGGTAGCACAAGGAAATTATGGCGCTATGTATAATGCCTACTTAATTGAAGTTTATGCAGATAACAATCCATTAAAAGCACTTGAGTTGGCTGAAGCTGAAGTAGGAAACCGTGCGACGCCAGAAAGTTATCATTTGCTGGCGCTAGCACAGCTTAAAAATAATAAGCAGCAAGAGGCTTTGAAAACTATTAAAGAGCACGTAGAGGGCAAAACATCTGAACCAATGGCGTTATATCACAGCGCTTTAGTTTATGAAGCTAACAATGATAAGGAGAAGGTGAAACTGCTTAAAAGCGAATTGTTGGAAGCAGAATTTGAGGTAGGTCCAGTTTTATTTAAAAAAATACAAAAACTTTAAAACCAAGTATGTAAAACCATCGTATATATGATACAATGGTTGGTTATCTATAATTGATAATCAGTAGCCGGAATTAACCGGTTTTTTCAGAGTTTTTTTGTTAGTTAGCACCCTTTTAGTCGGGGGTGCTTTTTTTTTGGGTTACTTTGAAAGCAATTTAAAAAAAAAGTGTCCATTAAAATGTTTACAATTTTAACGGACACTTTTCAATTTTTGTTTTCTAAAAAGAAAAACTCAGGAGATAGATTGCAGATAAAGAAATATATTTTAAGGTTGTAAAACAACAGTTCCTAAAACATATAACTGGCTTAAGGTTGGAGTTTCACTACCTCCTGCAGGCTCTAATGTAATTCCGAAGCCTTCTGCAATAGGGAATTTTTCAAATTTGTAGAGATTCTGCTGTACCGAACTTAATTCTTCTAAAAGCCCCATACTACTTGGAGTAAGAGGCTCCATAACCAAGGACCATACTTGATATACTTTACCTTCAGGTGCTTTAGGAAGCCCTTTTGAGTCAATATAAGCAATACCTTCTTCTTTATTGTAAAAAACTTTAGCAGAAGCCTCTGGAGCAACAGCTTTGTTTCCAGGAAGATTTACTGTATTGAAAGCATCATTTCTTAGTACGGCTAAAATATTTTCGGTTTCTAACAGCTCTTTTTCGGTGGTTTGGAGTTGGTCTTCAAGTTCTGCATTTTCTGTAGTAGTAAAATCTACTTCTTGCTCTAGAGAATTTTTTTGATTCATTGCCCAGAAAAGACCCCCTAATAACAAAATCGCTGCTGCCCAGCCGCTAACTCCAGCCCAATTAAACGATTTTTCATTTGTTCCAATAGTTTTTATATCCTTATTTTTAGCAGGGCGTATCGCATTTAAGATATACGTCCAAACTATAGATGAAAAGGGCGGAGAAACATTCTCTGCTAATGTTATAAGTGAGGCTTCAATAATTTCAATCTCTTTTTTAAGATTGGGGAATTTTTGAAGTGCAGCTTCAACTTCATGGGTATCATTTTCAGATAAAGATCCACAAACGTAAAGTTCCAAAATTCCTGATGCTATAATTTCTTCTTCGTTCATATTATTGTGGGCCAATTACTAGCCATCTTAAATCACGTAGGCAGTTACGATTTCTTGTTTTAAGCGTGCCTAGTGGAATTTCTAATTCTTCTGAGGCGTCTTTTTGTGTGTATCCCTTAAAAAATAGTAATTCAATGATATTAATACACATTGGTTTTAATTTATCTACAAACTTTTTTATACCAATGGCGTTTGTAGTACTATTTAGGTTGTCATAAGACGTCAAAATATCTACGAAATTTGTGGTGGTTAGGTTTTTTTTCGAGTTTTTATAATTTTTAGACCTTGTTTTATCAATAGCTGTATTCCGGGCTATATTTAGTATCCAAGTAAAAAAACGCCCCTTTTTGACATCGTATGCTTCAGAGTTATCCCAGATTTTTATAAATGTATCTTGTAGCACTTCTTCCGCTATTGTTTCTTCTAAGACAATGCTGTATATGATTCCATGTAGGGCTTCAGAGTACATTGTATATAATCTTTCAAATGCCTTTTCGTTTTTTTGCTGCATTTGAAGGATTAATAAATCAGGTTGTTCCATATAATTTTTTTTAGTGCTACTAAGGTAGTAATTCCTTTTTTATTTCCCCTCCAACTTTAATTAATTTAATTTAATTCAATTATTAAGCCTAATCAATGAGGAAATGTTAAATATTTTCACTTTATGATGAGATATTTGTTAAATTCGTTAAAATTAGTAGCTTTACAAAAATTTTTTAAATCTGCTTACTAATTACTAAATCATTAACCTTAAAATTTATTCTATGAAAAAAGTTTCCTTTGGAACTTTAGTAGTTTTTGTCTGTTTGTTTTCTATCCAATTACAAGCTCAAAATGCTAAAGACCAAGTAGTGAAATCCTTAAGTCAATTAATGGAGCACTACCAATTACTCGACGAAAATGCGCAATGGGTAATTACAGATCAAACCACTAGTAGTATTAGTGGTGTTGACCACGTGTATTATCGCCAACTTGTAAACGGGTATGAAGTTTACGGTACCGAATCTGGTGTCCATACCAATAGCGATGGTACTATACTCGCTTCAAATAATAAATTTGTAAGTGATGCTACAGATAGAGTAGCTACTGCTAGCCCTTCTATAACTGCGGCACAAGCTGTTGAAGCTGCTGCAACTCAACTAGGTTATACTATAACCGAGGGTTTGGCTGTTAAAAGTGAAAAAAATAATAGAAGTAGAAGTACTGTATTATCTGGTGGCGGTATTTCATCAAGCGAAATTCCAGCAAAATTAGTGTACCAAGTAAACAGTTCAGGACAGTTAGTTTTGTCATGGGATCTTTCTATTCAAGAAATTGCTGGTAAGAATTGGTGGAGTGTTCGTATAGATGCTGCTTCAGGAACTATTGTTGATAAAAATAACTGGATGTTAAGTTGCAACCTAGAACACGATCACAGCAACGATATAAACAACATCTTAGATCACAATAAAAATTTGTATGATATTCCTAATTATTGTGAAGAAACAATAGAAGGTGCACTACCTCCTAATAGTTACGAAGTTATCGCCATACCTAACGAAAGTCCATACTTTGGTAACCGAACTATAGAAACAAATCCAGCAGATGTTATAGCATCTCCATTTGGATGGCATGATACCAATGGTGTAGCAGGTGCCGAATTTACAGTAACGAGAGGAAATAACGTAAATGCTTACGAAGATGGCGATAACCAAGGTTTTCAACCTGATGGTGGCGCAACTTTAGATTTTACAGGAGCAGGATTCCCATTTAATCAGATATATTCGAATGCGAATCAATATGAAGCTGCGGCAATTACCAATCTTTTTTATTGGAACAATATTATTCATGATTTACTTTTTCAATATGGTTTTGATGAACAAGGTGGAAACTTTCAAGAACTTAACTATAGCGGTCTTGGAGCAGGAAGTGATTCTGTAGACGCAGAAGCACAAGATGGTTCAGGTACGTGTAATGCAAATTTCGGAACACCACCAGATGGAGGAAACCCAAGAATGCAAATGTATATTTGTGGTAATAAGGATGGAGACTTTGATAATTTAGTTATTATCCATGAATTTGGACACGGTGTTTCAAACAGATTAACAGGAGGTCCTGGTGCTGCTGGTTGCCTTGGAGGACAAGAGCAAATGGGAGAGGGATGGAGTGATTACCTTGGAGTTATTATGACAATGAAGCCTGGTGATATGGCTGAAACCCCAAGAGCTGTTGGTACATATCTTACGGGTCAAGGACCAAACGGAGGTGGAATTAGAGATTTCCCTTATAGTACAGATCTTGCTGTGAACCCTCAAACCTACGATTTTATTAAATCAGCTGCAGTACCCCATGGTGTTGGCTCTGTATGGTCTACTATGTTATGGGAGCTTACTTGGGCACTTATAGACGAGCACGGCCTAGGTGCCGACATTTACAACTTTACGGGAGATGTAAACTTAGATGGTGGTAATGTGCAAGCTCTAGCTTTAGTGATGGAAGGTATGAAGTTACAACCTTGTCTTCCTGGATTTGTGGATGGAAGAGATGCAATCTTTGCTGCAGATCAAGCCATCTATGGAGGAGCAAACGAATGTATTATTTGGGATGCTTTTGCAAAAAGAGGATTAGGTGTAAGTGCACAACAAGGTTCTTCAAATAGCAGAAGCGATGGAACGCAAGCTTTTGATACACCTACTGGTACTGCCTCTATGGTAGCTCCTAACGATGTATGTGAAGGTAGTCCGGCGCTAACAGGCTTGGCAGGAGGTACTCCTTTTGGTGGTGTATATTCTGGAACTGGAGTTACAGATGATGGTAACGGAAACACTTATACTTTTGACCCTATAGTTGCAGGACCAGGAATTCATATCATTTCTTATGAAGTACAGGATGGAACCTGCTCTTTGGCATCAACAGATACAGATCAAATTGAAGTAATAGCAATTTCAGATAGTCCAGTTACAACAGACGATGATATTGTTTGTGGAGAAGAAGATGCAACAGTTACTGCTACACCAGTAGACCCGGCAAATACTATTTTATGGTATGATGCACTCACAGAAGGAAACGTGCTGTCTCAAGGAGAATCGTATACTTTCAGTCCAACTATAACTACTTCAGTCTTCGCACAAGAGCGACCTGCACCTCCAGTATCTAAATTAGTAGTTTCGGAACTTACTTTTGAAACTCCAGATAGATTAGAGATTCAGAATGTTGGAGAAGCATTCGACTATACAGGATATACAGTTGCGGTAAGCGAACAGCCATTTGGCAGTATTAATACGATTAACCCTATAACCAAAACTTTGGGAAATATGGGAGCAGATTCTGTAGTTTCTTGGAGTGATCAAACCGGTAGTGCAGACTATTGGGGATCTAACCTTTGGTGGGGACCTGACGGTGATGGCTGGGTAATAATTATAGATGACAATGGGAATGTTGTAGATTCAGTTTTTTGGAATGCCTCTCAAGCTGCGATTCAAACTCTTAATGTCACTATAAATGGATTTAATATTACAGCTGCCGATCTAGATTTTGTAGGTGATGGTGCTACTATGAATATTGTTTGTAACAATTCATTTAGAAGAACAGCAGATACAGACACAGGAGCAGATTTTCCAAACACTTGTCAAACATCAGATTACGGTACACCAAATACAGATATTGGTGATGTTTCTGGTGCTTTAGGATGTTTAAGTGAGCGCGCAGAAGCAATCGTAAGTGTTGATGTGGATATCACAGACCCTACAGTAACTTGTCCTGCAGATGAAACTGTTATGGTGAGCGCTGGAGCACAATATACACTTCCAGATTATACACCTAGTGTTACGGCAGCAGATAACTGCACATTAATGCCAGATGTAGCCCAAAGTCCAGCAGCTGGAACGCAAGTTGGAATAGGCATTACCGAGATTACTATAACTGTTACAGACGATGCAGGAAACGACGTTACGTGTACTTTTAATGTGACAGTAGAGGAAGAAATAATCTTGGGCATAGAAAATAACAACCTTGAAGAGGGAATAGTTATGTTCCCTAACCCAACGAATGGCATTATTACACTTCGTAATAATACTTCATTGGTTTTAACTTCTGCAGTGGTGACAGATGTGAACGGAAGAACAATTAATACATTCGATCTTTCTGAAACTGATGCTACTACCACATTATCTTTAGAAACTTTAGCTAACGGTCTTTATTTCGTAAAGATTACTACTGAAGAAGCTAGTATTGTAAAGAGAATTGTTAAGAAGTAATTAACAGTTGCTTACATTAAAAAAATGAAACCCTGACCAGTTTATGTGGTCAGGGTTTTATTTTTGGTATCCTTTTTGAATATACTACTTTGTAATGTACTGAAACATAAAGTAAATATTCGGTTAAGCGTGTGTCACTAAAAAGAAACAGTACCTTTTATAAAAAAGCCTCTCGAAATAATTCAAGAGGCTCTTTTTAAATATAAATTTTTTTACTCAATAATTCCACCGCAACTTACACGTGCGCCAGCATCTCCAGAAGGTTGAGATGTAAAGTCATCTACACCTTGATGTACTATAATAGCTTTCCCAAGAATATCTTTTTTCTCGTCTCCACAACCAATACACCATAAATCTGTTGTAATACTTACAGTACCTTCGCCTTGTTCATTAGCCTCAAAATTGCCAATATCTCCTCGATGAAATCCACTTGCATCACCCCACTTACCGTGATCTTCGAAAGTTGGATTCCAATGTCCTCCGGAAGATTTCCCATCTGGAGAAGTACAATCTGCTTTTTCGTGAATATGAATTGCGTGTGTACCAGGAGAAAGCCCAATTATTTTAGCATTCATAGTAACATTACCATTTTCTTCAATAAATCTTACCCTGCCAGTTGCTTCGCTGTCGCTTTTAGGTTCTAGTTCAAAGGAGATCCCTTTCTTTGCCATAGCGTTTTTTTCTTTGACAATTTCTGTACCGTCAGTTTTCATTTCAGAGGAAGAATCCTCAGCATCTTTTTTTTCGTCCTTACAGCTCACCATTCCTAAAACGGCAATGGTTAAGCAGGTTATTACTATTTTTTTCATGTCTTGTTGGTTTAATATATTAATATGAATAATAAAAATATGAACTAAGATTGGGCTACCCAAAGATTTAGTGCAATCTTAACGTCTGCTTTTTACCAAAAGTTTTAAATCTGTAGCTCCTCTTCGAAGATTTTCGCAGATAATAAGTGCCCTATCTACTCTTGTTTGTATGTTTTTAAATCGAAGGATAAAATAAATTAAACTCCGCTTTTTTCCGGCGGTTAACTTTCTAAAACGTTCAAGTGCTTCATCATCTGTTTCCAGCACAGCACTTAATTCCTGCGGCATCTCCACTCCATATTTAGTAGTATCTTCCAGAATTTGGAGCTGAAAAAAATCTGAAGCCATGACTCCAAGTTCTTTTTGATATCGTTTTCCAAAACTAATTAAAACCGTTTCATTTCGTTTATGTAATTTTCCGTGAAAAGTGATTTCTTTATTTTTGAAATAAGCTTTCAGCGCCACACGTGAGTGGCCATTGTCTAAAAATGGCTTTACTTCTTTTATCGGGATGAGTACGCTATGAGTCCCTGTGATGGTTACTTCAAATTTGCCTGAGTGTAACAACTTATGTAATTAAGTGGGTTATTATTTGAGTTTCACTGTGTAGCGTTTTGTGTACGGGACATTTATCGGCTATTTGAAGTAAACGTTTTAGTTGTGTTTTATCCAGATTTCCTTCAAACTTTATTTCCCGAGTGAAGGTATCTATTTTGGCTGTATCTGTTTCACAATGTTCGCAATCTACAGCGTGTTTTTTATCATAGCTAATATGTACCTGAACGTTTTGTACATCCCAATTTTTACGCTTCGCATACATTTGTAGGGTCATTACTGTACAAGCAGCAAGCCCAGAGGAAACGAGCTCATAAGGAGTAGGACCATAATCGTTACCACCATACGAGGTAGGCTCATCAGCTGTCAAATAATGCTTACCTAACTTCAGATCGGTTGTAAAGCCATCATTTTTAGTAAGGCTGGCCACCACATCGTGTTTAGAAGAAATCGTGTTCCGCTCTGGTATTTCAACATACCTGGAAGCCCATCCAGCAATAACGTTTCCTGCATACTGTGAATCCTCTTTTCGAGATAATAAATGGTCTGCGCCGTCCAGAGAGACAAAACTTTTAGGATGGTGGGCAGCCATATATATTTCTTCAGCATTGTTTACTGAAACGGTTAGATCCTGTGGCGAATGAAGTATTAAAAGTGCCTTTCTCAAGCTTTTAACAACTTCTTTTATAGGCTGCTTTTTAAGATCGTCCAGAAAATGTTTTTTAATAGTGAAGGGTCTGCCACTTAAATTTACCTGTGCTTTTCCTTCACGTTCTATTTTTGCAATGTCTTGTTCTAAATGATGGGTAACATGCTCCGGATCGCTCGGAGCGTTAATAGTAACTACTGCTTTTATGGAAGCAAGCTTAGCAGCAGCCATTAAAACAGCAGTACCCCCTAATGAATGTCCAATGAGCAGGGTAGGGGCTTCATATTCTTTTTTAAGAAACTGAGCTGCAGCGAGTAAATCTTCTACATTTCCGCTGAAATTAGTATTTTCAAAATCACCTTCGCTTTCTCCCAAACCTGTAAAATCGAATCGCAATACGCCAAATCCAGCAGCTGTCAAGGCGCGGCTTACATTTTTTACTGCCAATAAATTTTTGGTACATGTAAAACAATGTGCAAAAATGGCAAAGTTATGTGGTTGTTGATCTGCAGGGAGTTCCAGCCTTCCTGCCAATGCTTGGTTCTCTAGATTCGGAAAGTTTACTTTGTGGAGGTTCATTATGGAGTTTTTTGTTTAGTAAAATCTGGTGTAAAGGTAGTTGAAACAATACCCTATAGCAATATGACACATCCTAATGAATTCTTTACTAGCCCCTTCTTGATGTTATGAAACTAATATAATTGTACATAATACAAAACTAGTGTTGAACAAATGTAGGTTCGTTGCCAACATAAGGGCTAATCCAATTTTATTCTTCATTTGCTGAAAAATCTGTGTTAATAAAAACGGCTAACTGCAACCTATCAAAATTCCTACCTGTGAAATGATTTTTAAGATACCCAGCTTGGATAGCAACGCTGGGGTTGAAATTGTAGCCAAGTGCTCCATACAGGCGGTTTTGTCCAAAAATAGGCTCCTGTAAATTAATAAAAACTTCATCATATGCCGTTAAAAACCAAGTCTCATTCAACGGATACGTTACACGTAAAAAATAACGAGCACGATGTTGTGTGTCGCTGCCTGTTATGGGGTTATCAATAAACCGTTGTTCTAATCGGTACCGATGCGAAAATTTAAATTTTCCAACCGTATTTTGAAGTACAAACTGTTCATAAATCCTATGCTCCGAGATGTTTTCTTCGCCTAAAATTTCACCAAAATTTGTGTCGGTTGAAATGTATCCATATCCCAATGTAGCCATCGCATTGGGACTAATATTATAATTCAGCCCAGTGCGCAATAGTAGTTGATTAAAGTTGTTGAAAGATTCATATAAACGATACTGCGCTTCTGCATGAATGCTGAAATTTTCACTAACTTTATTTGTTGTAAAGAGCATGTACCAAGCGCCTAATTCGTCACTTCCGTCCTGTTGTGCAATGCTATTGTTTGTTAACGAAAAGAGCAGGATAGCTGCTATAAACGAACTGTATTTCATAGTTAATTTTATTTTATTTCTTCACCTTTAATTTCTTTACTGTCTGGAGTATCTTGGTTCTCTCCTTTTAAGTATTTGTCCAAAAATTCCTTAATTTTTCCGTAGGCTTCCAACTGATTTTCTTTTTTTACAAATCCGTGACCTTCATCTTCAAACAAAACATATTCTACAGGAACTCCATTTTTACGAACACCTTCCACAATTTCATCGCTTTCAACTTGCAAAACACGCGGATCTTGAGCGCCCTGCAATACCATCAATGGTTTTGTAACTTTATCAGTATGAAATAATGGCGAAATTTGACGTAACCTAATAGAGTCTGATGTATTTGGGTCGCCCATTTCAGTATACAATGCTTCTTTAAAAGATTCCCACCAGGGTGGAATACTACGTGTGGTGCGTACCCAATTTGTAACACCAAAAAGATTTACACCCACTTTAAATTCTTCTGGAGTAAAAGTAAGCGCCGCCATTGTCATAAAGCCACCATAGGAACCTCCTAAAATCCCAATGCGGTCTCCGTCTATAACATCTTGAGCGGCTAGCCAATCTTTTCCTGCAACACAATCTTTTAGGTCTTTATCGCCATGGTTTTGATCATCCATTTTATAAAAACTCTTTCCGTAGCCACTACTACCTCTGTTGTTTACCGCAAGTACAGCATACCCATTGTTAACTAAGTATTGAATGGTACTATTAAAACCTTGCCTGGATTGGCCGCCGGGACCTCCGTGAACCCAAACGAGTGCGGGAACAGGATTTTCTTTGGTCGCCTGTTTTGGTTGATAATAAATAGCTGGTATTTCTAAACCATCAAAAGACTCAAATCTAACTACTTGTGCCGAAACTAAATCTTCTTGACTGATTTCATTATTTAAATTTTCAGTAAGTCTTATAAGCTCCTTCGTTTCTATGTTATACGAATAAGAGTCTGAAGGTGTGTTGGAGCCTCCCATACTTAATAATGCTGCTTCTTCATCACGGGAGAAAGAGATACTTGTAATTTCTTTATTTTCTACGGAAGGTAATTTTAATGGTTTTCCTGTAGCAACCTCAGTAATTTCCAAAGTGTTTTTGGCATCTTCATTTATAAATGTGACTTGGTAGGTTCCATTTTCTGAAAACGAATAGCCATTTATGTCCCATTCTTTTTCTAGAATCTTTTCTTTAGTACCATTTTCTAAATTATATTTCATCACATAACTGAATTCTCCGCCATCATCTGTAGTATAATACATAGCTGTTCCATCTGGAGAAAAATCCTGTGGACTGTTTCCGCTCACAGCATCGTTCACTTTTGTTTTAGATCCAGTTTCAGTATTCAGAATAAATAAATCTGAATCGTTTGTATTAATAGGACTCAACAACGCTATGTATTTTTTGTCTTCACTCATTCCAGCAAAATCGAAACCTTCTTCAATTTGATACACCATTTTTGGTGTTAAGGTTGCAAGATCCATTTCGTATCGATCCATATATCTTGGGTCGCGCTGGTTGCTGGCATAGAAAAAACTCTTACCGTCCTTGGCCCATCCATTAAAAAGCGCACGAACCTCCTTGATGGGAGTAAGCGCTTTAATTTCTTCTCCATCCTTCATATAAATTTTATAAATTTCATCGCCATTACCATCCATTCTGAAAAGAATACGATCATCTTCCGGGAAATAAGAAATACCATAAATGGAAGCACTGTCGCTTTTGGTGATAGGTGTTAAATCAACGCCATTAGCAGTTGTAGTGTACATATTGAATATTCCAGAACGGTTGCTCGTCATTAATATTTTGCTCTTATCCGAGGAATAGCCATTGGCAAAAGCATTTTCGTTATCCATAAATTGAGCTATAGAATACTGTTGTATCTCTTTTGCATCGGCGATTTCTTCTTTTTTAGTTTCCTTACAGGCAGCAAAAAGAATTATTGCTGTGCATATTAAGATTAGTTGTTTCATGAGGGTGGAGGTTTAGGTTATTCAAGTTTTATAGGTTGCGTCTCTTTAAAAGGAGCTAATTCTATTTTCTCTACCTTAGACCTATATGCTGGCCATTCGGTTACAAAAAAGCTATTTGTTTTTTTCAGTGCTGCTGTCAATTCGTCCTTTGCTTGTTGTATTAAAATTCGCTCGGTCTTTGTTAATCCTGCTGGACGACTACCGCTATAATAACCTGCCTGACCTATGCGTTGCATTACGGTAATTTCTGGGTTACGCGTAATTCCCTGACGTTTGTCTACTGTACCAATATATAATGCAACCAAGGAGTCAATATGTTTGGTAATTTCTTTAGTTAATTTTAATTCGTCTTTAAATTTTTTCTTATCCTCATTGGACAATCGCTTACTTAAAGCTTCAGCAGCATTTTTACTTTCTACCAATTGATTTACGGCATCTGCAGCCGTTTGCGTCATCTCCTGAATTTGCTTGGAGGCATTATAACTTTCGGTAATAGCCTGTTGTGGAATCTCTAATCTTGGGTCACTTTCCACCTTTATGGTTGTTGAAGTACTATTTCCATCATGTTCCAGAGTCACTTTATAAGTTCCTGGTTTTACTTGTGTTCCTCCAGGCTCACCACGACGTTTTCTAATGGTGCGGGAAGGACGGTCGCCTCCTGCTTCTCTCATAAACCAACGCCACGTATAGATTCCACTGCTATCCGGCACTTTTGTTTTAAGTGTTCTAATTAATCGTGTGCCATCATAAATTTTCATATATATGGAATCCTTACTAGGTTTTGCATCGTCCATTTCATTATCGGAATCTACCTCTTGGGAATTTTCAGCTTCATTTTCATCTTCAGCTGTTACTTCTTGATCACCTTCGTCATTTTTATCTTCATCCTCATTAGCTTCTGGGCTTTCTTTCTTATCCTCTGCTTTTTTCTTAAAATAGTACCGAATTCTCGCACCACTAGCTCTGTTTTCTCCGTGATATGTTGCATCACCCCCAAAACGACTTCCTGTTGGTTGCTGGTAGGCAGCCTGGTAGGCAATTGGCGGACTAAATACCCGAATGTTTTCATTTAAAACTGAAGTATTTTTAGCAATTTCCCGAAGCGGTTTAATATCGTCCAGTACCCAGGCAGCGCGGCCAAAAGTACCAATGACCAAATCGTCTTCACGTTCTTGAATCACCAGATCTTTTACCGAAACTGTTGGAAAACCGTGCGTCCATTTCATCCAGTCGCTTCCTGCATTTGTTGAAACATACAACCCATCATCGGTTCCTAGAAATAGTAGGTTTTTTTCTTTTGGATCTTCCAAAATACTTAAGGCATAACTTTCGGTATCGTTTTCATCTACTATGCGGTTCCATGTTTTTCCGTAGTTGGTCGTTCTATAAGCATAAGGTGTGTAATTAAACCTTCGGTAATCGTTGGCTACTAATAAAGCTTCCCCTTTATTTTTATTACTTGCTTTTATTTGTACAATCCAACTTCCTTTTGGCAAACCAGAGATATTATTTGAAACATCTGTCCAGTTTTGCCCACCATTCTGGGTATAATGTACGCGACCATCGTCAGTTCCCGCCCACAGCATATTTTGCTCTAGGGAAGATGGTTCAATTACTAAAATAGTAGTGTGGTTTTCTGCACCTGTAGCGTCCATAGTTAGTCCGCCACTATCACTCTGCTTTTGCTTTTCAGGGTCGTTGGTAGTGAGATCTGGCGAAATTACTTCCCACGTCAATCCTTTATCTGTAGATTTATGTACAAACTGACTTCCGAAGTAGATTGTACTATTATCAAAAGGATCTATATTAATAGCACTGTTCCAATTAAAGCGTAGGAACACCTCCGGATCTGGATGGGTAGGTTTTACCGTGTAATTATTTCCTGTTACCCAATCATAACGGCTCACAGAACCCTGCTGGCTCATACTCCAACCATAGCGGCTGTCATCACGATCTGGAACTACGTCAAAACCGTCTCCAAAACTTATTTCCTGCCAATAACTGTTGCGAATTCCTTGGTCTTTCCAAACATACGCAGGACCTCTCCAGCTCCCATTATCCTGCATACCGCCATAAACGTTGTATGGAAATTCGTTATCTACATTTATATGGTAAAATTGTGCAACGGGTAAATTTCCTACAAAGCGCCATGTTGTGCCGCCATCATGTGTTATATTCATTCCGCCATCATTACCATCTATCATAAAACTACCATCGTTAGGGTGAATCCACCAAGCGTGGTGATCTGGATGTACACCATTATCTACGCCGTAAGCAGGCATTAATTCTTTAAAATTTTTACCACCATCTTCAGAAACATTGACATAGGTAAAGACAGAATATACTCTATTTTCATTCTGAGGGTCTACAAAAATATCGCTGTAATAAAATGGCCGATTCCCAATATCCTCTTTATCGTTAATTTTTTTCCAATTGAAACCGCCATCTTCAGATTTATAGAGTGCATTTTTTTTGGCTTCCACTAAAGCATAGACAATGTTTGGTTTGTTGGGAGCTATGGCTAGGCCAATACGTCCCAATTCACCTTTTGGCAATCCGTCTGCATCGGTACGTTCTTCCCAGGATTCTCCGCCATTGTGCGTGATAAAAAGGCCGGAGCCTTCGCCACCCGATTTAAAAAACCAGGGGTCGCGTTTGTGTTCCCACATAGCTACAATTATTTTGTTAGGATTGGTAGGATCCATTACCATATCTGCTACACCTGTTTTATCGTTTTGGAAGAGTATTTTCTTCCACGTTTTTCCGCCGTCGGTAGTTTTAAATACGCCACGCTCGGGATGCACTCCCCATGGAGAACCAATGGCACCAACATATACCACATCTGGATTCGTAGGATCTATTAATATTTTGTGAATATGACGCGTTTTTTCCAAGCCCATAGCAATCCAGTTTTTTCCACCGTCCAGGGATTTGTAAACGCCGTAGCCGCCATTTAAACTATTTCTGGGATTTCCTTCACCAGTACCCACCCAAACCACACTCGGATTACTTTGTTGGATGGCAACTGCACCAATAGATGCCGTTTTTTCATTATCGAAAATAGGAGCCCATTTTATCCCGCCACTTGTGCTCTTCCATAGTCCACCAGAGGCAGTTCCTACATACATCACATCTGGATCGTTGGTAACTACGTCAATAGAAGTAACACGACCAGACATTCCACCAGGGCCTATATTTCTGGGTTTTAGGTCTTTTAATATGTCGTTGGTAAGTTGTTGTGCTGAAAGGCTAGCTGAAATTGCTAAAAAAATGAGGAAAAAAGTATTTTTCATGTGTTGCTGAAATTTTAGAAATTTAAAGATACTAAAAAACCTTTCGGTATAAAACAGCTAGTTCTTATTATAAACTTAGAATAGATGCTCATATTCTAACTTTTGTTTAACAGTATAGAACTTATTGTTATACAATAATGTGGTAATTTTATAAAATGAAAAAGAACCCGCCTAAAACAGGCTTTGTTTTTACCAAACACAATCCGAAAGAGCAATCTATTTTTGATAAATTGTTTGAGATTTTTCAAGAATTGATTACACATACTTCGGGCGATTTTGACGAAGCGATAGATTGGTTGCGACAGCTGGATAAAGAATACGAGCTTACCACGCCAGACTATACTATAGAGGATTTTATTGCCGAATTAAAAGAGCGTGGTTTTATAAGAGAAGAATTTAAACCCGATGGCAATGGTCAAGGAGAAGGCGATGGAAACGTTAGTATTACCGAAAAACTTGAGCGATCACTTAGGAAACGTGCCTTAGAGCAAATCTTCGGGAAACTGAAACGTAAAGGCGTTGGCAACCATAAATCTAAATACACTGGAAGAGGAGACGAGCAATCTGGAGAATTCAGAAATTACCAGTTTGGAGATTCTATTGAGCAAATCTCAATGACCGAAAGTTTAAAGAACGCACAAATTAATCACGGATTAGGCGATCTTCATCTTACTGAAAATGATCTCGTGGTAGAACAAACTATGTTCAAAGCGCAAATGAGCACGGTTTTGATGATAGATATTAGCCACAGTATGATTTTATACGGCGAAGACAGAATTACACCAGCCAAAAAAGTTGCTATGGCCTTAGCCGAATTAATTACAACCCGCTATCCAAAAGATACTCTGGACATCCTTGTTTTTGGAAACGATGCCTGGCCTATAAAAATTAAAGATTTACCCTATTTAAATGTAGGTCCGTACCATACCAATACGGTGGCGGGATTACAGCTAGCAATGGATATGTTGCGCAGAAAGAAAAACACCAACAAACAAATTTTTATGATTACAGACGGAAAACCAAGCTGCCTGCGTTTGCCCGATGGAAGATATTATAAAAATAGTAATGGTTTGGACGAATATATAGTGAACAAATGTTATATGATGGCAGCACAAGCTAGAAAACTGCATATTCCTATCACTACATTTATGATAGCAAGCGATCCTTATTTACAACAGTTTGTGGATCATTTTACAAAAGCCAATCAAGGTAAAGCATTTTATACAGGGCTTTCCGGATTAGGAGAAATGATTTTTACAGATTATGAGAATAATAGAAAACGTAAACTAAGGTAAATTACGATTTAAGAAGTACGAACGACGAATAATTAAAATGACAAAGCTCTCCGCAGAATTATTACACAAAGGAGCAATGAGAACAAAAGAGATACACAGAGAACAATTTATGGAAATTAAAAACATCAGCACCTTCGGGCAATTAAAAGACGCCGGATACAGATACAAATCAATAAAAGAAGAATTACGCCAGAATTTACTTGAAAAATTACTAAAAAAAGAAGTGGTTTTTGAAGGCATTCACGGTTATGAATACACCGTAATTCCAGAATTGGAACGCGCTATTCTTTCGAAACATAACATAAATTTGCTTGGCCTAAGAGGTCAGGCAAAAACACGATTGGCACGTCAGATGGTTTCTTTGTTAGATGAATACATACCTTTAATAGAGGGGAGCGAGATAAATGATGATCCCTTTAAACCTATTTCTAGGTATGCTAAAGAGCTGCTTGCTGAAAAAGGTGATTCAACACCTATAACCTGGTTGCATCGTGACGAACGTTTTGCTGAAAAATTAGCGACGCCAGATGTAACAGTGGCCGATATTATTGGCGATGTAGACCCAATAAAAGCAGCGAATTTAAAACTTACATATGCCGATGATCGTGTAATTCATTTTGGGATGATCCCTCGAGCAAATCGATGTATTTTTGTTATTAATGAATTACCAGATTTACAACCAAGAATCCAAGTAGCTTTGTTCAATATTCTGCAGGAAGGTGATATACAAATTCGTGGTTTTAAGTTGCGATTGCCAATGGATATTCAGTTTGTTTTTACTGCTAATCCAGAAGACTACACCAACCGCGGAAGTATTGTAACACCTTTAAAAGATAGAATTGGATCTCAAATCCTAACACACTATCCGGAGTCATTAGAAATTGCAAGAACGATTACTGCACAAGAAACAGCGGCAGCACAAGCTGAAAAACCAAACGTGTATGTAACTGAACTGGCGAAAGATATTTTAGAACAGATAAGTTTTGTAGCTCGAGAAAGTGAATTTATAGACTCTAAAAGTGGGGTAAGTGCCAGATTGAGCATCACGGCTTTCGAAAATTTATTAAGTACTGCTGAACGTCGAGCTTTGATTAATGGCGATTCAAAAACTACCGTTCGATTGAGCGATTTTATGGGGATTATTCCAGCCATTACTGGAAAGGTGGAACTAGTTTATGAAGGGGAACAAGAGGGTGCTAATCATGTAGCGCGACAATTAATTGCAGACGCAGTAAAAACAGAATTTTTAAATTACTTCCCAAAGATTGAAAAACTACAAAAAGAAGGAGACGGAGATCCCTATGAAGATTTGGTAAGCTGGTTCTTTGAACAAACTGGCGGTTTTGAATTGTTAGACAGTTATAATGACGATGAATTTAATCTACAGTTGGATAGGATTGAGCCTTTGGACGATTTAATAGATACTTTTGTAAGTGATCTAAAAAAAGAAGACAAGCCATTTATAAAAGAAGTTATCCTTTGGGCATTGGTTGAATTTAAGAAACTTAGCAAGTATAGTTTAAGCGAAGGTCTTCGGTTTAAGGATGTGTACGGCGGCTATATTAGCGGGTTGTAAAGAATTAAAATTTCAGAATAAAACAAATACAGGCTATTTTAGAAGTAATTTTAATATACTTCTGAAATAGCTTTTATGATTAAAACTATTCCGCTCAATACCATAATAGCAATCAGCCATCTTCTAAAGGCCAGTTTGCTCATACGTTTTAGCAACCATTTTCCTATAAGATTTCCAACAATAGCTCCAAATCCCACAGCTGTACCCAAAATCCAAAGCTCTTTGGTCATAAGTCCGAAATAGGTATAACTGCCAATTTGAGCAATACCCAGAAAGAAACTTTGGGCACTTTTAGTTCCTATAAGTTCTTCTTTATCTATTCCTACATTCAATAAAAAAGGATTTAAAATAGGACCCATGCCACCCGTAAATGTGCCTATAACAGATATAAAGAATCCCAACGGTATAAAATACCACAGTTTCACAGTAAAAGAGCGTTCCTTCTTCCCGAAGCGATATTGAAAAAAGGTACTTATTAGGAAAAGACCTACTACAATTTGTATCCAATATATTTTTACTTCAGCAAAAAGTCCAGCAGCTAACAGAGCGCCCAACATGGCAGAAGGAACGTAAAACCAAAAAACTGTCCAATTTATATGCTTCCAAAAAATAATGATCCTGGAAGGTCTGCTAATAAAACTTCCTAAATTTATTACCTGGGCAGTTTTAGAAGTACCTATTAAAAAGTTAAGAATAGGAATTTGCATTAACGCTCCACCACCACCACTTACGGTAGACAGCGTAAAAGCTCCTGCCCCCAAAAAGAAAAGCCCTAGAAGTAACCAAATAGATATTTCAGCAAAAATAAGTTCCATAAAAAATCCCGCACTGGGCGGGATTAAATGTACAATTTTATAAAATTCTAGATGTTAGGGATCACCAGTTCTTGTCCTGGATGAATCATATCTGGATTTTTAAGAATGTTTTTATTTGCTTCAAAAATAGCGTTGTATTTCATTGGATCTTTATAGTAATGCTTTGCAATCTTACTTAAAGACTCGCCACTTTCTACTGTGTGCCGTGCATAAACTGTGGTATCTGCAACGTCGATATCTGCGACTATATCAGAAGGATTTTCACCTCCAGAAGCTTTTATTTGATCCCATAAAAGGTTTTTTTCGTATTGTGTGTTAGCAACACCTTTAATATGAATTTTATCTCCATCTACTTTTACATCCCCATTTTGGATTTTCAATTTTTCACCTAAATCTAGAACGTTTTGATATTTAGCTTTTACCATCTTTATTTTTTTAAATTAATCAAGTTGAAAGATACAAAAATTTGCTTTTACAGTTATTTTTATAACAGAACTTTAAGGGGTGTGTAAGAATTCCCCTAATTTTTAGCAATAATTTCATGAATTGTTAATTTTTAACGTAACATTAGTGTATTGTTAATATGATATAATGAATACAAAATCTATATTTGTCCCAACAAATTTAAAACCAACATTATTATGAAAATGAGTAAAATAATTATGTCACTTGCTGTTATAGCATTATTGTTTGCATCTTGTGATGACACAAAAAAGAAAGAAGCTGAAGCAAAAGCTGAAGCAGAAAAAATGGAAATGGAAGCCCAAATGAAAGCTGATGAAGAAGCTAAAATGGCAGACATGGAAAAAATGGAAATGCAAAAAAATTCTATTGCATCTATGGCAATGGGAAATCCAAACTACTCTACTTTAGTAGCTGCATTAAAACAAGCTGAATTAGCACAAACTTTTATGGAGCCAGGAGAATACACTGTATTTGCTCCTACAAATGATGCATTTGCAAAAGTTCCTAAAGCAAGTATGGATATGTTAATGATGCCTGAAAACCAAAGTAAACTACAGGACTTATTAAAGTACCACGTTGTGAAAGGTGAGTGGAAAGCAGACGCTGTTGTAAAAGCAATTAACGACAACAATAATGCCTACAGTGTAACAACTTTAGCTGGTGAAAATCTTACACTTTCTTTAAAAGATGGTAAAGTAATGATTAAAGACGGTAAAGGAAAAATGGCAGTTGTAGCAGATGCCGATATGGATGCTTCTAACGGAGTAATTCACGGTGTAGATGCTGTATTAATGCCAAAAGGATAATATTTTTTTATTCAGTATGTAAAAAGACCTCAGAAATGGGGTCTTTTTTTTTATATTTATATATGGATAATTTTGTCACTAAAAATAAAAGAGCAATCCTTGGGGGAATTATTTCAAGCCTTTTTATGGGGCTAGCTGTTTTTCTGTTAGGAAATCTTTCAGGATACGAAGCCAAACAACTCATCACCTCATCGTTACCAGGTATAAATATGCTATGCAATACAATTGTTCTAGCCTCAGCAACAATATTAGCATTACTTCTTACACTTTTAGGAATAAGTACAGGGACAAAATCTAGGTTAAAAAAGGGGCATTACCGCCAGGTTTTGAGCATCGCAAAGTTTGATACCATATTGTTTGTAGGAGCTCTTGTTTTGTTTCAACTCTTTAATATTCCTATTACCGAAGCTGAAAATGTAGAGACCTCATGGTATAAAATTATTTATTGGTCCACAATTTTATTTTCATCTATTCTAAGTGGTATGATGATTACAGTTATACTTATGTTATATACAACGGTTACTAATATCATTCACATAGTAGGATTAAATGAAGATCACGACCTAGTTTCAAAAGGTGAAATAAAAGAAGAGGAAGATAGAAAGAATGGCTAGTCGAGTGTGTTTTTCGAGTATTCAAAACTTTTCCAGACGCTTATAGGAACCAGAAAAAAAGATCTAAAACCGGATCTACTGCATTGCTACTTTCAGCTACCTCTCAACTGCAGATAAAGACAGGGCTGTTATCGGACATGGTACTGATGCTGTTAACGGTGTTTATAAAATCTACCATCGCCGAATAATTAATGGAAGCTAAGACTTGGGCAGAGTTTAGTTGCATTACTTCATTTTTTTAAATTTCGATTTCAGCTTCTTTCGGTAAGATATTCAAATTTTCGCAAATCTGCTTCGTTATTAATCTTGTGGGCGATACCGTTTTTAAGTACGATGTTTTTATCTGAAACGTCCAATACGTCGTGATAGTAATGGTCTGTCACAAGAACTCCTTTATGTCGCTTTAGTTTCAGTAAGAATTCTTTTAGTTTTTCTTTTTGTAGCGGTTCCAGCATAGAAAAAGGCTCGTCCATAAGTAGAAATGGGTGTGATAAGTGGGAGAGGAGTACTACTTCAAAATATTTTAATTCACCTAAGGATAGAGCGCCAGTTTGTTTATGAGTCATTGTTGCGATATATGGGTCGTAAAACACTGCATCCTGCATTGCTTCGGTTTTGTGAAACATGGGTATTACATCCCGTACCTTCATTTGCTTAGGTAAAAATGGATGTTGCGGGAGATAGGCAATAAGTTGATTTGGAATTACTTCGGAAGGTTTTACTGTATTGCCATTTATACTGAAGGAAATTTCATCAGCTTTTAGTGTTCCAAAGAGCATCTTTAGCAGCGTAGATTTTCCTGAACCATTTCTACCAAAGAGCCCTAAAATTTCACCACATTCTAATGTAAATGAAATTTCTTTTAATACCTTCTTATTTCCAAAGGACTTACTTGCGCTATATAATTGTAGTTTTTCCAAAAATAATGAGAGATAAAGCCAAGAATACCAAAAATATAGGAAGTCCCACAAGCAGATTTATAATAAAAGATGCTTTTAAAAGCTTATATTTTGTAAACCCTAAATTGTAATAACTATAATATTCATCTTTTCTAAAGTTATTAAATCCAAAAAATCCTACGACAACTCCAAGTGTACAAAAGAAAAAATACCCCCAGTATACTCCAAAAATTCCTATAGTAAGCAGCCCCGTTGCCAATATAAACGGAAATATAGCTTTGTAAAATTGCCAATAGGGACGGTAGTTCATCTTCTAAATTCCAAAATACAAACTACAAATCCCAAAAAAAAACAGCTGCTTCTTTGGGATTTGGGTTTTGTTATTTATTTTTTCTCGTTAATGATTACACCCACTATGCATAAAACTATTGCTTTCCTGATGCCAGGGGAAGGCTTCACTTTGTTTGCTGTCTTCCCACCAAAATCCTCTTCGTTCTTTTGGGCGGTTGCCAATTTCATTCATAGTGTCTGCGTCATACAAACGTCCATTTATCATCACCATTTCAATGGAGTTGGTATTTTCAATATTGTCTAATGGATTCTTGTTCAAAATTATTAAATCGGCTAGTTTACCTGCTTTTAGGGAACCAATATCGTCTCCTGCGCCAATATATTCCGCAGCATTAATGGTTGCCGCTTTTAGGGCTTCTAAGTTGCTCATTCCGCCAGCTGCCAGCATCCAAGTTTCCCAATGGGCACCAAGGCCTTGTAGTTGTCCGTGCGCTCCCATATTTACTTTAACGCCTGCGTCGCTTAATTGTTTGGCGGTTTTTGAAACTAGAATATGACCGTTTTCATATTCAGTTAATGGCACCATTGTCCTGTGGCGTGAACGACTGTCTACAACAGCACGGGGTGTAAATGTTAGTAGTTTTTCATTTTCCCAAACCTTGTCACGCTGGTAATAATAGTATTCTCCATTTAATCCACCATAATTTACAATAAGGGTAGGTGTGTAGCCACTGCCACTTTTACCCCATACTTCCAAAACATCTTTATAAACCGGTGCAACTGGAATATTATGCTCCACACCCGTATGGCCGTCAATAACCATTGTAAGGTTGTGATAAAAAGTAGAACCGCCTTCAGGCACTACATTAATACCTTCCTCTCGAGCAGCCTGTAATACCTGTTGGCGTTGTTCACGACGTGGTTGGTTGTAACTCTTTACACTCTTGGCGCCAAATGCTTTAGTACGTCTAATACTGCTTCTGGCGTCTTCCAGATTATTTATAACAGCTTTGAAATCACCATCGGCTCCATACAATATAAATCCTGTTGAAAACAAGCGGGGTCCAACCAAGCTTCCTGTTTTTTGAAGTTCAGAAAGTGTAAAAACTGTTTCTGTGTTTGCCGAAGGATCGTGCGAAGTTGTAACTCCATATGCTAAATTGGCCATAAATTGCCAGTTTTGTTGTGCTGGAATTCCTGCTCTAAACGCTCCAATATGCGCGTGGGCGTCTACCATTCCAGGCATTATTGTTTTTCCTTGCAGGTCATAAATTTTAGCGTCTGCTGGAATTCCAATTTTTTGACCTATACCTAAAATTTTATTGCCTTCAATAATGACGGTGCCATTTTCAACTACCTGATCGCCTTCCATGGTAATGATCTTGGCATTGGTAAAAGCAATTGTTCCAGTAGGTTTATCTGCAGCAACCTCCAAGCCAATTTTTATACCTGTTTCAGGCATTTCAGAGGGCTTTTCTGCTCCGCCAGGTACAAAACTGAATTTTTCTTTTAAAGTATTACTGAAATAGTCATCCCCCAACGTCCACATCACTTTTTGGCTGTTTGGAGACCAATGGATGTTTACCCCGGCATCTTTCGCAATTTGCTGAACAGGAACTGATTTGCTATTTCCATCCAAAGTAATTGGACTTCCATTTAAAACAAGAGGCGCAATATATACTTTGTGAAGGTTTGAAAACGCTACCCATTTATTGTCTGGGCTAGGTATTATGTAGTTGGCGTATTTTGAAATAAGATGTTCTTTTGTATCATTTCCCTCCAAGTTTACGCTGATTAATTTTTTTGTAAGATCTCCGAAATAGGTGCCGCCTGTTTGTAAAAAGATTCTTTTTCCGTCGATAGTGAAGGTTGGGTTTTCTCCATTCTCTGTGATAAATTTTTCATTGTTTCCAGTTATATCAATTGTATAAACACCTGGTTTTTTACTGAAGGTGAGGCCTTGATCACTATTACCGCTTTCTTTTCTGAAAACTAGACTTTTTCCATTTTTAGAAAAAGATGGCGTACGATAAATTCCTTTGGTAGCAGTAATTTTTGTAGGGGTGCCTCCAGAGGTTGGCAATATAAAAATGGCACCTTTTTCTACATCGTTCCAAGTGACGAAGGCAATTAAGCTTCCATCTGGGGAGATGCTTGGTTCAAACTCGAAATCGGTGCCTTGAGTAATTCTTTTAGGTATACCATTTGGTAATTCCTTTTTCCAAATATAACCCAAAGCATTAAATATTAAAAATTTACCGTCGGAAGACGTAATTGCATCCCGTATCACTTTACTTGTAACAGTTTCGGTATTAATTTTACTTTTTGTGTGTACGGTTTCAGCGAGTTCTATCTTAACATCTGCCGTAAATGGTATTTCTGAAACTTGCAATGAATTCACATTAATCTTGTTTATTTTTCCGCCACTCCAAAAAATAATATCACTGTTATTAGGCATCCAATCAAAATTAGGGTATACACCAAAAATCGCCCAGGCTTCTTGTTGGTCTTTGTTTAGTTTATCATACAAAGGCCATTCCTCGCCTGTATCCATATCGTGAACATATAGTACCGTTTTTTCACGTATCCGTTTTACAAAAGCAAGTTGCTTGCCGTTGGGAGATAAGGTTGGGCGCGCAGCACCTCCGGGACCTCCTGTAATAATCTGTGTGGTGCCATCTTCAAAATTGTAGCGTTTGATCACGTAAATCTGGCTGTTAGGATCTTTGTTGTACTGAAAAAACCCACCTGGGTAAATATCTTCAGAATAATACAAATAATTTCCATCGCTGGAAACATATGGCTCATTCACATCTTGCTGGTCATTTTTACGTTCGGTTAACTGCAAACCGTTTCCTCCTGTGATGTGATATTGCCATAATTCGCCAGCACCAAGACTTCTTCCTGAAGTAAAATGTTTTCGGGCAACCAGATAATTGCCATCTGGCATCCAAACTGCATTATTAAGCAATCTAAAATCTTCTTTTGTAACTTGCTTGGCCTCGCTTCCGTCTGTGTTCATCACCCAAATATTGTCACCACCTCCTGCATCACTGGTAAATGAAATTTTTGAACCATCCGGACTAAAACGTGGCTGTACTTCAAACGGAATCCCACTTCGTAATATTTTTGCTTTTCCGCCAGAAAGAGGTATGCTATATATATCACCCAATAAATCAAAAATAATGTTTTGCCCGTCTGGACTTACATCCAGGTTCATCCAGGTACCTTCGTCTGTGGTGAAACTGTGGGTTTTGTAGTTAAAACCCATTCCTGGATTGGCAACATCCCATTCTGTCTTTTCTTCCGTTACATCTTTTTTCTTCTTTTTTTGAGCGAAGGAGTTTCCGCTTAAAACAATGGCGCTCGCAAGGAATAGGTGTTTGTAGTTCATTTGTAGTTGGTTTTGAGGGTTGTAAAGTACGGATAATTGTACACTCATTAAAATACAATTTAAGGTGAGTTCGAGTTTCCTGGAAAAAAAGCGAGAGTTTTTCTTCGGGATGTATCTAGAAACTATATCTAGAATATAACGTTCCGATACAATTTCAATTGAAAATTTTGGTTATCAATTAAATTCACTCGAAGTGACGATACTTGTTTAAACGATCATCCAAATAAAAAGGGTCGAAACCTTTAAAGATTCCGACCCTTTGCAATACATGTTTATGTATTCTAAAATTTCAGCGAAAGTGCCATCGCAGTATAATCGTCGCCTAAATAAGTTCTTCCACCTGTTGGATACACAGATAAGCCGCTAGTATTTTTCTTTTTATGTAATTCTGGCACCAAAATACCAACTCCAGCTCCAAGAGCATATCCTAAAATTACATCTGTTAAAAAGTGCTGCCCTGCCTGCATTCTATAAAATCCAACCGTTGCTGGCAATACAGCTGCTCCAGTCCATACCCAAACTTTACCATTTGAGTCTGGATTAACATCGCTGTACACTTTTGCCATAAAAAATGTTGCGGTAGCAGTTGCTGCAACGTGCCCAGAATAGAAAGAACGTTGTCCGTTTCCACTTTTCCTACGGTCTATACCGGTATCACCACTGTCGTCGTATACATAAGGGCGGCTTCTATCTACCAATCCTGCAGTAATGGTGTACATGGCTGCTGTGGTTGCTAAACTTTCTAGGTACATTCCTAAATAGACACCTGTATTGTCATTAATTTCATCATCTAACAACATGGCAAAGGGAGCTGCAAAAGAAAGTGCAAACGGAATATCGCTTATTTTGCTGGCGTTTTCATCATGTTTACCAGCGACCCATCTGTCCAAGAAATTGATATTATCTATTTCTCCTTGAAGATCGTTTTGAATACGCATAAACTCGGCTGGGTCAATATCGTCTTTATTTTGTACAAGTAAAAAACCACCAGCACTACCTGCTAGGGCAGCACCTGTCCATATGCCATCACGCGTCCAATCCCACTCATAGGGACTTTCGGCTTTTTGACCGTTAGCTGTAATTGAAATAAGGGCTATGGTAAATATAAATAGTTGTTTCATAAATTTAATGCTAGGTGTTTTATAGATGCGAAAATAGAGTTTCACTACAGTTGTGATAACTATATTAACAAATCGTTAAGCCTGTTTTATTGAAATATTTACATTTGCAGAAGTATTTATGACTTTTTTAAATTGAAGCAAACAACCAATATTATCATTTTAATTTTTACAATTTTTTTAATTGTAGAATTTGTACTATTTATAAATGTTCCATTTTTTTGGGACGGTATGACTAAGGTAGGTCGTGCCAATTGGATTTACGAAAATAATTTCTCAAGCCTAATTGTCCCTACCGAAATGAACTCCGGGCACCCACCGTTATGGATTACTTTGTTGGCAGGGTCCTGGGCACTTTTTGGAAAATCTTTATGGGTATCCAGATTGTTGTTATTGGTAGTGAATTGGGGGGTATTATATCAATTACTACTACTGTGCAAGAAATTATTTTCAGACCGCGTCTCTATTTTCTGGTTCTTTTTAATTTGTATTGAGGCTACCATTCTTACGCAAACAACAAGTCTAAATAACGATATGTTATTGTTGTTTTTTGTGTTACTAAGCTGTAACGCTATCATTTCCAATAAATGGATTTTGTTAACAGTAGCGTTGGCAGGGGTTTTATTGACTAACCTCCGCGGAATATACTGTACTGTTGGATTGGGTGTAATTCATATTATTCTATATAGGTGTAAATTTATTATAGCCTCTAGAAAAATGATTTGGGCGTATGTACTTGCAAGTTTAGTTTTTGGAGCTTTTGTACTTTATCAATATTCAGAAGTAGGATGGGCAATTGTTTCCCAAAATGAAGGCTATGCAAAACATAGAAAAACGGGTTCCTGGCTTCGAGTACTTCACAAAAGCCGTGCTTTTTTAGTTCATGCATTCGAGTATGGACGTGTTTTTCTTTGGGTACCATTATTTATACTATTGGGAATTGCCTTTAAAAAATACAGCTGGAAATTACCTTCAGAAATTAAAATTCCCCTCATAAGCCTGGTAGTTTTTACAGCTATTTTTATCTTAGGATTTGTGCCTTTTACAAATCCCATTGGCCCCAGATATTTAATGATTTGTTATATTTTCGGGATTATTCTGCTTCTTAATTTAGTGTTTGTGCTACCACTACAAAAATGGGTTCGAAAAGGAATTTTAGTTTTTGTAGCGTTTGGTTTTTTAACGGGACACTTTTGGGTGTATCCAGCTACTACAGACCAGGCTTGGGACAGCACGCTTGCGTATCTTAATTACTATCCAGTAAAAAGTAAAATGTTGCAATTTTTAGACGAAGAAAATATTGCTGAAACTTCTATTGGAACCAATATGCGACTTCGAAATTTGTACCTCGTTCCTGCCTTAAAACCCAATAGACAGTTTGCTTTTAAACGATTGGATATGGATGAAAATGAATATGTTTTATTTTCTAATATTGAAAATGAAACTTCGCCAGATCAAATTAAAATCCTGCGAACCCGATGGACCGAAATAAAATCTTTTTCACAAATGGGTGTTTTTATCACTTTGTATAAAAATCCAAACTTTCGCTAATTTTCTTAACAATTTAGGTTGCTGAATTGTTAATTACTTTCACGATTTATCGTTTTTCAATTTCTACCGAACCCCTATATTTAACGCTTATTCAGGAGATTTTATGGCAGAAACAGATTATACCGAAGACAACATACGTTCGCTCGATTGGAAAGAGCACATTCGTATGCGTCCCGGGATGTATATAGGAAAGTTGGGAGATGGTTCTTCACCAGACGATGGAATCTATATTTTACTGAAAGAAGTCATCGATAACTGTATCGATGAATTTGTGATGGGTTCAGGGAAAACCATCGAAATCAAGATAAAAGACAAAGAAGTAAAAGTACGCGATTTTGGCCGTGGTATCCCGCTAGGTAAGGTGGTAGATGTGGTTTCTAAAATGAATACGGGTGGTAAATACGATAGCCGGGCCTTTAAGAAATCGGTGGGATTGAACGGGGTAGGTACAAAAGCGGTCAATGCGCTTTCGGCTTCCTTTAAAGTAGAATCTGTAAGGGATGGGCAACAAAAAACGGCTCGTTTTGAATTAGGAGAATTGGTAGAAGACCCAGCAGTAGAAACCACCACCAAACGCAAAGGAACCAAAGTGGTGTTTGTGCCAGACGAAAGTATCTTTAAAAACTATAAATACCGAAGTGAATATGTAGAGAAAATGCTTCGGAATTATGTATACCTCAATCCGGGACTTACCATCGATTTCAACGGTGAAAAGTTTGTATCTGAAAACGGATTGAAAGACCTACTGGAAGACGATATGAACAAGGATGATATGTTGTATCCTGTGATTCATCTCCGGGGAGAAGATATTGAAATTGCCATTACCCACAGTAGAACCCAGTACAGTGAGAGCTATTACAGCTTTGTGAACGGACAGAATACCACTCAGGGCGGGACGCATTTGGCTGCCTACCGGGAAGCATTGGTGAAGACCATTCGCGAATACTTTGGGAAAAATTACGAGGCAAGTGATATAAGGAAGTCTATTGTTACGGCCGTAAGCATTAAAGTTATGGAGCCTGTGTTTGAAAGTCAGACAAAAACCAAACTCGGATCAACCGATATGGGTGGGGAGCTCCCAACTGTGCGAACCTACATCAACGATTTTCTAAAAACACAGCTGGACAATTACCTCCATAAAAATACAGATATTGCCGAAAAATTACAACGGAAGATCCTTACTGCAGAAAGGGAACGGAAGGAACTTTCAGGAATTAGAAAACTGGCAAAAGACCGTGCGAAAAAAGCAAATTTGCACAACAAAAAGCTACGTGATTGCCGTGTACATTTTGGCGACAATCAAAAAGAACGTTATCTGGAAAGTACCTTATTTATTACCGAGGGAGATAGTGCGAGTGGTAGCATTACCAAAAGCCGTGATGTAAATACCCAGGCCGTTTTCAGCTTAAAAGGTAAGCCGCTAAATAGTTATGGTCTCACTAAAAAGATTGTATACGAAAACGAGGAGTTTAATTTGCTGCAGGCTGCCCTTAATATTGAAGAGTCTCTGGAAGACCTGCGTTATAACAACATAGTAATTGCTACAGATGCCGATGTGGATGGAATGCACATACGCCTCCTACTTATAACGTTTTTCCTACAATTTTTTCCTGAAGTAATTAAAGAAGGCCATTTGTACATTTTGCAAACGCCACTATTTCGAGTACGAAATAAAAAAGAAACTATTTATTGCTATAGCGAGGAAGCTCGCAGAGATGCTGTTGAAAAGCTAAAACCAAAACCAGAGATCACTAGATTTAAAGGACTGGGAGAAATATCTCCGGACGAGTTTGTACACTTTATAGGCGAAAACATCCGCTTAGATCCTGTAATGCTGGACAAACAAATGAGTATTGAAGAGATGCTAAGTTTCTATATGGGCAAAAACACGCCGGATAGACAGAAGTTTATTATAGAGAATTTGAAAGTGGAGTTGGATGCTGTGGAAGAATAGTTTTAAGTAAGCAGCATCAATAGCAGTAGCAGTAGCAGTAGCAGTTTGCAGCGTGGCTAACCTGCAAGGTATGAGGAGGTACAGCCTATCCCGATTTCCCGGGAACGATCCTTGTAGGTTTAAGGGGTGGCAATGGAGTAGCGATTTTAGATTAACGATTGTTGATTGTTGATTGTTGAACTTTTGAATGTACGATGTACGATTGTAGATTGTTGAGCGTTGGCCTCTTTCTTGTCTCCGACGACCGAGACACGAGGGAGAACCCGCCTGCCAGTCGGGCAGGGAAGACATTTTAGGGTGTGCGGTGGATTGGTGACTGACGATGTACGATTGTAGGTTTAAGCGATGGTAATGGAGTAGTGATTTCAGATTTCGTGCGGCTGGCTCCCTTTAGGGCTGGGGTAGTGCGGTGGATTGATGATTTTCACAAAATTAAATTAACTGAAATCCCCATTGAAGTTTGTTAGGGGATGTTCATCTCAAGATATAAAGTGTATGAGATTTGGTTCTATTATTTTGTTAGTTTTTCTTTTTAGCTGTTCTGAAAAAGTTGAAAAGGAATGTAATTACATAACAGATTATTATCCGATAATCTATCAGGCGGATTACGAATTTTCAATAGAAAATTATGAGAAAGCATTTCAACTGTATAAGAAAGCATTTAAAAATTGCGAAGCCAGAAACACAATGGAATACAATGAAATAGCATATTTTGCTGAAACCGCTGCAATTCTGAAAAAATATGAAGTTGCAAAACTATATGCAGAAAAATTGATATTGCGAGGGTCTGAATTGAGTCGCTTTTATAGTAGCGAAAACTTTAATGACTTTATGGATTCAGAATACGGAAAAGCATTAGAAGCAAATTTTCCCGAATTAAGAAAGCAGTTCATGGAAAATACAGATTTTAAACTTAGGGATGAATTGATAAGTATGCGAAATGCAGATCAAATGTATAGGAGTCAAAGAAGTGAAGCAGATTGGACAAAACAAGATAGTATAGATAAAATTCACGAGAAAAGATTAATTGAGCTGTTCGAAACTGTAGGGTATCCAGATGAAGAAATGGTTGGACCCTATTCGTATGATCAAAATAATGTGAATGCAGGTATATTTATGCTGCATACAGATGATTCCATTCGTATGAATTATTTTGTTCCGAAAATTAGAGAATTTGTAGAGAATGGGACTTGTGCACCCCGAGTACTTGGAACCATGATAGATCAATTTTATCTGTATAATGATGAACCACAAATTTATGGTACATATACAATGCAGGGTGGAGGCTATGCTACAATGATTGAAGATCGTACGAAAGTAGATAGCAATCGGATTTCCATTGGATTGTCACCTTTGGTATTAAAGGAAAAGAAAGATAGCATCCGTAAAATAAAATATGGTTTTTAAGACACAGATGAAAAAGTTATGGGACTAACTTGCAAAGTGTTGCTAACGCAGGAAGCCCTGCCTACCAAGGCACGACAGGCAAGCTCCTTGTAGGTTTAAGCGGTGGTAATGGATTAGTGATTCCAGATTTCGTTCGGCTGGCTCCCTTTAGGGCTGGGGTAGTGCGGTGGATTGATGATTTTCACAATATTAAATTAACTGAATTCCCCCTTCGACTTGTCTCAGACGACCGAGGCACGAGAGAGAGGAAGACACTAGGAATACATAGAAGGATAATTATGATTAAGAGTTTTTACATAACATTTTTATGCGTAGTAATAATTTCTTGTAATAAGAATGATGATGACAGCTGTGCTGGGGTATTACCTGAAGAACCTGTAATTACATTTACTATCATTGATGAAAATGGAGTTAACTTACTTGGTGAAAAAAATATCTTTAAACATTCACAAATAACACTTACTAGAGATGATCAATCTATAGACCTATTTTTTTATGAAGAAGCTAACCGTACTTTTTTTGATGTTCCCTATCCTCAAATGGAGGATGAGGTATCTTATTTTTTGAAGTTAACAGCGAATGACTTCGATATTTTGAGTGTAGATTGGAGACCAGTGGATACAGATTGTGGTAGTTTCTCTAGTATTGATGATTTTTTCTATAACGATATGAATATACAAGTAGGGGATACAGATTTTTTCTATGAAATTGTAAAACCTCAATAAAATTTAACAAAAATAATGAGTGACGAACTCGAAAACAACGAAGAAGAATTACAACCTGAAGATATCAATTTCGAAAATTTAGAAGGTGATGGCGAAGGTAATCTTGTGCCCGAAGAGGAAGAACCAGACTCTGGTGAAACCATTACCCGCGTCACAGGAATGTACCGCGAGTGGTTTTTGGATTATGCCAGCTATGTAATCCTGGAACGCGCGGTACCTGCTATTGAGGATGGTTTTAAGCCTGTCCAGCGCCGTATCATGCATTCTATGAAGGATCTGGACGATGGCCGCTACAATAAAGTAGCGAACATTGTGGGGCATACCATGCAGTACCACCCGCATGGGGATGCAAGTATCGCAGATGCGATGGTGCAGATAGGCCAAAAAGATCTATTGATTGATACCCAGGGAAACTGGGGAAATATACTTACAGGCGATCGTGCCGCAGCTTCACGATATATTGAGGCACGGCTGTCCAAATTTGCATTGGACGTAGTTTACAATCCGAAAATAACGGAATGGCAAGCCAGTTATGACGGTCGTAGAAAAGAACCCATTAATTTACCCGTTATGTTTCCTATGCTATTGGCACAGGGAGGTGAGGGAATTGCCGTTGGTCTTTCTACTAAAATAATGCCCCACAATTTTATTGAGTTGATAGACGCTTCCGTAAAACACCTGCAAGGCAAACGCTTTACCATTTATCCAGATTTCCCAACAGCGGGAATGGTAGATGTGACTGACTATAACGACGGACTTCGAGGTGGAAAAATTAGAAGTCGCGCTAGAATTTTACAGCACGATAAAAATACGTTGGTGATTCGGGAGATTCCATTTACCACTACTACAACCTCTTTAATAGATTCAATCTTAAAAGCCAATGACAAAGGCAAGATCAAAATTAAAAAGATTGAAGACAACACAGCGGCAGAGGTAGAGATTATGATTCATATTCCGTCGGGAATTTCGCCAGACAAGACCATTGACGCTTTATATGCCTTCACTAATTGTGAAACCTCTATATCGCCTTTGGGTTGTGTGATTGAAGATAACAAACCACTATTTATAGGTGTAACCGAAATGCTGAAACGCTCTACCAATAGAACGGTTGAGTTGCTTAAAAGTGAATTGGAAATTCAGTTGGAAGAATTCGAAAATCAGTGGCATTATGCATCCTTGGAACGCATTTTTATAGAAAACCGAATCTACCGCGACATTGAAGAAGAAGAAACCTGGGAAGGTGTAATTCAGGCTATTGATAGAGGTTTAAAACCACATACAGGGCATTTAAAACGTGCCGTGACCGAGGAAGATATTGTAAGATTAACTGAGATACGTATTAAACGCATTTCAAAATTCGATATAGATAAGGCACAGCAAAAGATAGATGCACTGGAAGATGAAATCGCCAAAGTAAAGCATCACTTGGCAAATTTAATTGAATATGCCATAGACTATTTTAAAAGATTGAAAAAAGAATACGGAGAAGGCAAGGAACGTCTTGCAGAAATTAAAGTGTTTGATGATATAGAAGCTACGAAAGTGGTGATTCGAAATACAAAGTTATATGTAAATCGCGAAGAAGGATTTGTAGGCACGAGTTTAAAACGCGATGAGTATGTAACAGATTGTAGCGATATAGACGATATTATTTGCTTTACGGAAGAAGGAACTATGATGGTGACCAAAGTAGACAGCAAAACGTTTGTGGGGAAAGGAATTCTGCACGTAGCCGTTTGGAAAAAGAAAGACAAGCGTACCATTTATAATATGATTTATAAAGACGGTGTAAAAGGGGCTACCTACTTAAAGCGTTTTAATGTTACGTCAATGACACGCGATAGAGAATATGATCTAACTGCGGGTACAAAAGGCTCCAAAGTATTATATTTTACTGCAAATCCAAATGGCGAAGCTGAGGTAGTCACCATCTTACTGCGCCAAAGCGGTAGTATTAAAAAGTTAAAATGGGATGTAGATTTTGCAGATCAGTTAATTAAAGGCCGTGGCTCCAAAGGAAACATTGTGACCAAATATGCTGTAAAACGTATTGAATTAAAAGAAAAGGGACTTTCAACATTGAAGCCCCGTAAAATTTGGTTTGATGATACGGTACAACGATTAAATCTGGAAGGAAGAGGTGAATTGTTGGGTGAATTCAAATCCCACAATAGGTTGCTTATTATCAATCAAAAAGGAATTGTAAAGACGGTAATTCCAGAGATCACAATTCGTTTTGACGAGGATGTGATTGTTTTGGAAAAGTGGGAGCCTAAGAAGCCAATTTCAGCAATTTATTGGGAGGGCGAAAAAGAATTGTTCTACATAAAACGGTTCCTTATTGAAAATCCAGACCGCGAGGAATTAATTATTACAGAACACCCAAAATCTTACTTAGAGCGAGTGTTTACAGATTATAGACCACAAGCTGAAATCGTGTTTGTTAAAGAACGCGGCAAAGAACGAAAAGATAATATAGAGTTGAATCTAGAAGAATTTATCTCCATAAAAGGCATCACGGCTATGGGAAATCAACTAACAAAAGACAAGGTGTTAGAAATAAACGCACTATCGGCATTGCCTTACGAAGCTCCTCAGCCTAAACCTGCGGAAGATCTAGATGTGATAGACGAGGAGGAAGTTGCTGGTGAATCTGAAAACGAAACTGAAAATAAAAAACCTTCAGAAAACAGAACAAATACAAACGATAATGAAGAACCACCCATTGGAGGTGATGGACAAGCTTCCTTGTTTTAAACACCCAAAAAAGGATGAATGGAGCCTATGCATTATTGTCAGATAGAATAAAGGCAGCCTTTGTAGATGCCTTACTTTTAATTGCATCTATGTATGTGATTTCAGAAATCTTAAATTCTTTTGAAGCGGTACCAAGCTATGTACGTATACTTCTGGCCACTTTACTATTCGTATTATATGATCCTATATTTACAAGTGTTTATGGCGGAACTATTGGTCATTCTTTTAGTAATATTCAGGTTAAAAAAGATAGTAACAGAGAAAAAAACATCTCTTTTCCAATGGCATTATTGCGATTTATTCTCAAAGTAACGCTCGGTTGGATTTCTTTGTTAACAACAACTGGGAACCCTAAAAAGAAGGCAATACACGATTATGCTGCGAATTCGGTGGTTCTTAAAGTTAAAGATCAATAAAAAGTTTTAATGAAAAGTTTTATAAAAGAATTTAAGGATTTTGCTGTAAAAGGCAATATGATTGATATGGCGGTGGGAATTATTATTGGTACCGCCTTCAACAATGTGGTGAATACCTTAGTAAAAAAGGTGGTGATGCCACCCTTATCGTTACTTACAGACGATGTGAACATTGCTGAACGTAAATACATACTTCGGGAAGCTGTTGGGGATGCTTCAGAAGTAGCTATTGGCTATGGTGAGCTTGTTGAAGTGTTAATTGATTTCCTTGTTATTACGCTCACTATTTTTATGGTCATTAAAGGGATTAACCGTTTTAAGAAAAAAGCCGAAGACCCTCAAAATAAGACCGTCGAAACGCCTAAAAACATTGAATTGCTTTCCAATATTGAACGACTTCTTGAAGAACAAAATGCGGTTTTAAAGAATAAGACCCCTAATTAAATATAATGTTTGTAATATTGTAGGAAAAGTCTCCTATTTATTAGTGAAACTATTTTTAGAATAAATTCTTATGCTACGTCCGCACCCCAAGCGTACCTATTTGATTGCAATTGTCGCTTCTACAATTTTGGCCTTGATTTGTATTTTCATTTATTCGATAACCACTAAACAACTTGAACAAGAGCTCGAAGGTCAAATCAATACGCTTGGAAATATTATTGTTACAGATTTTGAACGTACTGTTCGCAGTAATGTAAATTCCTTAGAAAGCCTGAAGGACCGTATTGAAGAAACTGATGGTGCATTTATGCAATATTTTGAAAGTGATGCAGCACGAATTATTAAGCAACATCCTGCCATACGTTTTGTAGAGTGGATCGATAAGGATGGTATCATTCGTAAGATTCACCCACTTGAGGACAACCAAGCTGCTTATTTGTTAGATATTAAACCGATAAAATACAGATATGAAGATTGGCTTATTAACAGTAAAAATGAGCAATCTAATATGACTTCTTGGGTACAATTAACCCAGCAGGGAAAAGCTTTTTTGGTTGATGTTCCTATTTTTGTTGAAGGTGAATTTTTTGGTACAGTATCGGCAGGAATGGATTTTGAAGCTCAATTTAACGACCTTAATAAAAATCTTAAAAACCTGGATATTCAACTCGTTGATGAAGAAGGAAATGAGTTTTACCGTTTTAACAACCTCAATTCTATAGAGTTCTCTGACAGTAAGAAATTTTATAGTCTAGTTCAGCCAATTCCAGAGGCATCAAACGTATGGAAATTTCAACTTGAGTTAGCTGGGAGTGCTCTCTATAAGGGGCGTGATATCATTCAAAAAACAGCATTAAGCTATGGAATTTTAATTTCTATTATAGTAGGGCTTCTTATTGTTTATTTTTTACGTTCTAGGCAACGAACAGAACAAGAAATTGCTCTTAATAATACTTTAACTCAATTAAATGAAGATCTTGAAGTACAAAAATTAGCTGCTCAAGATGCATCCCTTCATAAATCCGAATTTATTTCGAACATGAGCCATGAGATACGAACGCCGTTAAACGCTATTCTTGGCTTTGTAGAAATATTACACACAAAGAATTTATTGAAAAATGAGCGACTTTACTTAAAACTAATGAAGAATTCGGCTCAAAACTTATTGAGTTTGGTAAATGCCATATTAGATATCAATAAAATTGAAGCCGGCAAAGTTGTGGTTACTAAAGAAATATTCAAACCTTCTCAAAATATACGTAAGATTATAGCGATCTACAAACCGCAAGTACTTGAAAATAAACTGAATTTTGAATTTCATATTTCTGAAAATAACCGTCATTCTGTTGTTTCTGACAGTTCAAAATTCAACCAAATCATTACGAACCTTCTTTCTAATGCTATAAAATTTACGCCAAAAGGTAGTATCGAAGTTTATTACAAGGAGTATGTACAAAGTGATATGCTAATAGTAGATATTACGGTAGCAGATACTGGCGTTGGAATCCCAAAGGATAAGCTAAAGTCAATTTTTAACAGATTTGTACAAGTCGAAAACGGAACCAGAAAACGGCACGAAGGCGGAGGGTTAGGGCTCGCAATAACCCAGGAACTTGTACAACTATTAGGAGGTAGTATTGAAGTGAAAAGTGTTGAACATAAAGGGAGTAGTTTTTCGATAACCCTGGCAATGAGCATAGCATCTAAACCGAAAGATACCGTTGGAATTGAAAGCCCAAACCTTTCAGGTCAAAACTGCCTTATCATAGATGATAATAGGATTAATAGGATGATCTTGTTTAATTTTCTTCAAAAAACAGGTGCAAAAACAGATAGCGTAGCTAGTGGAAATGAAGCACTGGAAAAAGTAAAAGATAAGGCGTACGATATTATTTTTATGGATATACATATGCCAGAAATGGATGGATTTGAAACGACTCAGAAAATTTTAGAAATAAATCCTTCGGTTACCGTTCTGGGAGTCTCTGCAGATGTTACTTTAGAAGCTATTCAAAAAGCAGAAGCTTTTGGTATGAAAGACTATCTTACCAAGCCCATTCAAAAAGACGCTCTTTATGATACCCTTAACAAGCTTTCCCCTTCTGAGGTAGCTGAAACGTATCTAAATTTAAACTAGTATATTTTCTAATAAATTACTCTTCTTCAGAACTCTTAGGCGTAAATCTTGAAAGTAATTTACCAGGCACTTTATACATTGCTGAATATTTTAAACCTTCCTGCCTGTGTTTAAAGGTGTTGAATGCCTTTAGATACCAACGCTTATCTGAAGCTTTTTTATTATGATCCTGATGCATAGTAGCACCAAAAGAGGTGTTCTTTGCCCAAGTGTTTATAGTGTAGATGCTTATTCCAAAAAAACCAGCTCTTTCAATGAGTATGGCAAAGTCTTCTTCTGAAAATTTATAATTCTCAGCTTTTTCTGCTTTTTTATTAAGATTGGTAAGGTCTTTAAAAAGTTCTTTCTGTAAAAATTCTAATTCTGTCATGTGGCAAAGGTCGGTATTGTTTTTTAATAGAATACTATCTGTTCCCATCAATTTTTAAAAGTATACAGATACAATTGTTCCACTTTTTCTCGAGCCCAGGGGGTACGTCTTAAAAACTTTAAACTGGAATTTATAGAAGGATTCGTCACAAAACTATTAATACGAACACGATCGGCTAGTTCTTCCCAGCCATATTTATGAATCAGTTCCTCAAGAATTGTCTTTAAGGTGAGTCCGTGTAGTGGGTTGTTTTTTTGAACTTTTGGTTTTACTTTTTTTTGAAAAATTCCAAAAAATTCGCCTTCTTTTCTACTTGCTATAGAATTGTAACATTTCTCAAAGCTAATGATATTAAAATGTGGTTGTAAATAATTTTTATACTCAGCTTCTGTAGCCCCATAAGGACGGAGTTCGTTGTCTTCAATTGCCGAGTTTTCCATAAAAACCCCTGCCAATTTGCCATTAGGAGCAAGAAGTGATGCCATTTTAGTCACGTATTTTACCCGTGTCATCTGGTCGGGTTCAAAAGAACAGAAAAATGTTTGTTCTATAATGAGATCGTAACTTCCTTTGTGTTTGAAAAAATCCTGGTGGTGAATATTTTCCTGAGGAAATGTAGGGTTTCGCTTTTTAAAATTTTCTAAAGGATGTCCAGAAATATCGAGTATATGCACATTTGAGTATTTGTTTTTGTGCAAGTATTCTGCTTCATAAGAGTTGCCAGCACCTGGAATTAAAATTTTCAGCTCCTTGTTTTCCAATTGTTCGAAATAAGCAATTAACGGACTGGAAGCCTCGCCGATATCCCAGCCTATATCACCATCTTCATACCGTTTGGTCCAATATTCCTGATTGTTTTCTGCCATTAATTTAATATTTTTCGTTCATCTTCGATTTTAGCGTAGATTTCGCAATCCTTCATAAACAACGGCACTCACAGCATTTGCGAGGTTGATACTTCTTATGTGTTCGCTATGTATGGGGATCTTATAGGTTTCATCAGGATGTTTTTCTAAAATTTCAGAAGAAAGCCCTCTAGATTCTTTTCCGAAGATAAAGAACATATCCGCTTGATAAGGGATGTTCCAATATGATTTAGTTCCGTGACTCGATAAAAAAGCCATGTGCTTATTATGATGTTGTAAAAAAAAATCTGCTGCAGATTCGTAAATAGTGAGCGGCACATGCTGCCAATAATCCAAACCAGCACGTTTTACCCTGGTGTCATTCAGTTCGAACCCAAAAGGTTTTACGAGATGTAAATGACAGCCCGTTGCCAGGCTCAAACGTCCTATGTTTCCAGTGTTATTAGGGATTTCTGGCTCTATTAATACAATATTGTAAGACATTATTTTTTTAATTCATTTTCCAGTTCTCCTTCTATTTTCTCTGGATGTGTTGTTACAATTTCACTGGTAGCCTTGGGGTAACGTAAATTTAAATACTCAATAAACAATGAGAATGCGATGGTGATGTATAAATATCCTTTAGAGATAGTTCCAATACCTGCTACCTACTAGCTACTTTTACAGCCGTTCCTTGCTCTTTTCTCGTTTCCCCAACAATATTGTACTCAAAAGTATATTTAGCGCCCTCTGTTGCTAAAATCTTCATATGGATAGCTCTTTTTTCAGCCTGATTTATAGGATTCTTTTTGGTCACCACATATTCGCAAGTGTTAATCCAGCGGATGTAAGAGGTATCTGCCTTGCCTCTAAAATAATCAATTTCTATAGAATCGTTACGCACAAATGTGGTTTTGATAAGATCGGTGCCTACAAGTGCTTCAAATTCGAAAGTTCCCGTTTTGAAGTCGGCACAATTTCTTTCTGTCTGGTAACAGCTTGTGAGGGTAGTTAGGATTACAATAAGGAGTAAAAATCGCATAGGCAGCTTTAAAATGCGAATTTCTGAAATTTTACGCACACATTATGGTAAGTATTCCTTAAAACTTCCATTAACATAAAAAATAACGATTCGGTCAATAGCACTCGAACTTGAATCTGAAACTGAATTCTTGTCTATTTTTGAAACAGAAGAATGGTTCTCCAAATTCTTTTGAGTTGATTTTTCAGCTGAAGAAATAGTTTCAGTTGTTTGAAAATTTGAGGTTGTAGTAGCGTCTTTATTTTCTAATACAGCAGTAGAAGGGAAGGTTCCTTTTCCATTTAAAAGCCAATATAAATTTACGTCTTCAAAAGTTTGAACCACCTTCATGACAAACTCTAAACTAGGTTTATTTCTGCCTGAAATTAGATGCGAAATAGTAGAGCGATTGAAGTCTATCTTTTCAGAAAAAGCAGTAGCAGACAACCCGTAATAATCGAGTATTTTTTCTAGTCTTTTCGAAAAATCTGCACTGTTTACCATTGTAACATTGGGTGTGTGTGTAAAAACGTTTACAAAAGTAACATATTGTTGTTCTATCCGCAAAATTAATGCTGAATATCTTTATTTTATTTAAATTATTACTTTATATTAATTAATTTAAAATCCTGAAAATTAATATTTTAACATTAAAGTTATACAGTGTCAATATTTTTGAGTTTGAAAACCAGTCAACTGTTTACTCTAAGCAACAAAATTGATTGATTTTCTTGTTTACATTTGTAAACTTAACAATAGTTACCTTTGTAACACATCAAAAAATGCAATGAATATACTAGACAGCTATACTTATATTTTTGAAGAAAAATTGCAAGGGAGATATGTGACTTTAAAACATATTTTACCTCTGCTTGCAACGTATAAAAATGTGTTTCAAATTTCAGATATTGGGACGTCTGAATTAGGAAAAAAAATCCCAATGGTCAAAATTGGTCATGGTAACAAAACAGTGTTGGGATGGTCTCAAATGCATGGAAACGAAGCGACAACAACCAAAGCAATCTTCGATTTTTTAAAGCTAATTGCAGAGCAGAAATTGTATAAAAAAGAGATTTCGGAATTTTTAAGAACCCATACTTTTTACATTATTCCAATCTTAAATCCGGACGGAGCAGAAAGTTATACCCGTGAAAATGCCAATGGAATAGATTTAAACAGAGACGCTCAAGATCAATCACAAACCGAAAGCAAGGTTTTAGCCAATTTTTTCGCTAAAATTCAACCCGATTTGTGTCTTAATTTACACGATCAACGTACTATCTATGGTTTTAAAAATGGAAAACCTGCTACTATTTCGTTCTTGTCTCCGGCAGCCGATGCAAAAAGAAACCTCACTCCATCTCGTAAAATTGCTATCAACTATATTGAGACTATGGCCACCGTATTGCAACAGTGGATACCAGGCCAAATTGGACGTTATGACGATGCTTTTAATGCCAACTGTGTAGGTGATTCCTTCCAAATGGCTGCTGTGCCCACAATATTGTTTGAAGCGGGGCATTTCGCAAACGATTACCAGCGCGAAGAGACCAGGAAATATATTTGTATGGCCTTAATGGCTTTATTTGGTATTATAGAACCTTCAGCAACTAAAGCTGTTTTTTACAGTAAAATTTCAGAAAATAAAAAGAATTTTAGGGACCTCCTTATTAAAAATGTGAGGATACCAAGTATTCCTAAGCTTAAAAATGTAGCGTTTCAATATACTGAGGTGTTGGAAGGTAACAGTGTTTTGTTTCAATTGCATGTAGATGAAATTGGAGCACTTAAGTCCTGTTTTGGTCATCAGGAACTTGATGTTTCTGGAGCTGAAATTTTAGTGAATTCGCAAGAAAATTATAGTGTTGGTGAAAAAGTTTTCAATATTATCAATAAAAAAGATAATTCTCTGTTATTTATTAAGCAGGATTAGTTTCTTTACCCACGGAAAAATTCTATTTTTGCATTCTGGAAAAACCTCATAAAATGGCTAAATTTAAACTTGACGATACAGACCACAGCATTCTCGATATGCTGATTGAAAACACGCGCACACCCTTTACGGATATCGCAAAAAAATTGAAAATTTCTGCGGGAACCGTGCACGTTCGTGTAAAGAAGATGGAAGAGGCAGGCATTATTACAGGCTCTTCCTTGCGAATAGACTACAAAAAATTAGGCTATTCTTTTATCGCATATGTGGGCGTATTTCTGCACAAAACCTCTCAAACACAGTTTGTTTTGGAACGTATAAATGAAATACCTTATGTTACCGTAGCTCATGTTACTACAGGTAAATTTAATATTTTTTGTAAAATCAGAGCTAAGGATACAACGCAAGCCAAAGACATTATCTACCAGATAGACGATATTGAAGGTGTAACAAGAACTGAAACAATGATTTCCCTGGAAGAGAGTATTAACGATAAGAAACGCTTAATGCATTCTATTTTTAAAGATATTTAGAGCGCAACTGAACCACAATAAAAAAGCCGAAAACAATATTTGTTTTCGGCTTTTTTGTACATAGCAATTTTTTCTAGAATTTCGCTGTTAACCGTACGTTAAATACTCTTGGCGATAAAAAATTAGGAATACTGTATTGCGTTTTACTGTATACATCTCGTACAAATGTATTGGTAATGGAGTTTTGCACATCGAAAATATTAAAGATTTCTGCTCCAATACTCAACTCTTTAAACGGTTTAAGTAGACCAGAGTCTTTTAATTTATCTTGATGTATTAATACGTATGAAACACCAAGATCGGCTCGTGCGTAGTCTTTCAAACGTGTTTGGAAGTCGTATGGGTCTGCATAACTAGGAGATCCACCCGGTAATCCTGTTTGGTAGACTAAGTTTAGGTACATTTTTAGATCTGGAATAATCTTTACGTAGTCCTGAAAGAGTACAGCAAACTTTAAACGCTGATCTGTAGGCCTAAAAATAAAACCACGATCATCGATATTTTCTTCCGTTTTTAAATACCCGAAGCTCACCCAGCTCTCTGTACCTGGCACAAATTCTCCTGCAAGGCGCATATCTAGTCCGTAGGCGTATGCCACAGCATTATTTCTTGCTCTGTAACGTATTCTTACATTCTCAAGGGTATATGGATTTACGTCCTGCAAATCTTTATAATATATCTCGCTGTTTAAAGTAAAAGGACGTCCCCAAAGCTTAAAACTATAATCATTTCCAAAAACTATATGAATGGATTGTTGTGCTTTTACATCTGGCCTCACTGTTCCGGTAGAATCCCTCAACTCACGATAGAAGGGAGGTTGGTGGTAAAATCCGCCAGACAACCTGAACAACATATCCATATCCCAATCTGGCTTTAAGGTTACTTGGGCTCTTGGGCTCACCACCGTTTGAGTAACACTTTCAATTCCATCTCCACTAACGGTCCAGTTTTGAGATCGTATCCCGGCATTTAACCAAAGGTCGTTACTTCCTACTGTGGTTGCCTTGCTCCATTGTGCGAATCCGGAAAAACGGTTAATTTGCACATCATTCTGTGCTCTAATGTCCGTAAACGGTACTATAGGCGCAGTGAAGGGAGAATAGGGTTGGTTATTTGCAAAATCGATAATTGGCGGACGAATAGAAAAGCCTGCCGAATCTATTATTTCATATTCTTGTACTCGATCTCTAATGTCTTCATGCGTATACTTTACGCCGTATTCAATCGTGGTTTCACCACTTAAAGACAAAATCCCTTTGTGCTCGGCATTAAAGATAAGTGCGTCCAGATCGTTACGAGCGTGGGTTAGTTGTGATCCAATGCCTTCGCTGAATTCTACATCCCCTAAATTATCATCGCCAATATTGGTGTTTACCTCTCCTAAGCGGTATTGTGCTAAGATATCAAAATACTCTTGCTCTGTTGTTTGGTAGGCGCTTGCAATAAACTTTGCTGTATATGTGTCAGAAGCTGCGTAGGTCCCTTTAAACGCTCCAAAATAGGTGTTGTAGCGATCTTGTTCTTGTCCTTCATAAAATACCAATAAGGCTATAGGATCTGCCAGGGTACCAAAATTGGTTTGGCGTGTAAGTGGCTCATAATCGTATTGATTGATGGCGATGTTTCCAAGAAATCCTAATTCAAATTTATTACTGAATTTATAGGTCAAATAGGTTTGTGCATCGGCAAACTTTGGGCGGAAGTTGGTTTCGGTTTGCTTCGCATTTACAAAAAGGCTGTTGTCTCGGTAACGCAGTCCTACAATGCCTCGCAGTCTTTCGTTTTTTGAAATTCCTTCTACCGATACACTTGCACCTAAAAAACTTAAATCTGCCGTGGCTCCAAATGAAACAGGACGACGGTATTCTATATCTAGTACTGAAGACAATTTATCCCCATACTTCGCTTGAAATCCACCAGCCGAAAAATCTACAGATCGTGTTAAATCACTGTTCACAAAACTTAGCCCTTCTTGTTGTCCACTTCTTATTAGGAATGGACGGTATACTTCAATTTCGTTTACATACACTAGATTTTCATCATAATTACCACCTCTTACGGCATATTGAGTACTTAACTCGTTATTACTAACCACTCCTGGAAGCGATTTTAGTAAATTTTCCACACCAGCATTTGCTCCAGGAATTTTTCTAATAGTCTCTGGGCTTATGGTGGTGAGACCTTCAATTCGTTTTCGTTTACTAGAAGAAATAACCACGGTAGCAATTTGCTCAACATCTACTTTTAAGACAGGATTTATTTCAAAATCTTCATTTGGTTCTAAAGACGGGATGGTAATCGTTGCATTTTTATGACTCACGTGAGAGAAGGTGAGTGTAATTTCTTGTCTTGACGGCACTTCTAGAATGTAATAACCATCAAAATTAGTTTCTGAACCTATACCATTGCCAGCACTTACGTTAACGGCATTGATAGGGATATTGTTTTCATCAAGAATAACACCTTTAATGGTTGCATTTTGAGCGATTGTGTTTGCTGAAATACAAAAAAGGGATAAAGCGAGTGCGTGTATAAATGTTTTCAAAAGCTATAGATGGGTTTTATTTTCTGAAAAAAGTTGCTTCAAATGTAGTACTATTTCCCACATTATCCACGACGATCAATTTCAAGTTGTTTTCGGTATCTTTTACTTTGTCGTCATCAAAATCATAGGTTAAAACGTCGGTTTTGTAATTATATTCCGTTAAAATATATTTTCCATTCACCGTAGCACGGTACGAACTTATCCCACTTAAATCGTCTTCAATTTTCACTTGAAGCGTTTTATTACTACTTATCCACTTTCCATCATCAAAATTTACGGCTTTTACTTTCGGAGGTGTTGTGTCCATCGCCAGCGTATAGGTGCCAAAAGTACGAACCCTCGTGGTGAGTTTACTTCCACTTCTTGAAGTATCGTTGTAATAAGGTTGTCCTCTATAATTAAGCCTGCCAATATATAGTTTTGAAAGATCCTTTGTTTCATAATTAGAAGCATCAATACTTATAGTAATATTTTTGTGGATGGGGATCACATCTTCGTGAAATGTTAAAGTGTCTCCTTTTGCTTCAATATTTAAATAGGTGTTTTCGTATAAACTTTCCGCAGGAATATAGATATCAAATTTACCTTTAGTGATAGCGGTACCCTGATTATGATATACATAGTGGTCTGTTTTTTTGATGTCTTTTGGCTCTGGATTTTCTGCAACCTTTCCTTCAATTGGAATGGTGATGCGCATAGCGTTTCCTTTATAATCGGTAATTTCTATGGTATAATCTGAAGAAAAACCATCTTCTATAGTTACATAGCCATTCTCATCTTCATTCACAATTATGCTCAAAGGATTGTTTTCCTCGCGAAAAAGTTTTTGCACCCTACTTTTATTCGTTTCAAAATATTCGTAATCCATGTATCTGTTTAGGTAGCGTGTTTCTGCAAATGAAAATTTCTCAAAAATCACTTTAAATTTTTCTGAACCATTTAAAGAAGTTTTTATTTGAAATGCTCCGTTTTTATTGGAAGCACCATTTTGTTGGTCATAAGTAGAAACACCAAAACCAATTTTCCCTAAGGCAGAAACTTTTTCAGTGGTATAGTTGCCGTCTTTTTGTTTAATGAGTCTCAGTTTACTGCGGTTTCTTGAATTATTGGCATACGCACTGTCTCCCACGGGATACACAAATACCGAATTTACTAAAGGGGTCTTCGTGTCTGGAATTTCAATACCAAAAAGCATTGGATTCATGGGACGGGATGCAGCATCTCGAATTTCGAAATGAAGGTGTGGTCCACCGCTACTTCCACTGTTGCCTGTGTAGCCAATAATTTCCCCTTTTTTTACAGAGAGCAATTTGTTTTCCGGGAAATCCTCAAACTCGAAACTTTCCTTTTGGTATTGCTTCTGCTTTACGTAATCTTCAATGTCGTTTGCGAACCGCTGTAAATGTGCATAGACAGTTGTGTACCCATTGGGATGTTGGATGTACAATGCTTTTCCGTAGCCATAATGTGCTACATTTATACGCGAAACATAACCATCGGCCGGGGCAAGAATAATAGCGCCTTCTTTTTGCTGTGTTTTAATATCTAGCCCACTATGGAAGTGGTTGCTTCGCAGTTCGCCAAAGTTTCCGGATAAAATGAGTGGGATTTCCAGCGGATTGCTAAAATAATTTTGTGGAACATCCTGTTGAGCGCTTGCAAAAAAGCTAAAAAATAGGGTTGCTGCTAAAAAATATTGCTTCATAAAAAATGTAATGTGCTATAAATTAAGGGGAGTTGTGAGGTATTGTATCTAATAACATTCAATATTACAAAAAATTGTAGAAAACAGTTGGCTTATTTGCTAGTGTATGTTAACTTTGTGTTAGCAGTATTGATTAAAATTGAAATGAGCGATCTTTCTGAAATTGTTGCTACTCTTGAAAATAGAATAAGTAAGATGCTTCATAAGTATGAAAACCTGAAGCAAAAAAATATTCGATTAGAGCTAGAAACGGAAGAAACACAAAAATTGTTGGCAACATCTCAGGATGAAGCGCAGCAATGGCGAGAAAAATGCAGCTCATTGCAGTTGGCAAATTCAATGCTGGGCAGCGACCAACATAAACGAGAAACAAAGCTCAAAATAAATGCTTTAGTCCGGGAAATAGATCAATGTATAACACAACTTTCCGATTAAAACAATAAAATCAATGTCAAACCCGTTAAAAATTAAGCTATCTATTGCAGACCGGGTATATCCATTAAATATACCACCAGAGCAGGAGGAGGGCCTTAGAAAAGCCACCAAGAAGATAGAAGCAATGATTAAACAGTTTGAAAATAGTTACGCCGTGAGAGATAAACAAGATGTTTTGGCTATGTGTGCCTTACAGTTTGCAACTCAGGTAGAACAAAAAAATATTGATAACCAAACCGATACGCAACAGGTGGAAGAGCAATTAAATGCACTTAACCAATTGTTGCAAGAGCACCTATCGTAAACGTTCTTTACATATATTAAAAAGGTTACTGCCTACATTAGTACTTATTTTTGGTAAACTCAACACGAATTCTTTAAAAAGGGTGAGTTAAAGTTGTAAAAGCGAGCCGTCTTCGAGCGGATACTTGACCAGCTTGTTAGCCCTAAACTTTTCTTTAAGGAGTTTATTCAAAATCGCTATATTAATGTAGGCTTTTTTATACCCTATAGTGAACAGGGTATGGTGTACTGGATATGGTATTTCATATTCGAAAATTTTAACAAAAAAACAACCATGGATAACACTATTATAGCCATCATTGCAGCCATAACTGGTATTGTAGTTGGCTTTATAATTGCAAAGGTACTGGAGCGTAACAACTCTTCTCAGCTTATAAAAAATGCTAAAAAGAGCGCTCAAAATATTTTAAAAGAAGCCAAAAGTGAAGGAGAAGTTCTTAAAAAGGATAAAATATTACAAGCGAAAGAAAAGTTTATCGAGCTTAAATCTGAACACGAAAAAGTAATTACCAGCCGTGAAAAGAAAATAAACGAAGCCGAAAAACGTACGCGTGATAAAGAATCTCAGGTAAGTGGTGAGCTGGGAAAGCATAAAAAGCTAAACTTAGAAATAGAAAGCAAGAAAAAAGACTACGACGAGCGCATAGAATTTCTTGAAAAGAAACGTAGCGATGTAGAAAAAATGCACCGTAGCCAAATAGAGCAGTTGGAAGTAATCTCCAGCCTTTCTGCCGAAGATGCCAAAGGCCAATTAATGGAAAGCTTAAAGGAAGAGGCGAAAACCAATGCCATGGCGTTTATACAAAACTCTGTGGAAGAAGCCAAAATGACGGCCCAACAAGAAGCAAAGAAAATAATTATTAGTACCATCCAGCGAATAGGTACCGAAGAGGCGATTGAGAATTGCGTCTCCGTATTTAATCTGGAAAGTGACGATGTAAAAGGACGTATTATTGGTCGCGAAGGCCGAAATATTCGTGCAATTGAAGCTGCTACAGGTGTAGAAATTATAGTAGACGATACCCCAGAGGCAATTATTCTTTCATGCTTTGATAGCGTGCGACGTGAAGTTGCCAGATTATCCTTACACAAATTAGTGACCGATGGTAGAATTCACCCGGCACGAATTGAGGAAGTGGTTAAGAAAACTTCCATGCAGATTGAAGAAGAAATTATAGATGTAGGGAAGCGTACCGTTATAGACTTAGGAATCCACGGCCTTCATCCAGAATTGATAAAAGCAGTTGGACGTATGCGTTACCGTTCATCTTACGGTCAAAACCTATTACAGCACTCCCGTGAAGTTGCAAAACTATGTGGTGTGATGGCAAGCGAATTAGGCATAAACCCTAAATTAGCTAAGCGAGCCGGACTCTTACACGATATAGGTAAAGTGCCAGAAACCGAAACAGAAGTACCACACGCTATCTTAGGAATGCAGTGGGCAGAGAAATACGGCGAAAAAGCAGAAGTATGTAACGCCATAGGAGCACACCACGACGAAATAGAGATGACGAGCTTGTTATCACCTATTGTACAGGTATGTGATGCCATTAGCGGAGCGAGACCAGGTGCTAGACGCCAGGTGTTGGATAGCTACATCCAACGTTTAAAAGACTTAGAAGCTATTGCCTTTGGTTTTAACGGGGTAAATAAAGCCTACGCCATCCAGGCAGGTAGAGAATTAAGGGTGATGGTAGAAAGCGAAAAAGTAAGTGACGATAAAGCCGCACAACTATCGTTCGAGATCTCACAAAAGATCCAGACAGATATGACATATCCAGGCCAGGTAAAAGTAACCGTAATACGGGAAACACGTGCTGTGAATATTGCGAAGTAAGTTTGGTTACTCTTCTTGAGTGACGCATAGTATTTGAAATCCCCATTCTAGTTTGATTGGGGATTTTTTTGGAAGAAAGAAATCCTTAATTTGAAGATGGGGTTAAGTAATAACTTTATGCAAATTTACAGGTATAAATATGATATTACCCAGTTATAAATTCTTGATATAATGGATACATTGTTTTTTTAAAAGAAGTGAATTACAATATTAAAAATTAATATATGAAAAAATATTATTTAATACTAGCAGGTTTTCTATTAGTAATTGGTTGTTCAAGGGATAATAATTCTCCAGTTGAAGAAGAAGTAGACGCAAATTTAGCTCCAACTGATTTCAATTTGGAAATCAATAATATTACACATAATAGCGCAATTTTGGAATGGGATGCAGCTATAGATCCTGAAAATGATATGGTTAGTTATGATATTTACCTGAATGAAATTTTAATTATCAGTGATATTACAGAATTACAATATCGGTTCTCAGAACTTACAGAGCTGACAAGTTATTCGGGTAAAGTAATAGCAAAAGACACTAATGATAATGAGATTCAAAAAACTTTTGAATTCCAGACAGATAAATATTATTTAAAATTTTTAAAAACCTTCGACTACGGGAATCCACAATACTCTCAGAGAGGAAGCCCATATTCAATGATTAAAAGTAGTGATAACAATTATATTATCGCAGGTTCATCAAATCCCAACGGAAACGGTTTACAATTTTTTGTACTCAAAGTGGATTATGAAGGTAATGAAATATGGCGAAAATTTTATCCTTACCAATTAAGTGCTTCTTGGAGATTCAAAATTATAGAATCATCCACTGGTCTTATTTTAGTAGGTCATCATCACGTACTGAATTTGGATGATAACGGAAACATCATCTGGTATAAAAAAATTGATAGTTACGATATTCCTGATAATTCTGCAGAAATTAAATCTGTAGCGCAAGACTCCCAAGGAAATATTTTTGTTGCGGGGGGAAGAGGTTCAAATGAAAGTGAAATTGTTCAAGAAGCTGTTATAACCAAGTTAGATAATTTTGGAAACATTATTTGGGAAAAAAACTTCACTCCATCAATTCGTAGCTTTTTTAATGATTTACTAATAACCGAATCAAATCAATTATTAATTTTAGGAAGCACGGAGACAGATGGTATTACATATAAACAACATATTTATGGTTCTCCTCCTGAACAAATTGATTTTTGGGTACTGAAATTGACTAATGAAGGTGAAGAAATATGGAGTAATACTTATGGTGATGGGCGTTACGATTTCCCAGAAAAAATAATAAAAAGAAGCAATGGAAATTATGTATTTGCGGGATTTGGCTGGGGAGCATATGATATAAGTGTTGGTAGGATATTTGAAATTGACCAAAATGGCAATGAATTATTAAATGTGTCCAATGGCTTATCTACTACTTTTTCTATCGCAGAAACGATGGACAATGGATTAGTAATAACCGGACATGTAGATTTTGGAAATTACGGAGCTCTAGGTATCTTTAAATTTGACAGTAATGGCAATGAAGAATGGAATAGACAATATCAAGAATCTTTTACCTACCTGAGAGGTCAAAGTATCATAACTGAAGATGATGGAGGTTTTAGAATCGTGGGTAGCTTAGCAAAAAATTATTATAATGGAGATGAAAGGCCAAAATTTTTGATTTATAAGACAGATCCTGAAGGTTCTTATCAATGAAAAACTATAGTTAACAAGAATTGGTTTAAAAAATCTCCATTCTTAGTTGAGTGGGGATTTTTTATTTCTCTGATTAAAGAAACAGTATTAGATTATGTGGTTAATTTTATATCTTAATGGGATAACATACCTAAAAAGTGATGTTTATCTGTTTTTGAGTTCTGGATAGAATGCATTTATTGTTTTTATACATTAAACAAAAAAACCTCCAAATCACAGAAATAGACATCTGGAATTTAGAGGTTTATTCTTTTTGGAGATGTACCTACCTATTCGTCATAAATATTCTCATAGCCTTTACTAGGCTCTTCAAAAAATTTCCCCGTGATAAAACGTTTGTGTTCATCTAAGGCTTCAATTTGTTTCATATCATCTTTCGATAATTCTAGAGAAGCTGCTTTAAAATTTTCTTCAATATGTTCCTGGCTTGTAGATTTAGGAATCACGGCTGTACCGCGTTGTAAATGCCAGTTTATTAGTACTTGACCAATAGATGCATTGTGTTTTCTAGCTATATTTTTTAGTACTTCAATTTCAAAAAGATTGGGTTCATTCTCTCCTTTCATAGCGTCGGAGCGATCTCCAGACCCAAGCGGGGAGTAGGCGGTCATAAAAATATTTTCACTAGTACAATACTCCAATAATTCTTTTTGTTGCAGTAATGGATGTAATTCTACCTGATTCATTTCAGGTTTGTGTTTTGCTTTGCTCACCAAATCTTCTAATTTCTTCTTACTGAAATTTGACACCCCAATATGTCGCACCATATCAGATTCCTTTGCTTGCTCCATTTTCTTCCAGGTTTCTATAATAGGAACTTCTTCTAATGAAAGGTAATCACTTGGCTTTTGCGGAGAATTCACCTCATGTTTAAACGCCACGGGCCAATGTATAAGGTATAAATCTAAATAATCCAGCTGCAATTTATCCAAAGAGTGTTGCAATGCTGGAATTACCTGTCCGTCTTTGTGAGCATTGTTCCAAAGTTTGGAAGTTATAAAGACATCTTCCCTGAAAATTTTTCCTTCTGCAAAAACTTCGGCCAGTGCTTCTCCAATTTCTCTTTCATTATCATATACCGCAGCCGTGTCTATATGTCTGTAGCCTGCATACAATGCATCTTTTACAGCATGTTTAACTTTATTCCCTTTGGCTTTCCAGGTTCCCAGACCAATGCAATGCATGGTATCTTTATTGCTAAAATGTAGTGTTTTCATATTTTTAAATTTCCCTAAAATTACTGAACTCTTTCAGCTTCAAAAAGAAAAGAAATCACTTTAGCCTTTATTTAACGGTACCTTACTTCCGTGGGTGGTATTTCTCCAACACTTTGGTTAAAAAAGAGGTTTCTACGTGGGTATAAATTTCTGTAGTAGTAATGCTCTCGTGACCAAGCATTTGCTGAATAGCACGCAAATCGGCTCCATTTTCCAATAAATGTGTTGCAAAAGAATGTCGAAACGTATGCGGACTAATAGTTTTCTTAATTCCGGCTTTCACTGCCAGGTTTTTAATAATAGTAAATATCATAGCGCGTGTGAGTCCATTTCCGCGTCTGTTTAGAAATAAAGTATCCATCGCTGCAGGTTTGGGTTGTTCGTGTACGCGAACTTGTTTTTTATAGGTATCAATAATTTTTATGGTATTAGCTCCAATGGGAACGTAACGTTCTTTACCCCCTTTTCCTGTCACTTTAATAAATCCTTCCTCAAAATATAGGTCTGAAATCTTCAAATTTGTCAATTCCGAAACACGCAACCCACAAGCATAAAGCGTTTCCAGCATAGCCCGATTGCGTTCGCCTTGGGGTTTGATGAGGTCTATGGTATGAATGAGTGAATCGATTTCTTGAATAGATAAGGTATCTGGTAACTTTCTTCCAATTTTAGGACTTTCTATGAGCTCTAAGGGGTTTGTTTTTCGGTATTCTTCAAAGATAAGATAGGCGAAAAATCCACGCAGGCCAGAGATTATGCGGCTTTGGGATCTTGGGTTCATAACTTTACTAATGTCGTAGATAAACTGCTGGACTTCAGTTTCGGTAATGGTAATTGGAGAGCAACTAAGTTTATTTTCTTCGCACCAGCGAATTAATTTTTGAATGTCCAAGCCATAATTCTGAAGCGTGTTTTTGGAGAGTCCTCTTTCAATTTTGAGGTAGCTTTTATAATCTGTCAAGGCTTTATGCCACTTCATATAGCGTTATTTTTCAAATTTCAATTTAATATAATATTAGGAATTACCCTGTCAAGTTTCTGCTATATTTGACCCAAATTAATAATTAAAACAAAAAAACATGAAAAAAATAGTAATAGTATTCATCCTAGCCCTAATCACAACTGGCGCTTCTGCACAAGGAGTAGATTTTGGTATTAAAGCAGGGGTAAACTTTGCAAATATTAGTGATGCAAAACAAGGAGCTACAAATTTAGATTTCTCCGGAAAGACTGGAGTAGTTGTAGGAGCGTTTGTTGGTGCAAAATTAAATGATAGATTTGGGGTACAGGCAGATTTGCTATACTCACAGCAAGGAGCAGAGTTTGACGGAGGTGAGTTTGACTTGGATTATGTGAATGTGCCAATCGTTGCGAAAATTTATTTTTTCAAAGGACTACACTTTCAGGCAGGACCACAATTTGGTGTGATTGTAAATGACGAAGCAAAAACACTTGTTGGAGAGGTAATCAACGACATTGCCGTAAATGATTTTGATGTTTCAGGTGTTGTTGGGTTAGGGTACGATGTTCCCTTAGGGCTTAGATTGGAAGCGCGTTATAATTTTGGACTTTCGGATGTGCCGGATGCACCTGGAGCAAGTGGTAAAAACAGCGTAGTAACCCTGTCTCTTGGGTATAGTTTCCTGTAATAAGTCTAATAAATAGTATTTTTAAAAGCTGCAAGAATGTTTGTTTAACAAGCTATCTTACAGCTTTATAATTTCTGTAGGATCAATTTTTTGTGATTCCTTAACATTTCATTAGAATTTTATTTACTAGTTTTACTTTAACATTAATAACTAATAAAACTCAACAATTATGAAAAAACAAGTAATTTTAATTGCCGTGGCAATTTTTTCTTTCGGTGTTATTCAAGCGCAGGATATTCGTTTTGGGGCTAAAGCAGGTGTTAACTTTGCTAAGCTTACAGGTGATGCTATTGAAGATGCAGATGGTAGAACAGGTTTCCATATTGGTGGTTTAGCAGAATTTATGCTTACTGAAAAATTTTCAGTTCAACCTGAGATTCTATACTCACAACAAGGTCTACAGATGAAAGAAACATTTGGAGGAGAGGAATTTGAATCTAAACTAAAGTTAGATTATATTTTACTTCCTATTTTAGCTAAGTACTACATTACTGAAGGCTTTAGTGTAGAAGGAGGACCACAAATTGGGTTTACTGCAAAAGCGGAATCTGAATTTTCTGGAGGGGGAGAGTCTGAAACAGAAGATGTTAGTGAGTTTATATCTGGAACTGACATAAGTATTGGTGCTGGAGTTGGATATAGATTGACTAATGGAGTATTTTTCCAGGCAAGATATATGTTTGGTGTAAGTGATGTTGCCGATGATGATGATGTATTTGGAGATACTGCAACGAACTCTGTACTTTCATTATCTGCAGGATATTCTTTCTAATTAAAATAAAATTAATATGAAAAAGCAGAAGCGCAATCTTCTGCTTTTTTTATGGGTTAAATTTGTACTTTTACCTTCATAAACTAAATATAGCATTAGATGAAAAAAATTATACTTATCGCAACCATCATTTTTGCATCCGTACAATTACAAGCTCAGGAGTTTGGGCTTGCAGCACACGGAGGGTACCTTACTGAAATTGATGCCATTGGAGCAGGAATTGATTTAAATTATGACTTTTCCGAAAAATGGGGTATTTCAACTGCTACTGTATTCGCTGCAACAGATAATGGTGGGATCCGAAATAAATGGTTTGCAGTAGACCTTAATGCCAGATATTATGTAGTGGATAAATTGTACGCATTTGCAGGGGGGGAATACCTTTCCTTAACTGTAAAATCACTTGGCTTAGGTGGAGGTGCTTTTTTGAGTAGCACAAGCACCACAAAAGATTCCGAGTTTGGCGTTAATCTTGGGACAGGCTATCGCTATAACTTGGTAGATAATATTAATCTTTTTGCGGAAGTTAAGTATGTGCTTTTAGACGCAGGATACGTACACGCCAAAGCAGGAATTCATTTTTCCTTCTAATTTTCAAATTTTAAACATAAGAATCGGGCTGTGTCCCGATTTTTTTTTATTTCTACCTTTACTATGAATTACCCGCTAATAATTAAAAAGCTATATAATTTATTTATATTGGGTATTTCTTTTCTGAAAAGCAGGCGGACATCTTCCGCTTTGTCAAATAATTTATACAGATGAAAATAGCTATTATAAACGGCCCAAACCTTAATTTACTTGGAAAGAGAGAAACTAAAATATATGGAGAGCAATCTTTTCAGGATTATTTTTCTGAACTTCAGTTTAAATTTACCGAACTGGAATTAACCTTTTTTCAATCCAATATCGAAGGAGAATTGATAGACAAACTACAAGAATTAGGTTTTAGTTATGACGGTATTATTCTAAATGCTGCTGCATATACACACACATCTGTAGGTCTTGGGGATGCTGTAAAGGCCATTGAAACTCCTGTTGTAGAGGTGCATATTTCTAATACGTTTAACAGGGAAACATATAGACATACTTCCTATATTTCTCCAGATGTAAAAGGTGTAATTGTGGGGTTTGGCCTTAAAAGCTACGAGTTGGCCATCAAGAGCTTTTTATAATTTAAAAATTTAACGAGTATTACTTTTTAGGAAGCAAATACACATATCCCAGAGCTAATTCCGTAAAATCTGCCTGTCCCAGATTTGCATTTATAGAAGCCCCTGCATATATATTATGCGTTGGGTTGGTTTCATTTCCGAAGAGATAATAGCGTAAACCCAGTTGAGTAGCTAGCAATTTTTTTAAGTTAAATTTAGAATTGTATTCCCCCAACATCCAATTTTCAGGAATGTCACGCGGGGTATTGTCCCACCCTTGGTTAATACGCCAATCTATATCGTATGCTGGCTTATGAATATTAGCCCCAATTAAAAAGGTTACCCCAATATGGTTTAGTAGAAATTCACCTTCAGCAAACAGAGTAAGATTAGACGCAGACCAGATTGGATTATTTTTTAAATCCTCAAACTCTCGACCGTCTTGGACTAAAGACTCATTTTGTATGATATAATCGTAATAATGTTCATAATACCGATAGCTGAAACCTATGCCAAACTTAAATGTTTTATGGAGTTGCTTTCCTGCTGAAATTCCCACTGTATACACTTCTTTTTTATCATTATACACCAGTGACAAAATATTAGTACCTATCCCAAACCGCGGTGAAATATAATATTGAGACGATTTCTGAAAATCTTTCGATCCTCCTTCATTTGAAATTTCTGTTTTTTTAGTGCCAATGATAGCCGAAATACTACCCAGCAAGGAATTATACCCGTTATTTGGCAAACGCGTATGTCCGTTAGAATGATGTAAAAAACCACCACCCAGACGCCATTGTATAGTTTCAGATTCATACAATTTATAATGAAAAAACAAACGGAACGTCCAGGTAAGATCTGTAGAAACCGCCTGATTTAGAGGATTTTCAATATTATCAAACTTTTTATTGAAATAGGATCCCCCTAAACCTACATTCATTGTAAAAGAACGTCGCGTACGACCCAAAATATTAAATTCAGCGTTTGGAAGTACAGTGTATGCTTGTCCTAAAAATTCACTATTTCCATAGTCTACAACTCCAATTGCGATACCCGTTTTTGGAAATCCCAATCTATAGGCCCATTCTTGTGTGTTTTCATTTTGGAATTTACCAAAATTTACAAACAAACCAAAGGTAGTTGCCATTTCGGGGAAGTTAGAGTTGGATTCTGCTGTTGTACCTGCAACAAATTCTGGCGTTATAAAACTTGAAATAACAGATTCATTAGGGTTGTTTTGTGCAAATAGGCATACATAAAACAGTAGAAATATGATAGTGGTGTTTGTCTTCATTCAGCCCGCAAGAAACAATTTCTTATGAAATTTTAAAAATTTAAAACTACATTCGTACTTCAAAATACAATTTTAGTGGAATTATTAGATACTTTATTTGCCGAAATGGCTTCACTGGCCTGGGGATTACCTTTACTTATTTTATTAATGGGAGGTGGATTGTATTTGTTAATCCGAATTCGATTTTTACCTTTTCGCTATTTGGGTCACGCTATCACCATATTAAGGGGAAAGTATAATGATGAAAACGATGCTGGAGAAATTACGCATTTTCAAGCCTTAACTACCGCATTATCTGCTACGGTGGGAATGGGAAATATTTCTGGAGTTGCCGTGGCTATTGCTATTGGCGGACCAGGAGCAGTGTTTTGGATGTGGGTAAGCGCAGTAATTGGAATGTCTACAAAATTTTTTACCGCAAGTCTTTCCGTAATGTATCGTGGTAAAGATTCTGAAGGTAAATTGCAAGGGGGTCCTATGTACTTCATAACAGAAGGACTCGGGAAAAACTGGAAATCTCTGGCAGCCTTTTTTAGTATCGCTGGACTTGTAGGAGCATTGCCGGTTTTTAATGTGAACCAGCTTACGCAAGCAATCAATGATCTGCTCCTGAAACCAGCAAATTTATATGCAGGAACCACTAGCAACATCATTATCGGAATCATTTTAGCCATAATTACTGCCGTTGTTGTTCTAGGAGGCTTGTCAAGAATTAGCAAAACCACCTCCAAGCTCGTTCCTGGCATGGTATTGCTCTATTTTGTGATGGTGATTTTTATCTTAGCGGTAAATTTTGGCGAAGTGCCCCGATACCTCTCCCTAATATTTACAGATGCCTTTTCGGCTTCATTTTATAAAGGAGATGCTTTTTTAGGCGGTGTTGTTGGCGGGATAATTCTTCTTGGAATTAGACGGGGTGCCTTTTCTAACGAAGCAGGTATTGGTACCGCACCCATGGCACACGGAGCTACCAAAACAAATGAACCCATTCGTGAAGGATTAGTAGCTATGCTTGGACCAGCGATAGATACGTTGGTAGTTTGTACACTTACTGCTTTGGCAATTTTGGTAACAGGCGTTTGGCAAACCAGTGAATCAAACGGAGTAACACTCACAGCTGCAGCATTCACGGAAACGATGCCTGTTTACGGAAAATATGCACTATTACTTTGTATTGCTGTTTTCAGTATTTCATCGCTGTTTTCGTATTCCTATTACGGTACAAAATGTATGTCGTTTTTGTTTGGGGCCAATAACAAAGGGGTCTACAACTACTTTTATATAGCCAGTATTATTTTGGGAGCTACTACATCTCTAAGTATGATGATTAATTTAATAGATACTTTTTTTGCACTCATGGCAATTCCCACAATGCTGTCTACGATTATTTTAGCTCCAAAAGTGATCGCAGAGGCAAAGCGGTATTTTGCAAGTTTGAAAAATTAATATATTACTCTTGTTTTTTTAAAAACTCATTCAAAGCTAAAGAAAACTTTTTTCCTCCACTGGGATTTAAATGACTTTGGTTCCAGTAATCTTTTGCATTATAATGTAGCGTATCTGTCTCCAAAAGGAATAAGTCTACATTTTTATAACGTTTTTTTGTTAGACGGATAATACTATCACGCCGTTTTAAAATTTCAGGCACTCGCTGCGGAAGGTATGTTTTGTACATAGGCACTTCACAGATAATTACATGTATTTGGTTTGCTTCCAGATAATCTAGCATTTCAAAAAACAGTTGTGTATTATTTTTGAAGATAGTGCCGTTTGGCTCTTTATTAATTTTGAAACGCCTTAGGGCTGAAATTTTTTCTTCATTGTAATTTAAATCTTTAAAAATACCAGCATAATTAAGTGTGTCGTACCCAAACCTATTAAATCCGAAGTTTTGCTCCCCTTCAATATAATAGCTGTTTAATTTTTCAGAAAAGAACTTAGGGTTTGAAAGATAGATAAGTTTGTCCTTAAAGTAGATATTGCGGTCAAAGTTATTTGCACCATAATACTTTAAATAAACGCTGTTCTTCCAAAAATCCGGACCATTGTGAGGTAATTCAAAATGGCTGTAAGATGCTTCCAGAATAACGGTTTTAACTGCTGGAAGTTTTGGCAACAACTGTTTTAATAATTTAAAGTCGGTATCGTGATGCTGATTGCCACCAGCCAGATTGAGTATTTTTTGTTCAAGGAAATCTGGATTTATAGCATTTTTTACTTGTGAAGAACCCAAGGCTATTACCTCAATAGAATCACTTTCGGTTTTCAAATATTCCGAAATATAGGTATAACTCATAGGCAATTCTCTGGTGGCATATTCCATTGCTATAAATCCCAGAACCACAGGGATAAAAAAAGCAAAAGTTGCTATGTAGAATTTACGCTGCATTAAAATTGAAAATAAATAAAAGCTTCTTTAGGTTCGGCATAGCGAATCACTAAAATGATTAAAATATAATAGATCGCCCATCGAGCAGGTTTCGGAATTTTGAGTTGTAATTCTTCTAAGGGATAGGCTTTCTTGGTCGTTAAAATTTCAGCAATAATAAGTATTACCAGATACCAAAGCTTTCCACCAATTAAAGATGAAATTTTAGTAACATCACTCAGACTGAAAATTCGTTTTAAAATAAACCAGGCATCTGCAATACTTTCAGCTCTAAAAAATATGCTGGAGATAGAGGTAATACTAAAAAAATAAATAAGTGTGACCAAAAGAGGCGTGGTGGGCAGCCATTTTGCCAGCGTTTTCTTTCTCCCAAAAAAGGGTATACGTTCTATAGCCAAAACAACACCATTAAAAAGCCCGAACACTACAAATGTCCAGTTAGCACCATGCCAAAAACCTACGAGTAGCATGGTTATTAGAAGTCCGAAAACCCGTACACTAATGGTTATTTTTTTAAAACTTTTTACAAATGGAATATATACGTAATCTGTAAACCAGTTGGTGAGTGTGATGTGCCAGCGTTGCCAAAATTCGGTGATGGATTTTGCCAGATAAGGAATTCTAAAATTGTTATGCAGTTTAAACCCGAATAGTTTTGCAGTTCCCACAGCAATATCGGTATAGCCAGAAAAATCACAATAGACCTGAAAGGAAAACAGTGCGGCTGCAAAAGCCAGCGTGAGAGCACCATAGTTTTCGGGATTCTCAAAAGCCAGGGTTACTGCAATGCCTAATTTATCTGCTACCAATACTTTTTTGAACAATCCCCATAGAATCTGCCGGAGTCCTTCTTTAGATTGCTGGAGGTTAAAGGTGCGTTTGTTTTCGAATTGAGGTAGTAAAAATTTTGCACGTTCAATGGGTCCCGCCACCAATTGGGGAAAGAAACTTACAAAGCATAAAAATTCCAGCAAATTTTTAGTAGGTTTTATTCTTCCTTTGTAAACATCTATCGTGTAGCTCATGGTCTGAAACGTGTAAAAGCTAAGACCTAAAGGTATAATTACATTCCAAATAGTAAATGAAGTGGCCACCCCTTCCGAAGAAAAGAGTGAAGTAAATTCATCAATAAAAAAATTGAAATATTTAAAGGTAAAAAGAATACCGAGGTTCCAAAGAATACTGCTGTAGAGCAACAACTTCCTTGAATTTTTTCGCTTCGAGTTCTCTATGGCGCTACCCGCCAAGTAGTCAATCAAAGAGCTAGCAACGAGCAATGCTAAAAACCGCCAATCCCAAAGACCGTAAAATAGATAACTAGCAAATAATAGTAATATATTTTGTGAAGTACGGCGTTTGCTGCCTAACAACCAATATAAAGTGTAAGCAACAATCAAGAAAATCCCAAAATCGAACGTATTGAAAAGCACTCAAAAGATTTGGGTTAAAGATAGTAAAGTACGGCAGACTGCCTAGTCTAAAACAACTTCGTATTGACGTAGCATTTGAAGTAGCACAGTTTCGGTGGGAGAGAAGTGGGGTATATTTTTAATTCCGTCTTGGTGGTTTAGTTTTTTGAGATAAAACTCAATCGTTCCATCTTCATACTTCTCAGGAAGAATTGGGTGTACGTAGTAATCTCTGCATACGGAGCGTGTATTTCCAAGCCCTTCGGCGGCCTTGTCGTATGCTTTTAAAATGTTACTCTTTAAATCTTTTTCAGTTTTGGGCAGTCCAGTTTCATATAAATATTCAAAAAATAATTTACTTGCAGCCCAAGTTCTAAAGTCTTTTGCTGAAAATAGATCGCCACTTAATTCGTGAATATAATCGTTCACCATGCCACTGTCTATAGTGTGGTGAGTCCCATTTTCATCGTAGTATTGAAATAATTCCCAACCAGGTATTTCTTCGCATTGCATCACCAGTTTCCTAAGGCTTTTATTCTCTAAAGTTACCTCATGTTTTTTACCTTTCTTACCTACAAATTCGAATTTTAGTTCTTTACCTGAAGTGTCTAAATGCTTGGTTCGCATAGTAGATAAACCATAGGTCTTATTTTTTTTAGCGTAGTATTCGTTTCCAATGCGTATATGTGTTTCTTCCAAAAGCTTTAAAACGAGTGCCAAACATTTTCGTTTGGTCATAATTGTAAGCGAAAGATCCTTTTCTATTTGAGCTCTCATAGAGGGAAGGATATTACCGAAAGCGATCATTTTAAAAAACTTGGTTTTATTTTTAATTTCGGACCAGCTTGGGTGGTAGCGGTATTGCTTTCGGTTTTTTTCGTCGCGACCTACAACCTGCAAATGACCGTTGTGGAGATGGGTAATTTTTACATCTTCCCAAGCCGGCGGAATCACAAGACCTTTAAATCGTTTAAGAGATTTCTTATCAACTATCTTCTCTCCATCCTTAGTGTAATAAAATCCTCGTCCGTGTTTGTGACGTTGTATGGTAAGTTTATTATCGGTTACATATATGAGGTTGGCAAGCCTCGCAGCATCGGCTGGATTTTTCAAAATTTTAGTAACCTGAGGTGCTTTTATAACCATACCCTAAAAATACTTTCAACAAAAGTTAAAAGCTCTTAATGGCTCCCTAATTTATTCAGAAAAATTATTCAAAATAACTAAAGGTCTCTCCGTCCTTCATTTGAAGTAATGTTTCGTAAATGAGTTTAATCACATTCTCCACATCGTCTCTATGAACCATTTCTACGGTCGTATGCATATAACGCAATGGAAGTGAGATTAAAGCAGAAGCAACGCCCATTCCCGAATATGCAAAGGCATCGGTATCTGTTCCTGTAGCTCTGGAAAGTGCGGCACGCTGGAATGGTATTTTTTTCTTGTCTGCAGTTTCTGTAATTAGATCGCGTAATTTTTGTTGTACAGCAGGTGCATATGCGATTACAGGCCCATCACCAAGCTTTACAGCGCCTTGTTTCTTTTGATCGATCATTGGGGTCGTTGTATCATGAGTAACATCTGTTACAATGGCAACGTTGGGTTGAATTCTTTCAGCAATCATTTGTGCGCCCCGTAAACCAATCTCCTCTTGTACCGAGTTGGTGATATACAAACCAAATGGTAATTTCTTCTTATTTTCCTTTAGGAGACGGGCCACTTCAGCAATCATAAACCCGCCCATACGATTGTCTAAAGCACGGCAAACAAATTTATCGTCATTCAGAATATGAAATGTATCTGGATAGGTAATTACACAGCCAACGTGAATACCCAATTTCTCCACTTCATCTTTATCTGAAGCACCTACATCGATAAAGATATTCTCTGGCTTGGGCGCTTCTTCTTTAGCTTTATTTCTGGTATGTATCGCAGGCCAACCAAAGACACCTTTTAAAATCCCTTTTTTGGTGTGGATATTTACAATTTTAGAAGGAGCAATCTGGTGGTCGCTTCCCCCATTTCTAATCACGTATAATAAACCATTGTCACTTATGTAGTTTACATACCAAGAAATTTCATCTGCATGTCCTTCAATTACTACCTTATATTTGGCCTTTGGATTAATTACAGCAACGGCTGTACCATAGGTATCCGTTATAAACTCATCCACATAGGACTTTACATACTCCATCCATAGTTTTTGTCCATCCCACTCATAGCCAGTAGGAGCAGCGTTGTTTAGATAATTTTCTAAAAAAGTAAGTGATTTTTTATTTAGGATAGATTTTGCCATAGTAAGGTGAATGCTAAAATTAGTAAGATAATCTTCAAAATTAAGAATTAATAAACTAGTAAGCTCGTACAATTTTTTAATTTTGGAACAGTTTTGGTTTAAAACAAAAAAACAATCCATTGAAGAGATTTTCATTCATTTATATCGTACTTTTTGTTACAGCTTCTGCCTACGCACAAACAATCGAAGAGTTAAAGGAGGATAGCGACAGCCTCACTACTTTTTATTACTTTATTGAAGGCGATACCATCCCACGAGAATTCATTGATCTAGAAGAGGTAGTATTGCTCAATAAATTGGAGTTTAACTCTAAAGAGGATCGTCGCAGGTATCTCATATTACGTCGTAAGACTAGAAAGGTTTACCCGTATGCTAAATTAGCATCGGAACGGCTTACCACCATGACAGAGCGTCTCAAGACCATCAAAAAGAAAAGGGATAGAAAGCGTTACACCAAGCGCATTCAAAAATATGTAGAAGAAGAATTTTCAGGAAAGCTAAAAAAACTAACCCGTACTGAAGGTCAAATTCTTGTAAAACTTATTCACCGGCAAACAGGACGCACAGCTTTCGATCTTGTAAAGGAATTACGTACGGGTTGGCGTGCCTTTTGGTACAACACTACTGCCAATTTGTTCGATATTTCTATCAAACAGGAATACGAACCTTTCAATGACAAGGAAGATTATCTTATAGAAGATATTTTGGAGCGTTCTTTCCAGTCCAATAAATTGGAGCGTCAAAAACCGGCTTTCGATATCGATTATTTTGACCTCACGTCGCATTGGAATCGAAAATCGAAATAGTTTTTTCTCATTTTTCATAGTTATGGATTTTCCATTTTTTAACCATAAACCTTCAATAGTTAGGGCGTGTCCCTCTAATACCTTGTATTTATAGCTTAGCGTTAAGGTCTACTGTTTTAATCTTTTTTATAGATCGACAGCTTGGTAGATCGGGTCGCGTCATCCGCTGTATCCCCGATAAAAATCGGGGGATGTCGCTACTACCGCTCACGCAGGCTTACATAAAAACTTTCCTTGGTTTAAAAATAACTATTACTAAGGTACCCGATCC
>CAWCWV010000007.1:0-222999 GCA_963799365.1 uncultured Flavobacteriaceae bacterium
GAAAATCAGAGTAATATGCGTTATGCGTCATATGCTGCCTTTGTTTACTGTTGAGGAATTAATTTGTCAAGTAGTTCATCGATTCGCTTTACTCCTTCATCTCTTAACCTATCTTTTGATTTTTTTTAAAACTCTCTGAGATTTATACCAAGTATAAAAACCGATAGAGAATGAAATTGAACGAATTTCTTTTTCTAAGTCATCAATAGCCTTTTTAATTATTTCAGGTTTTATAGAACTAGTTGCAATATCAATGGCATTCTCCATTTCCTCTTTGTCGTCTGGAAATTCATGACTAATTTTATTGTAATAATTTTCAAGTTAATCAAAGGTTTCCAATATTTTAGTTTTTCCATTTAACCGATAAGCTGTAACAGGGTCGATAGTGGCTAGACTGTCAACTGCTGAATTAAACTTTTCTTCTATATTTTCTAGATTCTTGGCGACATCATTCTCAATAGAGTTATTTATCATGTCTGAGTAAAGTTTGTTTAAATAGTCTTTTATTTCTTCTGTTTGCCCTTGTTCGGGTATTCGAAGGATAACTCGCTCGGTAAGAAGTTCTGTTATTTTAGTAGTATCAAGTTGGTTAAAAATGAAGTTTGTTTCCAATAGGTTATATAGAATTCTCTTTTTTATTTTTTTATCATCCAGCCGAGTTCTTAGCCATTGACCTAATTCATTTAATAACCAACCAAACGCAACACTAGTTATTGCAGTTAAATATGTCCAATCAATTTTATCCATTTAGTTTTAAAGGTGTTTTGTCCTGAAATATGGCTACAGGTTAAAAGTAAGAACTATTCAGATTTGTAATTTAAAAGTACACAATCTGGAATACTTTTCCTTGCGCCGCTAGTATTTATATACGCTGTTGTGTACTGTAGTTTACCATATTTTCCAGATATGGTAAATTCCGAAGTCAGAAGTTTCAACAAACGGTCCCACCAGCCAGAAAAGGAAACCAAATTAAAGGCAAGGTGAGTAAACTACTATGACTCAATCGCAATTAAATCTTCGATAGAAAAATCGATATCCAATAACTCTCTAGGGTGGACCTCTAAAGCTTCTGCTAGTGCCAATAATGTGGTAAACGAAAAATTTCTATTTCCGTTCTCTATTACACTTAAACTTCCCTTGGTCACTCTACATCTTGCTGCAACTTCATCCTGTGATAAACCTTTCCCTAGTCTCAATCGCAGCAAATTGTTTCCAAAAATGAGTTGCCGCTTTTTGTCCAATTCTTTCATATCATTTATGTATTAGACAAAATCAACTATTTTATTTGAAAATTTTGTTACAGACTTGTAACAAGTCGATATTTTGGTTATATTGCATACTGATTTCTTTCTCAAATTTGTACATGAGAAGAGAATCAATTATTTTTGCAATTCTTCTAAAGTTTTTATATGAAGCAATTGCTTTGAGTCTCACGTTTGAAAACTGGTAATTTTTTGCAACGAGATGATAAGTAGATTGGCTCACGACCCGGGCATAGGTCGTTTGGGTCTCACGGTATACCAGTACTGCTAGAACGTGGTAAGTTGAGTTCCACGCCTATTTTTTCTGCACATTTTAAGAATAAGTGGTTGTTTTAAATATTGGCATGGCTCATAACAGTAACCCTTAGAAACAAGGGTAACCTGTATTGTTAAGCTAGGGGTTTATTTTTTTTCCCCTATAAATCCGTGGCCTATGCCCAATGGCAAATCACACTCCGAACGTCTAGAGCGCTTCAGATCACTTTTTGAGGCCCTGTACCCACCGTTGTGCCTGTTTGCCAACAGCTACCTCCATGATATGGATACCGCCAAGGATCTCGTACAGGAAGTATTCATCAAGATATGGGAAAAGAAACCCTCCTTTAAAAACAATAGTGCCGCAAAAGCCTATTTCTATACCACAGTCAAAAACCATTGCTTAAACTATCTAACGAGCAAGCGCTATAAGACCATGGAGTGTCCTGGAACGCTGGACTTGGCACTGCTAGAATCCGAAGACTCTTTCCTTTGCGGAAATGGTTCCGTTGAAACCTACGCAGAGCTCCATAAGCGATCGGACAATTACCGGAAAAGACCGGCAAGGTGGTGCCACTTACCTAAACAAATACACCACCGAGGGAATCAGGAAGAACTATCGGTCACCCAAAGTACCGTGCGCACCCAAAAGTGTATCTTACGAAAGCCTGGAAGGTCTCTTTGGCCCATTTAATTGCTCTTCACATCTTTCTAGATATGTAGACGATGCCAACCCAAATGGGTTGTTAAAGCGGCTCCCGTGATCCTTGTTCTGCATCAAATCTTCTCAGATTACTCCAGATGGCCAAAACTGGACCGGTGGATTCCTCTTTTATTCTATAACCCTCTCGACATAATTCTTAGCGGTCTCTTTCCGATTTTTTATTTTAAGTCCTCTCCGGAGTCCAGTTCCTCACCTGGTAATAGGGATCGAATTTTTTTCCTTCCATTACCGGCCAGTTATATTCTTTAAAAAAATTTGAACAATTAGTTCATTTTTTGGCCTTGCCAGTTTATTTAGTTTTCTATTGTTTTATGTTTGTAATAAGGTCCAATTGGCCTGGTTCTACGACACTGTTCGCCATTTTTTGGCCATCTCGGCTAAAGAATGGACGTCTGAACTTTTGAACCTCGAGCCGGTGATACGAGGGATCGTCTTCGAATGTCCCAATCATTCAGTTCCTTGAGATAGTTTTGATAGGTCGTTTTTGATCTGATCTTTGCTTTTTCCATTACCCACTCCCTGTTTATGGCTCTCGTCTTTTGGAGATTTCCCGGTTCCATTTCTGAAGATACCAGGTACGACGTAATATGCCCCTGTTTGATCCTGTCATCGTTATGAAACCCCCAAATGCCTCGTTGAGCTGGATGAGTAGTTTATTTTTTCCATTGCTCATTTTCATTGGTCTCCAGATATTCTTTTCCCGATAACGGTTTCATTCTTTTCTTCACCAGATTTTTTTCAAGCGTCGACTTCTTCTTGGGTGGTTCGGTTTCCTCAAAAAGGGAATCCACATGGCAACGGTCGGTTTGGTTTGGTTCTTCTCGATGTCTTTCATTATGGCGATCATTCCGTTGATCCGTTTTTTGATGACAATGATGCACTTTTCCAAGCTCCATATGTGGTCCCATCGACTCTGGGGATATTCCGTTTTCCCTTGAAAAATTCCATCATCGAGCAAGGTCATCGATTGGGATTTCGGCAGCAACTGTACTGAATTTCTCATTCATTGGCCCAGACCTCTTGATCTTCAAGGTTCCAATTCTCGTTCTCGAATCCTTCTCCATAGTTTTTAGTAAAAATATCCCTCGTTTATGGTGACTACAAAGTGATTTTAGTAAAGAGCAGTGTTTATGAGCCAAGCCCCAGAAAATATTGAAGCTGTGCCAACCCCTGTCGACTCTATGTTTATAGTGAAAATCGTACGAACGTAACATCGCGCGGCGTGTCCCTCTTGCTATACGATTCCTTCGTTTCATTTCGGTATCTCATACTTTTCTTACAAGGCCGAAGAGCCATTTTTGATGCTTTAAGCACCATCGATTTTTTCGTAATAAAGTGAAGTTAAAAATTTACGAACGACTGGCAATCATTAAATAGACTGATTTTTATCTTCAGTTTCGATGGTTTGTATTGATATAATCTGATGTGCTTTTTCCCTTAGATCACATACTTATTATATCTTGAGCGTTTTCCTTTTCTTTTGGTATGGTATTCTATGTCTGTATCTCATTGTTTATTTTATTTGTGGCAAATGATACGATTGGCCCCTCATCCAATTCGACCACGTACTTCCCATCACGCCATCGCCGTTACCTTTCGGAACCGGTGCAAAATCTGAACGAGTAGGCTCTTGGAGGAAGGCACGACTGGTTCTGCAGTTCGTCTCGCAGTTTTGACTTTGTGCAGAAAGGTTGTGGTGATCGTTTTGCCGGGCGAACGCTGTCGCTGTTGAAGCGACTCGGTTCGAGATGGTGTAGTGACCACTTTTCTCGGAGTGGAGCTTTTTGCGAAATGCGGAGGATGGGGTGGACGGGTAAACTAATATAACACTGGTAGAGTTTTTGTCTTAGGTGATGGTCTGGTGTTATCATACATAATTAATGATTAAAACAAAACTTTTCAATGTAGGACAGTTCTCTCGATGTTAGACATAGCTTCAAGGATCGCCATAATTTATGAAGAAAGAATATGAAGAAAATAAAACTATAGCATTGAGTTTGAATTTTATTTTTGATCTATCGAACATATTCTTTTTCTTAATTCTAGTAGCGACGAATTTAAGGTTTACATCAATCAATATCTCCCAAAAGTCTATATGTCATTAATTTTTCGATAACAACTAGAACTCATTGGTCGGGGTAATTCCATTTATCTCTATTCCAACTACCTTTATAGCATACATATACATTGAATTTATCTCTCTAACCAATTCAATATCTCATCTTTGGTACCTTAGCATCTCAATTCTTTTTTTTGTACCCTCTGCTATATCACAATTATTTAAACTGAATTTGATACTGTTTCTAAAGCTTGATTAAAGGAGCAATTTTTATAATTTGTAAATCTTGATATCAATCTCATTTCTCTCGATTTGTTGCATAATTTTCAGATAAATATGCATAAATAGCCATCCGAAGGGCTATTCACCTCATCTGCATAATAATGGTTCCATTTGGCATTATGAGTGTAAATTCCTTCTTGCAGGAACAAAAAATACAATAATGATTACAAATAATAATTTTATTTAGTCATGACTCGTTCGTTGTTTTCGATAAATTGCTCTTCTATAAGGTTTCTTCCTTATATTTTGTTAGATTACAATAAAAATAGTAAATAATTGAATGACTTCTTCTTGAAGCTTTCTCACGTTATGTTGTTTACCATTGTCAAAATCGAAATAGGAGCCGTTTCGCTATCTGAAAGCTGCTCCAGCTGCAATCTCGTTCGAGAAATATGATGCTGATACTTGCTCATCAAAGGGTGTAGAATCTTATCAATTAGCAATCAAAATTAGAGTAATTACCTCGACTAACCGGCAAAAGGGAATATGATTTTCAAAACCATACAAAAATATGAAGATATCGATTCAAAACAAACATCCTTTCTGATCAACGAGAAGCCATTTTTTTAAATTGATACAAAACGATCAATTGATCTTTGATCTTCTGTAATAATTTCTCCGATGCCTCGCATTTCTTGCTTAAATTCGATTGGTTTCTGGTAGGTAGTGACTGAGTGGAAGGCGATTGACATCAGTATGATCGATTCCATCTTTGTCGGGAACGAAGATGTTCTCGATACAACTCCTTTCAAACTCCAATTCTCAATTTGGATGGTTTTCGAGTTTGATATTAACATCTGTCCAACTCTAATTTTCGCAGAGTTTTGAGCCGGAGCTTTTAATTGGGCAATGAAAGCTGGATTTCCTGAAGGAATAATGGTCAATTGATCTCTCCTTGATTTATAGTTGATTTTTGTCCCAGATATTAATGAAGCACCGTACCATCGATGCTTGACTTGAAAAGTATTTCGTTTCCCAATCTTTAATACTTTTGTTTAACTGATTAAATAATTATGACCGATTTTAAAATTTCCATTTTCTCTTTGGTGCTATTATATTATTCCCTTCAGATTGCTTGAGGCTCTGAATAGCCTCACGTATTGAGATTGCAAACACTCATATTTTAGTGACTCCTCTCTGCTTGGAGATACTCTAATTGCTTATTATCAAACTGAGAGCTGATATGACCCCTTCTGGATGGAGTTTTATTTCGTTCTGATCTTTCTTCTTAAACTCAGGTTCAGATTCATTCAGTTCCTTCGACTTTCTAAATTTCTTCCTCTGATCAACTCATTGATTGAATAACGTGATTCTACTTGATTTATTTTAATACGGTTGTAAGTCCTCATTCAGCTTATATTGTATATGACTATTTTCAAATAGAGCAAATCTGATTCTATTTCCCCGAGAAATGACAATGGTAATGAATCCATTGGAAAGTTCAATTATTGTTTATTAAGTGATCTTGTCTCTATAATTTCTTTTGAAAAAAGTACATCATTAAAGTTTGCTGTGTTTTCAAGTATCGCAATTGTTTTGTTTTTCTACAACAACTCCATCTTAATAATATGTATCAAATTTTGCAGAAATTCTAGCATCTTCTTTTTGCAGAGGGATTTCAGTTGTGATAAGAGCATCAGCTGATATTATATCTCGATATTTTACTCAATAGGATATAATTAAACCTAATTATGAAACATGTTAAATGGTTTTTCACGAGCGAAGCGTCCAATGTGGAACTTTGGCAAAATTTCTTGAACCTCTTCACTCCTTCGATCGATTTTATCTAACTTATCATCCATTTTAGTTGCCTAATTCCAGTTGATTTTTTCACAGTCCATAATAAGCACCTTTCTTAGATATTAAGTCCTTATGATTCCCTTGTTCCACTATACTTCCTTCATTTAAAACGATAATCTGATGCGATTCTTTACTGTACTTAGTCTATGGGCGATTACAACGACGGATTTTGTTCTCGAAAAAGCGTTAAGCTTTTGCAGTTTTACTTTCTCATTGTTCGCATCAAGGGCACTTTTGGCTTCATCAAAAAATCGAGAATGAGGGATTTTCTAGGCAGCTCTTGCAATTAACATTCTCTGCTTTTGACCTGTACTTTAACCTACGCCTTCCGTCCAGATTTAGTATTGTAGATAAGGGCAATTTTTCGATGAAATTCTTGATATTTGCAACTTCTACCGCATAAGCCAGTCTCTTCTTATCTAATTATCTTCTAATGGCTATTTTATTTTCTCTTATCACTGAAAATATATCCTTCTTGCTTTAAATTCCACGTGCTTCGCCAGTATTTTTGAGTATATTTCTTGATCTGTTGGACCTGCCTTAATGTGTCCATTGTTTTGTTCATAGAGTCTTAGAGAGTCTCGTTGATGTGCTTTTTCCACTTCCGCTTACACCTACTATGCTGCATTTTGTCGCAGGGATAGTCAAGCCGATATTTTTTAATACGATTTCATTGGATCCAGGATATCTGAATGGTCATCCGTTACATTTATATCTGAATCTGGTGGAATATCATTTATTTTATTTGAATCTAAAGTTTCCTCATCTTTTTTTCATGTATTTCCGATAACCTGTTTAGTGAGATTTATGCATCTTCGCTTCACGGAGATAAATGATGAATTGAGATATTGGAGAATTTAATTGACCCACTATGTAAGAAATTGCAAGCATCATACCCCAAAGTGATATTTCCATCAATTACAAGCTTTGCAGAATATGTGGTAATGGCTATATTTTTAACTTAGTTTATCAAGTTGAACCTACACTTTGATACTGCTCTAACCTCGGATTGGCGATACTATTTTTTATACAACTTCGCCTTAGTATGTTCCCAACTCCATCTTTTCTTTTTTTCGGCATTTGTGAGTTTAACTTCTTGTATTCCATTGATCATTCGACCACTGACTTTGCTCTCGCTAGCTTGAACAAAACGTTTGTAATGTGATATCTCGTCGTCTCTTTAAAAAGTACTATCCATAAAATATATTGCACTACCTACAAAGAAATTACCAAAAATTGACCGATCATCGTAATTAGTACAAATCCAAATACAGTACTGTTAAATGCAGAGCAAAGAACATAAGCGATGAAGTTGTAAGAATTCCTTCGATTCTTTTATCGTCATTTATTCGTTGAAGAATGTCACCTGTCATTCTGGAATAAATTATCCTTTGGAAGATTCATCAGTTGATAAAGAAATCTGAACTAAGGCAATATTTATCCTTGTACTCAGGTGCAAGAGTATCCAACCTCTTATTATATCAATAAACGTTCTGCCAAAAAATAATGCTATTTGTGCGAGTAAAATAAGGTATATAAAATGAATATTCTGATTTTTTATACCTACATCTACTATGCTTTGAGTGAAAAAAGGGAAACTTAGTTCAATTAAACTTCCAGCTAGTAAGCCTAAAATAAGCTGAAATATTTGTGCTTTATATTTAACAATATACGTTAGGAGAAACTTGTAATTAAGTCCATCTTCTGATTGTTCAAGATTAATCTCATAAAATTTTGGTGTAGTATCTAATAGTAAAACAATACCATTTTCATCTGTATCTGAAGCCGAATCGCCAATCCAAAATTTCAAAAATTCTGATTCCGTGTATTTAATTAGACCATAAGATGGGTCTGAAACATAAAATTTATCACCTTTAATCTTATAAAGAAGAACAACAAAATGATTTTTATTCCAATGAACTATACATGGCAATGGGGCCTCCTTTAAGGTAGATAAAGAAATTTTAACAGAGATTGACCTAAATCCTATTTTTTCCGCAGCACTGCTAATATTATCTAAACTTGTGCCTGTCTTTTGAGTTTCTGAAATTTCCTTCAAAAATTGAATTGGTAAAGACTTATTATAGTGTTGAGCAATTATTTTTAAACAGGTGGGTCCACAATCCTTACCATCATGTTGCCGATAATTTGGAAATTTATTGTACAAATTTTCTATAAATTTAATTCGTAATGTTTTATAGCAGATTCCTTTAACGGATTCTCGCTCCATTCTTCCCAAGTCCCACTATATGGATCATACCCGCATTTTAAAGGTTTCGAATATAAGTCGTTTGGATTTTCTAGGAATGCTCTACAATCAGTACAAACATTTCTAAATTCACAATCCTTACAGACGTCAATTTGACTCTTATTTATGGTCCAGAATTTTTGAAACTCATTCGTAAAAACTACATCTTTTATATCAACTTCATTAATATTCCCATAAGAAATTTATTAATGAAAGACAATTTTTTATTTCACCTTTATGGTTGATGGATACTTTTCTATTTAAGCAAGTATTATACTTCTGAGATTCAGTAAAAGTAGAAATATTGATTGAAAAAAAGTTTGATGTTATAACTCCACAAAATTTATTGTCTAATGGTGATGTAGTGTATATAAAATACTTGTCGTTATGTTTATAGGAATCGTTCTTAGTAGAATTAAAGAAAGCAATATTACCAAGTTTCGGAAATTGCACGATTATTTCGTCTCTTCTAATGGAATTCGAACCAACTAATTCTTCACTATTGGATTTAGAGTCTAAAAATAAATGAAATGTTGTTATCTTACTATTTTGGACAATTTTACTTATTTCAATCAACTTTTCAAAGTCAACTTTTTCTTGAGTAATTCTAAGTTCAATATAAAAACACAATACTACATCTAACTGCTTTATTATTTTTTCGAACTTAGATAAATCTAAATAATCAAATTCTATTATAGAATTAGAGATGTGTGCTGGATAATCCCAATCTAGTTCTATTCTTGGCAATAAATCTTCCTTATCACTCAAATAGGCTAAATCGTTTGATAACAAGAAATTTTTATAATATTCTATACTATTCTCTTTGGTTTTAGCCATCAAACTCAAAGATCCTCTGCTAAGCAGGTCGTATAATTCAGTATTAATTATAAAAATTTCACCTCGATGGGTATCCGAAATTGAGCTATTTAAAGCTCCTGGGGTTAAAAAACAAGTAGAATAAAGGTTTAAATACAAATTAAACAATTTTAGAAATAGGTTTGTAAAATTTTGAAGCAATACTCATCTCACTATCATGTTTGATAGATTTGTATACCGTGATTGTTTGCCCTTTGTGTTTATTTAGATTGATGATTTTCTCATCATACCAACTATAAGGTTTCTTGAACTCTATTTTTTTCATTAATTAAATATTCTGCTATTTTTTTTTCTATATAATAATTGCACAGGGATGATACATTTGAAAATTGACCAACAGGATTGACCTCTAAAAAATAATACTTCTCTGATCCTTTTTCTTTTATCAAATCTATTGACCCAGAAGTCATTTTAGTTAACTCAAGGAAATTAAAAATATTAACCTTAATTTTTTCACTCAGAGCATATTTTGAGACCCTGTTAGGTTTTACATAATTATAATTTCTGTAGTCTAAACTTGTTGAATTATCAGACTGAGAAAAAATGGCCATAGGATATAATTGTTTATCAAAAAAGAAAACTCTCAATTCATATTCTTTCTCGATACGTTCTTGAAATAGCGAAATAAAAAGATTATTCTCGTCAATTTTTTCTAGAACATCAGCATTAGCTTCGACGGTTAAAAAACTATAGGACTCAGCCCCATTATCAATTTTGAGAAAATCAGAAATTGATTTCGAAATAACCTTAAAATTTTTCTTCTCTAAAAAAGAAGCAATTTCTTTTTTGTTGCTTGTAATCAACTGATCGGGAACATTAAAACCAGATTTTTTAGCCAAATCTAAAATTTCTAATTTATTAATTTCTAATTCATTTGGATAAGTAAGCCAGAGTTTTTTGGAAAGTTTATAATAGAGATAGTTTAAAATATTTTTCTTCTCACGAAATAAGTTTGATTGTATTCCAGATAAAAATTTGAAATCCCTGATTTGTATTTGATTTATAATATTTGAAATATCACCACCACCTGTTCTGCGAAGCCAACATACCGTTATAGCATTTAAATCACAACCGTTTATATAGATGTTTCCATTTTTAATAGTAAGGTTTTCTGTCAAATTATCTATATTTAGTCTGACGTATTCGGCCCCATAATATTGCAACCAATCAATAACTCTGTCGGTTGTAAATTCTATTTCACTTTTTGTAAGTATTAAAATCATAAAATAAATACCTCTTAGCTTTCACTAAGAGGTAGGAGCGTTAATAAATATCAAAATTTATAGATCTTGACAAGGATCTGTTTGAGTATCTTCATGAGTATCCTCAACTGGAATTCCAGGTCTCCCGGGTATAGTAGAGATTGTTTGAGTCATTACTGTATGCTCTGTTGGTTGTCCTGTACAACCTCCAACAACTTCAGAGGTATTAGAAATTTCGAATTTTTTAAATTGTTCAATTGATTTTTTCATAGATTTAAAATAATAATTAACTTACTCTTTTTATAGGATTTTCAGCTTACTCCCTTGTGGTAAAAATATCATTTTTATATTTTTAACAAAAACATTATCACCAAAAAATTAAACGTTATTTTTAAATTAATATTATGAAGCTCTATTTTAACTATCTGTTTGTGCTGGTTTTACCATTATTTATTTTCTCTTGTAACAATGAGAACCAAAATAACTATGTGCCAAAAAATCTAAGAATTTTGTCATCACAAGAGCTTTTAAATAGAGCAAAAAAAGACGATAGACCTAATATGGATAGTATCGTTTATAAAGATAGTTTAGGAAATATAGTTCCTATTGACTCTTTAATTACTATTCCAAATTTACACGAATGGACAGTTGATAGGTACGTCAATGAAAATGGTAAGATAAGAGAATTCGTCTTAAGGAAAGCAACATTAAAGGACATAGAGATTGAGGCTGATTTGAATAAACTATATGCACAGCACCCTACTACTTTAATTGAAGTTCGGGATGTTGACTGTGGTAAATTGAATGAAATATTACTTAATGTTTACAATGCTGATCAAAACATGCGCCAATCAAATGAACCTATTGATGCGAATGTTGATAGAGAAAATTTAGCGATTGTGATAAGTATTATTGAAAAATGCGGTGTCTCAACATTGTCAAAGGTTGGGGAAAACCAGATGAGTGCTATTTGGTTGGTTCTCCAGCATTCTGAATATTATTATATAAACAAGTATTTTTCTATTATAGAATCCTTGGTTGAGAATGGACATTTGCTTAAAAGCAACCTCGCCTTGATGCAAGATAGAAAATTGTTATTCGAAAATAAACCCCAAATATATGGTTCTCAAATTTCAAAAAACCCTGTGACAGGTGAATATGAACTATACAACTTAATGAAACCAGAAGGAGTAAATGAACGTAGGAAACAAATGGGGCTAGGGCCTATTGAAGAATATCTCTCTATCTGGGATATTAAATTCGAGCCTGAAACATCTAAAACACTTATTGAATAATTACGTCAACCTCTAGAAATTTTGTTTTTTTAAGTATTATTATAGATATAATGTCATCTTATAGTAAAAAAATTAAACAAATGATTTTGAAAGTATTTGAAGAGTAAATCTTATGTTAACAAATAAAGTAAAGTTTCTATGGGATTTAAAGACTCGTCATTAAATAGATTTTTTTTTAATTACTTAAAGTTGGAGTGGTTATTTTATCTGTTCTGTCCGCAAGTCCATTCAAGATAAGCACTAATATCAAAATTTGCAGAAAGAAGGAACTACTGAGCTAACTGAAGATTTATTAGAATGGGCTGACAAAGTTTATGTGATGGAAAAGAAACATCTTGAACAGATTCAGAAACATACAGGTTCTGAGTATTTCTCAAGAATTTACGTATTAGGTTTTCCTGATATCTACAAATATTATGATGCTGATTTGATCACGATTTTGGAAGAGAAGGTGTCTTTCTAAAACTACTATCATAGTGGTAAAAACATCCTAAAAAGCATCAAATCTACCATTATAATGGTTTTTTAACTCTCCTCCGATTTGAGATTCTTCAACTACATATCTTAGTAAACTTTCGAGAAAAACACTAAAAATTGGTACTTTACTCGAAAGTTTACTATACCCGAGCTTCATAATTCAATTTGAATTCATTTATGGGGTTTTGTACACTCAACTCGCATAAACACCCAAAAAATCACAAACTTTTGTTAAAAAGGGGCGAATTCGGTGTCACTAAATTTTAAGAGGCGTTTTAAGCCTTATAAAACCTCAAAAAATGAGATTTTGGATAGTTCCTTCCTCTCTGCAAAAGGAAACCAGCAACTAATGTTGCTGGTTTTTCATTTCAAAATTAAAGCCGAGCTTGCTCGAAGCTTTATTTTTGAAATGAAAAACCCAAGCCCCTTTTTTCGGGGCTTGTTGGTTTCTATGCTTGCCATGGATTCTTCAATTGGGATCAACGCAGTTAATCCCAATCTCGAAGGCTCGAAGCTTTATTTTTGAAATGAAAAACCCAAGCCCCTTTTTTCGGGGCTTGTTGGTTTCTATGCTTGCCATGGATTCTTCAATTGGGATCAACGCAGTTAATCCCAATCTCGAAGGCTCGAAGCTTTATTTTTGAAATGAAAAACCCAAGCCCCTTTTTTCGGGGCTTGTTGGTTTATATGCTTGCCATGGATTCCTCAATTGGGATCAACGTAGTTAATCCCAAGCCCTATGGCTTGTAGTGGTTTTTGAAATAAAAAAGACCTAAAAATGGCTTTTTTGCCATTTTGGGATTTGTATGCTTGCAAAGATTCCCAATTTGGGATCAACGTAGTTAATCCCATTCTCTAAGGCTCGAAGCTTTATTTTTGAAATGAAAAACTTAAGCCCCTTTTTTGGGCTTGTTGGTTTCTATACTTGCTCAAGATTGCTTAATTGGGATCAACATAATTAATCCTGTACGAAGCATAGATTCAGAAATAAATATAAATCAGTTTATCTGTAGAACTAGAAGTGCCACCTTTCACTCTATTAAAGTATACATGATTCAAATAAATTCATTGTTTTAAAGCTTTGGTTATAGGTTGAATTTCTTTTACATATATATATGAGTCCAATTTTTTTGGCGGGAACTTATAAAAGCAGTACTTTTCAAATCCGTTTTGGCTTTTAAATTCATATTTAAGAGTTATTGGGGCTAAAAAACAACAAATATTCTTAAATCGTAAATTTATATCCGCTGAAATACAAGTGTTTATTAGCGAGAGGCAAATTTTATGTTGCAGAATACCATAATAATTTTATATCTTTAAACCTTTAACTAAAAACAAACTTTAAGTCGATAGCAATGAAAAAATTATTTTCAATTATGGCAATTGCCGCACTAGTTTTTGCGGGATCGTTAAATGCAAACGCAACTGTAGCTAATACTACACCAACTGGCGTGCAACAATTAACTCAAGCAGCTACAGTAACCTTCCTTCAAGAAGATGATACAGCAGCAGACACAGATGACCGTGGATGGCATCAAAAATTAAAAGAACGTTTTGTAGAAGGGGGTCCAGAATTTATGGGGATTGTACTTCTTTGTTTAATTCTAGGATTAGCAATTGCTATTGAAAGAATTATATACCTTAACCTTTCTACCACAAACACACAAAAATTGGCTCAAGATGTAGAAGATGCCCTTAATAGTGGTGGTATTGAAGCTGCAAAAGAGGTTTGTAGAAATACAAAAGGACCTGTTGCTTCTATTTACTATCAAGGACTTGATCGTGCTGACGAGAGTATCGATGCTGCAGAGAAAGCTGTAGTTGCTTACGGTGGTGTGCAAATGGGACAATTAGAGAAAAACGTTTCCTGGATTTCATTATTTATTGCCTTGGCACCAATGCTTGGTTTCATGGGTACGGTAATTGGGATGATTATTGCATTCGATAAAATTGCTGCAGCGGGTGACATGAACCCTTCACTGGTAGCAGGAGGTATTAAAGTAGCACTTTTAACAACCGTATTTGGTTTGATCGTGGCTATTATCCTTCAGATTTTCTACAACTATATTATTGCAAAAATCGACCGTATTGTAAACAGTATGGAAGATGCGTCTATTACATTAATAGATATGTTAGTTGACTATAAAAGCAGAAAATAATTTAAAACACACCATATAATATGGCTTTACATAAAATTTTTAAAATCATAGGAATCGTTCTTGGACTTCTAGGAGTTGTTTGTATGGCAATGCTATTGTCTGGAAACGAGTCTGCTCAGGATTGGTTAATATACGTTGGGTATATTGTCTTTGCTGTAACCGTAGTTATAGTATTAGTATTCGTCCTAAAAGGAGTTTTTGAAGGTGACATTAAGAAAACACTAATTTCGATAGGAGTATTTGCTGCCGTTATCATTGTTTCTTACGTGTTGGCCGATAGTACCCCTATGCAACTTCCGGATGACGGAGGTATGACATCAGAATCTGGCTCGAAATGGGTTGGAACTGGCTTGTACACTTTTTACATTCTGGCCATAGTAGCTGTTGCATTAATGGTATTTAGCGGATTCAAAAAAATAACAAACAGATAATGGCAAGAAGAGCAACACCAGAAGTTAATGCTGGGTCTATGGCGGACATCGCATTCCTATTACTTATTTTTTTCTTGGTAACTACTACCATTGAAAAGGATAAAGGAATTGCACGTCAGTTACCACCTAAGCAAGACGAAAACGTGCCGCCACCACCACTTAAACAGAAGAATATCTTTATAGTGAGTGTGAACCAGAATGATCAGTTATTGGTTGAAGAAGAGCTCATGGAGCTGAAAGACCTTAAGAAAGCAGCTATCGAATTTCTAGACAATGGAGGCGCGCCTTCAGGCAGTCCTGAATATTGCAACTATTGTAAAGGTAAAAGAGATCCAAGTTCTTCAGATAATCCAGACAAAGCAGTTATTTCAGTTCAGAACGACCGCTTAACATCTTACAGGATGTACATCGCAGTTCAAAACGAACTGGTAGGTGCTTATAACGATCTTCGTAACAGAGAATCTGTACGTCTTTTTGGACCAAACTTTGTGTATACAGATATTAAAAATGCGATTAACGAAGGTAAGTATCAAGGAAATATAGAAACAGCTCAAGACAAACTTGAGCAAGTTCAAAACTTATTCCCTTTGAAACTGTCTGAAGCTGAACCGAAGAAACGGGGCGAATAAAACATAGAAGAATATGTCAAAATTTAACAAGAAAAAAGGCGGTGAATTGCCACCAGTAAATACAGCATCATTACCAGATATTGTATTTATGCTATTATTTTTCTTTATGGTTGTAACAGTACTTCGTAACAATGAGTTAATGATAAAGAACGACTTGCCTAAGGCAAACGAAGTTGAAAAACTTAAAAAAGACCGTTCTGTATTTATTTTCGCAGGAAAGCCTAGTCCTAACTATCAAGCTAAGTTTGGTACCGAAGGAAAGATTCAGATTGGTGATAAATTTACCGATGTTTCTAGCCTTCAGTATGCATTAACCGAAAAGCGCGACAAACTGCGTCCCGAATTACAGGAGCGTGTAGTTGTAGCTTTAAAAGTTGATAAAGAAACCAATACAGGTTTAGTAACCGACATTAAAGAAGAATTAAGAGAACTTAATATGGTAAAGATTATATATATAACAACTCCAGGAACCGAGTTGGATAACAAATAATTTTCCAAACAAACTATTTGAAACGCCTTGAATTACTTCAAGGCGTTTTTTTTATGTTATATTTTGAAATAAAAGTATCTTTAACCCTTATGAAGGGTATGAATAAATTTATATTAATCTTGTTTGTAGGTCTCATAGGACCATTTTTATTTGGACAGGAAAGTGATAGCCTCTCTAACAATACCAACGGAAAATTAGGTGCTGGTTTACAATTCAAAAAGAATAAAGATACTATTGGTGATCTCAGGTATAGAGAAGACCAATTTTACTTAGGCGTTACCTATAACCTTTTATCCAGTGTTCCTTCAGCAGTAAATATTAGTGGTCTCTCTGGCGGCATTCATTTTGGTTTTTTAAGAGACATGCCTATAAATGAACGCAGAAATATTGCCATTGCAGTAGGGGCAGGATTAAGCTTTGATGCCTATGGTAATACCCTTTTTATTGGAGAAAGCCCACAAGAACAAACAATTTTTACGATCCTCACCAACGATGACTTTGATTTTAATTTTAATAGATTTAGTACTGCTGTGATTGAAGCACCCATTGAGTTGCGTTGGAGAAGCTCTACTCCTACAAAATATGGCTTTTGGAGAGTGTACGCTGGGTTTAGAGTAGGGTATGCCTATTGGTACAAAGCAAGGTTCCAACAGGATGGGAATGAAGTAACACAAACAGATATCCCAGAGTTCAACCAAACCCGCTTAGCGGCTACACTAAGTTTTGGCTATAACAAAATAAATTTTTATGCCTATTATAGCATCAATCCCTTCTTTGATGGTGCTGTGACCACCAATACCCAAGAGAAGGTAGAATTCAGAACTATTAAATTGGGAATCCTCTTCTACATTCTATAACCAGAAAGTAACTAAAAGTAATTGTGGCATTAGACCAATAAAAAAACCTCCAATGAGTTCTGGATAGGTATGCGATTTGGTATGTAATCTAGAAGACGCTACCCAGCCGTTACCTATAAAGAAAATACAAAGCCAGACCAACATGTTTATCTTGAAATGAACGCTTAACACTATTAAAAACATGGTAACACCAGCAATACCCATTTGGTGAAGGCTCACTTTAAATTTTAGGAATGCTAAAATTAGAGCGCTAATTCCAGAAAATAATATACCTACAAAAAAATAATACATTTCTGGTGTGTAAATAGGATCAAAAACCAGTTTTATAATCAATACTAATAACACGCATTGTAGCGCCAGAGGCACCTTTCGTTCTTTTACATCTTCAAGATGCATGGAGTGTATAGTACCTAAATTACGTAAGAGGAAAAAGGTAACAATAGGAATGCAAATAGTGATAATAACAACGGCCACGAGTCTGGATTGTAGTAAGCCAGGTTCTACATACCTTGGGGTAACAATAAAATACAATAAAGTACCCAGAAAGGGCATAAGCAAAGGATGTAATAGGTAAGCGCCTATGCGTAAGAAGTAATTCATTAAAGTTCTTTTCGTAGTCTGGCAACTGGAATGTCCAATTGTTCCCTGTATTTAGCAACTGTTCTACGGGCAATAGGATATCCCTTTTCTTTCAAAATCTTGGCTAATTTGTCGTCAGTTAAAGGTTTTTTCTTGCTTTCTTCCCCAATTGTGATTTCTAATATTTTTTTGATTTCTCTTGTTGAAACATCTTCACCTTGGTCATTTTTCATGGATTCACTAAAAAATTCTTTAATGAGTTTGGTTCCGTAAGGGGTGTCTACATATTTACTATTGGCAACACGGGATACGGTCGAAACATCCATATGTATCTTGTCTGCTATATCTTTTAAAATCATAGGCTTTAAATTACGCTCATCTCCTGTCAAAAAATATTCCTCTTGGTGATGCATAATAGAATTCATAGTAACAAACAAAGTCTGTTGACGCTGTTTTATGGCATCTATAAACCATTTCGCCGCGTCCAGTTTCTGCTTTATAAACATGACCGCATCTTTTTGCGATTTCGATTTTTCTTTGGAAGCCTTGTATCCCATTAGCATATTAGAATATTCCCTAGATACGTGCAGCTCTGGTGCATTTCTTCCGTTCAGCGTTAGGTCTAGTTCTCCATCTACAATTCTAATAGCAAAATCTGGCACAACGTGCTCTACCATTCTCGTATTTCCTGCGTAGGCGCCCCCGGGTTTTGGATTTAGACCTTCTATTTCGTGAACGGCTTCTCGTAGCTCGTCTTCAGTAATATTAAATTTCTGAATGAGTTTACTGTAATGCTTTTTTATAAAATGATCGAAGGCATCATCTATAATTTCAATCGCAAGGGTGACTGAATTTGAAGGATTTCTTCGGTATAACTGAAGCAACAAACATTCCTGTAAATCACGAGCTCCAACACCAGCCGGGTCTAATTCCTGAACAATTTCCAAGACCTTTTCGATCTTAGCTTCGGTCGTATAAACGTTTTGTGTAAAGGCAAGATCGTCTAGAATATCCGCCACTTCACGTCGTATGTAACCACTCTCATCCACGCTTCCCACCAAAAATTTTGCAATTTCTTTAGCCTCATCATCCAAACGATAGGTGTTGAGCTGCGTCAATAAGTACTGATTAAAAGAAGTTCCCGAAGCATAAGGTGTTTGCTTATCCTCGTCGTCTGCACTATAGTTGTTTGCCGAAAGTTTATAACTTGGAGTTTCATCGTCACTTAAATAATCATCTACATTAATATCTGTTTCAATAACATCGCTGTCATTTTCGTACTCGTCTTCATTATTAAACTCATCGTCCATCTTGTCTTCATCTTCTTTTCCGCCTTCTAATGCTGGATTCTCATTCATCTCTTGCGAAATACGTTGTTCAAAAGCCTGTGTAGGCAATTGTATCAACTTCATCAACTGTATTTGCTGAGGAGAAAGTTTTTGAGAAAGTTTAAAATTTAATTGTTGTTTGAGCATAGTTCGTAACTGAACTATAAAAATATGAAAATACCAGTACATATAGGGAGTTCAAGTTTTATTTAAGCTTTTATTGTGAAAAGATAATTGTGTCTGCCAAAATATTGTATGGGGTATTTATCCCCTTTGTATTAGTTGAATGTCTCTAACAGCAAAAGGTAAATACATTTTTATTTTGGGATGTTTCCCTTTAAATAAATCCGCTTTTTAACTGGGACTCTTTTTTTAAAATAGTGGGAATTTTGACCTCAAAGGAGTGATGCCAAAAATCCTAATAAAAGAGTAGGCACTTAAAACAACTATCATGGAAAAAATGACAGACAAACAACTAATGACGGCCAGGCAAGATTTTATGACCTATATGGCAGTTGAAAAAAAAGACCTTTCGAAAGCAACTATGAAAACCAAAGCTGCTTTTTTTACACAAAAGATGAATACTTCTTTCGAAGAGCTAGCCTGCGTTGGGTATAATTCTACGTTTAGTGAACTTACCGCAACAGTACGTATAAAAAGGGCTAGTGGATATTCTGGGGAGTTATGCACACAAGGCTCTAATGAATATGTCCGCTTTTATTTAGATTATGAAGATGGTAGTGGCTGGCAGGATATGGGACTTACTGCGGTAAATGTGCACGACATTCCTACTCAAAACGATTGCAATGGAGCGCAAGAATTGCCTATAGATTACGCGGTACGTTTGCAAATAAGTCCAAAACGATTTTTTTGCACAAAAGTTAATACTCCTAAGGTACGTGCCGTCTTGGCGTGGAATGAAATGCCTGCCCCAAACGATCCAGATCTGAATGCAGGAACATATACCTGGAGTGATACAAAGGAAAGTTATATACAAATTGAGCCTCTTAGGTTTTTCCTCCCGGATTTGCCACTTACAAACATTGCAGGATTGTTGGAAAAGGCGGTAGCAAATCCAACAGTATCATTAAGCAGTCTGGCGCAATTTACACCAGATGGACTCGAGGCTATTAAAGAGGCACAACAAGGATTAAAACTTCAACCCTTAGATTTCCCAAAGCTTGCAAAACACTATGCATCTGAAAACATTGAGCCGTATAGATTTGGTTTTCCATTATTGAAAAAAGTTCAACAAACTAATGATCCAAAGATTGTAAATGCTGTTCAAGATCTATTTGCTGCTCAAAACTTTTCTTTAGCAGAAAATTTAAGTAAGCTACTTCAAACAGAATGTAACAAAGAGTATGAGGAATTATTTTGCGTAGCAGCAGATTATTCGCGGGAAGCATTGGTGGGGACATTAAAGATCAAGCGTCCTAATGGCTACAGTGGTGGTTTGTGCGACGACGGTAGTAAAGAATATGTTTCGTTCTGGATACAGGATGAAATCGATGCCTGCGAATGGAAACATGCCGGAACAACTTTTATAAAAGTGCATGATATAGCCGAAATTCCCGATGGAGGTTTAGCGTATTCTGTAATTTTACCATATGACTTTTCGCCCCTTAAGCAGTCTTGTGAAAACCCGGTAGTTTTAAAAGTACGTGCCATACTTTCCTGGAACCAACCACCAGAAGATATGCAGTGTCAAAATTGGGGTAATGTGGTAGATTCTTATATTCAACTTAAACCTCAAACTGTCTGGAATGGGGAAGGACCCAAACTTATAACCGTTGGAGGAGTTGCAACAGATTTTATCGATGGGGTAAGCGGACTTACACTTCCTGGTGCTAAAATTGAATTTAATCAGGTGCTCACATACAATGATAGTCCATTTGCTGGAATTATTGTAGTACAAGGCGTTTCTTCACCATTTGCCGGTCAGAAATACAAAATAAAAATTACAAACCTTGCTACTGGTGCCTCTTATTATTTAAACAATAAATTAGATTTATTAGGATACAATCCCGTTACTGGAGTTGTTACGCATCCAGATTTATATCCCGTTGGAGATGCGTATGAATATCAACCGTATCATAATAACATAAGCAGTGTGCTGGCACGTTTCTCTCCAGGTACTAACGATCGATTGCGTGTAACCATAGAACATTCCGATGGCACACAAGACAGTCAAGTGATACAGATGGATAATTCTCCAACAACCCTCACATTATATATTGATGATGGGGGCGATTGTAGCCACTATACAAAAGGTGATACTGTTCTGGGTAACTTTAGTGTAACAGAAGATTATTTAGAGATATTTCAGGTAAGTACTTCTGCCGGAATATATACAGCTACAGGAACCGGTCTCGGTCAATCTGGAGCTACTGAAGGCAGCGGAACTTTTAGTATAGCTACAGATCCAAACAAAAATTGTGGTAAAGTTGTACTAAGCGCCACTCAAAAAGCAATTCGCAATAGTACGACAGTAGGAAGAAATGTGACTACAGATCGTATCATTTGCCTAAGCGATTTATAATATTTAAATATGGGGATAACAAAAAAGGGGAAGTTGTTGCGCTTCCCCTTTTTTAATGCTTAAAAGGAAGCATTTCCAGGTGTCCTCGGATATGGAATTACATCTCTAATATTCCCCATTCCCGTTACGAACAATACTAAGCGCTCAAAACCTAGCCCGAATCCACTATGAACACAAGTTCCAAATTTTCTCAAATCTAGATACCAATATAATTCTTCTTCGCTAATATCCATTGCAGCCATTTTCTCTTTTAAAACATCATAACGCTCCTCCCGCTGGCTTCCACCAACAATCTCTCCAATCCCTGGAAACAATACATCCATAGCGCGAACTGTCTTCCCGTCGTCGTTTAAGCGCATATAGAACGCCTTGATCTTTGCAGGATAATCGAACAAAATTACAGGACATTTAAAATGTTTTTCAACTAAGAAACGCTCATGCTCACTTTGCAAATCGGCACCCCATTCTTCAATTAAATACTTAAACTTTTTCTTTTGATTGGGTTTACTGCGCTTTAGAATATCTATAGCTTCGGTATAGCTTACGCGCTTAAAGTTATTTTCCAGTACAAATTTTAGCTTATCACGCAGTACCATTTCACTTCTCTCTGCTTGTGGTTTGCTTTTTTCTTCCTCCAACAAGCGATTTTCTAGAAATTCCAGATCGTCTGCGCAATTATCCAGCGCGTAGTTTACAACGTATTTTATAAAATCTTCTGCAAGATCCATATTGTCGGCAAGGTCGTTAAAAGCAACTTCTGGTTCTATCATCCAGAACTCGGCTAAGTGGCGGCTGGTATTACTGTTCTCGGCTCTGAACGTTGGGCCAAAGGTGTACACTTTCCCTAGCCCCATCGCAAAAGTTTCGGCTTCTAACTGCCCACTCACGGTAAGATTTGTTTCTTTCGCGAAAAAATCATCTTTATAGTTAATCGTTCCGTCATCATTTAACGGTGTATTTTTAAGATCCAGATTGGTTACTTTAAACATTTCCCCGGCACCTTCAGCATCACTTCCCGTTATTATTGGGGTGTGCATATAGTAAAATCCGTTTTTCTGAAAATATTCGTGAATGGCAAAAGACAGTTTGGAACGTACGCGCATAATAGCGCCAAATGTATTAGTACGCACCCTTAAATGTGCTTGTTCCCGTAATTTTTCAAGTGTATGACGCTTGGGTGAAAGGATCGTTAATTTAACATCTTCGGGATCTGCTTTCCCTAAAACTTCCACTGCTGAAACCTGAATTTCTACTTTTTGCCCTTGTCCCTGGCTTTCTACCAAAGTTCCTTTTACTTCAATAGCGGCGCCTACGGTAATGTCTTTCAACATAGCTTCATCAAAATTTTCAAAATCTACAACGCACTGTATGTTATGCAGAGTAGAACCGTCGTTTAAGGCAATAAACCGATTGCTTCTAAAAGCGCGTACCCAACCACGGGCCGTAACTTCGGTTAAAGAAGGTTCTTGTTGTAAAAGATGTACGATATCTGTTGCTTTCATAGTCATGCTAATATTGAAGGGCAAATATAATTTTTAATTATGAAAAGCAAGGGAGAGAAAAGAAGAAAGACGACGCACAAGTCATTTCGAAGCAAAGCGAGAAATTGCATCTTAGTATGCAAGTTCAATTTTACTTTCGGCTTAGCAAGTTGTGTGACCTCTCGCTGTGCATCGAGGTGACGCCTTAGTCATTTCGACCTTAGGAGAAATCGCATTCGAGTACGCACGCAAGAGCAAGCAAGTTCAATTTTACTTTCGGCTTAGCAAGTTGTGTGACCTCTAATTTTTCTCTTCCGGATCTGGGATTTCTTCAGCCTCTAAAATCTGAAGTGCAGGTTCTTTGAATGTTTTCTTGTTGGCAATTTCTTTTTCCAACGAAAGCAATAGTGCCGGTAACAACAACAGGTTCGCTAACATGGCAAAAACAAGCGTTACTGAAACTAAAGCACCTAAGGCCACCGTTCCTCCAAAACTAGAGATAGTAAATACCGAAAACCCAAAAAACAATACAATGGATGTATAAAACATACTCACCCCAGTCTCCCGAAGCGCCGCATATACAGATTTTTTGATCTTCCAGTTATTAGCAATAAGTTCCTGTCTGTATTTTGCAAGAAAGTGAATGGTGTCGTCCACCGAAATTCCAAAGGCAATACTAAAAACCAGAATGGTAGAAGGTTTTATGGGAACGCCCAAAAAGCCCATTAATCCTGCTGTGATAATAAGGGGCAATAAGTTAGGCAATAACGAAACCAAAATCATCTTAAAGCTACGGAACATCCACGCCATAAATAGTGCAATGAGCAAGATGGCAAGTGATAAAGATATTACGAGGTTGTTTACCAGATACTTTGTACCCTTTTGAAACACCAATGCTTTTCCTGTAAGTGATACTTCAAAGCGATCGCTAGGAAAAATCTTTTCTATTTTTGTTTTTATATCCTCCTCCAGCCGTTCGTATCGTTCAGTTTTAATGTCTTTCATAAATACGGTAATACGTGCGTATTGCCCTGTTGTATCTACATAACTTGACAGTAAATTGGTGCTTTGGGCACTGTTTTTTGCATAGGATAGAATAAATGTGCGTTCCTGGCTGTTTGGGAGTTGGTAATATTCTGGATTGCCATTGTAGTAGGCCTGCTTGCTGTATTTTACCAGATCTACTACAGAGAGGGGTTTAGAAAATTCGGGAATCTCGGCAAGATATTCTTGCAGTTCGTCCATTCGTTTTAAAGTGGTGAGTTTCATCACTCCTTTTTTACGTTTGGTATCTACCAAAATTTCTAGCGGCATAATGCCTTCGTATTCTTTTTCAAAAAATTTAATGTCTTCAAAAAATGCCTCCCCCTTGGGCATGTCTTCAATAATACTTCCTGAAATTTTAATTTGAAACATTCCGATAATACTTCCGCAGAGCAATAAAATAGAAGCGATAAAAATAGCGATGCGGTGCTCACGCACCATACGCTCCGTCCAATCAACAAAAGCACCAATCCATCGTTTGTTTAAGTGTTTGAGGTGCTTGGTTTTAGGAACGCTCATGTAACTGTACACAATAGGGATAATGAACAAACTCAATAAGAAAATACAGATAATATTGATGGAAGCCACAATTCCAAACTCACTTAAGAGCTTGCTATTGGTCAAAATAAATGTTGCAAAACCTGAAGCTGTGGTCACATTGGTCATTAACGTCGCGTTTCCCACTTTGGCAATCACCCGTTGTAAAGATTTTGCCTGATTCCCGTGAAGTTGTATTTCCTGCTGGTATTTATTAATAAGAAAAATACAATTGGGAATACCAATTACAATGATGAGAGGCGGAATAAGCGCCGTAAGTACCGTGATTTCATATTTCAGCAAACCAAGAATTCCGAATGCCCAGATCACCCCAATAATTACGGTAATCATAGAAATAAATGTAGCTCTAAAACTCCTGAAAAAGAAGAAAAATATGAGCGAAGTGACTAAAAGTGCAGCACCAATAAACAGCCCAATTTCATCAATAATATTTTGCGAATTGAGCGTGCGTATGTAGGGCATTCCAGAGGTATGCACATTTATCCCAGTTTCTTCTTCAAAATTTTCAATAGCTGGAATAAGGTCTTCAACAATGAAGTCGCGCCGGAGTGCTGTATTTATAATATCCTTTTTAAGATATACGGCGGTGCGTACCCCCTGTTTGTTGGGGCTATAAACCAGCCCTTTATAAAAAGGGAGTTTGTTAAAAAGTTCGTATTTGTAGTCTTTTAATACTTCTTCGGAAAGAATACTGTCTTGTATAAACGGGACGAGTGCAAAACTGGTGGAATCCTGTACTTTTTTTAGCTTTTGTAAATCGCCTACCGAAAGAGTGAAGTCAACCGCTTCGTAAGTTTTTAGTTTTGCTGAAAGTGCAGTCCATGCCTTAAAATTCTTAGGGGTAAAGAGTGTAGAATCTTTAACGCCCATAATAATGAGGTTACCCTCTTCGCCAAACTTGTCTAGAAATTTGTTGTATTCTACATTTACTTCGTGATCGTCCGGGAGTAGATTGGCTTCGGTGTAGGTAAAGCGCATGTATTGCCACTGCGTGACCATAAAAATGGTGATGGCAGCAATTATAATGAGAAGTAGCGGTCTGTTTCTAAGGATAAACCGGGCAACGGTGCTCCAAAAACCAATGCTAAAAAGTTTGTTCAAGGATTTGTGTTTACAATCGTAGCAAAGGTAGTGAATAGGTGTGGGTTAACATAAAGGTTGATTAGGGGAAGTTTTTGATAAATCTTAAATCGAAATTGAAAGCGAAACACAAATTGAAATAAAAAGCACAGGCTCCTTCCCCCAGCGGTTACATTTTTTGAAATGAAACGCAACAATTATAACCCGCGACCTGGGGGAAGGTGGATTTCGGTTAGGGAATATTAAGTGAAACTAATAATTTATATCCCGAAATTCGGAAGGGGGATTTTTTGAAATTGAAATATATAATCTTTTTGCGCTATAACTTATAAGACACTTTAAACAAAACAGTTCTGGGCTGTATAAAAATGCGCGTATCGTTTACTATAAATTGGTTGAACGAATTATTATTTTTAAAGGAAACGTCAAATAGATTATCCACATCCACCTCAAAACCCCACGGACTGTCTTCTTTGTTGTAGTAGAGCGAGGCATTACCAATCTCAAAAGTATTGGTGGCATTTTCATTTCGGTTTACGTAGTTGTTGTAGGTGTAGTCTGCCTTCAGAATAAAGTCGTTTAAAAAGTCGTATTCCAGGATAGCGTAGGGGTCTGTTTGGATGAATTTATTTTCGAACGTTTCCGCAGAAAAAGTACTTAAACTCTGTCTTAAGCCGACTTCAATATTGGGCCATTCCTTAAAATAGGTTTCGGTTTTAACCGTGTAACTGTAATAGTTGGATTTGTAATCGGTAACTATATTATTTATGCTTCTTGAATAGTTTGCAAGCGAAGTATTCCCCGAAACGGTAAACTTAAACCGTTTTATTTTTTTTGAAAACGATCCTTGTATGCTGAAATTTTCCTCGGGCAAATCTGTGTAGACTGAAGTGTTTACTTGGTCAATCCCTTCAATAACGGTAGCATTTCTGATGGACTGAACTCGTTTTGTATAGTTAATGCTTCCATTATAAAACAACCCTTTCAGCAAACTGAATTTATAATACGTCAACGAAGCTTGGTGCGCTAAACTGTTTTCTAATTGCTCGTTCCCACGGTACAAACTGTTGAAGCTTTGAAGTCTTAATCTATTGGCAAAAAACGAAGCATCGTTAAATTGGGAACGAAGGCTATACTTGGCATTTAGTTTTTCGCTACTTTTTATATCCCACGTGATTAAAGCTTCGGGCAACAGTTGTGCTTTTTCTGCTGAAATTTCTGTGGTTCCAAATTGTGAAATATCCCAGAAATAATAATGGTACACCAAACCTGGTTTTATAATTACGTCGCCAATTTTTGCTTTGTATTGAAATCCGAAATAAGGATCGTTCAGCTTAAAAATCGTGGCATTGTTAAAGCCAGCAGCACTAAAAGAATTTGTACTGTTTTGTACTAATTGAGCATCTTGCGTACTGTATTCCTGATGGCTGTGCGAATACCCAAGCACGGGATAGACGTGGTTAAAATTATTGAGCACCCAATAATGTTTTATACCCAATCTACCCGAATAATTCTTAGAAGAAACCTGTTGCAAAATATTGAAAGGCGTTTCCCCTTCCAACGGAATAGTTTCATTAAAAATAGGCTGCGTAAACCGCCAATCGGTATCGTTTTTGTTTTCAGCGATAGAGAAATCTGCAATAGCCGTGGTAGTGTGCTTATAGGAAAATTGTTTGTTATAGGCTAGTTGTTGTTCTAGAGCGGTTGCCGTAGGTTCGTTTTGGGAGGTAGTAGAATTGTTTTCTAGCGTGGAAAGTGATGTTAGCTGTTCAAAGGCAGTGCCGTTGGAGGTTTTTAGCACGGCTTCGTAGGTGAGGTCGTCTTCTAGGGTTGGGGTGTGTTTTAGGACGAGCTTGCTGAGCGTGAAAAAGTTGTCTGCCTCGTTGGTTGTAGTTCTATTTTCTACGGTGCTTACTTGGTTGTTTACCAAATAGCTGTTTTCGTTCTCGATACGGGTTTCTACGGTGCTACCGTTTACAATGGTATAGGCAGAAAGTTGGGTGTTGGTGCTTAGTTGTTGCGCAATATTAAAAGCACCAAAATTGTTGCGGTTAAATATAAAATCCTGATTTAATAACGATTGTGCAAAGGCACTGTTGGAAATGCTAGCATAGCCCGCAGGATCTTCTATTATTTTGGTAAACCCGCCTTCAAAATTTATATAGTCATTAAACGTAAAGGCTTTTTTGCCTGTGTTGTTAACATCGCCAATAACATTTACATTGGTTTTTGGGCTGTAATAAAATAGGGTTGGATGAGCAAGGTAGCGATCTTCTATGCCGCCGCCTACTTCTATATCGCCAAAGATAAACCGTTTTTTACCTTCTTTAAGTTTAATGTTCATAGCCATGACATCGCTGTCGCTTAGGCCTTTTAAGAAAGCCACTTCGTTATAGTTGTCCAGCACTTCTACCTCGTCCACAGCGTCTGCGGGGATGTTGTTTACGCCTAGTTTAGTGTCGCCGGTAAAGAAAGTCTTGCCTTCTACCAAAAACTTATCTACTTTTTTGCCGTTCACGGTTACATTGCCTGCACGGTCTACTTCTACGCCTGGGAGTTTTTTGAGTACATCCCTTAGCTTACGTTCTTCGCCAGTTACAAAAACATCTGTTCTATACGTTATAGTGTCCTCTCGTACTTTTACAGGGAGGCGTTGTTGTATGAGTACCTCTTCCAGAGTTTGGTTGCTGGGTTGGAGGGTGAAGTTTTTGGTTGCGTCTTTGGTAAGGGTAATGGGATTGCTAATTTTTTGATAGCCCAAATAACTAATTTCTATACTGTAGAGACTGTCTTTTTGTAATGATAATTTGTAGGTCCCTGTTTGGTCTGTGATGGAAAACGCTATGTTCAAATTTTTAGAAGCAGGAATAGCGAGCACATTGGCATACTCTAGTGGTTGTGCCAGTGTGTCCAAAATTTTTCCAGACAACAAGTTTTCTTGCCCTTGGGCAGAAAAAAATCCTGTGATGAGCAGGATTGAAAATACTATGCAAGACTTTTTTTGCCTAACCTCCATTTTCAATTTTTTTCATTCCCTTATTGAAAATGTCTGTTATTTGTTCTTCAGAAACTTCTTTTCCGCGGAAACTTTTTAAAGAAATTTTATCGTTCGATTTATTTATATTTTTTGCAAAAATTTTTATTTTATCATCATACAAAACCTCTAAAACCAATCCAGGCAATCCTGAATAAGAAGAAGGACCAAAACCACTAGGTAATTGCGGAGCATACCAAGCCTGTATAGAAATTTTTTGGTTACCTCTAAAGTCGTCAATAGTAATACTAGATATTGCCTTATAACATTTAAAGCCAAGAATTTCTTTGGTTTCATTTTTAAGCTCCCAAGAATATTGTACAAAAGGAACTTCTACAATATAGTTTTCATCGAATAAATTGGAGGTATATTTCTTTTCTCTTTTTTCTAAATTTGTATAAAATTCTTTCTTTAAGTCACCAGATAAAATTATTCTGGGGGAAATTTGATTAAAATCACTGTTAAGTTGCTCATTATATTGAAACAAAGATTCTTTACCATGGATATTTAAGCAATATTCAACTTGCGAAATATTTTTTTTAAAATTTGCGATACGAGATTTGTACTTAATGTTTGAAGCGTCTTCTTTTAAAGGAATAAACTTTTTTCCGTAAATAACTTCAATAGAATTTTGGCTAGTAGCGTTGCCAAAAATAAAAAAAGTAAGGATGTATAATATATTTTTCATGTAATATGGCAGGGCAAACGCCCTGCCTAAATTTTAAAAATTAAAGTATTGTAGGGTCTCCAGGGTATCCTCCTGAATCCATACAATGATTGTAATAAAAAGTGTAAGCTTGAGCATATTCTGACCTTGACATTGCTCCAAATGTTCCAGATTCAATAATACATTGTTGCTGAGCCCATTGCCCACAATTTACAGGATTTTCTAGTGTCTCAGCACTTTTAAATGAAAAAGTTGTTAAGGAACTAATCACTGTGGCAGCTAAAATAATTTTCTTCATAATATAAAGTTTTAAGGTTAATAAGGCGCAAAGCTGAAAAAAAAAACTACGACTTTCATTTGAAAAAATGTTAAAATTTTAATTTTTATTATAGGACTCCATTTTGTCTTTAGCTGTTCCTAAGATTCCATCAAACTTTTCTTTTGTAGTTTTAATTCCAGTTGTTGGTTTTAAAACCCAAATATCATCGGCTTTTAAATTTATTTCTTTGGCAAATACAACAAGCTTTTCGTTTTGTATTGTTTCTAATATAAGTCCTGGTAAGCCGTGATAACCAGTTGGTCCAAATTGGTAAGGTAATTCTGGAGCATACCAAGCTGTAATTTTTGCATCTTCTGGAGCGTCTTTCAGAATTGCTTTGTAACAAGTATAGCCTAAGATATTTTTAGTTTCATTTTTTAAATCCCATTTTTGATATCCCCTTATTTCTTCAATAAGATAGGTTTCTTCAAGAAAATCGAATTGTGAAATATAAATTTCAGCATCTACATAATATCTTTTATCAGCATAGGAGTCCTGTAGTATATTTTGTTTTCCAGATACCTTAAGTTTTTTCTTAGTTTCAAATTCTGAGGTGGAGTTTTTAATTTCTAATAGAAACTCAATCTCTTTAAAATCGTTTTCAAAGTCAACATATTTTTTTAAATCTGGAGATGACAAGCTCTTCATTTTGGATTTCTGTTCATTAGTTAAAATGGTTTCAATCCCATATAAAACTGATACATTTTCCTCTTTTTGTGAAAAACAGAATGATGTTACGAAAATTGCTAAGTATATAAATATTTTTTTCATAAAAATTTACCTAGCGATACGTTAATCGCTAGGATTTTTTTGATTAAAATCAGTCTTGATTAACACAATTATTAAATGCTGTAGTAGCAATTCCAAAAGCTTGTCTTTCAGTAAACCCTGCAGCTATGGCATCATTATACATTGTGTGATAAACACAAAAACAATTGTCACAGTCAGGACCTTCAAAAGTAGTTTCTGCATTCAAACTTCCAAAGCCCATTAGCGCAAAAAACATTAGTATTCCAAAAAATTTCTTCATAATTTCTAAAGTGTTATGCCCAAATACTATTTAGGCTGGTTATTAAAAAAATAACAAGATTTAAAAACTACAAGGTGGGTTACAAGGATTTACAAGGTAACAAGGTAAAATAAAAAGCCAACGTTGGCATAGGATATCCAATATCTCCAATACTATAATGCGCCTTGTAAACACACGTCTAGTATTTTTGATGTGGTAAATCTATAAAAAAAAAAATGGACGTGGGCAACCTTAAAATGTTAAAGGGGAAAAACCCTGTTCAAAAAGGGGTTTTTCCTGTATTTTGGTTTTTAGAGTTAATATCCTGAAAAACTGTAGGTTGTACTTTCAAATACAAGTTTTGCTTAAAAGATTCCATCTTAGCAACAGCAGTACCCACCTACGAATTAAAATAATTTTGATCTTAGAATATTATGTCAAAATTTAATACGGAAGGTTTCTTTAATTATCCTTTTTTATTGGAAAAGTTATTCTCTGATTTTTCTAAAATATTCCTAAATTCTTCGAGGCTCAGAACCTCTTTATCTGGAACTTGAATATTCTTAATTTCATTTGCTTCCGAAATATCAACTGCTGTATAAATAAGATTATTAACTTTTAATTCTAAAATGAGACCAGGTAATCCCATATATCCAACGGGACCAAAAGAATAGGGTAAACTGGGTGCGTAATAAGCCTCCACTTTTATTTCATTTCCTTTAATATCTCTATGTGTGCTAGTGGCTTTCAAACAATTAAACCCTTTTATTTCCTTACCGCCACCTTTTAAAAGTTGCCAAGAATAATTTGCTTTATATTTTACTGCAAGAGGTGAAATTAACATTTCGGTTATACGAACAACACTATCTTTTGACGTAAAGTAAACATCTTTACTGTTCAATGTATACGTAATCGCCATATCTGCAGAACTGTCATCCCCTAATGACATATTTGTACTAGTTTCAAATTTCGTTTTTTTATCTACAACAACTAGTTTACCCTTAAAATCCTTTACTCTTTTAGACATTAAATAAAGCAAATTTTTTACATCACTATTATTCTTGACGAGTGAATCTGGGATTTGTAATTTAGTACTATAATCAACAACAATGTTCTGGCATTGTAGTTTACACGCCAGAAGTATTGTTGCTAAGATTATAAGGTATAATTTCATATACTATTATTGCTTTACCCCGGCTCTAATACCATCTGTGAGTATTTTAAATTCTTCTTTGGTAACGACTTTTCCTTTTGTAGGTTTATCAATCACTAAACCCCCGTCTTTAAAATCAATACTTGTTAAGCTTAGTGTAAGTACCTTCTTTTTAACCTCTATTATTAATCCAGGCAAGCCGCTATAACCAAGGGGGCCGTAGGGCACTGCAATTTCAGGGGTAAACCAAACCTCTTCAGCAGTAGTACAGTCAGCACACTTTTTTATAGCCTTAAAACAATTATACTTTCCAATCTTTTTTGTCTCTTTTGTTATTTCCCAATCCCCAAAAAAATAGTCTGTAATTAAAAATTTCCCACCAGAAATTTCAACTTGATGCACATTTTCGTTTGCTACTTTATTTTGGTAATATATTCCGGGCCCAACTAGTGCTTTTGCAATATTATGTGAATAAGGACTTTTAGCGTCGTTTTTCATTGAATTTTCTAAATAAAAAATACTTTCGTTTTTATTAAATTTCAATGTATAGGTAAAAGTTTCGGCTATTTCAAGCGCTTCATTTATGAGTTTTTTTGCATTTTGGGCGGCAGTGTCATTCGCTTGGCTACTGTCATTAGTGCTTTTGTTTTTTGTAACTTCATATATACAAATAGCGTTAGTTTGAGCCATACTAATACCTATAAAAGTAAAACAGAATACCAGTATCATTATTTTTTTCATAAAATTTATTTTAATAAAGTTGTAACACCTGAGAGGCTATAGGTGCTAAAGCTAAATTCATCATTTTGGTACTAGAAAAATTTTAAAAAAGAAAAATTGGTTTAGTTTTCTATATAGGTTTCTAACTTTTTATTTAAAACCCCAATTTCATCATAAAATTCCTGTAGGCTCATTGCTTTCTTATCTTCAATTTTCTTTATGTCCATTGTTTGATTTACTTCAATTTTTTTAGCAGTTACTACTGCTCCTTTTAGATGAACTTCGGCAATGAGACCGGGTAAGCCCATGAAAATATCTGGGCCAGACTGTAGCGAAATAGATGGAATAAACCAAGCTTCGACTATTAGTTCTTTCTTAATGATTGGATCATAATAATCACCCTCGGCCTTTCTCGCATTAAACCCTACTATCTTTTTAGTTTCATCTTTTATGGTCCAATTAAAATTATAGTACCCGCTTTTAACTACATAGTCGCTATCGAGTATATTTTTGACAAAGACAATACTGTCTTCTTTATGATTGGCATAAACACTATTGTTAAAAGAGGCTTGCTTTTTAGCCAAACTTGACAAGATACGCTCAAAAGGTGAATCACTTTCTTTTCTTAGAGCATCCTCCAACTCAAAATAAGACGCTTCTTGATTTGCGATGAGAATATAATTTAATTCTTTCACCATGGCAAAAAGTTGATTCGTAAAACGTTTGCCCCTTTCGTCTAGACTCTCTATCGATCCATGCATTTTAGGCTCAGAAATATGATATGTAACTTTATAGGTTGTTTGTGCATAAATATTTGGAATAGAACCCCCAAAAAATATACACAATACAACTTTTATAATGCTGTAATGGAAATTTGAATAGTTCATTCTTATTCTGTAAGTGCATGAAATTATACCAAAAAATCTTCTGTTTTATAAATATATAGAAAAATAATGGACGCCGGCTAGTGTAAAATGTAAAAGAAAAAGCGTGTAGTGCTTATGTGTTTATATGCTGGAAGATTGCGCGAGATAAAATGGTAAGCTTTAAAACTTCGCATAAAATGTAAACTTAACGCTTACGTTATCTTCAAAATCCGGGAGGTTATAGAAGCCATAGCGATACGCTGCGCTCAAACCAAAGCCAAAAATAAGTTTATTAAGCTCGAATCCGGTTTCGTTATATACTTGGTCTAGCGTGTTAAACGGCAATCCAAAGTGGTTTTCAGGATTTTTAAAATCTCCTAGGGCGTGGCGTGTAATGAGTACCAATTCCGGTTTAAAGCGTTCTGCAATATAAAAGCGTCGTAAACTGTGTCGAACTTGCATAGTCACTAATTGATCCGAGAAAAATTCGCCAAAATACATGGTCTCAAAACTACGACGACCCGCTACAGAGAAACGTTGTAAAATTTCATCTTTAGTAGGACTGTTAGGATAAGCGTGGTATAAATGTGTTAAAGGTACATCGCCAATAGCATAGTCCCCTTCTAACAAAAAATTGGTGGAGGAGAGGTCGGTTCTTTTTATGTAATAGTCTAGTTTTAAACCAAACTTCGTGTAGGTAAAATCACTTTCGGTAATGCCTTTGACGCCTTGTGTTATTTGGGCACTAATTTTCGGGAAGCCGTCAAAATATTCTATCCTCCCATCTTCTGTGGTGATAAAGTCTGTCTTAGGGCTTATTCGGAACGAAGCGGTGACTTCGGCTAATTCGTAGTTATTATAAAAAACACCATCATTGAAAAACTGATAACTTTCAATTTGTTCAATACGACTTCTGGAAACGCGTACTTCGGCTAAAATTTTTTCTAAAAACTCGGCTTGTACATTGGCTTGCCATGTTCGTTCTTTATAAAATTGGGTGACGTTTACCAGGCGAGGTTCAAAAACTGAATAGACACGACTATCAGTCAAAAAATCAAACTTTCCAATTTCCTGGATATCATCTTTGTAATAAAGGTTAAACCAGGTTTTATATTCTTTGTCCAGTCGTATACTACCGCCTGCACTAAATTTAATATCGCGGTCTTTGAATCCACGAGCAAAATACCCGCCAATTTTAAATCTATCTGAAAACCTATCGTTTGTAACCCCACCAACACCTAGACGAAGTCCCTCATAGTTGTTAAATTTTATGATGTAGCGTAGGTCAATATCAAAAAAACCTACTGGGTAGAACCCTGTGTTAAATGGATTGGCTTTTTCTTCAGCTTTTGTTGCTGTAGTGTCTTTTTCAGTTTGTATAGCGGGCTCTTGCGCAAAAATTGCCAAGGAAAAAAATACTAAAAATAGCAGTAGAAAACCGCGCATACGTATGAAGAAATTATAGAATGCGAAAGTAAAAAGAAAGCGGCTCAAAGGCCGCTTGTTTGTGTTTTGTTTAACGTATATGGGCTGTTAGACCGTCATGATCTCTTTTTCTTTCTTTTCAAAGATCTGGTCGATTTTAACGATATGGTTGTCAGTCATTTTTTGAACATCTATTTCCAAATTAGCTTTCATATCTTCTGAAATATCTAATTTTTTAATTTCGTTATTGGCATTTTTACGGTCATTACGCACCCCAATTTTTGCTTCTTCAGCTTCAGCTTTCGCTTGTTTTGCTAGTTCGGCACGGCGTTCTTCGGTTAAAGGCGGTACATTAATAATAACGCTTTCCCCATTACTCATAGGATTAAAGCCTATGTTAGCAAGATGAATGCCTCGTTCAATTTCAGAAATCATTGCTTTTTCCCAGGGTTGGATAGAAATTGTCATCCCGTCTGGCGTGCTCACGTTGGCTACTTGTCCTAGTGGTGTCTGGTTGCCATAATAATTTACCATGACACTACCCACCATTGATGGGGAAGCTTTTCCGGCACGAATATTAACCAACTGTTTTTCTAAATGTTTCAAGGCCTTATCCATGGCCTCTTTTGTTTCGTCTATAATAAATTTTATTTCGTCTTCCATACTTCGACGGAGTTTATACTGAGCCCGTATCAGTTTTTATTTAATTTCAACAGAGTTCTTTTATCGAAGTGCTCACTAACCTTAGATTGAGCTTTTTTTAAGATTTTCTATAACTCCGCTCAACATGTCGCGGATTATGTTTTAAATTTCGCTGTAGCGGAATATGGGTTTTTATTTTAATTATTCGTTTCTAATTCAAAAATTGAACCAACCCAAAAATACTAAAACAATTTGAGATACTAAAGATTCACTTTGGTTCCTATAGTTTCACCGGTTACTACTTTCATTAAATTGCCTTTTGTATTCATATCAAACACAATAATAGGTAATTCGTTTTCCTGGCTTAAAGTAAAAGCGGTTGTGTCCATTACTTTTAATCCTTTCTTGAGTACATCTTCAAAACTAATAAAATCGAATTTTGTTGCAGTAGTATCTTTTTCCGGATCGCTGGTGTAAATACCATCTACACGGGTTCCTTTAAGGATAACGTCTGCTTGTATTTCAATAGCGCGAAGTACTGCAGCACTATCTGTTGTGAAATATGGGTTTCCTGTACCACCTCCAAAAATAACCACACGTCCTTTTTCCAGATGACGAATGGCCTTACGGCGAATAAAAGGTTCTGCCACTTCATTTATTTTTATGGCACTTTGTAGACGTGTTGGAATACCTTCATCTTCTAAAGCACTTTGTAATGCCAATCCGTTAATTACCGTTGCAAGCATTCCCATATGGTCTCCTTGTACACGATCCATTCCTTTACTAGCACCTGCTACACCGCGAAAAATGTTTCCACCTCCTATTACGATGGCTACTTGAACGCCCAAGGCTGTAATTTCTTTGATTTCGTCGGCATATTCTTTAAGGCGTTCTGGGTCTATACCGTATTGACGTTTACCCATTAAGGCTTCACCACTTAATTTAAGGAGGATTCTGTTATAGTGCATTAGCGAGATTTTGTTGGGCAAAAATACTAAAAAAGTTCTCAGTTTTTAGTTGCAGTTGGCAGTAATCACTTTTTTTTAAAAGTAGATTTTTTTGAGCTTGTTATAATCATAAAAAAATCCGTTCCCAGAAAATCTGAAAACGGATTGTAAATTATTGTGTGACACTAAGGTCACTGAGTGATCCCGAAAGTTTTCGGGATTGTATCGAAGTGAACTAAGCTAACGTAACTCTTTTAAATCCAACTACTTCAACGCCTTGGTCTGCTACGTACGCTGCAACAGATTTTTTGTCGTCCATAATGTAGTTTTGATCCAAAAGACACTGCTCTTGGTCTAAGGTAGTATTGTCGCTAATGTAACGCTCTATTTTACCAGGAAGGATTTTATCCCAGATTTGTTCTGGTTTTCCTTCAGCCTTTAATTGCTCTTTTGCTTCAGCTTCGGCTTTTGCCATTGCTGCTTCAGTTAATTGCGCTCTTGAGATAAATTCAGGAACATTTTTTAGGGTTTTTCCTAAACGTCCTAATTCAATATTCTCTTTTTCAATAACAGCAATTCTCGCTTCCGTTTCAGAAGCTACATACGCTGCATCAAAATCTTTGTAAGATAATGTAGTTGCTCCCATGGAAGCTACTTGCATTGATACGTTTTTGGCTACTTCTTCAGCATTGTCGATAGCTTTCGACAGTCCTGTTAACGCACCAATTTTGTTACCGTGAATGTAGGTTCCTACGAAAGGAGCCTCCAAGATTTCAAATCCACCGATTTCAATTTTCTCGCCAATCACACCTGTTTGCTCGATCAATTTCTCTTGAACAGTCATTCCGTCAAAATCTGAAGCTAATAATTCTTCTTTAGAATTTACATTAATTGCTATATCGGCAATTTTTTGTGCCAATTCTTTGTAAGAATCGTTTTTTGATACAAAATCTGTCTCACAGTTTACTGAAACTACAACACCTCTAGTGTTGGCATCGTTTATTTTTGAAACAACAGCCCCTTCACTAGAGTCACGGTCTGCTCTTTTTTCAGCAATCTTTTGTCCTTTTTTTCTAAGGATGCTAATTGCTTCTTCCATATTACCTTCTGCTTCAACCAATGCCTTTTTACAGTCCATCATACCAGCTCCGGTCTTTTTTCTTAATTCGTTTACTTCTGCGGCAGTTACTTTTACCATCGTATTTATTTTTTATAGTTTGTGCTCACGCACTCACATTATTTATTATTATGTATTGAAAAAAGTCGTCGCAAATTTCAGTTATAGAAATGAACCTGACGACTTTTTAATTTTATGAAGTATTTATTTTCTTCAGCAACACTGTAAACTGTCACTGCCTACTAATAATCTATTCTTCTTCTTTTGTTAAACCTGCTTTTTCCATTGTCTCAGATTTAGACTCAAGTACGACAGATTCTTTAGCATCTTTTTTTGCTTTTTCATCACTCGTACTTACAGTAGGTGCTCCTGAAACTGTAGTTGCCTCTACAGCAACTCTTTTCTTTTTAGGCTTGTCTGCCTTATCAGATTTTCCTTCTTTTTTCTTTTTTGGAGCTTCCTGGTCATCTTCATCTTTTCCAGATTTACGTTCAGTAAGTCCAGATGCTATAGCATCGGTCACGCTAGTAATGATCTTCTCGATAGACTTAGATGCATCATCGTTTGATGGGATGGCATAATCAATCTCGCGTGGGTCGCTATTGGTATCTACCATAGCAAAGATTGGGATGTTCAGTTTTTGAGCTTCTTTCACAGCAATGTGCTCACGTGTAGTGTCTACAATAAACAATGCACCTGGAAGACGGCTCATTTCGCTAATAGAACCTAAATTCTTTTCTAGCTTCGCTCTTAAACGATCTACTGCCAAACGCTCTTTCTTAGAAAGGGTCATGAAAGTTCCATCCTGCTTCATTCTATCAATAGAGGCCATTTTCTTAACGGCTTTTCTGATAGTTACAAAATTAGTTAACATACCACCTGGCCATCTTTCTGTGATGTACGGCATGTTTACATTTTTTACTTTTTCTGCAACGATGTCTTTTGCTTGCTTTTTAGTAGCTACAAAAAGAATTTTACGACCACTAGCTGCAATTTTAGCCAAAGCATCGTTTGCTTCCTTAAGTTTTGCGGTAGTTTTGTAAAGATTGATGATGTGGATACCGTTACGTTCCATATAGATATACGGGGCCATGTTCGGGTTCCATTTTCTGGTAAGGTGTCCAAAGTGTACACCTGCGTCAAGGAGTTCCTTAACTTGATTGTTGTCTGCCATTTTGTTTTTAGTTTACGTTCTGTAAATTTAGATCGCAATCTGTCCTTCAGTTTTTCTGAAATCTTTGATTTAGATGCTAAACTAATTGTCCCGCCCGGCAAAGAGCGGGACTAACAGCTTATTAATAATTGTATTTGTATGAACTTGTATAAATCGCCAACCAATGTTGCAAAGCAACGTAGGCTGAGCGGAGCCGAAGCCTAACGCTTAGAGAACTGGAATTTCTTACGGGCTTTCTTCTGACCGAATTTCTTACGTTCCACCATACGCGGGTCTCTTGTAAGTAATCCTTCTGGCTTCAATAGGCCTCTGTTCTCATCGTTTAACGTGCACATAGCACGAGAAATTGCCAAGCGAATTGCTTCTGCCTGACCAGTAATACCACCTCCAAATACATTAACAGTAATGTCGAAAGTCTCTTCGTTACCTGTTATTTGTAATGGCTGCTTTACTTTATATTGTAAAGTTGCAGTAGTAAAATAATTAGTTAATTCGCGCTTGTTGATAGTGATATCTCCTTTTCCTTCTGAAAGGTATACACGTGCAACAGCGGTTTTTCTTCTACCAATTTTGTGAATTGTCTCCATTACTTGTTGTCGTTAAGGTTAATTACTCTGGGTTTTTGCGCTTCTTGTCCGTGGTTGTCGTCTGAATAAACTTTTAGATTTCTGAAAATTGCAGCTCCTAATTTATTTTTAGGTAGCATTCCTTTTACAGATTTTTCAATAAGTCTAGCAGGATCTTTTCCAAACAATTCTTTGGCAGTTAAAGAACGTTGTCCACCAGGATAACCTGTGTGGCGTATGTATTCTTTAGATTCCCATTTGTTTCCTGATAACTGGATTTTGGCAGCATTCGTAACAATTACGTTGTCGCCACAATCTACGTGTGGAGTAAAACTTGGTTTGTGTTTTCCGCGAAGTAATTTAGCAACTTCACTTGCAAGACGACCCAATGTTTGGCCGTCCGCATCCACCAACAACCACTCCTTAGTAACGGTTGCCTTATTGGCAGATACTGTTTTGTAACTCAATGTGTCCATTTCGTTCTTTGTGTAAATAGTTAATAATTCATTGTTTTCACCCGTCCAAACAGAATTTTTCCGCTTTTTAAGGGGTGCAAATGTAAGGTTATTTATTTGAATGACAAGGTCTCGAATATTATTTTTTAACTGAAATCCAGAAGGGTCAAAATTGAATTACTTCTTTATGCGAATTTATCCCAAAGTTACAATCAAATCATCCTGCATGACCAAAGTACCTTCCTGCAAAGCAATATTTTTTATCTTCCCGCTACTTAATGCCAGTACTGTACTCTCCATTTTCATAGCTTCCAACACAAATAACGGATCATTTGCTTTCACTTCCTGCCCTTTTTTTACCAGGATTTTATAGAGCATCCCCTGTAATGGCGCTCCGTATTGGTTTTCATCTTCCGAATCTGCTTTTATATTTTGTACTTTTTTTACGTCTACAGACTTATCCTTAATTTCTACAAAGCGATTCTCACCATTTACCGAAAAGAACACTATCCTAAATCCATCATCGTTAGGGATTCCTACCGAAAGCAATTTCACAGCAATAGTTTTTCCAGGTTCCAATTCTATCATGGTCTCTTCCCGAAGTTTCATAGGATAGAAGAAATTTTTGGTCGATAAAATCGCCGTACTTCCAAATAACTTATATTTTTCATGAGCCGCCTCAAAAACACGTGGGTATAAACTGTAGCTCAAGAAATCCTCAAACTCAATAGGCCTGCTGAAGCCTTTCTGAAATTTCTTTTTAAAGACCTTAAACTCTTCCTCAAAATCTATAGGCGTTAAATGTGCATTCGGTCTATCGGTATAAGGTTTGCTGCCTTTTAAAATTATTTTTTGAAGTTTCTTCGGAAAGCCACCCATGGGTTGCCCCAGATCTCCTTTGAAGAAGTTAATCACAGATTCTGGAAACGAAATAGTTTCACCGCGCTTCATCACATCCTCCGGAGTTAAATTATTAGTTACCATAAATATCGCCATATCACCCACGACTTTACTACTAGGCGTCACTTTTACTAAGTTTCCGAAGAGCGCATTTACCTGCTCATACATTTTCTTCACTTCGCTGAAACGATCTCCAAGTCCAAGCGCTTCGGCCTGCGGACGTAAATTTGAATACTGCCCACCAGGGATTTCGTGCTGATACACTTCGGCAGTTCCTGCTTTCAAATCGGATTCAAACGGATAGTAATATTCCCGAACGTCCTCCCAATAGTTGGAAAACTGATTTAGCTTCGTCATATCAAATTCGTTGGCGCGTTCGTGACGTTTCATCATTTCCACTACCGAGTTAAAATTGGGTTGGGAGGTAAGTCCTGAAAGTCCGCCCAAAGCAACATCCACAACATCTACCCCTGCTTCGATCGCTTTTAAATAGGTGGCAGATTGTATGGAAGAAGTATCGTGCGTATGTAAATGCAACGGAATTTTTACAGTGTCTTTTAAAGCGCCAATTAATTCAGTCGCTGCATACGGTTTTAATAAACCTGCCATGTCTTTTATACAAATAATGTGCGCGCCTGCGTTTTCAAGATCTTTTGCAAGTTGTGTGTAGTATTTCAAGGTGTATTTTGCTTCATCAGGATTTAGAATATCTCCTGTATAACTTATGGCAGCTTCGGCTAGTCCTCCTGTTTTATTGCGTACATAATTAATACTTGGCGTCATTGCTTTTACCCAGTTTAACGAGTCGAAGATTCTGAAAATATCAATTCCGTTTTCCCATGACGTTTCAATAAACTTTTCAATTAAATTGTCTGGATAGGCTTTGTACCCTACCCCATTACTGCCTCGCAACAACATTTGGAATAAAATATTAGGCATTAATTTCCGCAATTCTCTTAAACGTGTCCAGGGACTTTCATTCAAAAATCGAAGGGCCACATCAAACGTAGCGCCTCCCCACATTTCAATACTAAAAGTGTTGGGATGATTCTTCGCAAAACTTTCAGCTATATTCACCAAATCGTAATTCCGCATGCGTGTTGCCAACAGCGATTGGTGGGCATCCCGCATGGTGGTGTCTGTAAAATGAATTTTCTTTTCAGCTTTTAACCATTTTGAAAATCCGTCAGGACCTAGTTCTGTTAAAAGATCTTTGGTGCCTTTAGGGAAGGGTGCATTTGGATCGAATGCCGGGACGATAGGAATTCGGAATTTTTTGTTTTCATCTATAAACTTCACATCTGGATTACCGTTTACAATGACTTCGCCCAAATAATTGGTAATTTTTGTAGTTCGATCCTGTGGCATTTTAATATCAAAAAGCGCAGGCGTGTTTCCAATAAAATTAACAGATGCCTTTCCTTCTTTAAAGGTGTCATGCTGAATGACATTCTGAAGAAAATGGATATTGGTCTTCACGCCACGAATCCTAAATTCTTTTAAAGCGCGCGTCATTTTACGAACGGCGCCATCCAATGTACGTCCGTGTGCCGAAACTTTTACCAGCATCGAATCGAAAAACGGACTCACACTATAAGACTGATAAATACTACCCGCATCCAACCGAATCCCCATTCCTGAGGCGCTTCGGTAGGTGGTAATTGTACCATAATCTGGTGTAAAATTATTGGCAGGATCTTCGGTTGTTAATCTGCACTGTATGGCAAATCCATAGGTTTGAAGTGAAGACTGGTCATAAATTTTAATCTGCTTGTCATTCAGTTTGTAGCCACCTGCAACAAATATTTGCGTTTTTATAAGGTCTATTCCTGTGACCATTTCAGTAACGGTATGCTCTACCTGGATTCGCGGATTTACCTCGATAAAGTATACGTGGTCGTCCTTATCTACTAAAAATTCAACCGTACCTACATTATTATAACTTACTTCTTTGGCAATCTTCACAGCGTATGTGTATAACTGTTCCTTTACTTTTTCTGAAACATTAAAAGAAGGCGCCATCTCAACTACTTTTTGGTGACGACGTTGTACCGAACAATCCCGCTCGTATAAATGGCGAATGTTCCCGTGATTATCTGCCACGATCTGTACTTCCAAATGCTTTGGCTCTTCTACATATTTCTCTAAAAACATAGTATCATCTCCAAAAGCATTTAAAGATTCACTTTTTGCCGAAGTAAAATTGTTTTCTAAATCTTCCGAAGAACGTATAATACGCATTCCACGACCACCACCCCCTGAGGCTGCTTTCAGCATAACTGGATAGCCAATATTGTTGGCTTCAGAAAGCGCTACTTTTATGTTAGTCAGTTTTTTGGTGTTGCTTTGTATGATTGGGACTTTGCACTTTTTTGCAATTTTTTTGGCGGTAATTTTATCACCTAAAGCGTCCATAACTTCTGGGTCCGGACCAATAAAAATGATGCCGTTTTCAGCACACTTTCGAGCAAAATCTGAATTTTCAGAAAGAAACCCATAGCCAGGGTGGATGGCATCTACATATTTGGATTTGGCCAAAGCAATAATGGCATCACTATCCAGATAAGGTTTTAACGGCTGGTCGTTTGCTCCAATCTGGTATGCCTCGTCTGCTTTATAACGGTGTTGCGAGTAGCGATCTTCGAAGGTATATATAGCAACAGTTTGTAGATTTATTTCGGTACACGCGCGAAATACACGAATGGCGATTTCACCACGGTTGGCAACTAGGACTTTTTTAATTTTCATGATACTAAGTTAAGATTGCTTAAAGGTACGAAATTTGTTATGCGTGCATAGTAAATTGCACAAAATAATTTGTGACTATTACTTGAATTTGGATTATAAAAAAGGATTCTCTGTCTCATAATTTCTCACAATATAGTCTAATGCACTATCCAAAATTTCACCCATATTCTTAGCTTTTTTGAAGTTAACATCACCAGTTAAATCTAACAGACCTTTTCGTAATTGCTTCATTTTTTCTGGAGGAGAGAGGGTGTCATTTTTCATACATACTAGCAATTCATTCAGGCGCTTTTTTTCACTCGTGGCACGTTTTGCCAATAACGAACGTTCTTCCCGTTTATACTGTTCGATCGAGGCATCTTCCAATACTTTTGAAGTTAATTGTACTAAGGCGTTATTTTCTTTTAAGAATTGTGGCTTGTATACTTTTTGATTACCCTCATAAGATTGCTGGTCGAAATCTATGGCACGTATTCGGTATTGTATTCTGTCAAAATCGTTTACAAGTACCATCACATAATTATAAGAGCGCATATCGCCCAATAAGCGAACAAAACAACGCTCGTTAAATTTTACAAATTCCTTTGCGATTTCCCGTTTGTCCTGTTCAGAACACAATTCTAAACGGTGCGCAATAAAGTCGTCGCCTGGTATACCTGAAATATGCTCCTCAACTAAGCTGTTTCCGTGAACCAGAAAGTTAATATGGTTTGGGGATAATAAATGCTCCAGCTCTAATCCGTAAATTCGTGAAGCATCTGCTTTCTTGATGTAGAGAAAGATATAGTTGTCATTTAAAATATTCCGAACCTTAATGCGGAAAGGCTTCGAATTGCCGAAGGTGCAGAAATCGATGCTATCAATATTCAAATAAGGAAGTAATGCGTCTGAACCGTCAGAATGCAGTATGGAATACATCCGTTTCAAACTTTCCTCTATTTCCTGGGATTCAAATTCAGAATAATATACTTGTACCCAAAGCGTATCATTTCCTTGTGCATCAAAAACCGTTACTGAGCCTTGAAAACGAAGTAAATCGTCGTAATAAATAGGGATTTTTATATTGCGCGCGTATTTCGTAAGGTATGCTGAAAGTTCTTCAGATATTGGATATGCAGGCTTTTTCTTGGAAATTAATTTTTTCATTATTTGGCTTCAGAATGCTAAAGATACGGAGTTTTAAGTGGTTTTATTTGAAAACGGTTTTTGTTAAAGTTCTCTTAATAAAAACCAAAAGATGTCACAAATTCACAGTTTTTTAGTCCTTTATAGTATCAATCAAAAGTAATTCATCCATCATCATGAATCATCTCATCAAAACAGTGTGGCTCCTTCTTCTCTTTTTCTTCGGAATAAGCACTGCCCAAGAAACTGAAACAACCACAAAAAATTTTGCTAAACGTAGTTATACCACTACATCGGTTGGCACAACGGAATCTCCCATAATAGATGGCAAACTCACTGAAGCTGCCTGGGATTTGGTGGAATGGACTTCAGACTATGTAGAATTTGAGCCAGATAATGCTACAGCACCTACCGAACAAACCAAGATGAAGATCTTATACGATGAGAAAAACTTATATGTAGCTTTTAAATGTTACCAAAAAGACCCTACCACTATTGAGCGCAGGATGGGCAGACGTGACGATTTCCCGGGAGATTGGGTAGAAATTAATATTGATAGTTATGGCGATGACCGTACGGGATTTTCCTTCACAGCGTCTGCTTCAGGCGTAAAGGGAGATGAATTTATAAGTAACAACGGCAATTTTGACGGAAGCTGGAACCCAATTTGGTATCTCGCTACCAAAATAGACAACGATGGTTGGAGTGCTGAAATGCGCATTCCATTAAGCCAGTTACGTTTCAGTAATGCCGATGAACAAGTTTGGGGAATTCAATCTACACGAAGGTATTTCAACAATGAAGAACGCTCCACCTGGCAACCGTTGCCTCCAAATCCGCCAGGATGGGTAAGTGAGTTTGGGGAATTGTTAGGAATTAAAGGCATTAAACCTCAAAAACAACTAGAGATACAACCCTACACTGTTGCACAATTAGATACGTACGAAAAAGAAGAAGGGAATCCATTTCGGGATGGAAGCGACACTAAACTTACAGGGGGATTGGATGCAAAAATTGGGGTAACAAACGATTTAACTTTGGACGTTACGATTAATCCGGATTTCGGTCAAGTAGATGCAGATCCAGGGGCCGTTGCACTGGATGGATTTGAAATTTTCTTTCAGGAACGCCGTCCGTTTTTTGTGGAAAATAAAAGTGTATTCGATTTTCAAATTGGTGGAGGTGCAGACAATTTGTTTTTTTCCAGACGTATTGGACGTAGTCCGCAGGGATCAGCATTTGGCCCAACGACCGCATATATAGATCAGCCTAATAATACGACAATTTTAGGGGCGGCAAAATTCAGCGGAAAGACAAAAGATGGTCTTACAGTTGGAATTTTAGAAAGCATAACCGCCAAAGAGTTTGCCGATGTTATAGATGAAGACGGTTCAGAAACTGAAGAACTAGTAGAGCCCTTAACCAATTATTTGGTAGCTCGTGTGCAACAGGATTTTAATGATAATAATAGCTATGTAGGTGGAATTTTTACTAGTGCCATTCGAAATATGGATGAAAATGTAGCCTTTCTACATTCGCACGCCTACTCTGGAGGTCTCGATTTTAAACACAATTGGAAAGAAAGAACATATTATGTGGAAGGAAGCGCCGTACTTAGCAACGTGCGAGGAAGTGCCGAAGCTATTTTAGCTACTCAAACAGCTATTACGCACCTGTTTCAAAGAGTAGATGCAGACCACGTTGAAGTGGATCCAACCAAAACGCAACTCACAGGAACTGGCGGCCGATTTGAATTCGGGAAAGGTGGCGGGGGAGACTGGCGGTATGCCGTGGGTGGAAATTTTAAATCGCCAGAATTGGAATTGAATGATTTAGGTTTTCTGCGCCAGGCAGACGATATTAGGCAGTATTCGGTAGTACGAAGACTGTTTAACAAGCCTACTAGTTGGTATCGTCGTGCTAACGCTAGCCTCAACATTTCAACCGCCTTCGATTTTGAAGGGAATTATAATAGAATTCAATATGAAATAGGAACGTATGTAAACTGGAAAAATAATTGGTGGAGTGAATTTGGAGCTGCCCACAAACCACGGATTTTTATAAATACTTATTTAAGAGGTGGCCCCAGATGGAAATTTAACGAAGAGAATTTTTTCTATTTCTTTTCTGGGACAGATCAACGTAAAAAGTTGAGCTTTAATGGAGGTACCGTGCAGTCTCAAGCGACCCAAAATAATTTTGGTTTGCAAGAATACAGTGTTGGAACCCGTTACCAACCGCTAAATAGTTTGAGCGCATCTTTAAATATTAATTATTCTGAGAACCCAAGTAAAACCCAATATGTTTCCCAACAAGATTTTAACAGCGTTAGACGTTATGTTTTAGGAGGTATAGACCAGAAAACTTTGAGCGCCACGGTACGGGTAAATTACAATATCAACCCTAATTTAACGATACAATATTATGGGCAACCGTTTATTTTTACTGCAGATTTTTCAGACTTTAACTATGTGAATGATGCTACAGCGGAAGATTTGAATGATAGGGTCATTAATTATAAGACCGACCAAATTCGTCTGGTAAATGGTGAATATAGAGTAGATGAAAATAGAGATGGAATCGTAGATTATAGTTTTGGCGATCCAGATTTTGCTTTTGTACAGTTCAGAAGCAATCTTGTGGTGCGTTGGGAATACATTCCAGGTTCTGAAATTTTCCTGGTATGGAGCCAAGGCGTTACAGGTATTGGCGATCCCGCTAATAGTTTCAGTACTATTGTGGACAACCAGTTGTTAAGCCAAAAACCACAAAACACTTTTTTGATTAAGGCGACGTATCGGTTTGTGTTGTAAAATTTATTCCCCCATTGAGGGGGGCTGGGGGTGTAAACTCCCAAATTTCATTAAAAATCTCGACTTACACCCCTAAAGTCCCCTCTAGGGGACAATTGTTTCATCTTTCTTTTTACTTTTACTTCAATTATAAAAATTAATGATTTTCCCACTAAAACTTCATCCCGGCGATACCGTTGGCATCGTTTCCACCGCCAGAAAAATAACCGAAACCGAGTTACAACCCTTCCTTTCGCTGCTTAAAGAATGGAAACTACAACCCCTTTTAGGTAAAACTATTGGTGCTGTAGACAACCAATTTGCAGGGAATGATTCTTTGCGAACCCAAGATTTTCAGAAAATGCTGGACAATCCAAAAGTAAAAGCCATTTGGTGCGCTCGTGGCGGGTATGGAACGGTACGGATGGTAGATGGATTGGATTTTTCAGCATTTAAAAGCAACCCAAAATGGATCATTGGGTATAGTGACATCACTGTTTTACACAACACCTTACATAATTTGGGAGTCGCCAGCCTGCACGCACAAATGGGGCTGGAAATTGAAAATAAAACCGAGGCTACACGGCAAACTGTCTATGATGTACTCTTCGGAAAGGAGGCTACATTGGAATATGCTTCAAATTTTGAACGAAACCGTATAGGCGAAGCAAAAGGACAATTGGTTGGTGGAAACCTTTCAGTTTTATCATCTTTATTGGGAAGCCCTTCAGCAATAGAAACCAAAGGAAAAATTCTTTTTTTGGAAGATCTGGATGAATATTTATATCACATTGATAGAATGATTCAAAACCTGAAACGCAACGGACTTTTTTCAGAATTAAAAGGATTAATCATAGGCGGAATGACCGAGATGAATGACAACACTGTCCCCTTCGGCAAAACTGTTGAAGAAATAATCTGGGACGCAGTCAAAGAATATAACTATCCCGTTTGCTTTCATTTTCCTGCAGGACACATACAAGATAATCGTGCTATAATTATTGGGAAGGAAAGCAGCTTGAAAGTTACTGATGTTAATGTTACTTTAGGATAGGTTTAAATTCCAAATCCCAAGCTCTAAATTCCAAAACCAATTTTGTGATTTGGAATTTTTTTTTTTGTAATTTGTCACCTCGACGATAGGAGAGGTCACGCTAGTAGCTAAGCACAATTTTAAATGAGTCTAGACAAAACACTGTGATTTCTCAATCATGCCTCCTTCGAAATGACTATGTATGGCCGACCACAATGAACTTGGTACCTTTGGCGAAGAACTCGCCACCCAATTCTTACTCCGTGAGGGCTACACGATTTTGGAACGTAATTGGACCTTCCAAAAAGCCGAGTTGGATATTATTGCCCAAAAAGAAAAAGACACCATTGTATTTGTGGAGGTGAAAACCAGAAACAGTGCCTTTTTTGGGGATCCACAAAGTTTTGTGACGCCTGCTAAGATTAAACTACTTGTGAAAGCAGCCAACGAATATCTACTAAAAAACGAGCTTCAACAAGAAGCCCGTTTTGATATTATTGCTGTCCTTAAAAACAGGAAAGAGGAATGCATAGAGCATTTTGAAAATGCATTTTATCATTTTTAATCCCTGTACAGACGAAGTCTGTAATATTTAAAGATTTATCTTCTCCTTCACTAACTGCGTCACTTTGTACAAAATGATAATCTCCAAAATTGTAGTTGGAAGCAGTAATAATCCCCCGCCTATAGCCAGGACAACTGTTAAGAAACATGCATAGGTGACAATTTCAAAAATTCCTGTAATAATTGCTATGTTTCCCAAAGCTTTTTGAAATCGTAGCATCGCAATACCCATTAAAATCCCTACAATACCCAAAGAAATAGATTGGCCAATCATTATTTCGGCTTGGTTAAAAGGTTCAAAATAGAGTGAAATAATATCTATTGCGTAAAATGCCACACTAAGAATAAGCATGATAAAAACTACAATTTTTAATAAATAATTGTTTAATATATTTCCAGCTAAAATAAAACCACGAAAGAAAAAAATAATTGATGCGAGGACTACTATTTTTAGTGGAATATATATGTAATCTGGATACAAGGAACCATTTTCGAACATTCTATATACCTCTGCAGGAACTTCAGCAAAGCCTAATACAAAATAAACGATACCAGCAATCCACGCAATTTTCAAATGTTTGGTAAGAAAATTAGCTTGTTTGGTATCGTCAATCTTGAGAAAGAATGCTTTTTTTAAGCCGCTTTCTACGTTACTTTCCGCAAAATCTTCAAAATCCTCTCCTAAAGCTGAAAGAATGGTTTTTACAGTATAGGTTCTTGGTAGTACTTCACCTGCCTCAATGCGTTGGATGGTGCGAACGCTAATATTGCATTGTGCAACCAATTCTTCCTGAGTTAATCCTTTTTGTTGTCGTAGGGCTAAAATATGTTGCCCGAGTGCTGGCTGTTTCATCGTAAATATGTTTTTATTTGTTTCCACAAGAGTACGATGGTTTATAAATTAGCACAATTATTTTGATTGAAATTCACCCGTCATTTGCCCGTCATTTCAGTAATAGCAATAGATAAGCGGTTTTTTGTTTGCTGTTAAAAACGTTGCAAAACATCCAGAACCCGTCTCACAGATGTTACTTTTTCGATAGTTAACAACAAACGCAGACCATTTCTGGTCTGTTTTTCCTTCATTTTAACCGTTTGTGAATGTGTTTGTACAAACTGAAGTAATTTACTGAAAGCGGCACTCTGGTAAAAATCACTTTGTTGATCGCTTATGAAATAACCAATAAACTTACCTTTCTTCATCATTACCCGTTCAAGACCCATATCCATCGCTATCCATTTTATACGAACACTATTAAATAAATCTTCCACTTCTTCGGGCAATTTGCCAAAACGGTCCAACAATTCTTGTTCAAACTTTTGAAGCTCCTCCTCCGTTTTTAGTTCATTTAATTTGGTGTAAAGATTTAATCTTTCGGTAATATTATTGACGTAATCATCTGGAAAGAGTAGTTCAAAATCTGTATCGATTACTACTTCTTTTACAAATTTTCGGTTTTTAAAGTTTTTATCGGTTTCAGAATAAAGGTCTTTAAACTCTTTTTCTTTTAACTCCTCAATCGCTTCGGCTAATATCTTCTGGTAGGTTTCAAAACCAATTTCATTAATAAATCCGCTTTGCTCACCACCTAATAAATCTCCTGCGCCACGAATTTCTAAATCTTTCATCGCAATGTTAAGGCCACTTCCCAATTCGCTGAATTGCTCTAATGCCGTGATACGTTTTCTGGCATCATCTGTCATTGCCGAATAGGGAGGAGTGATGAAATAACAGAATGCCTTTTTATTGCTTCGCCCTACACGACCCCGCATTTGGTGTAAATCACTTAGTCCAAAATTATTGGCATTATTAATAAAAATAGTATTTGCGTTGGGAACATCTAACCCACTTTCAATAATGGTGGTGCTTACCAAAACATCAAACTCATTATTCATAAAAGCGAGCATTAAATTTTCCAGTTTTTTACCTTCCATTTGTCCATGACCAATTCCAATCTTGGCATCAGGCACCAAACGTTGGATCAATCCAGCGACTTCCTTTATGTTTTCTATACGGTTGTGCACGAAGAATACTTGTCCGCCACGGGAAATTTCATAGCGCACCGCATCTCTAATGGTTTCTTCGCCAAATCTAATTACATGTGTTTCTACAGGGTAACGGTTGGGTGGTGGCGTTGTGATGACACTCAAATCACGCGCTGCCATTAAGCTGAACTGCAACGTACGGGGTATAGGAGTTGCTGTTAAAGTGAGCGTATCCACATTTTCCTTTATGGTTTTCAGTTTGTCTTTTACCGAAACACCAAATTTTTGTTCTTCGTCAATAATAAGTAATCCAAGATCTTTAAATACTACCGATTTGCTCACCAACTGGTGGGTACCAATCACAATATCGAGCTTGCCGTCACTAAGTCCCTCGAGTACTTTTTTTCGCTCTTTTGCAGTCCTAAAACGATTGAGGTAATCTACGTTTACGGGCATTCCATCCAATCGCTCGCTGAATGTTTTGTAATGCTGAAAAGCAAGAATGGTAGTAGGTACCAAAATAGCTACTTGTTTACCATTATCTACTGCTTTAAAAGCTGCTCTTACGGCCACTTCCGTTTTACCAAATCCTACATCGCCACATACTAAACGATCCATAGGACGATCACTTTCCATATCGGCTTTTACATCGGCTGTGGCGGTACCCTGGTCTGGGGTGTCTTCATAAATAAAACTGGATTCTAGTTCGTGTTGCAGGTAACTGTCTGGGTCGTATGCAAAGCCTTTTTGCAGGCGTCTCTTTGCATACAATTCAATTAAATTGAAGGCAATTTGTTTAACCCTGGTCTTTGTCTTTTGCTTTAGTTTTTTCCAGGCGGCGCTTCCAAGTTTGTATATTTTTGGTGTGGTGCCGTCTTTACCGTTGTATTTTGAAATTTTGTGCAGCGAATGAATGCTAAGGTATAAGATATCTCGTTCGCCATAAATTAATTTAATAGCTTCCTGCAGTTTACCTTCCACTTCAATTTTTTGGAGACCGCCAAACTTTCCAATTCCGTGGTCAATATGAGTCACGTAATCACCAACTTCAAGATTTGTAAGTTCTTTAAGTGTGATGGCTTGTTTTTTGGCGTATCCATTCTTTAAATTAAATTTATGATACCGCTCAAAAATCTGGTGATCTGTATAGCAAGCATTTCGGTTTTCATGGTCTATAAAACCTTGAAATAGCGGAAATACCAGGGTTTCATATTGTTCAACGTGACCTTGTGCGTCATCAAAAATATCGTGGAAACGTTTTGCCTGCGATTCGCTGCTACAAAAAATATAATTTGTGTAGCCATTTGCTGTGTTTTCATTTAGGTTTTCAATGAGCAAGTTAAATTGCTTGTTGAAGGAAGGTTGTGGGACGGTGTTGAAAGAAATCGAATCTAATACCGGTGTTGAACTTAATTTACTACCCTGAGCTTTACCAAGAGCTTTTCCTAATGTAACAGTTGTGAATTCTTTTAACTGCTTTTGCAGCAATTCTGAAGTACAAAACAAGTTTGCTGGCGCACTCATTTTTATTTCGCCCTCTTGTTTATTATAGGCTTCTGTTGCTTTGCTGAAGAGTTTATCAATGGCGCTATTAAGCAATTCTTCATTTTTGAGGAATACCACTGTTTTCCTAGCAATATATTCCAGAAAACTTGTACGGTTGCTTACCGTAGTCGAAGCATCCACATTCGGAATGATGGAAATTTTCTTTAACTGCTCCAGCGATAGTTGTGTTTCTACATCAAAGGTTCTAATACTCTCTACATCGTCTCCAAAAAATTCAATTCTATAAGGTTCATCATTGCTAAAACTGAACACATCCAGAATCCCTCCACGAACCGAAAATTCGCCAGGTTCGGTTACAAAATCGGTTCTTTTAAACTTGTATTCAAACAATACTTCGTTTACAAAATCAATGGAGACTTTATCGTTAAGTGAAAGTTTGAGTGTATTTTTTTCCAGTTCCTTTTTGGTCACTACTTTTTCAAATAGTGCTTCGGGATAGGTTACAATGAGGGCGGGCTTTTTTCGGGAATTGATTCGGTTTAAGACTTCACTACGTAATAACACGTTGGCGTTGTCGGTCTCATCTCCCGATATCGCATCGGGATGGTAAGGTCTTCGGTAACTGCCAGGATAGAATAATACAGATTCTTCACCCAGCAAATTTTCTAAATCGTTTAAATGGTAAGCGGCTTCTTCTTTGTCGTTCAGAATAAAGAGTAACGGTAGCTCTAAAGATTTAAAAGCATCGGCAATTACCAGCGAGGTGGCACTGCCAACCAGGCCTGCTACCTGGATATTTTTTTCAGAATTGGCAATAGTTTTCCTCAGTTTTCCAAGTGTGGAAGACTGTTCAAATAGAGAACGAACTATTGGTTTACTCATTGAAGTTGCAAAAATAGTTTAAACCTTTCAGGTTTTCAAAGTCTAAAAGAGTTTTAGTCCAACTTTATCATTTTGATAACATACTTCGACTACGCCCAGTATGCAAGCGCCATTTTTTATGCTTTCCCTAACAGCAAAGCTTATATGCAATGCATAATTTTAGTTTTTAATTGTATTAATTCTCGCTTTAGAGAGCGTTAAATAAAAATTTCCGCATACTGTGCGGAGTTGAAATATGGGAATAAAACACTATGACGTATTTGTAATAGGTACAGGAACCGCTGGGAAAGGGGTGGCTAAGGAATGTGCAGCAGCTGGAATGAAAGTAGCTATTGCAGACAACCGTGAATTTGGTGGCACCTGTCCCACTAGAGGTTGCGATCCCAAAAAAGTATTGGTGGGCATTACCGAAGTGATACAAATGGCAACCAACCTGAAAGGAAAGGGAGTAGTCCAAATTCCAGAAATAAACTGGCAGGAATTGCAAAAGTTTAAAGAGCGATTTACGGACGCCATTCCTGCAGCGATTGAAAAAGACTTAATGAAAGCAGGTATTGAACTATACCACCAATCCCCTAAGTTTCTTGATGAAAATACGCTTTCTGTAGAAGGGAAAACGCTTACGGCAAATAAGATTGTAATTGCAACCGGAAATAAGCCAATGGAATTAAAGATTCCAGGAAGAGAACATTTGTTATGGAGTGAAGATTTTTTGCATCAAACCGAATTGCCTGAAGAGATTATTTTTATTGGTGCTGGCTATATTGGGATGGAATTTGCCCACATTGCAGCGCGTTGCGGAAGTAAAGTAACCATTATTGAATTTGGTGAAAGACCTTTAGCTCCTTTTGAAGGCGATATCGTTATGTATCTTACCAAAGCTTCGGAAGATTTGGGAATTAACTTTATTTTTAATGCAGAAGCTTCTGAAGTTGAAAAATTACAAACTAACTTCCGCGTGCATTATAAAAAAAATGGAAAAACGGAAACTATAAAAGCAAAAGCCGTTTTCAATACCGCAGGCAGAGTTCCATCGATTGACGAGTTGGATCTGGAAAAAGGAAAGGTAGCTATCGAGAGAAATGGAGTTTCGGTAAACGAGTATCTTCAAAATACAACAAATAAAAATGTCTATGCGTGTGGTGATGTTTCGGCAAGTGGTAGTTTGCCGTTAACTCCTGTTTCTTCCCAGGAATCACGTGTAGTTTCTATAAATATTAGGAAAGGGAATTCTGAAAAAATGGACTTTCCGCCAGTGCCTTCGGTAGTATTTACGCTTCCTCAATTGGCATCTATTGGGTTAACCGAACAAAAAGCGAAAGATAAGGGCTACGATATAGTTGTGGAATATAAAAGTGTACCGCACTGGTTTAATGCAAAGCGCATGGCCGAAGATGTGTATGCCTACAAAACTATTGTAGATAAAAAACGAAACCTAATATTAGGTGCACATATTATTGGCACTGGAGCTGGAGAAATGATCAATTTATTTGTCCTCGCTATGTGTGGAAAACTCACTACAGAAAATCTGAAAGCAATGATTTTTGCCTATCCCACGTGGGGGAATGATATTAAGGGAATGGTCTGACGAAATTGAAATCGAAGCCGAAACTAAAACTGAAAAATATGTTCACGTGATTGGGGTGGTTGTTTCAGAAAAAATGAAACTTTTTTCTTTTCATTTTTTCTGAAACTTTGCGTTTCGATCTTTCTAAAGGGATGGTTTAATTATGTACGATTTTAGAAGTACAATTTACGATTAGATTATTTAGTTTATTTCCCCACGTGATTGGGGTGGTTGTTTTAGAAAAAATGAAGTTTTTTGGTTTTATCCTTTTGCGAATAATTTAGACAATTTCAAAATGAAGATGAAGCTCAAACAAGAAAGTACTGTAAGCTCCTTTCCTTAGCAGTGAAAATTTCAAATGAAATTGCAGAATGATATCTCTGCGCTAAAGGGAAGGTGGATTTCGGAACCTGTGTGAATTCAAATAGAAAAATTTAAACCCGAAATTCGGAAGGGTTTCAGGCAATACCTATACTGAAGTTTGGAAACTTTGCGATTGGGATTTCTCGGGAATGGTTTAAGGAAGTTCGATTTTAGAGGTTTGAGCGACGAGTGAATGATTTATTTCACCTCGTGATGTGGTTGGTTGCTTGGCGAATTTATAAGCAAGCTACCAACCGTTCCAAATCTCCCTCAGAATTATACACATTTGGCGAAACACGTATGGATTTTCCACGATAAGAAACATAGATATTCTCTTTCAGTAAGACTTGTTTAATCTTCTCTATTTCTGAAGTACTCTTAGGGTAGACTCCATAAAGATGGTGACTTCGGAAGCTATCCTCTTCAATAAAATAACCTGCTTCTCTAAGTGTTTCTAGTGAGTTTTCAGCAATATCCTTACAATATTGCTGAATGTGCTCTGGCTTCCATTCATTTAACTGTCTAATTCCTTCCGAAAGCATAGGCGTGAGAATAAAATTACTGCTCTCCCCTACATCGTATCTTGTTGCTTTTGGTTTTAATGCATGATTGTAGTTTACCAAATTTGAAAAATTTTCAGATCCCATGTGGTTCATCCAATTGTTTTCAAGCGGCTTGCCGTTATGGAAACGCTCCCCATAATAAGCTACCCCCAAACCGTAAGGTCCCATTAGCCATTTATAGCCGCCACATACTAGTGCGTCTGGTTGTATTTGCGCTACAGAAAAAGGGAGTGCTCCCACACTTTGGGTTGCATCAATTACTAGATAAGCACCAACATCATTACTGCGTTCTCTAATTGTTTTTAAGTTGAATAGTGTTCCATCTGCCCAATGACAATGTGGTATAGCAACGCATTTTGTTTTTGGATTAATGGCTTCTAAAATTCGGTTGTTCCAGATGGCACCTCTGCCCTGTTTTATTTCTGGCGCTGAAATCGTTTTAATCAAGACGCCTTTTTCAGCTTCCAAAGCTTTCCACGCATAATAATTGCTAGGGAATTGTTCTTCCAAAACAATAATTTCATCTCCTTTTTCAAACGGAATGTTAGTTACTGCAATGGCAATTCCGTAAGATACCGAAGGTATAATTGCAATAGACTCATGATCTTGAGCGTTAATTAATTGTGCAAACCGTTTTTTTAGTGTGATTTTGTCAGCAAAAAAGTCTGCTTCTGAAATAAGATATGGTTTACTTTTTTTCTGAAGGCAATTAAGCCCAATCGCTTCTACCGATATTAATTGCGGCGACATATAAGCACCGTTTAAATAGGTAATTTTCTTGTCAAGATTGAAAAGGTGTTGTTGGTTTTGCATTCAACTAAGTTAATTTTTTTTGAAATATTCCAAGCACTTTTTTGCAGGGTTGGTGTCATGATTTTTGAAAGAATGCACACCACTACTCAACACTAAAATTCCGGCAGCAATCAATGCTGAAATTTTCACAACTTCTACCGTTTCCCAATTGGCAACAGCTATAGCAATTAATGCCCAAGCGCCTACCAAGGCAAACTCGCGCATATTTCTTGACCAGGTAACCAGAAGATTTACTGAAGTTGCTATTCCAATCATAAATAACGTCCAAGTCTCTGGTGAAAGTCCAAAACCGTCCCAGTTTATTTTAACCAAATAGGTCGAAACATTCGCAATACAAGCAACTGTAAGCCAGCCACTGTATATAACAAATGGCCACCATAAAAAAACGATTACGGAAATAGGCTTATCGTCTAATTCCATTCTATTGTTCAACACAATTTTCAACAAACAAAATAACAAAAGGAAAATTACAATTACAGATGCGAAAATATAATCTGAAACGAACAGGTAACACCATAAGCTATTGGCAATGCAGCTTAGAACAAACCACCAGCCTGTCTTAAGCACAAAACCATCATCACGAACCTTTACAAACAAACTTCTGGATTGATAAAATACAAAACCAAAAAGTAATAGATAGATCACACCCCAAATAGAAAATGCATATCCGGCCGGAGTGAAAAGCGCTTGGTAATTTGCACTCATATCTGCTTGTGTAGTGTCATTAAAAACACCAGCGCTGGATGCATAATTAAAATAGATGGTGATAAGAAAGGCAATTATGTTTGCTAACTGTACTGTTTTTTTCATATTCTAAAAATAGGGATAACTTCTTAGCTTTTATAGTGTTTTTTCCTGTTAAATTTTAATGACTTTGTAAGTTGAAGTTAGAAATGATTCTTAAAAAGTAACCAATCTTACCATTTGTCGAAAATAATGTGTTTATCATCGAAAAAATGACTATTAGACAATCCAAGATTTAAAAAACCTCGTTATATATATTAGTTTTGAATTAAAATTTATATAACTCCCCGTTTTATGACTCGAATTCTTTTTTTGTTCATTTTAGTATTAATCACTTCAAATATTCAATCCCAAGTGGGTGTGTCCACGACAATACCGCAGGGTGCTTTAGATATTACGTCTCCCAACAACGGTATTCTAATACCACGGGTGGCGCTTGCATCTGCAACCGACATTGCTACTGTAACTAGTCCTAACGCTCCAAGTTTGGTTGTAAGCACATTGGTCTATAATACAGGAACTAACCCTGCTTTTTCTGAAGCTGGATACTACTATTGGACAGGTTCCTTATGGGATAAAATAGTAACAAAATCTCAATCTAATTTTTATATGGGGACTATGACGATTACTGCCGCTGGAGTACAAACAGTTACAGGGGTAGGTTTTATGCCTAGTACTGTAGAATTTGTTGCTGTAAACAGAGTGAAGGCTGTTAATGAAGGTGCTGGTAGGTCTGGAGATAATAACTCTAACGATATAAGAATGGCAGGAGGATATACAACTGGCTACGCTCGCAATAATGGAGGGGTTATTAACCAACAGGTAATTTCCTATGGGTTTAGTGGCTCAAGTTTAAATAACATTGGAACTTATGCTTCTTCTAGTCATTGTTTGGCAGCTTACTTTGTGGATAACAATGGTACTGCACTTAGAGATAATGGTACAGCTTCAGGATCTGGAACAACTGCACAAAATGGTCTAATTCGCGCTGCTTTTCAAAATTTTGATCCGGATGGTTTCAGAATAAATGTTGACAGATTTTTAAACCCTCCAGCTGGAGCTCCAGACAGAACAAACGCTATTGTAGTGATCTATAAAGCATATAGATAGATAAAAGTTTAAAGATATTACGTACCTACTTATGTTTAATCAAACAAGCCAATGCATAATTCGCATTGGCTTGTTTGTATGATTGCTTCTTAAAAATTGAAGCAAGTTAGTATATCATCTTTCTTAGTTCTTTAAAATTTTAATTGTTTCATTGTCAATTCGCAGGTAGTAAATGCCTTCAGAGAAGTTTGATACATCAATAGTTTTATTGTTTCCAACGAGCTCACCTTTCAGCATAAGTTGTCCTACTGTTGAAAATACTTCATATGATAGGTCATTGGTAGTATTTATATATACAAAATTTTGAGTAGGATTAGGATAGATGCTTATGGCAAAGTTATTTTCCTGAATTCCTAATACAGGAGCACATTCTATATTTGTTCTAATATCTGAAGCTTCAGAAGGATTATCCAATAACGATTCAGTAAGTAAAGGACAATAGCATTCATTTTCTTCCACATGTAATCTAAGCCAAGACAGTGCTATTTGACCTACTAGACCATTAGCTCCTTCTGGTGTATTGGCAACAGAATGGTTTCCGTTTTCAATTTCAAAAAGTAATTTATCAGTCGTATTAGGAGTAGCATTATAGTGTGGGATTGCGTGTTGTGCTGGAGGTGCAGTAGGATCATTTTCCCCGCTAAAAATCAACACGGGACTTGAATGATTTAAAGATGGGTTGGTTAAAAATGGACACAGCGCAACTACTCCTTTAATAGTATTGTCAAGTACTGCAGCGCGTTGTGCGCCACCACCACCCATGGACCAGCCGCTAACAGCAAACTTATCTAGGTCTAATTGACTCACTAATGGTGAACCAACTCTAGTGTTTTCTTCTCTCATTGTTTCTAAAGCATCTAACAGGGCTTCAGCTCTTGCCTCAGGAAAATCGAAAGGCGAATTAGTTCCAATAATAATAGTTACAATTCCGTGGGACGCATAAAAAGGTCCCCAGGCTGCCACGCTGGATGGAGCTGCTGTAAAACCAGGAACAATAGCCATGCTCATGTAAGGTGGTGTTGCGTCTGTAGGGTAGTAAATAGTAGCTCCTGCATAATCTGGACCATTTCTAATGCCATCGGCTTCAGTAAGTGTCTCGACATTGAAGGGGCCAGGATTGGTTAAATTTGCTACTGTAACATCTTCACATTGCGCAAAAATTGTAGTTGTAGTAAATAAGGATATGAAAATTAGTAAGGCAAAGGTGTATTGTTTTTTCATTTTATTTATTTTACGATGAAAAATAATGTTTTTTTTTAAAAATAATGTAGTGGTTTCAGTTTAAAGATAAAATAGCCTGCTATTTTCTCCTATTTTAAATTAATGCGCCTCCAACCAATTATTTCCAACTCCAACCTCAACATCTAGTGGGACATCCATAGTAAAAGCATTTTCCATTTCAGTTTTAATGAGGCTTTTCATGGCTTCCAATTCTGGTTTGTAGACGTCAAAAACCAACTCATCGTGTACTTGCAAGAGCATTTTTGTTTTGTAATTTCCTTCTGAAAGTTTACGGTGAATATTAATCATCGCAATTTTAATAATATCGGCAGCACTTCCTTGAATTGGAGCATTTACAGCATTACGTTCTGCCGCTCCTCGCACCACCTGGTTACTACCGTTAATGCCTGTTAGATATCTACGACGTCCCATCACAGTTTCCACATAACCGTTTTCACGTGCAAAATCTACCAATTCGCTCATATAATTGCGCAGTTTTGGGTAGGTTTTATAATAGGCGTCTATCAACTCCTTGGATTCCGTTCTGGATAAATCTGTTTGGTTACTCAGTCCGAATGCCGAAACACCATATATAATCCCGAAGTTTACAGTTTTGGCATTGCTGCGTTGTTCTCGGGTAACTTCTTCTAAAGGTACATTAAATACCTTTGCAGCTGTAGAAGCATGAATGTCTTCGCCATTTTTAAATGCATCCATCATAGTGTCCTCCTGGCTCAAAGAGGCAATGATGCGTAGTTCAATTTGGGAGTAATCTGCAGCAAGTAATACATACTCTTCATTTCTTGGAATAAAAGCTTTACGCACCTGTCTTCCGCGTTCGGTGCGAATTGGGATATTCTGTAAATTCGGGTTATTACTGCTTAATCTTCCCGTAGCCGCAACAGTTTGCATATAATCTGTGTGTACACGTTGGGTAGAAGGCTCTACTTGTTCTGGCAGTGCATCTACATAAGTGCTTTTCAATTTTGCAAGTCCGCGATATTCCAGAACGTCGGCGATTATTTTATGGTCTTTTGCAAGGTAACTTAGCACATCTTCGGCAGTGGAATATTGTCCTGTTTTTGTCTTTTTAGGCTTGTCTATGAGTTTTAATTTACCGAAAAGTATTTCACCTAATTGTTTTGGAGAAGCAATGTTGAATTCTTCACCAGCTTCCTCATAAATGGCTTTTTCTAGATTTATAATGTCTGTATCCAGATCTGTAGACAAGCCCTTTAAAAAATCTTCATCCAGATTAATGCCTTCTAATTCCATTTCGGCTAAAACTCGTAGTAAGGGCAATTCAATGTCATCAAATAATTTTTGGGTATTTGCGTCTCCCAATTCTTTTTCGAAATGTTCTTTTAGTTGAAGGGTAATATCTGCATCTTCCACAGCATATTCTGTTTGTTCTTCCACCGAAACATCCCGCATCGATTTTTGATTTTTCCCTTTTTTACCAATGAGTTCAGTAATAGAAACTGGCGTGTAATTCAAGTAAGTTTCAGCCAAAATATCCATATTATGTCGCATGTCTGGATTAATAAGGTAATGCGCCAGCATGGTGTCGAACAGTTTTCCTTTTACTGAAATGTTATATTTATGAAGTACCTTAATGTCATACTTTAAATTCTGACCAATCTTTTCAATACCTTCAGCCTCAAAAAACGGCCGTAACTGCTCAATACTCTCTTGGGCTTCTTCTCTATTCTCAGGAAATGGAAGGTAAAATCCTTTCCCAGTCTCCCAGGAAAACGCAATCCCAACCAGTTCTGCTGTTAACGGATCCAAGCCTGTGGTTTCTGTATCAAAACATACGGAAGATTGCTTCATTAAATTCTGAATAAACAGCTTGGTGGCCATACCGGATTGTACAGTCTGATAAAAATGCTCGGTATCTTTAATTGTTTTCCTACTGCTGAAATCTGCCACAGTTGCTGACAGTTCGCTATCGCCGCCAAATAAACTGAATTGTCCTTGACCTGCTTTAGGGCTCTTTTTTGAAGTTTCTGAGGGAACACCCCCCTGCCCCCCTCGAGGGGGGAGTATATCTTCTTTTGGTTGATGTTCGGTTCCAATAGAGGCCATTCCTTCCATTGAAAAAGCTTTGAGGAAATTGTCTTTAAGGCGTCTAAATTCGAGTTCATCAAAAATATCCATTACTTTTTGCGTATCTGGTGGGCACATTTCAAAGTCTTCTTCGTGAAAATCAACTGGTACGTCCAGCATAATGGTCGCTAGTTTTTTTGAAAGCAATCCAAGTTCTCCACTTGCTTCTACTTTTTCTTTCATCTTACCTCTTAGCTTATCTGTATTGGCAAGTAAGCCTTCCATAGAACCAAATTCGGCAATAAATTTTTTGGCTGTTTTATCTCCTACGCCAGGTAGTCCAGGAATATTATCACTTGCATCGCCCATCATTCCTAAATAGTCAATAACCTGTAAAGGACTTTCAACTTCAAACTTTTTCTGAACTTCGGGAATTCCCCAGGTTTCGTAGCCACCGCCAAAGGATTTGGGACGGTACATAAAAATATTTTCAGAAACTAATTGTGCAAAATCTTTATCGGGCGTTACCATAAAAGTGGTGTAGCCTTCTTTTTCTGCTTTTTTGGCAAGTGTGCCTATGACATCATCGGCTTCGAAGCCTTCTTCTACAATAATGGGAATTTTCATTGCTTCCAGAATGTCGCAAATAATTGGAATGGCAGAGCGAATATCGTCTGGAGTTTCGTCCCTATTGGCTTTGTAATCCTCAAACATTTCTTTTCGATCCACACTTCCGCCTTTATCGAAACATACAGCGAGATGGTCCGGGCGTTCGCGTTTCACAACGTCAATTAACGAGTTCATGAACCCCATAATGGCGCTGGTATTCTGGCCTTTGGAATTTATTCTCGGGTTCTTTATAAAAGCATAATAGCCACGAAATATAAGCGCGTAAGCATCTACTAGGAAAAGGCGTTTTTTTTGGTCTGGCATTGTGTTTAGGTCTTTCCTTCAAAAATAACAAGAACCCATCAAAAAACAGAGTTTTGTTGAAAAAGAAAAACCGCTCTCCTCAAAGCGGTTTAACTTTACGCTGAAAAATCCCCCAACGAATATGATTATATGCATAAATCGGCGTAAAAATAACCAAGTACAAAAGAATTAACTTGAAGGAAATTTTACTTCTTTGTTATGAAATAGTTTTGGGATTTGTAATTTCCCCAAAAATTAAAAAAATGAAAACATTTTCTATCGCAATCCATGGCGGAGCAGGAACTCTTCTAAAAGGACAAATGACTAGTGAAAAGGAAGCGGCTTACAAAAATGCGCTGCAAGCAGCGTTAGATACCGGATATTCAATTTTGGAACAGAAAGGAACTTCGTTGGATGCGGTGGAAGCTGCTGTAAAAATACTAGAAGATTCACCGCTATTTAACGCAGGAAAAGGAAGTGTGTTTACTGCTGAAGGCACCCACGAAATGGATGCTGCCATTATGGAAGGAAAGGAATTGAAAGCAGGAGCCGTTTCTTTAATTACTGGCATTAAAAATCCAGTGAGTTTGGCTCGTGATGTTATGGAAAAGAGCGAGCACGTATTCCTGGCAGGAGCGGGAGCCATGGAATTTGCAAAAGAAAACCATCACAATATCGTACCTTCTAATTATTTCTATGATGAATTACGCTACCAACAATGGCAGAATTTAAAGGGGAGTGATGCATTTCAGTTAGACCATTCAGTAAAGAAAGACGCTAAGTTTGGAACCGTAGGTGCAGTGGCTTGTGATGCTTTTGGAACGATCGCGGCAGCAACCTCAACAGGAGGAATGACTAATAAAAAATGGGGGCGTGTAGGGGACAGCCCTATGATTGGTGCTGGAAATTATGCCAACAATAGCACCTGTGCTGTTAGTTGTACAGGAAGTGGAGAATTTTTTATAAGAGGCGTAGTAGCATATGATGTTTCTTGTTTAATGGAATATAAAGGCATGTCGCTTTCTGAAGCAGCTTCAGAAGTAATTCAGCATAGAGTTTTAAAACTAGGGGGTGATGGGGGTTTAATTGCTGTAGATGCTCAAGGAAATATTGCCATGCCATTTAATACGGAAGGGATGTATCGTGCATTTAAAAAATCTACAGGAGCAACAAAAATTTCAATTTATAAAGAGTAATGAGCCGGCCCTTCGATACAATTCAAACAAGTAGAGCGCCAATAGGCGCTCTACTTGTTTGAATCACTCAGGAACCTTTGCTTCGGCTTTAAATTTTAAACTTCAAAATTTAATCAGCCATTAAAATCAAAGGTAGCTGAGTGATTTTTTATAAAATGCACAGCATTTTATAAAAAATTGTACCGAAGCTAACCTTCAATAACAGGAAGTGATGAGGGAGAAACGTTTACTTTTTTCTTTTTAATATTAAACCGATCTCCATTCGCCAAAATATGTGTTTTTAAGTTGGTAAGTGACATAGGAGTGCCCTCTTCAAGAACGTGATGATTGTTGAGTTTAGCTTTACGCGCGTTAAAGAGAATAACCATTCCAGAACCAATTACTTCAAAAGTATTATTTTTAATAATAACTCCAGTATCTTCTGCAAGTCCTACGCCTATAAGATCTGGGTATCTCGCCACTGCTTCGGCCATTCTGCCAAATCTTCCGCGCCGTATAAAATGTGAATCTATAATTAATTCAGGAATGAAAGACATGCCTTCTTTCATCTTTACCGCTCCTTTAATAAAGGATTCTTTACTGCTTCCCCCTGAGATCATTTCCTTACTCATACACATGGCTCCTGCACTTGTCCCAGCAATTACAAAATGTTCCTTTTCGTAACGCTCCATCATAATCTTATGAAGGGTAGTGCCGCCAATGGCTCGGGTAATATTGGACTGGTTTCCCCCAGAGAACATCACACAAGCTGCTTTCTTCATTAATTCAATATTTCCAGGAGTTTCAGATTGATCCCGATCGCGAATGTTCAACACCTGCAGATTTTTACAACCTAATTTTCCAAAGGCTTGTAAATAGTTTTCACCCACTTCCTCAGGGATACTAGAGGCAGTTGGAATAATAAGAATTAGAGCTTCTTTACCGCCACTTTCTTTTACAACGCGGGATAAAATACCCTCTTCAATAAACTCAAGATGGTAGATTTCGTTTTCTTCAATTCCTTTGTCTTCATTACCTCCTATAGGGATTAAGGTTCCTTTTGCTTGCATGATAATTAATTATAAGATTACAAAAATACATCATTTGAAATAGGAAATTGATATATTTAGCAATTGTTCCTTCAAGAGGATTTAAAAAAAATATCCAACCTAAAAAAACACTTCCTTCATGAAAATACGTGAAATAAACGCAATGCGTGGCCCCAACTACTGGTCGGTACGACGCCATAAACTCATTGTAATGGTGCTAGATCTAGAAAAAATGGAAGCCTATCCTTCTAATAAAATCCCAGGATTCTTAGAGCGCTTAAAAGCCATGTTTCCTACCATGTATGAACATAGATGTAGTGTGGGAGAGCCCGGCGGATTTTTTCAGCGTGTAGAGGAAGGAACCTGGATGGGTCATATTATTGAACACATTGCGTTGGAAATTCAAACAATAGCAGGTATGGATACTGGCTTTGGAAGAACACGTGATTATGGAGAGCTAGGTGTTTATAATGTGGTGTTTAGTTATATGGAAGAAAATGTAGGGCGTTTTGCGGCCGAAGCTTCTGTTAAAATTTGTGAGGCATTAATTTCGGCTGAAGATTATGATCTAGAGCCAGATATTCAGAAAATGCGTGAACTTAGGGAGTCTTCAAGATTAGGACCAAGTACTGGAAGTATTGTTGAAGAAGCTGAGAGTAGAGGAATTCCGTGGATTCGATTAAACCAATATTCATTATGCCAATTAGGTTATGGTGCCAATCAAAAACGAATTCAGGCTACGGTTACCTCAGAGACTTCTTCTATTGGCGTAGAGTTGGCTTGCGATAAGGAAGACACCAAATATTTACTGGAACAAGCCGAAGTTGAGGTGCCACGTGGTGATATTATTAGTCGCGAGAGTAGTCTGGAAGCTTCGTGTAAATATGTAGGGTACCCGTTGGTGATAAAACCAATAGACGGGAATCATGGAAGAGGAATTACGGTAGATATAGAAAACTACGAAGAAGCTGTCGTAGCATTTCACGCTGCCCAAGCGGTGAGCAGAAGAGTTATTGTAGAAAAATATATAACGGGTGCAGACTATAGATTGCTTGTAATTAATAATGTACTAGTAGCAGGTGCAAAACGAACACCCGCGCATGTAGTTGGGAATGGAAAAGATACGGTAGAAGATTTAATTATTGAAGTAAATAAAGACCCGCGCAGAGGGTATGGTCACGAAAAAGTATTAACACAAATTACAGTAAACGACCTTACCAAGACGATTATTAAAGATGCAGGTAAAACATTAGCTTCGGTTTTGGATAAAGGTGAAATTTTGTTGCTGAAAGATACCGCAAATTTAAGCACAGGGGGAACAGCCGAAGATATTACAGATATTATCCACCCTGCCAACGTAAGTATGGCAGAGCGGATTTCAAAAATTATTGACTTAGATATCTGCGGAATTGATATCATGACAACCGATATTTCGCAACCGCTTTCAGAAACAGGAGGCGCCATACTTGAGGTGAATGCAGGACCTGGATTTAGGATGCACTTAGCTCCTACAACAGGGCTTCCAAGAAATGTAGCTGCTCCCGTAATAGATAAGTTATTCCCGAAACAAGGCGATACAGGGCGTATTCCTATTACGGCTATTACAGGAACCAATGGTAAAACAACCACAAGCCGTTTAATTGCCCATATGGCAAAAATGAGTGGATTTAGAGTTGGATATACTACAAGTGATGGGGTATACATACAAAATAGATTATTAATGACGGGAGATTGTACCGGTCCATCTAGTGCAGAATTTGTACTACGCGATCCTACAGTAAATTTTGCAGTATTAGAATGTGCCCGTGGAGGTTTACTTAGAGCGGGACTTGGATTTAAAAACTGTAATGTAGCTGTTGTTACGAACGTTGCGGCAGATCACTTAGGGTTAAAAGGAATTCATACTATAGATCAATTAGCTCGCGTAAAAGGAGTGATTCCAGAAACGGTTTTACCAGATGGTTATGCTATTTTAAACGCAGACGATGATTTGGTGTACGAAATGCGCCGAAGCATAAACTGTAACCTTGCACTATTTTCCATGGACGAAAATAATACGCGAATCAAAGCCTTACAACGTAGAGGAGGTATTACGGCAGTGTATGAAAATGGGTTTGTGACAATTTGCAAGGGCGAGTGGAAAATGCGTGTGATGCGAGCAATAGACATTCCGCTAACGTATGGTGGGAAGGCAGATTTTATGATTCAGAATGTGTTAGGAGCTGTGTTGGCAGCTAACGTACAGGGTATTCGTATTGAAGATATGAAGGTGGCTTTGGAAACTTTTATTCCCTCTGCAGCACAAACACCAGGACGTTTAAATCTCTTTGAGTTTGAAAACTTTACTATTTTACTGGACTATGCTCATAATCCTGCAGGAATGCGTGCATTGAAGCAATTTTCAGATAAACTAGAAGCCTCACATAGAGTGTGTATAATTGCTGGAATTGGGGATAGAAGGGAAGAAGATAATAATGAAATTGGAAGTATTGCTGCTGATATGGCAGATGAAATTATTATTAGACAAGACAAACGCCTGCGTGGAAGAACCGAAGAAGAACTCATTAAAATGCTGGACGACGGTATTAAAATGAAAAACCCGACGCTTAAAACGACCGTAATCCCTTCAGAAAAAGAAGCAATTACGCACGCAGTGAATACTGCGAAAAAAGGTTCTCTTATTATTTTATGCAGCGACGTAGTGCCAGATGCGCTAGCGTTAGTTCAAAAATTTAAAGCACAAGAGGCAAACGGAGAGAAGATTTTTTCGCAATAAAACCCCTATTTTAAATAATTATAAAAAAAGACCGCTCTCCTCAAAGCGGTCTTCTTATTTCACATTCTTGGTTAGGTTGCTGGAGTTCCAGCTGTATGTGATATTTAAAATCTGGGTCTTATTTTCAAAGACCAACTAACCTATCTTTTCAATCCCCTGTAAAGAAATAGGTAACTATAAAATTATAATAAAACATATTTTAAAACCTATATGAATTCATAGAGTTTAAAATTTACTAGAATTCATAGAACCAGTTTTTATAATAGCATCTGTATGATTATCTTTTTAAGATTATAAACTCCGATCTTCTGTTTTTTTGATGTTGCGCGTCTGAACAATTGGAACCACATGCAACTACTGGTCGACTTTCTCCAAAGCCTTCGCCAGATATTCTTGATGCGCTAATTCCTTTGGAAATTACGTATTGTACGGTACTCTGTGCTCTTCTTTGAGAAAGATCTAAGTTGTACTCCTCTGCCGCGCGGTTGTCTGTATGGCTTTCTGCCTTAATTACCAGGCTAGGATATTTCATCATTAGTGCAACCAAATTATCCAATTCAAAGGCAGCTTTAGGGGTGATATTACTTTTATCCAACGGAAAATATATTGGATTGAGAACAACCTTATCATCTACAATAAGTTTTTCGATAGGCCTAAGTTTAATGGTTTTCTTCAATGTAATATTACTAGCCACTTCTACATCAATAGCGTTACTTTCAAAATTATTTGCGACAGCTTGCACTTCGTGTTCTTTTTCACATTCGGCGATTAGAATTACGGTACCATCTTCTCCAGTTGTTTTTGTACTCAATTTGTTGCCAAATTTGTCATACAAGTCTACTCTTGCTCCTGCGATTGGTTCTTTTGTATATTCGTTTTCTACTTTTACAATCATTTCAACTTCACACAATGGCGTTAGCTGTTTTGTGCTATAAATATCGTCACTTCCTTTACCACCCGAGCGGTTTGAGGATAGATAGCCTTCTTGTGTGCCTGGGTTATAAATAAATGCGAAATCATCATCGGGGCTGTTAATACCTAAGCCCATGTTTTTTGGTTCTCCAAATTCATTTCCTTCAGCTGGAGCATAAAAAACGTCTAAACCTCCTAAACCCATATGGCCTGTACTAGAAAAATATAAATCTCCATTAGCGTCTATAAAAGGAAATAGGTCTTTTCCTTCTGTATTTATAGTATCACTAAGACGTTGGGGAGTGCCAAGGTTACCTTCTCTGCTTACAGAAACTTTGTAAATGTCACCAGCTCCCTTACCACCAGGCATGTCGCTTACAAAAAATAAGGTATTACCATCTGGGCTCAGAGCTGGGTGTCCCGTAGAGTACTCATCACTATTAAATGCAACGGATTGTACATCTTTCCATTGCCCTTCGACCCATTCTGCATAATATAGATTTATTTGATTTACGCCTTCTTCGCTTTTGTCATACTTTCCTTTGTAATAATCGTTTCGGTCAAAATACATTCTTTTTCCATCTGCGGTTATGGCTATGTTACCTTCGTGGTATTTGGTATTTATTTCTTTGTTTTTAAGTAGTTCAGCATTTTTTATAGTGCCTCCTACATTATCAGCTATGTATATATCTAAGTATGGCTCTTCGTTCCATCCATATTTTTTTCGAGTTGTATTTCTGGCTGAAGAGAAATAAAAATCGTTCCCTACCAGAATTCCACCAAATTCAGAATATTCGGTATTGATATCTTTCATATTTGTGGTAGAAAACTTGGGCTGTTCCTCCATTAATTTAGGAACGTAATTGGGGTTTTTCAGAAATTCCTTGGAACGGGAATCATCAGGAGCCATTTCTGAAAATTGCTTCATTGCAATATTATAGTCGCTAAACTTTCCATTTGCTTTTAGTGACTGGGCGTAATTATAAACAGTTTCGGCAGTTATCTTTTTGCTTTTAACAACACGTTTGTAATAGGTTTCGGCTTTTCTGGTATCATTAATGTAAAAATAACTGTTGCCTAATTGTTCAAAAACATAAAAATCGCCTTTTCCTTTTTTGAGAAGTTTTTGATAGGCTTCTGCCGCATCTGTAAACCGAAGGCCTTTATAAAGATCGTCTGCTTTTTTGGTGTCTTTATTTTGCCCAATACTAAAATTTGTATTGAAAGCTAAAAGAATTAACATCGTATATATTTTTTTCATTCTGAATGAAATTATAATTGTTTGTTAGAAGTATCTAGGAGAGCGTAAGGTTCTTTTCTTGAAGTAGACATCAAAAGTGAGTATCACCTCATGTGATGAGCTGGATACAGCTTGTATATCTGAAATTACCCTGTCATAGGCGTATCCAATCCGTATATAGTCTGTTATCTGAAAGCCAACCAAACCACTAAATGAATCGTCTAACCTATAATTGGCTCCAATTTCAAATCTATCATACAATAAGGCATTTAAATTTCCGTCCAAAGACAAGGGTGCGTTAAATGCAGATTTAACCATTACCGAAGGTTTTAGTTTTACATTTTCAGCTACTTGAAATACATAACCAGCTGTTGCGAAGTAATGGTTTGTTTCACTTCCATACTTTAAACCATTTTCATCTAAATGAACTGAATTTAAAAGGTTTGGCACCGATAGGCCTACATAATAATTTTCCCCATAAAAAAAAGCGCCAGTACCAATATTAGGATAGGTGTTGCTAATATCTTGAGAAAAGAAAGGGTCTGCGGGATCTTGTAATGCCAAGGCTGTAAGCCCTACATCATGAAATGTTGCTCCCGCTTTAACTCCAAGCGCAAGTTTTGTATTTGCGCCTACCTGAAGGGTGTAGGAGAAATCTGCATACACATTCGTCTCGCTTACGGGCCCCAGTTCATCCTTAATTGCAGAAAGTCCCAAACCAACTTTGTCATTCATAGGGGAGTGAGCAGAAAAGGTAAAAGTTTCTGGAGCTCCATCCAGTCCAGACCATTGTTTTCGATAGAGAGCTGTTAAGGATAGGCTTTCTTTACTGCCAGCATAAGCGGGGTTCACTATATTCATATTGTACATGTATTGTGTGTATTGTGGATCCTGTTGGGCAGTTGAATTAGTTATCCAAAACAGCATGGCTGTGAAAGTAATGATGCATATTTTTTTCATTATTAAAAAAGTATTTTCTTATTAGTTGAAAGCTTTAACTTCAAATAAATGATTGAAGTTGTGGCCACTCTTATTAGGTATATTCAGTACCGAGCTTATAATCTTATACAAGATTTTTACCTAATTTTATAGCAATATGTTATAACTGTTTTGGTTTCTTAAATGCTATCGTATATTGTAATTGATTTTGATATCTATTTCACCGCTCCTCTTTTTTCAGCAAAAATTTTCCATATATAGGAAAGTGGTCGCTAAAACCTCCTGTATATTTCATCCCTAAATAAGTTCTAAATGGGTTTCCTTTATTTTTACCTTCATATTCGGTTAAATGCTTCATATTAAAAACTGTAGCATTAGCAAACTGAAAAGTATTATTATGTTGTCTCATAAAATTGTGAGAGACCAAGATTTGGTCAAACAAATTCCAAGCGCCACGATAGGATGTACTTCCAGTTTCGTGTGTGAGGAGTAACTCCATAGGGTTGTAAAATCCGTTAGCTACTAAATACTGAATGCTCTCACTCTTCGGATCGTCGTTAAAATCTCCCATAATAATAATCCTTGCTTCTGGATTTTTAACTTTTAATGTTTCGACTAGTTCCACATTTCTTTTTGCAACAGCTAACCTCCTTGGTGCTGTTAGTGCTGCCCCAGCTCTTCTAGAGGGCCAGTGATTTACTAAAACATAAAAAGAATGTCCTTCAATCTCAAGATGGGCGCATAAAATATCACGGGTAAAGTCACGCTCGCCTTTTTCGTTTTCAAGCAATACTTGATGTGCTTGTTGCCCCAATACGGTAACGTGGTCTTTTCGGTACAGCAACCCTGTATCAATACCTCTTTCATCAGGCGAATCAAAATGAAGAATGCCGTAATTTTTTTGTTGAAGAAATTTTGAAGCGACCAATTGTTCTAACACAAATCTGTTTTCAACTTCAGCAACTCCTACTAAAACTGGTGGAAAATTAATATCTTCATATCCAATTTGCTCAATGACACTTCCCAGTTTTTTTATTTTATTTCTGAAACGTTTTTCATTCCATTTCCTATCAGAAGATTCGGTAAAATCGTCGTCTAGACTATTGGCATCATTTTTAGTGTCAAAGAGGTTTTCAAGATTGTAAAATGCAAAGCTATAGTATCGTTCTTCCGAAGTACTCATATAATAGGTGTTAAAGCATTGTAAATTACAAAATATTAGCTGAAAAGGTTTTGTACATTTGAACTTAGGTACAATTTAAGGATGACAACCTTTTTCTTTTTATCGAATAGATTCCTTTAAATACCTGCCTGCCAAGGGCACGACAGGCAGGTTCGGTCACCTTTGGTTTTTAAGTAATTAAACCTCGTGTCTGTTTATTTATACCTCTAAATTTGAACTATGTTAGAACAAACTACAATAGAATACGAAAAGGCTATTTTAATTGGTCTTATCACCCAACAACAAGATGAAGAAAAGTCGCGAGAGTATCTAGACGAACTTGAATTTTTAACGTATACCGCAGGTGGGGAAGTGATAAAACGTTTTGTGCAAAAAATGGAAAAGCCAGACCCTAAAACTTTCTTAGGATCTGGAAAATTGGAAGCTGTACTGGAGTATGTGGAAGCAAACGATATAGGTACTGTAATTTTTGATGATGAACTTTCACCAGGCCAGCAACGAAACATCGAAAAAATATTAAAGTGTAAAGTAATAGATAGAACCTATCTTATTCTGGACATTTTTGCCCAGCGCGCCCAGACTAGTTATGCAAGAACACAGGTTGAACTTGCACAATACCAGTACCTTTTACCCAGATTAACTGGTTTGTGGACTCACTTAGAACGTCAACGAGGAGGTATTGGAATGCGTGGTCCAGGTGAAACTGAAATTGAAACAGACCGGCGAATTGTACGTGACAGAATCTCATTACTGAAAAAGAAAATAACAAAGATAGATCGCCAGATGGAAGTGCAACGAGGCAATCGTGGTGCATTAGTACGTGTAGCATTGGTGGGATATACGAATGTTGGGAAAAGTACTTTGATGAATGTAATAAGCAAAAGCGAAGTTTTTGCAGAAAACAAACTATTTGCAACCTTAGACACCACCGTTCGTAAAGTGGTAATTGGTAATTTACCCTTTCTATTAAGTGACACTGTAGGGTTTATAAGAAAGCTTCCAACACAACTGGTAGAAAGTTTTAAAAGTACCTTGGACGAAGTGCGCGAAGCAGATTTATTGCTACATGTAGTAGATATAAGCCATCCTTCTTTTGAAGACCATATCGCCTCTGTAAACCAAATACTGGACGAAATTAAAAGTGCCGATAAGCCCACACTTATGGTTTTTAACAAAATAGATGCCTACGAACCCGAAGTAATTGACGACGACGACCTAGTCACCGAAAAAACAAAAGCCCATTTCACTTTAAAAGAGTGGAAACAAACCTGGATGCAACGTGAAAATATAGATCCTATTTTTATTTCCGCAGTAGAAAAAGAGAATTTGGAAGAATTCAGAAAAACAGTCTATGACACTGTGCGGGATATTCACATAACTCGCTTTCCCTATAATAACTTTTTGTACCCAGAGGAGTATGTGGAATAAAGAACTGGCGCGCTTTTGAAAAGCGTGCCTAACCTATGTCAAGCATTTGCAATGCGATTATAGCCTACTGTTAAAACAAAATTCTAAAATCACCACAGTCTATTCATATTTACATTGGGTTTTTCAATGTTTCCATCCTCATACGCTGCATAACTACTATGCACCCAATCTCTTTCGTGATAGACTAAATAAGCTGCTACAGGATTGTGATGGATATAATTAAGTCGCTGCTCCATTTTTTTAACGGTATCTAGTAAAATAGGATGGTATCCATCTTTCCAAACTTTATAATTTACACCTCGTTTGATTCTTTTGGCTTCAAATTGAAATTTTTTCAATAGCCATATTCTTCGGCTTTCTGGGAATTCTTTAATGGCTTCAATAAGTGCCTTTGACGTGAATTTTTTAAAATCTCTTATAATGTCGGAGAGCTCTTTTGTTTCTGAACTTACAATTAAATGAATATGACTGGACATATAAACATAGGCATGCACTTTTAATCCCTTTTGAGCGATGCAGTAATTAAGTGAATCATCCAAAATTTTAAAATAGGTTTGCCTAACAAATAAATCTATCCAATCTACTACTGTAATGGTGATAAAAGTAGGCTGGGTACTGTCTCGTACTTTGTATTTGTGTGACATTTTTTAAAGATAAAGAAAGTTTCGCATTGCAAATGCTCTCTACAAATAGGCACGCTTTGCAAAAGCGCGCCAGTAAAGTACATAAAAAAACCGCCCACTAATGAACGGTTTATAAATTTTCAGTCAACAGTCAACAGTCAACAGTCAACAGTCAATTAGAACTTATATCCTACGCCAATACCAAGTGTTTCTCTAATTTGAAATCCTTTCACGGCATTATCATCATAAATTGCTTGGAAGGTAAAGTTTGCAGTAATCCATTCATTTACTTTCAGTAAAAGATTAAGTGTATAGTCAACATCAACGTTTTGTGGATCTTCTAAATAGTTAGCATACAAACTTAAAATATTTTCTACGGTCACATTCTCCATTACGTCAAATTTGGCATATCCATTCAAGGAAGCTCCAAATTCAAAACGTGTGGTTTCATTGGCTTCCACGCCAAAATAACCACCTGCTTCATTAAATGCAGCTGCAGCTAAGGGATCTGGGAATGTAGTAAAAGAGTCATCCACAAAAATTAATCGCACCGTGGCTGGAGATAGGTTTACTTTGAGGTTGTCGTTCTTTTTCCAAAAAATACCTGGACCCGTTTGAATATATCCTGGTGATAAAAATTTGGTTGTTATGGTTCTAACTTCATTGCCTTCGGCATCTTCTGCAAATTCATAGCCATTACTAAACTGGGTTCTAAAATTTGCAAACCAAGAGTAATAAAAATTGGTTTCGTTTATTTGCCGACCTAAAATGGAGTTCAATTCTAAACGGTCATTTGTTTTACGAGTAAATTCCTGACCTTTAATTTTAGTGACACCGTATTCTGCCATCAAACGGTTGTCCCAGGTTAATTTCCCTTTTCGGTAATTAGCGTCATATATTAGGGCTCCTGTAGCTGCATAATTAGAAGTCCCTCCTCCGGTCCATTCTGCATTAAAAGCAGCCTGGTTAAAAATTAGTGTCGCATTTCCGGTTTTTGTCCAGCCATCTTTTGGCGGCTCAGGTTCTTCATCTTGTGCAGTAGTTACAAAAGGCAATGCAAATAAAACAGATAATAAAATAATTTTTTTCATAGTTGTAAGGTTTGATGTTACAAATGTAAATCAACTTTTTAGGTTATGAAAAGTGAATTTGGAAAAAGGGTATGTTTTTCGACCTAAATCTTTAGAAAACCGATTACTTGTTACTTTTTTTATAAAGCGGTACCGAAGAACAGGCTTCCCCGTACATAATACTTTTGGCGATAGGTTGTAGTTTTTCAGCCAATAAAACATAAGCATTTTGTGGAATAGGTTTATGTGCGCACCCTTTAATTATTACGGGCTTGTCTTGTAATGCTGAAAGATCCAAGCTTGGAATAATAGCAGCAAACAATATAGATTCTAGAATATCTAAGTTTCCAACCACTGTTTTTTTGGCAAACGGAGCCAGTTGAAGTGATACTAATAAGTAGGCCCAGCCAGGTATAATAGCATCTGTACTGCAATGTAGCGCCACATAGGTATTTTGGTATTGTGCCCAGTCATGTTCTTTAACCGAAGTTCTAAAGTCCGATTCTTTAAGTACAATCCCTTCCAACAACCAGTCCGAAATATCGAAAAGCACACGCTTGCCATCTGGATAGTGATCTTCTAGATTGAAGGTGATTAATTTGCTGTTGGCGACTCTATTTACAATTTCGTTTTCCATTTTTAAAAAGTACCTAAAGTTTTAAGTAGACAAAGTAATATGTTTGATTATTTTACGAGTTTAAGGTAGTTGAATAATTTCTATTTTGGCAAAAATAGAAATTGTACTGAAACTCATTTTTTGAGCGAGTGTCTCAAATTTACTTTTTTCGTGCCAAAAGCTACAAAAAAATTAAAAGTGAGCCACCAAGAACACCTTGGACAAGATATTTTTTTAATTGATAATTTTTACAACATCCCCAGTTCCAACTTTGCTTCTTCGGACATTAAATCCTGAGTCCAAGGGGGATCGAAAGTAATTTCTACTTCAGCATCTTTAACTAGCTTCAGACTTTTTACTTTGTTTTCAACTTCTAAGGGAAGTGTTTCAGCTACGGGACAATTAGGTGTGGTAAGGGTCATTAGAATTTTTACTTCAAAGTCTTCGTTTACAAAAACATCGTAAATGAGCCCTAGCTCATAAATGTCTACAGGAATCTCTGGATCGTAAATAGTTTTTATAACTTTTACAATTTTTTCGCCTAACTCGGTGGTGTCTATTTCAATAGTGCTCATAATTATTTTCCTCGCAGGAGGGGAATCTATTTAAATTATTGATTCAGTTGTGCTTGATATGCCACGGCGTAGAGTTTCATCTGTTTTAACATAGAGACAAGTCCGTTGGCACGTGTGGGCGATAAATGTTCTTTCAAACCAATTTCGTCAATAAAATCGGTGTTGGCTTTTAAGATGTCTTCAGGTTTCTGATTTGAAAAAACCCGAATTAATACAGCAACAATCCCTTTGGTAATAATAGCATCACTATCTGCCGTAAATTCCACTTTTCCATCCTTCATTTCACTATGAAGCCATACTTTACTTTGACATCCTTTAATAAGTTTGTCATCGGTTTTAAGCGAAGGGTCTATTAAAGGTAACGATTTTCCCAAAGCGATCATATGCTCATAACGCTCCATCCAGTCGTCGAACAGGGCGAATTCTTCAATTAAATCTTTTTGTATATTTTGTATAGCTTTCAATCTAATTTGTTGTTTTTACTTTACTAGCTTTTAATAAGATACTTCTGTCGTTTTTAGACAGCAGTGTAAGAATATCGTTTTCTAGGGTGTATGATCCGGTGTCTCTTAATGCATTTAAGACTGCTCTTTCTTTTGTCATGATAGCCTCATCACAATATTGCTCTGTAACAGCTAGAGTTCCAAAATTAAGGGCATATAGGTCTAAAGTATAGTTTCCAAAGTAATCATTACAGCCTGCATTTCCCCTAACCGATTTGTCCAGGGCTGCAAAGGTGATACTGTTTTGGTTTCCAGTAATTTTTTCGGTACCAGCCATGGTAACGTTATAGGTACCCGAAAGTTGAACTCTTCCAGCAGTGTCAATTACTCTCTTTGTTTCTTCGCAGCCTGTAAATAGGAGCGTTACAAATAATAAGTTTAATATAATTCTCATGATTTTTATTCTTTTGTTTGGTGCAAGATACCACAATTCCGTACCACAAGGTTTTAAAGGAATGTTAACTCAGCATTTGTTGCGCTTTCTTTACGCCAGTAACTAATACATCTACTTCTTCTTTAGTATTGTAAAAAGCAAACGAAGCACGTACCGTACCCGGGATATTAAAGAAATCCATTATAGGTTGTGTACAATGTTGTCCAGTGCGGACAGCAACTCCCAATTTGTCTAAAATTGTGCCTACATCATACGGATGAATATTTTCTAAATTAAAGGAAATAACTGAAGTTTTCTCAGCTCCAGTTCCATAAATTTTAAGCCCAGATATTTTTAAAAGTTCTTCTGTAGCATATTCTAAAAGCTCGTGCTCATGTGTTGAAATAGCATCAAAACCTATGTTGTTGAGGTAGTCTATAGCTGCACCAAAAGCAATACCTCCACAAATATTTGGGGTTCCTGCTTCAAATTTGTGCGGTAGATCTGCATAGGTAGTTTTCTCGAAAGTTACATCTGCAATCATTTCTCCTCCTCCTTGATAAGGAGGAAGTTTTTTAAGCCATTTTTCTTTTCCGTAAAGTATGCCAACACCAGTTGGGCCACACATTTTGTGAGCTGAGGTTACATAGAAATCTACATTTAATTTTTGTAAATCGGGCTTTATGTGAGAACAAGCCTGTGCGCCATCTATTAATACCGCAGCGCCTACTTGGTGTGCTTTAAATATGATATCTTCGATTGGGTTAATGGTTCCCAACGCGTTTGAAATATGATTTACAAAAACTAACTTCGTTTTTTCTGAAAGGATTTCAGCATATGCATTCATGTCCAGCGTTCCTTGCTGCATCATTGGGATGACCAATAATCTTGTTCCTGTTTTTTCACACAGCATTTGCCAAGGCACAATATTACTATGATGTTCTAATGCTGAAACGATTATTTCATCTCCTTTTTGTAAGAGCGAAGCAAATCCGTTTGCTACCAAATTAATTGCGTGTGTAGTGCCTGAAGTAAAGATAACTTCGTGCGCTTTTGAAATATTAAAATGTTTTTGAATTTTCACACGGGCTTCCTCGTATTTATCCGTTGCTTCTTGAGATAAGGCGTGTACACCACGATGAATATTTGCGTTATAATTTGAGTAATAATCTACGATAGTATCAATCACTACTTGGGGTTTTTGTGAAGTAGCAGCATTATCTAGATACACCAGAGGCTTGCCATTCACTTCACGACGAAGTATGGGAAAATCTGCTCTTATGGATTTTATATTAAACATGAGATAGTTTTATAATGTAAGTCTGATCCTAGTCAAGGACTTATTAAATAGCAGAGTTTAGATGTATTTCTACTGCCTGCCCGTTCAATTCAGGCGGGCGTTTAATATGACATCTTAGAGTAATATAAATTCTACAACTCGAAACCTAAACTCACACCAATTTTAGTAGCGATAAGTTTGTTGATTCTAGCTTTCAATTCTGGAATTTTTACACTTTCCAAAACGTTGTTCGCAAATGCATACATCAAGAGTGCACGGGCCTCTTTTTTACCAATCCCTCTGGATTGAAGATAGAACATTGCATCTTCGTCCAATTGGCCAATAGTACAACCGTGTGAACAGCGTACGTCGTCTGCAAAAATTTCTAATTGTGGTTTAGAGTTGATGCTCGCTTTGTCATCTACCAAAATATTGTTGTTTTGTTGAAAAGCATCTAACTTTTGTGCCTCTTTTTCAACATATATTTTTCCGTTGAAAACTCCTGTGGAACTTTCAGCAAAAATACCTTTATAGTCTTGATGACTTTCACAATTGGGTGCTATATGATGAACCAATGTATTATGGTCTACATGCTGTTTGCCCTCAATAATTGTTATCCCGTTTAAAGTGCTGTCACAACGCTCGCCTTTTTGGTAAAAATTAAGGTTGTTTCTAATAAGTTTTCCGCCAAATGAAAATGTATGCACACGGCAATGGCTTTCTTGTTCTTGCGAAATATAAGTGCTATCTACAAGAGATGCCGAAGGGCCGTCATTCTGAATTTTATAGTAATCTACATACGCTCGCTTTTCAGCAAAAATCTCTGTTACGCTATTGGTGAGCACCTGATTTTCATTCAGGCTTTGGTGACGTTCTATAATTTGAACATGGGCATTTTCACCCACAACAATCAAATTTCTTGGCTGTAGGAGCATTGCAGCTTCTGTTCCAGTTGAAAAATTAATGATCTCAATAGGCTTTTCAACTTCTTTATGTTTTGGGATATGGATGTAGGCACCTTCTTTTGCAAATGCAGTATTTAAAGATGTTAGGCTATCTTTTACTGCTGTTTTATTGAAATAAGCCTCAATTACTGCTTTGTATTTAGGCTTATTCAATGCAGATGATAACAAACAGACATCCAAAGAGTCATGGGTCGTGTCCGATAGAAATGAGTTGTAAACCCCATCCACAAAGACTAACTTATAAGTATCTATATCGTGCAAGAAATATTTACGAACATCTTTAAGCTCTATATTTCGCTCGTTATTTGGAAAAATACTGTAATCGTTTTTAAGCAATGCGTTTAACGAGGTATATTTCCAGGCTTCTTCCTTTTTAGAAGGGAACCCCTTTTCTTCAAAAACCCGTATCGCACTATTTCGAAGGTCATGAATAGGGGAGTCGTCTTCTAAGTGATCTTCAAAAGCGATATATGATGCTACTAATTTTTCTTTTAAACTCATAAATTTAAGTATTTGGTTGTAGGTGGGAGGTAGTAGGAAATTATTCCTTACTCCTTTAAACGCTCAACCTTTTTAAACAAGTTCTTCTTTAATCCAGTCGTATCCTTTTGCTTCTAATTCTTTAGCCAATTCTTTGGTACCCGATTTTACTATTTTACCATCCATAAGTACATGTACAAAGTCTGGCACTATATAATCTAACAAACGTTGGTAGTGCGTAATTATAATTACTGCGTTGTCTTTGCTCTTTAGTTTGTTAACACCATTGGCAACAACTTTAAGCGCGTCAATATCTAGTCCAGAATCGGTTTCGTCCAAGATGGCTAGTTTTGGTTCTAGCATTGCCAATTGGAATATTTCATTCCGTTTTTTCTCTCCACCTGAAAAACCTTCATTTAGAGAGCGAGATAAAAACTTGCGGTCAATTTCAAGCAATTCGGCTTTTTCCTTAATTTTCTTCAGCATTTCGCCAGCGGGCATATCTGGTTCACCTTTTGCCTTTCTATTTTCATTGATGGCAGTTTTAATAAAGTTGGTTACCGATACCCCAGGAATTTCAACAGGGTATTGAAATGATAAGAAAAGTCCTTTGTGAGCTCGCTCTTCAGGATCTAATTCTGAAATATCTTCTCCTTCAAAATTGATGTTTCCTTTTAAAACTTCAAACTCTTCCTTTCCGGCAATTACAGAAGCAAGGGTGCTTTTACCAGAACCGTTTGGTCCCATAATAGCGTGGACTTCTCCTGGATTAACCTCCAAGTTTATTCCTTTTAGAATTTCTTTTTCTTCAACACTTGCGTGCAGGTTTTTTATCTGTAACATATTTTTATTCTCAGTCGTTAATTCAATTCCCGAAATTATTAACGGGTTTTCAGCAGCCTTAGTTAGCGTTATCTGCTTCTTTTTTATCTTCTAGTTTGATATCGGCTTCAGAAGGCGTGTCACTTACGCTTACAATTTCAGTAATCGTAAGAACTTCGTCCCAACCTTCGGCACCTTCAGCTTTATTTGCCAATGTTCCTTTTACTACGACAGGAACCATATCATAATCATCTTTCTTTACAGGAGCAACCTTATCTTTAAGGTACTCGGACATTTCATCTAAAGTCACACCATAGATAAAATTATCTCCTTTAAGTACTGCCCCATCTGCTACATAAATAAATTCGCCTTCGTATTGTGGGTCATTACTTTTTTTGTCACCAAGATTTTCGTTTTTACAAGCAACTACACTCATTGTAATTGCTAAAAGGAAAAGAATTTTTTTCATTTTAATAGAAAATTTAAGGTTATTGATTGTTATTTTATCCTACAGAGCCTTCTAGTGAAATTTCCAATAATTTTTGAGCTTCAACTGCAAATTCCATAGGGAGTTTGTTGAGTACTTCTTTGCTAAAACCATTTACAATAAGTGCGATGGCTTTCTCAGTGTCTATACCTCGTTGGTTGCAATAAAATATTTGGTCTTCACCAATTTTACTGGTGGTGGCTTCGTGTTCAATTTTAGCAGTTTTGTTTTTTGCTTCAATGTAAGGGAAGGTATGTGCGCCACATTCATTTCCCATCAATAACGAGTCACATTGTGAAAAGTTTCGAGCATTGTCGGCACGAGAATTAATTTGTACCAATCCGCGATAACTATTTTGTGATTTCCCTGCGGAAATTCCTTTACTAATAATCGTACTACGGGTGTTTTTACCTAAATGAACCATTTTGGTACCTGTATCTGCTTGTTGATAATTATTGGTAACAGCAATAGAATAAAATTCACCAATACTGTTGTCGCCTTTAAGAATACAACTTGGATACTTCCAGGTTACAGCACTTCCAGTTTCTACTTGTGTCCAAGAGATTTTTGCATTTTTCTCACAAATCCCACGTTTGGTCACAAAGTTATAAACGCCTCCTTTTCCTTCTTTATTTCCAGGAAACCAGTTTTGAACTGTGGAGTATTTTATTTCTGCGTCGTCTAAGGCAATTAGTTCCACAACCGCAGCGTGTAATTGATTTTCATCACGGCTTGGGGCTGTACAACCTTCCAGGTAGCTCACATAACTTCCTTCGTCTGCAATTACCAATGTCCTTTCAAACTGCCCTGTACCTGCCTGATTTATTCTAAAATAAGTAGAAAGCTCCATTGGGCAACGAACCCCTTTAGGGATATAGCAAAAAGAACCATCACTAAATACTGCACTGTTTAAGGCAGCGTAGAAATTGTCTTTTTGTGGAACAACAGTTCCTAAATATTTTTTTACGAGTTCTGGATGCTCTCTAATCGCTTCAGAAATACTCATAAATATAATTCCTTTTTCGCCTAACGTCTTCTTGAAAGTTGTCGCTACTGAAACAGAATCAACAACAATGTCCATTGCGACATTGTTCATCTTTTTTTGTTCATCTACTGAAATGCCCAATTTTTTATACATCGCCAAAAGATCCGGGTCTACATCATCTAATGTTTTATTTGGGTCAATGGTTTTTGGGGCAGAATAATAAGCAATTGCCTGAAAATCTGGTTTTTTATAATGAACGTTGGCCCATTCTGGTTCCACCATTTCTTGCCAATAGCGGAATGCTTCCAAACGCCACTCTGTCATCCACTCTGGCTCTTGCTTCTTGTGAGAGATAGCACGAACAATATCCTCGTTTAAACCAACGGGAAAAGTATCAGATTCTATATCGGTATAGAATCCATATTCGTACTCTTTTGTTTCGAGTTCTTTCTTTAAATCATCTTCAGTGTACTTACTCATATATTAATTTTAAATTCTGATTTCAGAATTCTGAATTTTAAAAATTTATAGTGAAAAAGATTCTCCACAACCGCAAGTTCTATTTGCGTTTGGATTATTAAAAACAAATCCTTTCCCATTTAAACCACCGCTGAATTCCAGTGTTGTTCCTACTAAGTACAAAAAACTTTTTTTGTCTACGGCAATTTTCACTAGATTGTCTTCAAAAAGTTTGTCGTTTTCACCTAGTTTGTTGTCAAAATTAAGCTCATATGATAGTCCAGAGCAACCTCCACTTTTAACGCCTACGCGCACATAGTCATTGGTTACATTAAAGCCTTCCTCGCTCATCAACTGCTCTAGCTTCGTTTTGGCTGTATCGCTAACTTTTATCATACCTTAGAATTATTCTAAATTAGAGTGCAAATATACGGTAAATACGGCGTTTAACCATAGGAGATAATTTAAATAATCTTATGGAGTTATAGGTATTACCAATCTAAACTCCTGAAATTTACTGGCGGAAGAAAAGTGCTGAAAATGTTACTCTTTAAAATCTGGATTATTAATAAAGGAATCATCTGAAAGGGATAGTAAAAATGCTTTAAGATCTTCTTTGTCTTTATCAGTGAGTTGGACGCCGCCTTGACTAATAGCTTTCATTAAAGGATCTATTGTTTCTGAAAAAACAAGTCCTTCACTATAATGATCTATTACTTCTTCTAAAGTGGAAAAGCGCCCGTCATGCATATAAGGGGCTGTAAATTTTAAATTACGAAGCGACGGACTTCTAAATAGACCGAATTCTCTTGGGTCTCCTGTTATGTTTCCCAATCCTAAATCTTCAAATTCTGAGTCTAAACCGTTGTTATGGAATGCGTTGTCTGTCCATAACGGATTGGCAGGTAGGCCGTGACAGTGAAAACAGTCCCCGCGACTTTCGTCTAAAAATATATTAAGTCCGTTTTGTTCTTGGGGTGTTAATTCTACAAGTCCTAGTTGTGCTCTGTCGAATTTAGAGTTTCCTGAAACCAAAGTTCTTACAAACTGGGACATTGCTTTTGTAACCAAGGTAGAGTCTATAGTTTGTGTACCAAAAGCTTCTTCAAATAGGATTGGATACTCGTTTGAGCTTTGTAGTGTGCTTTGCACATTGGGCCAAGTATTGGCCATTTCTATTGGATTGGTAACGGGTTCAAACATCTGGTTTTCCAGAGAGTTTGCGCTCCCGTCCCAATTAAATTTTTCTCCGTAGTTGAAGGCTAGATTTTGCAAAGGCATAGAGTTTCTAAAACCTTGTTCGCCGTTAATTCCAACGCTAAATCGTCGAGAATCTGAAAAACCTTCCTGTGGCTTATGGCATGATGCACAAGCTAAAGTGTTATCTGCTGAGAGTCTAGTGTCAAAAAATAATTTTTTACCTAAGGCTATCCCTTCAACAGTTTGTGGATTGTCATCAGGGATTACCGGACCTAAAATTTGACCCTGAAAAATAATTGGGACTTCAAGTGGTGCTGGTGTAGCTGTGTATTGTGATGAAATTGCATCATCATTATCTTCACAGGATGTAAAGAATAGCAAACACATAAAACAACTCAAAATTCCAAGTAACTTCATTTTCAATTAATTTTAAACAGGTATTGCTTAATTTACTGTTCCAAGACTAAAAACACTACCATTACCGTTCTCATTCATATCTATTTGAAGACCAAAGTTGGGCATCATCACAGAATTATTGATATCTAAGTCCCAAGTATTAGTATTTTTAAACCACTCTGCTGCGTTCATTTGTACTTCAATTGAAGTAGCATTTCCAATGGTTATCGTTCCTAAATTTACGACAAAAGAAGTGTCCTGAGTAGACTCTAATGTACCAGGTCCAGGAGGTAAGGTTGTGTGTTTGTTAGCTCTTATGGTATGGTATTGGAAGGTTTGCGTTTGGGCTATTTCATTTAAAAAAGTTCCTTCCATACGCATATAATGATACCCACCCCCAAGTGGCATTGGAACAGACCAAGATCCATCTGAAGAATTTAGGTCTGGATATCCTCCAGCTTTGTCATTGTCCTCATCGTCAAAGCCAAATGTAAATGAGACGTTGTAGTCTCCCTCTGGAATTTCTATGCCAGGAGTAAAATTAACATTAGTCCCGTTGCGAGCATCGATTAAATTATAATCACCAGCATCGTATACAGTTCCGTCTTGCGCAGTAAAAGTAATATCTGAAATTAAATACACCAATTTAGATAGCTTTATCATGGTGTTGTTGGCATTAATGTAGGTTGTAGTCTGGTAATCTGCATTCACGATGCTATCTCCATCCCAGTTGTGTGTAAATTGAAAGTCTACAGTCACAGGATCTGGTTCTACTTTTGTTTGTGAGTCATCATCACTGTTACAGGCGAACAATAGTATTGTTGCAGCAAATAAAAGGGCAATATTTTTCATAGCACTTGCGTTATTTTTTATTCAACTTTTATTAATAATAAATCTTTGTTTCCCTTATTGGAACTAAAATCCCCATTGGTACTTTCAGTGCTACCGGTAATAATTATGCTGCCGTCCGCTGTTTGAGCAATACCTTCGCCAAAGTCTAGAGCACTTCCGCCTAGATTTTTTTGTCCAAGTATTGCGCCATCTTTATCGATGAGCAACAACCAAGCATCATTTACGCCATAATTACCAGTAAGGTTTATATCGTTACTCCTACTTGAAGCGGCTATAGCAAAAGAGCCATCTGATAGTGCAACAACATCTCTGGCAGATTCAAATTGGGTGCCGCCATATGTTTTGGTCCACAATATAGAACCAGATTCGTTAAATTTGACCACCCAAACATCTGCATTTCCTATAGGGTCTTGAACGTTTACATCACTACTTCTAGTATCTCCAACCAGTAAATAATTTCCGTCTATAGTTTTGGTCATGGCAAATACTAAATCTATTTCGGTTCCGCCAAAATTTTTTCTCCAAATAATGTCTCCGTTTTTGTTTATATTGAGAATCCAATAATCGTATTCTCCAATATTTGAGGTAATATCAACATCCTGACTGTCTGAACTTCCCATAATAATAAAACCTCCTGAGGTAGTTTCTACGGCATCATAAGCGGTGTCTGTAAAGGTTCCGCCATAATAACGGCTCCATTCTCTTTCTCCTACACTGTCCAGTTTAAGTACCCAATAATCTCCTCCTGCGTGATTACCGCTTGTACGTCCCACGTTTCCTTCGCCGCCACTAGCAGTTACATCCAAAACACCAAGAAGTAAATAACCTCCATCTGCGGTTGGTATTGCTTTATAGGCAACATCGTTACCAGAATATCCGTAGGTTTTTTCCCAAATTAAATTTCCTGAACTAGAAATTTTAAAAATCCACATATCATTAAAGCCCGCGTTTCCAGACATAACATCTCCATCTGAGCTCCTCGTAAATCCTGAAATTATATAACCGCCATCCCTTGTTTTTTCAATACTAATGCCTTCATCATCGCCAGAACCTCCATAAGTTTTGCTCCATTGTGTGGCACCTAGGGCGTCCGTTTTTAAGATCCAGACATCTGAATCTTCGGTAGTCTTGTCTATAATATCACCATTTGTACTTTTTGTAGATCCTAGAATAACAAAACCTCCATCGGCTGCTTGCACGATGGCACTACCATTGTCTAAATTATTTCCTCCTAAATTTTTAGCGAATGCAATGTTTAACGTGAGTCCCATAGGCATCTCATCATCGTCGTCGTCTTGCATTTGTTCGACTGGAGTATCATCTTCGCTACAAGAGGTAAATACGAAAAACGATATCATTAATAGAGGTAGTATAATTTTTTTTAGTGAAATCATAACGTTACGATTAGATTGAGTCTTATTAAATTGAAATTAAAAAATTATAGTGTCATATAAATTCGTTTCTATACTATAATTACTAAAAAGTGCTAACGGTAAAAACATTACAATTAGCACTATTTTAATTAAGGGTCGTAATTAGGTAATACTACTAACTATTTTTTGATGATTTTCTTAGATACTTGATTGTTTACAACTACAAAATAGATGCCATTTGAAAATTGAGATACATCAATTGCCATGGTTTCTACCTCTATGTTTTCTGCAACCCAAAGTTGTTTTCCTAGCATATCTACTACTTGTAGCGATGTAATTGGAGTATTTTTAGACGAAACAGTAATAACGTCGGTAGCAGGGTTAGGGAATAAGACCAATCCAGTATTTAAATCGTTTTCTCCAATACCTAGTGGCACTTCAACAGCAACTTGGAAGGTACAGCTGCCCGTATTTCCAGATGAGTCGGTGCTTTCAAACTTAATAAAATAATTTCCTTCAGTTAGTTGTGTACCAGGCGCTATACTTTGAGAGATTGTTAACCCTGTTGTGCAATTGTCGTTGGCGGTAACCTCTCCTGCTGTAACGTAATCTGGTACGGTGTAAAAATTTTGGCCAGCATCAAACGCTACTTGTTCATTTGGAGGACAAGAAATAGCAGGTGCTAATTGGTCTACAACTGTTACAGTAGCTGTACAAAAATCACGATTTCCAAAATCATCATATACTTCAAGTTCTACAGTGTTCGGTCCTAAATCTGAACAGTCAAAAAATTTATCACAAACCAAAAAGTACGTATTTCCGTTATTATCTGTTGAGCCTCCATCCAAATCTTCTAGATTTAAAACCCCGATACCATTGGCATCTAAAGAGATAGTGACAGCGCTACAAGCTGCTACTGGAGGTGTACTGTCGTAATTCGCCGCTTTTGTTAGTATAAATCCTCTTTGAATATCGCTTATTACGATATTTCCACTTTCAAAGTAAGGATACACACTCCAAGCACCACTGAAGCTAGCATTATTGTTGGTTGGGTAGCTGTCAAAAAAGCCTTCCTCTGTAATTGTTCCGTTGGCAATATCTGAAATATCCAAAACCCGCATCCCAGCTCTATAGCTTGCCATATAGTATTTTGTTCCTTTTGTGTACCCATTGTGGTCAATCGCAGCGGTAGGTCCAGTGTAGGTAAAACCAAATTGTAAATCGTCCAAATCTGTAAAATCAAAAATCAAGGTACGCGTGTCAAATCCAAAACTTTGTTCATCCGTCTCATCACCAAGAATAAAAAAGCGTTGATCCTCTGTAAACCATCCTTGGTGCGTATACCCAACGTTAGAGTATGAAATACGATCTATTCTTACAGGATTATTCTTATCTGTAATGTCTGCCACTATAATTTCATCTTCATTACTTCCTATTAAAATTTCGCGTCCGTTATAGTCTGGATCTGGACCACAGTAAGTAATTATTTGAGCATCGTGACTGTAGGAGTCCATGCTATATCCTCCTTCTTGAACAGGATTTAAAGGATCTTGGATGTTTATAAAAATAGGTCCCCCGTTAAAGTTCGATGCTCCTACTGGATATGCGTATCCGGTATCTTCGTTTATAACAATATTATGAGCACTACCAAAACCGCCAAAATGGGCATCTTCGGTAAAAGTCACTGGAGGTGATGTAACATTTCTAAGACGGGTAAGATCAAAAACCTGCATTCCATGACCTCCTGCTTCACTTACTACAAATGCGTAATTATTGTAAACTTTAATATCTCTCCAAGAGCTTGGATTTGTATGTGTAGGAAGTTTTCCTAGGTAAACAGGGCTTGTAGGATTGCTAATGTTTATAAATGCAGTTCCATTGTCAAGTCCTACTATAGCATATTCGTTACCATTTGTAGGGTCGGTCCAACCCCAAGAATCATTTCCGGCACCAGCGTTCATCGTGTTTAGAGTGATTGAACTTTGAAGGTTGTAGCCATCACAAGGATATGGACCAGCAATTCCTCCCGAACACGGTGTCTGGGCAATTGAAATGGTGGATAAAAGAAGAAAAGTAGAAAGTAAAAAATGTTTCATAAGTTGATTATGGATTAAAGTTTAAGATTTTGAAACGCAGATAAAAATTATAAATTGTGTCTAATTAAGTGAAAAATGTTAAATTTTCTGTAATAATTAAACACTTTTTTTGCCTATTGTTGCAAATATAGCATTAATTTGGCTTAACTAAATAAAATCCAGTTTCAATATCACTGATTATCACGTGCCCACTTTCAAAATAAGGAAATACACTCCAAGCCCCGTTAAAAGAAGCGGTGTTGTTTGTTGGGAAGCTATCAAAAAAGGCAATTTCGCTTAAATTACCATCAGAAATATTTAATATGCGTAGTCCAGCTGTGTAATTCGATAAATAATAAGAATTACCATGTACGTAACCATTGTGGTCTATTGCTGGTGTTGGTCCTATGTATTCTAAAAATAATGATGGATTATCCAGGTCTGAAAAATCGAAAACTATAGTTCTGGAATTCAGTCCAAATTCTAATTCATCCAGTTCATCACCTAAAATAAAATACTTTTGATCTTCTGTAAACCATCCTTGATGGGTATATCCTGTTTGTGGATAAGTAATTGTTGCAATTTCTATAGGGTTCAATTTATCGGAGATGTCTACAATCACAACTTTATTTTCATTACTTCCTATTAAAATTTCCTTAGCTTCATGTTCCACGTCTGGTCCATTATAAGTAACCACCTGCGCATCGTGACTATATTCTCCCATACTGTAGCCACCTGCAGCAACAGGTTTTAAGGGGTTTTGTATATTAATAAAATGCGGACCCCCATCGAAAGTAGCAGTTCCTACAGCATATGCAAATCCTGTGTCTTCATTAATAACAATATTGTGTGCGCTTCCAAATCCTTTATATACGGCATCTGCGTTAAAATTTTCTGGTGGATTTGATACATTTCTTAACTGGTTTAAATCAAAAACTTGCATTCCGTGCCCATTTGCTTCACTTACCACAAAGGCATGGTCTTTATAAACTTTAATGTCGCGCCAACTACTTGAAGAAGTTTCAGTACGTAATTTACCCAGATAAACAGGAGCAGCTGGATCTGAAATATCTATAAACGCAGTACCATTGTCCAATCCCATTAGTGCATATTCTTTTCCGGTTGAATCGTCTGTCCAACCCCAACAGTCATTACCCCTACTGGCATCGAGAATGTCGAGATCAATTTTGTATATCAAGTCTACCTTGTTACAGGGGTATATACCACCAGCAAGACCTCCGTCACAAGGTGCTGGAAAGATAAAATCGGCTGGCGGTGGTGGCGGGTTTTCTCCCATTGGATCATCATTTTCAATATCACCAGGATCTATCGCAATAGGTGAACCATCATCACTACACTTTATAAAACAAAAAACAATGCAAAGGAGTAAGAGCGCTTTTTTCATAATAGGTTTTTAAGGAAGGCTTAATGTACTTCTACATTTTTTAAATTACAACCTATTGCAGTCGTGGTTTATAAATGAAGCCGTATTTTTGCACTTAAAATATCCAAAATAGTATACATGTTCGACAATAAAGATACTTCGACCACCCCCATATCCTCTTTAGGTGAATTTGGACTCATAGACCATCTTACCAAGCATTTTAGCATACAACATAAAACTACAATTAAGGGTATTGGTGATGATGCTGCTGTAATTACTGCTGAAAAAAATAAGCAATTGGTTGTTACTACAGATATGTTGGTTGAAGGAGTGCATTTTGATCTTTCTTATATGCCTTTGAAGCATTTAGGATATAAAGCTGTGATGGTAAATTTATCTGATGTGTTCGCTATGAATGCAACTGCAAAACAAATTACCGTTTCTGTTGCAATATCCAATCGCTTCCCAGTTGAGGCCATGGAAGAATTATACGCAGGAATTCACGCTGCAGCAGAAATATACAAAGTAGATATAATTGGTGGAGATACAACCTCTTCTACTTTTGGACTTATTATAAGCATTACTGCAATTGGTGAGGCGGCTCCAGATAAAATCACCTACCGGAGTGGCGCTAAAGAAAATGATTTGTTGGTAGTTACAGGCGATTTAGGTGCGGCATATCTTGGACTTCAGGTTTTGGAACGGGAGCGACAAGTTTTTAAAGTGAATCCCAATTCACAGCCAGATTTAGAAAACTATACATATCTCATAGAACGACAATTAAAACCAGAAGCTAGAAAAGACATTCCAGTGTTGCTAGCTGAATTAGGAGTGAAACCTACAGCGATGATAGATATTAGCGACGGACTCTCTAGCGAGATTATTCATATTTGTAAAAGTTCTAATGTAGGGTGCAATTTGTATGAAGATAAAATCCCGTTGGATCCTCAGGTAATCTCTACCTGTGAAGAATTCAATATGGACAGCACCACCATTGCCTTGAGCGGTGGAGAAGATTATGAATTGTTGTTCACTGTCGACACTAAAGATTTTGCTAAAATTCAAGCGAACCCGAATCTTTCTGTAATTGGTCATATAACAAAAGCCAATGAAGGGATGCATCTAATTACCAGAGCAAATACAAAAATCGAATTGATTGCCCGGGGATGGAATGCTTTAAACAATGAGGAAACAGTGTAGGTATAGTTTTCAATAAAAAAGTAACCTATTTATTGGTTGTTCTCTACTAAGAATGTGATAAGCTTTGAAAAACTGTCGAAATATTATGCAGGTATCTTTTGCATTTTCTTAGCATAAAACGAAGCCAACGCATTATTTGCATTTCGAATTCTTATCGTTAAAATTTCAACGTTGCCTTGCATATTATCAGCAACTTCTTTACCGCAATGTGCGCATGTATATTCATTAACATGGTCCGTTACCTTTCGGCTTACAACGTAGTCGTGACCAAATGTCGCGCAAACAATGCTCAACAATGAAAATGGAGAAGTGGGGTGTTTTTCCATAATAGTTTCAGTTTTTGTAGTTATAAGTGATAAATATACACTTATATTTTAAAAAACAACGACTAAGTGCATTTATTTTCGATGAAATGCATTATTTTAATAATTTCGTTAACGTTTTCTAAACAACTCATGTGACTTCCTTCTACTTCAAAAAGCTCACTATTGGTGTCTTTAGCAATTATCTTACACTCATATATAGGTAGAATTGGGTCTTCTGTACCACAAATAATATATTTCGGGTTTGGAAATTTTTTTAATACAATTGTTCTGTCTTTTCTGTTTTTCATCCCTTTAATAGCAGCTGTAATACCTTTTGTGGTCATTTGCAGGGCTTCGGCTTTAAGTTGTTCTATTTCAGATTGAAATTTCTCACGGGCAGTTTCAGCAAACAAATTGCTAATTGCCATACTCACAAAAACATTTTTTGCTTTAGGAACCAACTGTAAAGCACGCTTGCGGTTTAATTTACGCTCTTTAGAATCTTCGGCTGGAGTAGAATTCAATAAAATTAATTTTTCAATTTTCTGCGGAAATAATTCTGCCATTGCCATCACCACATAGCCACCCATAGAATGCCCCACTACAGTACAACTTTCAATTTTAAGATGTTTTAATAGGGCATTGGTAATTTCAGCAAATAATTCCATAGTATGTTCTGCTGCTACAAGAGTACTTTTTCCGTGACCTGGGAAATCCATTGTAATTACGGTGCGGGTTTCGTGAAATGAAGGGGCAATTTCTGCCCACATAGTACTACTTTCCAAAAAGCCGTGCAGGAATAAAATTGCTGGGCCGGATCCTTGCGCGGTGTAATAAATGGGGAAGGTGTTGTAGTGGAAAATCATTTTTATATCTTGGGGGGCGATTATATACCGCAAAAATGGAGCAATACTTAAAGCGAGACTAATTTTCATCCAAACTTTATATGGATTTTAACAAACAAACCTATTTAACTGCTTTTGCCTTATTCTCTTTGTTTTTTGGCGCAGGGAATTTAATACTTCCTCCTTTTTTGGGATATAACGCAGGATCATCCTGGTTCTGGGTTTTGCTGGGCTTTGGGATTTCGGCGGTTCTAATCCCTATTATGGCAATATATGGCTATGCACGACTACAAGGCACCATGCTGGATTTTGCAAAGAAGATTTCTCCAGCCGTTGCGTTGGTATATTGTGTGATTGTCTATGCCATTTCGGTGGCCTTACCTGCGCCCAGAACGGCTTCGGTAACCTATGAAATGGCCGTGCAGCCTTATTCTGAATTGTCTTCACTTTGGTTAAGCGCGATTTATTTCACATTGGTGCTCGTGTTTGTTTTAAACCGAACTAAAATTATTAGTTTAATTGGTAAATTTCTTACCCCCTTAATTATTATCATACTCATATGTATTATAGGTATAGGTCTTTTCGGGGATGCTGAACCCATGCAAGTCTCTATTTTCGAGAATGGGTTTTCATCTGGAATTCTGGAAGGCTATCAAACCTTTGATGCTATTGGAGGTGTTGTGGTGGGAGGTGTTGTTGTCATCTCATTAACATTACAAGGAAAATACAATTACGAAGAAAAAAAGAAAATGATTGCCAGATCCGGATTGTTAGCAGGGATTGGTCTCTTTGTTATCTACGGTGGACTCATAGCGCTGGGTGCTTATTATAGCACAACGCTACAGGTTGAAAACCGAACCGAGTTATTACAATTGTTAAGTACAAATACACTTGGAAAAATAGGAACCGCTTTTTTAGCAGTTTTGGTTGCTTTGGCTTGTTTTACCACGGCGGTTGGAATCATTACAGGAACATCAGATTTTGTAAAGGGGCTGTGCAAGAACTCTCAAATGGCGTATGTAATTACTGCGCTTTTAGGATGTGTTTTGGGAATTGTTATAGGACAGTTTCATGTAGGTTATATCATAGATATTGCCTTACCAGCTTTACTGTTTATTTATCCCATCACTATCGTATTAATTTTATTGAATACAGTGCCAGAGCGATTTGCTTCACCCTTAGTTTTTAAAACTGTCGCTTTAGTGACATTCCTCTTTAGTATACCAGATTTCCTTTCCCTTTTTGTTGCTGAAGGAACTCTTGATACTGTAAAATCATTCATTCCGCTTTCTGCCTATAGTATGGGCTGGGTCTTACCTGCTTTGGTAGTTTTTGTTTTGGTGAATTTTTTCAAGTCCTTTCGAAGGAGGCACGACTGAGAAATCACACCCGAGTATCCAGGTTCGAGTAAGCAAGTTCATTATAAATTGTTTCTAGCAGGCTGTGTGATCTCTCACTGCGTTTCGAGAGGACGCGTCTAGTCATTTCGAAGCATGGCGAGAAATTGCACCCGAGTAAGCAGGTTCGAGTAAGCGAGTTTCATTATACATTGTTTTTAGCAATCAGTTGTGATCTCTCACTGCGTTTCGAGAGGACGCGTCTAGTCATTCCGAAGCATGGCGAGAAATCGCAACTGAAAGATAAAAACTTACTTATTTGTTTAAAATAGATTCCAGATTTACGGTTAATAAAGCATAACCTCCAGCCGTATTACCTTCAAAATCTTCATCATTTAAAATATTAGATAAACCATAGTCACCTATGACCTCAAAATCAAAATGTTGTAGGAAGTTTATGCCAATGCCTAATTGTGCAGCGAATCTCGTTTTTGCATAAAAATCTTCAACTTCTTGGTCATTTTCATCGGTAGCTTTTCCTAGAAAAGAAATGCGAGGACCTAAGAGCAAGTAAAAACCTTCATTGTAAGATTTATTTACATCAAATTTTAAGTGTCCGGCGACTTGAATGGTATTTACTTTAATGTCAAATTGATCACTACCTCGAAATCCATAACTTTCTTCAGAATTGTTGAAAGCAACATTTAGGACAGCACCAAAACTTTCATCAAATTGCAACCCTACAAAACCTCCAATATGTAGCGACAAGGGAAAACTGCCGTTAGAGTCAATAGTACTGGTATCCACGTCATAGTTCCCAGTTCCTGCTTTTAGACCATATTCTACTTGTGCATTTAAAGACAGGCAAAAAATAATGGTGCAAAGTAAAAGATAATAGTGTTTTTTCATGGTGCTGTTTTTTAAGTTTTGTTATAAATTTCTATTTCGACATTACTACAGGCTAGTTACATTGTTTATTGTAGTAATCCACCATGGTTGGCAGCCCTTTATTTTCTTTATAACCATTCTCGCCTTTTTCGATCTTTTCAACCAGAACAGGACAATCCTCGAATAATATTTTAAGATCTCTTTTGTGACTATCTACCAATTTAACAAACATAACTGATGTGTCTTTACCACCTAAGCCCGTTATAAAGTCGTCTCCTTGCTTCCTAACAGCGTAGTGTACGGTCTTTTTTGAACGTGTAGCCATAGGAATTCCTCCGAAACCAGATCCGCTAGACATCCAAACTGTCCCATATCCATTATAGGTAGAAAGTTTGTATAAATTAATTTTCCCTTTTTCCAAAAGTTCATAAACCATATACTTTTTTTTCTTTTCACCAAAAGGTAAAAAGTATACCATTTTAGGCTCACGGTCTAATTCTTTTGCTCTTTCAGTTAGCTTGCTAGATGCAGAGTCTAAAAGCTCGTATTTAATACTTTGTTTTTTGCCTTTTTTACTTTCTTGAAATTTGGCACTCTTTTTCTTAAAAGTAACATATCCAGTTTGGGTAGTACCATCTTTAAAAAACAGATCCATCTTTTTCTGTCCAAAGCAAATTAGACTCAAAAGCATACATATAAGTGTAACATAATTTCTGTAATTCATATATTTTAATTTTCTAGTTTATTGAACAAACAATAAGTTGAAATCTCTAGTTAAATTTAAGGCTCGAATATATATATATAGTACCAACAAATTTTTAATAAATTCAGAAAAACTTTTTTTGAAATAAATAAAAATTTAATTTTACTTGGGATTGCGTAAAAGACATTAGTAATTTCGACGATAGGAGAAACCCCATTATAGTAAGCACATTCGAGTAGGCAAGCCCGTGTAAGAAAATTGCATTTTACATCTGGCTTAGCTAGTTGTGTGGCCTCTCCTATTGTCGAGGTGACGCAGAAGATTAAGAATTCATCAACTCCTCGATCTCCTCTGCCTCAATAGGAATATTTTGCATCAAGTTAAAAGGCGATCCGCTTTCTTGAATAACTAAATCATCTTCCAATCTAATTCCAAAACCCTCATCCGGGATATAGATTCCAGGCTCAACAGTAAAAACCTGATTGGCTTCCATAGGCTCCCAAAGAATTCCGTAGTCATGAGTGTCCAAACCAATATGATGAGAAGTACCGTGCATAAAGTATTTTTTATAGGCAGGCCAATCCGGATTTTCATTTTGTACGTCTGCTTTGTCTAAGAGTCCAAGTCCTAGAAGTTCACTGGTCATTAACTTACCCACTTCTACGTGGTATTCCTTCCAAAACGTTCCTGGGACGAGCATCTTTGTCGCATCGTTTTTTACCCGGTTTACGGCATCATACACTTCGCGTTGGCGCTTAGAGAACTTTCCGTTTACCGGAATAGTACGACTCATGTCGCTGCTATAATTGGCATATTCGGCACCGGCATCAATCAATATAAGATCACCGTCTTTACATTGCTGGTTATTTTCAATATAATGGAGTACGTTGGCATTGTTTCCGCTTGCGATAATTGGGGTGTAGGCAAATCCTTTAGATCGGTTACAAAGGAACTCGTGCATAAATTCGGCTTCTAGTTCATATTCCCAAACGCCGGGTTTTACAAAATCGAGTATGCGACGGAAGCCTTTTTCCGTAATATTGCAAGCTTGCTGCATAATGTCTAACTCAATCTGGTCTTTTACTGAGCGCAATCGTTGCAAAATAGGATTACTCTTTGCCCAACTGTGTGCAGGAAATTTATCTTTGGTCGCTTTTATAAAACGAGCCTCGCGAGTTTCAGTTTCTACATTGGCGCGGTAGTGCTCGTTGGTATTAAAATATATGGTGTCACATTGCGTCATGACTTCGTAAAAAATCTTGTCAAAATCCTGTAACCAATACACGGTTTTAATACCACTGGTTTCTAGCGCTTTCTCTTTAGTGAGTTTTTCACCTTCCCAAACGGCGATGTGGTCATTAGTTTCTTTTAAAAATAAAATTTCACGGTGTTTTGGGTCTGGCGCATCTGGAAACAGAAGCAGCATACTCTCTTCTTGATCAACCCCGCTCAAATACAAAATATCTCGTGATTGTTGAAACGGCATTGTACTGTCTGCACTTATGGGGTAAATATCGTTACTATTAAAAACAGCTAAGCTCGAAGGCTTCATCTGCGCCATAAAGTTTTTACGATTTTTTATGTAGAGGTCTGAAGAGATTGGGTGGTATTTCATAGTGTTTATTTCTTCCGTAAGGGCAGAATTTATTTTTTAGTACTTATTGAATTCAAAAATACTGAAATTCTAAGGGTTTTGAAACTTGTATTTGAATTGTATTTCGTGCCAAGGTTGAAAGCTTTGGCTAGACATCCCCTCTAGCTCCCCTTCAAAGGGGAGAACTCATACTCTTGATTAAAAAAAGCATAGCTTTTTGTTGTCCAGCAGAGTGTTCCCCTTTGAAGGGGAAGTCAAGGGGATATTTTTCAATTTTTCTATATCTTTAATGTAATGGCAAACAAAATAATCCCATATCGAAAAGACCTAAAAGAAAGAGCTAGAAAACTTCGAAATAATCAAACCGAAACAGAAGAAAAGCTTTGGAAAAAATTGCGACGAAAATCTTTGGGAGCAGAATTTCACCGTCAGGTACCTTTATTGGATTACATAGTAGATTTTTATTGTCATGAAATAGGATTGGTTATTGAAATTGATGGTTCTATTCATGATACACAGGTTTTAGAAGATGGAAAAAGAGCAGGGAGATTAGAAGCCTATGGGGTTCGATTTTTGAGATTTTCAAATGATGAAATAATTACTAATATAGAAATGGTTCTTTTAAAGATTAGACGGGAAGTTAATGAAAGCTTATGCTAAACATTCCCTCTAGCTCCCCTTCAAAAGGGAGAACTTTCGAGCCCTATATGTAAATCTTTTTTAAGCCTCCCTTTGAAGGAGGTTGGTGGGATGTTTTTCAATGAGACATTATTACTAAAAGTAAACTATCTTGCCCATACCCAACAATTTCCCTATTTTGTACCTTCTTAAAAATTCAACCATGAAAAACAAATTACTCTTTCTTTTTGTAGCGCTTTTTAGTGTAGTAATAGTTGCGCAACAGCCTGCAACTTCAGCTAATGAGGTAAAAAAAGGTCTGCAACAAAAATCGCAGCTCGCCGAAAATTCTTTAGTCAAAAATCTTCCGTTTAAAAATATTGGACCCACTATAATGAGTGGTCGTGTAGTAGATCTTGCCGTAAATCCGGATAATCCTACCGAGTTTTATGTAGGCTACGCAAGTGGTGGTGTGTGGCATACCAAAAACAACGGAACTACATTCACGCCAATTTTGGATAACAGTTCTACTCAAAATGTAGGGAGTTTGGCCGTGGATTGGAAATCTAAAACAATTTGGGTTGGAACTGGTGAGGTAAATTCATCTCGTTCAAGTTACGCTGGTATAGGTGTTTTGAAATCTGTTGATAATGGAAAGACATGGAATACTGTGGGATTAGAGGACAGCCATCATATTTCAAAAATAATAATCAATCCGAATAATAATAATGAAGTAGTAGTTTCAGCAGTGGGACATTTGTATTCTAGCAATAACGAGAGAGGTGTTTACAAAACTACCGACGGCGGAAAGACCTGGAAACAGACACTCTTTGTAAATGACCAAAGCGGGATTATTGAAATGGACGCAGATCCTAACAATTTCAATCTGATGTATGCTTCATCTTGGGATAAAGACCGTAAAGCATGGGATTTCCGCGGAAATGGAACAGGAAGTGGAATTTATAAAAGTACAGATGGTGGTAGCTTCTGGACAAAAGTTTCAACACCTGGCAGTGGTTTTCCAACAGGAGAAGGCGTTGGGAGAATTGGATTGGCTGTTTACGATGCAAATACCGTATATGCTATTCATGACAATCAGGCTAGAAGAAAAGACGAAGAAAAGAAAAAAGACGATGATGAACTTTCTAAAGAACAGTTTAAAACGATGACCTCTTCACAATTCTTAGCATTAGACGATAAGAAGTTGAACGCATACCTAAGGAACAATGGTTTTCAGGAAAAATATAAATCAGATAATGTGAAAAATATGGTACGTGGCGGCACCGTGAAGCCAGTAGATTTGGCCAAATATCTGGAAGATGCGAATAGTATGTTATTTGATACGCCAGTAATTGGTGCTGAGGTTTATAAAAGTACTGATGGCGGAAAATCCTGGAAGAAAACCCACGAAGGCTATTTAGATGGAATTTATTACAGTTATGGGTATTACTTCGGAAAAATACAAGTAGACCCTTCCAACAAAGAAGGAATCTATATTTATGGAGTTCCTATCTTGAAATCGAAAGATGGTGGAAAGACCTTCAAATCTATTTCGGCTCCTAATGTACATGCAGACCACCACGCACTTTGGATTAACCCAAAAATGCCAGGTCACCTTATTAATGGAAATGACGGTGGCGTAAATATAAGTTATGATGATGGGGAGAATTGGATTAAAAATAACCAGCCAGCTGTAGGACAATTTTACGCAATTAATGTAGACAATGAAGAGCCTTATAATGTATATGGAGGATTACAGGATAATGGTGTTTGGGTAGGCGCTCATACTGCTGAAGAAAACCCTGGTTGGATGCAGGATGGACGATACCCATATGAATTTATTATGGGTGGCGACGGCATGCAAATTCAGATTGATAATCGCGATAGTGATATTGTGTACACTGGGTTTCAGTTTGGGAACTATTTTAGGTTGAATAGAAAAACAAATGAGCAAGCATACATTCAGCCGAAACATGAGTTGGGTGAAAACCCATATCGTTTTAATTGGCAAACACCAATTTTATTGAGTCCTCATAATCAGGATATTTTATACTTGGGTGGCAATAAATTAATGCGTTCTATGAATCAAGGAACAAATTGGCAAGCAATTTCGCCAGATCTAACCAATGGAGGAAAAAAAGGAAATGTAGCGTATGGAACATTGGCAAGTATTTCAGAATCTCCCTTTCAATTTGGATTGCTTTATACTGGAAGTGATGACGGATTGGTCCAAGTTACCAAAGACGGAGGTGCTTCGTGGCAAAATGTATCGAATAGCTTTCCGAAAGATTTATGGGTGAGCCGTGTGATCGCCTCGGAACATAAAAAAGAACGGGTATATGTAACATTAAATGGCTATCGCTGGGACGATTTTAAACCCTACGTTTATATGAGTGATACCTATGGAACAACATGGAAGAATATTTCAAACAACCTACCTACGTCGCCCGTAAATGTAATTCGTGAAGATCCAGTGAATCCAGATGTGTTGTATGTAGGGACCGATAATGGTGCGTATGTTTCTTTTAATCAAGGAGCCTCCTGGGAATCATTTATTGAAGGACTGCCAAGTGTAGCTGTTCACGATCTTGCTATCCAGAAACGAGATAAAGATTTAGTAGTAGGAACTCACGGTCGTTCTATCTATCTAGCAGATATTTCATTACTACAAAAAATATCTTCTTCAACTATGAACGATTTGATATTGGCCGAAGTTCCTTCTATGCGCGCTTCGGGACGTTGGGGAAGTTCTGGATTTAATGCCTTTGGAGATTTTATGAATGAACCTTCGTTGCCACTTCAGGTGTATGCGCCAAATAGTGGCACTGCTGAAATTTCAATAACAACTGAAGATGGAACTGAGGTAAATTCATTTAAAGCTGAAGTTGAAAAAGGAGTGAATGTAATTGCGTATGATGTAAGCCTTTCAGAAAAAGGAAAAAAAGCAATGGAGAAAAAAGATATGAAACTCTCTGAAGCAGATAATGGAGTGACGTATTTACCAAAAGGAAGTTTTGAAATTAAAATTCTTTTAAATGGGAAATCTTCTTCACAAGCTTTGGAGTTGAAATAAAAAAGTAATTAAATAGTCTTGTTTAACTCAAATAAATCAAGTTTAAACAAAATTTAACGTCATATTGATTCTAAATTATCATAATACGGCTCTCAATGTTTGTATGAATGCATTGTGAGCCGTATTTTTGTACTTCAAAATTTTGAAAACACAACCATAATGGGAATAATATCCTCTTCCATCGCCCGAAAAGTTGCCATGGCACTTTCAGGCTTGTTCTTAGTTTTCTTTTTAGGACAGCATTTTACTATAAACCTAACTTCTGTAATCGACCCAGATACTTTTAACAGTTGGTCTCATTTTATGGGGACTAACATTCTCGTGCAGGCTTTATTACAACCCATCCTTATATTTGGGGTTGTCTTCCATTTTATCATGGGTTTTATCTTAGAGATCAGGAATAGAAATGCCCGTGCTATAAAGTATCAATCTTTTAAGGGACATACCAATTCCACCTGGGCTTCAAGAAATATGATTATTTCTGGACTTGTAATTTTAGCTTTCTTAGGATTGCACTTTTACGATTTCTGGGCACCTGAAATGAATATAAAATATTTTAAAGGGGATATGACCGGTCTCTTAGATCCAGACAATGTAAATTCTGGTTTTAGGTATTATGAAGAACTGGTCCATAAATTTGAAAGTCCCATACGTGTTGGAATTTACTGTTTAGCCTTTGTATTACTGGCAGTTCATTTATGGCACGGCTTTGCGTCGTCATTCCAGAGTGTAGGTTTTAATAACAAATACTCGATGGCGCTAACGAAATTTGCTAAAGTATACGCAATTGTGATTCCAGCTGGATTCATTTTTATAGCAGTATACCTACATTTTAATCAACTTCCACACTAAAAACGTTCGCTATGTCAATATTAGACCCTAAAATACCTGAAGGACCCTTAGCCGAAAAGTGGACCAATCATAAAAACAACATTGATCTTGTAAATCCAGCCAACAAGCGTAATATAGACGTAATTGTTATTGGTACAGGCTTAGCAGGAGGTAGCGCCGCAGCAACCCTTGCCGAGCTTGGATACAATGTAAAAACTTTCTGCTATCAAGATTCTCCAAGACGTGCTCATTCAATTGCAGCACAAGGAGGAATTAACGCAGCAAAAAACTATCAGGGAGATGGAGATAGTAACTACCGTTTATTTTACGATACTGTAAAAGGGGGCGATTATCGCTCTCGTGAAGCTAACGTATATCGTCTGGCTGAAGTTTCGGCAAACATTATTGACCAATGTGTAGCACAAGGAGTTCCTTTTGCGCGTGAATATGGTGGTTTATTGGACAACCGTTCCTTTGGAGGGGTATTGGTATCCAGAACTTTTTATGCAAAAGGACAAACTGGCCAGCAATTATTACTAGGAGCGTATTCGGCGATGAACCGCCAGATTAACCGCGGGAAAATTAAGCCTTACAATCGTCACGAAATGTTGGATATTGTAAAGGTAGGTGGTAAAGCGCGCGGAATTATTGCAAGAAATTTGGTGACTGGAGAAATTGAAAGACACAGTGCGCACGCTGTTGTATTGGCAAGTGGTGGCTACGGAAATGTATTCTTCCTGTCTACCAACGCTATGGGAAGTAATGTAACAGCATCGTGGAAAGCACACCGAAGAGGTGCATTTTTTGCGAATCCTTGTTACACACAAATTCACCCAACTTGTATTCCGGTTTCTGGAGAGCATCAATCCAAACTAACATTAATGTCTGAAAGTTTACGAAATGATGGACGTATTTGGGTACCCAAGAAAAAAGAAGATGCTGAGGCTATTAGAGCGGGTAAAAAGAAACCTACGGAACTTAAAGAAGAAGACAGAGATTACTATTTGGAGCGAAGGTATCCAGCATTTGGAAACCTGGTTCCACGGGATGTAGCATCCAGAGCCGCTAAAGAGCGTTGTGATGCTGGTTTTGGAGTAAATAAAACAGGAGAAGCCGTATATCTGGATTTCGCCAGTGCATTTATTCGTTACGGAAAAGAAGAAGCATTAATACACGGGAACAAAAACCCAAGTGAAGAAGAAATATATAAATTAGGAGCAGCTGTTGTGGAGAACAAATATGGTAACCTGTTCCAGATGTATGAAAAGATTGTAGATCAAAACCCATACAAAACCCCAATGATGATCTATCCTGCTGTGCATTACACCATGGGGGGGATTTGGGTAGATTATAACTTAATGACTACCGTTGAAGGTCTGTACGCAACAGGTGAAGCAAATTTTAGCGATCACGGAGCGAACAGACTAGGAGCTAGTGCCTTGATGCAAGGTTTAGCAGATGGTTATTTTGTATTGCCATACACTATTGGAGATTACCTTGCTAAGGATATTAGAACAGGTAAGATTCCAACAGATACGCCGGAGTTTGATGCGGTAGAAAAAGATGTGAGAGATAGAATCCTTAAATTAATGAGTGGTTCTGGACAGCATAGTGTAGATCATTACCACAAGAAGCTTGGAAAGATTATGTGGAATAAATGTGGAATGTCCCGAAATGCCAAAGATCTTGAAAGCGCTATTTCTGAAATTGCTGAGCTTAGAAAGGACTTTTGGGCAAACGTAAAAATTCCGGGAACTGCAGATGGTTTAAATCAGGAGCTTGAAAAAGCGGGACGTGTGGCAGATTTCTTGGAATTAGGAGAATTGTTCGCCAAAGATGCCCTGCATAGAAACGAATCTGCCGGTGGCCATTACCGTGAAGAAAGTGTAGAAACAAGTGGAGAGCAAAAAGGAGAGGCGTTACGTGACGATGAAAACTTTAAATATGTTGCCGCCTGGGAATATAAAGGAGAACCTAAAGATGCAGTGTTGCATAAGGAAGATTTGATTTTTGAGAATATTGAATTGAAAACACGAAGCTATAAATAACAGACTATGAAATTGACGTTAAAAATATGGCGCCAAGCCAATGCAACTGCCAAGGGACAAATGGTAACCTACCCAATTGATGGTGTTGATGAAGATATGTCTTTTTTAGAAATGTTAGACGTATTAAATGAAGGGCTCATCAATAAAGGGGAAGACCCTGTGGTTTTTGACCACGATTGTCGCGAAGGTATCTGCGGAAGTTGTTCGTTGCAAATTAATGGAGAACCCCACGGACCAGATCGTTTGGTAACTACCTGCCAACTGCATATGCGTATGTTTAAGGATGGAGATACCATTGTTATTGAACCGTTTAGAGCGAAAGCGTTTCCAGTAATTAAAGATTTAATGGTAGACCGTAGTGCTTTTGATAGAATTCAGCAGGCGGGTGGCTATATTTCAGTAAATACCTCTGGGAATACCATAGATGCGAATGCTATTCCTGTTGAAAAGGAAAATGCAGACGATTCGTTCTATGCAGCAACTTGTATTGGTTGTGGGGCTTGTGTTGCAGCCTGTAAAAATGCAAGTGCAATGTTATTTACTTCTGCAAAAGTGAGCCAGTATGCATTACTGCCGCAAGGCCGTGTAGAAGCCACAACCAGAGTTTTAAACATGGTAGAACAAATGGATAAGGAAGGCTTCGGAAACTGTACGAATACAGGTGCTTGCGAAGTAGAATGTCCTAAAGGAATCTCTTTAGAAAACATTGCTAGAATGAATAGAGAATACCTTTCAGCTTCTTTGAAAGGCTAACTAACTTTATATATATCTCAAGAATCCCGTGTTTTTAATAAAACTCGGGATTCTTTATATTAATAAAATGACAGGATATAAAAACACCTAAAAAACTTCGCTTATTTTTTGAGAAAGATAGGATTCATCAGCAAATAAAACTATAAAGATTTTTGCTGTTTTTAGGCCAGTAAGTTACATTGCCTTTAGTTTAACTTGGTCTTCAAGATTGTTCACCAATAGGTTTTTTGCAATGGTCTGTCTAAATTTTGTAACGTCGTAAGGTTTTACAATAATATCGTTCATTCCACATTCAAAAATACGGTATCGTATTTCTTCAACTTCAACAGCAGTAAGTGCTATAATAGGTATGGTGGTATTAAATTTTCTAATTTCCTGAGTGGCTTCAATGCCATTTTTAAGAGGCATATTAATGTCCATTAATACTAAATCGTAGTTGTTTTCTTTAACCATCAAAATAGCATCTTCTCCATTTTCGGCAATCTCACAAAGTACTTCTTCTTTTTCCAATATCTTTTTCGTTACCATTTGGTTAATATGGTTGTCCTCAACAATTAAGATGGACTTTTTCGATAATTTGGAAGTGTCCACAATTGGGATGATATTTTCTTCTAGGTCTTTTTGGAGGATGTCAAATAAAAGATTGAAAGTAAATGTAGTGCCCTTTCCAAGCTGGCTCTCTACTTTAATAGTACTATTTGCCTGCTCTAACAGTTTTTTTACAATGGGGAGGCCCAGTCCAGATCCCTGAAAATCGCGATTACTTGATTCTATTTGCGAAAATTCATCAAAAATACTGTCTAGTTTATTTTTGGCAATACCAGCGCCAGTATCTTTAATCGTAAATGTAATTAGCACTGTTTTTTCACTAGTGTTGGTACTATCTGCAATTACTTGTATTGTTCCGTTTTCAGTAAACTTACAGGCGTTACCAATTAGATTCATTAGTACTTGGGAAAGACGAACTGAACTGCCTTTAAGTAACTGTGGAATATCATCGGCAATGTGTACATCAATTTCATTTTGGTGCTGCACCCTCATATAATCAAAAGATGAAACAATTGTGGCTACTAACTCACGTAAATTAAAGGCTACCGCATCATTATTAAATGTATTGCTTTCTACCTTATTCATTTGTAACACGTCATTAATGAGTGCAAGTAAATAATCTGCCGAAAATTTTAGTGCTTTTAGATCTTTTTCATGTTTTTTTAATTCCTCGTTTTCAAGTAAAATAGTACTTAAACCAATAACTCCATAGAGTGGGGTGCGAAGTTCGTGACTTACTGTAGAGAAAAATTTGGCTTTTTCTTTTGTGAGGTTGTCACTTTTTTCTTTGGCAAGAAGGTATTCTTTATTTTTTACCTGAAGCTTCCTTACCAATTGTTTTCTTCGGCGATAGGCATACCATAGATAGGCAATTATTAAAAGGCCAATTCCCGAAATAAACCATAAAAAAATATTAGTTCGGCTTTTTGTTAGCATAAGTTCTGCCTGTAACTCATTTTTTAGGCGTGCATCTTCAGCAGTTTTCTGGTATTCTGAAATTTGAAATTTTGAAGACGCACTTCCAGAAACAGCAGATTGGGCAATTTCTCTATTTTTTAACAGATATTCTTCATAGTTTTCTTTCGCTTCGTAGGCTTCTTTGTATCGTCCGGTGCTGTAAAAAATATCACTGAGTCCCTTGTAGGAATCTTCTAACTCGGCAGATAAATCATATTCTTCACCAATATTTATTGCTTTTAGATAAGCTTTTTTGGCTTTTTCAACTTCTTCTTTTTGGGCGTAAAACTTTCCATAGAGATTTTCAATTCCTGCCAAATAGGAAGCGTTTGCATTTTTTCCAAATAATCGCTCTGCTTTCAGTAAATGGTATAGCCCTCTTTTGTACTTTTTATAATCGAAAGCTGTAATTACAGTATTAAAGTGTGCTTTTGCTAGGCTTAAAGTATCATTTATTTTTCTGAAACCATTGATGGATTTCTTGTGGTACTTCATTGCTTTTGTATACCCACCTTTTTCGTAAGAGTATATATTTGCCAAATCCATATAGGTAATGGCAATTGCAGTATCGTTTTTAGATTCAAGCGCATAGCGCTCAGACTTTTCAAAGTTTTCCTGAGCCATTTTGAAATCTTTCAAAGCCATAAAATCGTAGCCCAAAAAGCGATATCCTTTATGTATTAGTGAAGGATCGTTTATTTCGAACGCTTTGTTTAAAATTTTCACGTTCACCTCTATAGACTTTTTATAATTTCCAGAAGTATAATAGGTTTCAGAAGAGTCTATTAATTGTTTGAGGGTACGGTTTTCAGAATAAAATATAGTATCTTCTTGCGCCATTGAAGGAATGGCGTATAGCTGGGTAAGAAAGATAAAGAAGAAAAAAAATAGTTTCTCCATTAATAATTTAAGTAGGTTTGGGGGGTGCAAGATACTAATTTTGAATGAAATCTATAAAATTGCCCGTCCACATTAACGATTAAAGTATAAGGCATAGTATGTTAACTAGTAAATTACCCAACATTACCACGAGCATTTTTAGTGTAATGAGCAAGATGGCGGCAGATTTTAACGCCATAAATCTCTCTCAAGGATTCCCTAATTTTGAAAGTGATCCCAAATTAATTAAATTAGTGACGAAGGCAATGAAAGAAGGTCACAATCAGTACGCCCCAATGCCTGGAGATCTGCAATTGCGTGAACGTATTTCTGAAACAATAAAACAACTTCATGGAAAACACTACCGCCCGGATACCGAAATAACAATAACCGCTGGCGCAACCCAAGCTATTTTTACAGCAATTGCAGCAACCATACAAAAAAACGATGAGGTGCTCATTTTTACGCCTGCTTACGATTGTTATGAGCCTTCGGTAGTATTATTTGGTGGAAAGGTTATCCCTATACAATTAACCCCACCTTTTTACAAACCAGATTGGGACATTGTAAAATCTAAAATTTCTACCAGGACCAAAATGATTATGGTAAACAGCCCGCACAATCCCAGCGGAATGCTTTTTACTGAAGATGATATGCTTCAATTACAAATAATTGCCGAAGAAAATAACCTGCTAGTAGTTAGTGACGAAGTGTATGAGCATATTATTTTTGACGGACAAGTGCATCACAGTGCTGCTAAATTTAAAGCCCTTGCTGCACGATCATTTATTACTGCGTCTTTTGGGAAAACATTTCATAATACCGGTTGGAAATTAGGTTACTGCCTGGCTCCTGAAAACCTAATGACAGAATTTAAAAAAGTACATCAATACAATGTATTCTGTGTTAATACTCCTGTGCAAAAGGCTTTGGCTATTTATTTAGAAACACCGTCTCACTATCTCCAACTTGGAAGTTTTTACCAACAAAAGCGAGATTACTTTAATTCATTGCTGAAAGATTCACGGTTTAAAATTATTCCATCCAAAGGCACTTATTTTCAGTTGTTGGAGTTTTCGGAAATTACTGATGAAAACGATGTAGCATTCGCAGAAAGATTAACTAAAAAGTATGGTATTGCGACCATTCCTACTTCAGTATTTAATACTGAAAAGCAAGATTTTAAACAACTACGTGTATGTTTCGCCAAAACCGAAAATACGCTAAAACAAGCTGCAGAAATTTTAAATACAATTTAAATAAGTTATTTATTGGGTTTCAAACTATAAGTTTTGTCAATCCTAAAATGAGCACAACCGATAGCATTTTAATCCATTGCTGTTTTTAATTTGTATTTTTAGTTTTCAGAAAAAATTTAAAATTTTAATTAAAACATAGTTATATGGATACTAAAGGTGAAGCGTGGGAAATTAATGATGGTGGTGCAGGAAAATGCCCTTATTTTGGAAACGTTCAAGGGCATTCTGCAGGAAATGGAACTACAAACCAGCAATGGTGGCCCAACAAATTAAAGTTAAATATTCTTAGACAAAACGATAAAAAGTCTGACCCCATGGGAGAAGATTTTGATTACGCAAAAGAATTTGCGAGTTTAGACTTTGCCGCATTAAAACAAGATGTTTTGAATTTAATGACAGATTCACAAGATTGGTGGCCAGCAGATTATGGACATTATGGCGGATTGTTTATTAGAATGGCGTGGCACAGTGCAGGAACGTATCGCGTTACTGATGGTCGTGGTGGTGGAAACACCGGAAACCAACGCTTTGCACCTCTAAATAGTTGGCCAGATAATGGAAACTTAGACAAGGCACGTTTACTACTGTGGCCTATTAAACAAAAGTACGGAAGGAAAATTTCCTGGGGAGATTTAATGGTCTTAACAGGTAATTGTGCGCTTGAATCTATGGGCTTTAAAACTTTTGGCTTCGCCGGAGGTAGAGAAGATATATGGGAGCCAGAGCAAGATGTTTATTGGGGATCTGAGTCGGAATGGATGGGTAATGAAGCTCGCTACGAAGATGGGGATCTTGAAAAACCATTGGCAGCAGCACATATGGGATTAATTTACGTAAACCCAGAAGGCCCTAATGGAAAGCCAGATCCGCTGGGTTCTGCACATGATATTAGAGAAACCTTTGGACGTATGGCAATGAATGATGAAGAAACTGTTGCATTGGTAGCTGGTGGGCACACGTTCGGGAAAGCACACGGTGCCGGAGATGCCGAAAAATACGTAGGCGTTGAGCCTGAAGGAGCAGGAATTGAAAATCTGGGCCAGGGTTGGATGAATACTATGGGAACAGGTCATGGAGACGATACCATTACAAGTGGACTGGAAGGCGCCTGGACACCTAATCCAATTAAATGGGATCATGACTATTTTGACGTGCTTTTGAATTATGATTGGGAATTAACAAAAAGCCCGGCAGGCGCACATCAATGGCGACCTACAGATGCTTCAAACGCTAGGAAAGCACCTCGAGCTCATGACCCATCAAAAACACAAGATTTAATGATGTCAACGGCAGATATTGCGTTAAAAATGGATCCTGCATATTTAAAAATTTCAAATCATTTTCATAAAGATCACGCTGCTTTTGAAGATGCTTTTGCACGGGCATGGTACAAATTAACACATCGTGATATGGGACCTGTTTCAAGATATTTGGGACCTGAAGTGCCAAAAGAAGAATTACTATGGCAAGACCCAATTTCAGAGGCTACTGTTTCAACGATTGGAGATAGCGATGTGGTTTCTTTGAAGAAAAATATTTCAGATTCAGGATTGTCTATTTCTCAATTAGTAACTACTGCTTGGGCTTCGGCATCGACCTACCGAAATAGCGATATGCGAGGGGGAGCTAATGGGGCACGTATTCGTCTGGAACCTATGAAAAGCTGGGAAGTAAATTCGGGAGTTTCAGAAGTGTTGGATGTCTTGGAAGGTATTCAAATAGATTTCAATAAAAATAACACTAATAAAAAAGTGTCATTAGCAGATATTATTGTGCTAGGAGGAAATGTGGGTGTGGAGCAAGCCGCAAAAAAAGCGGGTCACAACCTTACGGTCCCTTTTAATGCAGGAAGAGGCGATGCAACACAAGAACAAACCGATGTTGATTCTTTTTCACATTTAGAACCTGTTGCAGATGGCTTCAGAAATTATTTAAAAGACAAACAAGAAATTTCGCCAGAAGAATTATTGATAGACAGAGCCAATTTAATGACGCTTACAGTGCCAGAGATGACGGTCCTTCTAGGAGGAATGCGCGTATTGGGCGCAAATTATGATGGTTCTTCGTATGGAGTCTTTACCAAGAACAAAGGCGCTTTAACAAACGATTTCTTTGTAAACCTATTAAATTTGAAATCTACGTGGAAAGCAACTTCTGCTGATGACCAGGTATTTGCCGGGCGTGATCGAAAAACAGGCGACATAACCTGGACCGGAACGCGAACCGATCTTATTATTGGTTCAAATAGCGAATTACGAGCGGTGGCTGAAGTATATGGATGCGAAGATGGAAAAGATAAATTTGTAAAAGACTTTGTCGCTGCTTGGCATAAAGTAATGAACTTAGATCGTTTTGATTTGAATTAAATTTCATTCAAGGTAAAACACCTTTTAAAATTCTATCAAAGCAACACAACTTGTGTTGCTTTGTTTTTTATATTTATAATAATAAAAAGCCTATGGAAATTTCAGAATTATTTAATGCTATTAGAAATGAAGAGGTAGCAACTGTAAGCCATTTACTGAGGGAAAATCCATCGTGGGTAAACGAAAAAGATGCGCGCGGAAGCACTCCGTTGTTACTAGCTACCTATTACGGTTTTGAAGAAATTGCCAAAGAAATCCTGAAACATCCTCAAGACATCAATACTCAGGACGCAAGTGGTAATACTGCGCTTATGGGTGTGTGTTTTAAAGGATACGATAGCATAGCAACATTGCTCTTAAAACACAAAGCCAAAGTAAACATTACCAATTTTAACGGAGCCACTGCTCTTATTTTTGCAGCAACTTTCAAACAAGTGGAAATCATAAAAATGTTATTAGAAAATGATGCCGATACAACTATAAAAGACGATCGAGGTAACACTGCCTTAGACCATGCGAAAATGCAGGGATTAACCGCGGTTATTGAGGTTTTGGAGAACTAGTCATTCCGAACGAGGCACGAGGAGGAATCGCATTCGAGTAAGCAGATTCCATTTTATTTTCGGATGTAGCAAGTTGTGCGATCTCTCACTTCGTTTCGAGATGACTGCAATCGTCATTTCGACGCTAGGAGAAATTGCATCTGAGTAAGCAAGCTTAATTTATTTTTGGACGTAGCAAGATGTGTGACCTCTCCTGCGGTCGAGGTGACTAAAGCGTCATTCCGAATGAGGTACGAGGAGGAATCGCATATGAGTAAGCATATAGAAACAATTGTTAAGGTCAAAAAAAATACAAAACTGAAACCGTGAAACAAGAAACCCTAAAAATAACCATCATACAATCACAGCTGCATTGGGAAGACCCCGAAGCTAACCGTGCTATGTTTGAAGAGAAAATCAGGAATGTGAAGGAAGAGACAGACCTTATTATCCTGCCCGAAATGTTCACAACTGGTTTCACCATGAATGCCGAACCCAATGCAGAAGGAGAAACTGGTTTAACATTGCCTTGGCTAAAAAAACTCGCCAAGACTAAAAACTGCGCCATTACTGGGAGCATTATTATAAGAGAGAATGGTTTGTTTTATAATAGGCTCTACTTTGTAACTGAAGAAGGAATTGTTGAAACTTACGATAAAAAACACACCTTCACCTTGGCTGGAGAGCATAAAATTTTTACTGCTGGCACTATAAAAACTATTATTGAGTACAAGGGATGGCGTATTTGCCCGTTAATTTGTTACGACCTGCGTTTTCCCGTCTGGGCAAGAAATGCAGAAGATTATGATCTATTATTATATGTTGCCAATTGGCCCGAAACAAGAACTTCGGCATGGGATGCACTCTTGAAAGCCCGTGCAATTGAAAATATGAGTTATTGTATAGGTGTAAATCGTATTGGGCTGGATGGAAACGCTTATAACTATATTGGGCATAGTGCTGGTTATGATGTGCTAGGGAAGCACATTTCAACTCAAGATTTTGAAACTGAATTTGTAGAAACTATATTATTGTCTAAAAAACACATTGAAGACAATAGAAGTCACCTTCAGTTTTTAAACGATCGGGATGCTTTCAATTTAAAATAAAGGTTTCTGGCAGGCTCCAATTGGCTCTTACTTCAATCTTTCTGCCGTAATACAAAATACGTTCGGGTTGTAGACGCTCCAAGAAACTACCTGTATCCCACAATTGATTGTTATTCGTGTCAAAAATGATTCGGATGTAGTAAAATCCTGGATCAATATAGTCGAAGTTAACCGGTTTGTTTTCCAATATCCTTTGGGTGCGTACTATTTTAAACTTATCGTTTACAAGTTCTATAATTAATGGGAATTCTTTTGCATTTTGTAAGCTAAGCGAAATACTACCATAGTCATCTTCGGCCTTTGTTTTTACCGAATATCTCAGGGTGTCATTGGTGGCTTCAAAAAAATCTGTAAATGCTCCCGGGAGTGCCGTTATATTGTATCGCTGGTCTGGCTTTCTTTCAAATATAATTTTAGTTCTGTTATATAAACTGTCTCTTCTTGCGATTACTGGAACCGCTATGGAATCTTTGTCTAAAATATTTATAAGCGTTTCATCTATAGTAATTAAAGGGGTGTTAAACTGAAGTTGAAAAGTATCCCTAGGCGTAAGTGTTCCGCTTTTAACAATACTAATTTTAAGGGAGTCTGCGAACAAGTTTTTTATATTTACTTCAAGCGTGTCTATGCTGGCTCTGTTTTTTACGATATACAATAAAGAGTCTGTCACATCACTATCGAAAGCTGGTTTGTACCAATAGTGCAAAGTGTCTTTCTCGGCATTGCGATAGGTGATGGCCTTAAAATCTTCAGGTAGGGTTGAAATGGGTTCCAAAACCAAGCTGTCTATGTTGCCTTCATACCCAAAAATAAATTCATTTTTGCTTATCTGTGCAGGCCGGGCCATTTTATAATCCAGTGTTTCCTTAAAAAGGGTAATGGTGTAGGTGCTGTCTGTTGGAAGAGCAATAGTATCCCGTACAAAACCAATTTTATCATTTCTTGGCTGAAAGATATAATCGTTGTTTTTTTCTTGAAGTCCAACTAATAAATACCTACCCGCTTTTAAATTGGTAAACTGAAAAGTACCTGTGCTATCTTGTGTCGTAGTTATATAAGTAGGTTTTTTGCTGAAAATGACAGAGTCTGTAAATGTCTCGTTCAATTCATACAAAAGTACACTTGCGGGATTTTCAGCTTTAGGGAGCAATGCATCTTTAATAGTTCCATTAAGTTGAAGACTATCTATATAACTCCCAGTAGAAAATACATATTTAAAATATGGAAATTCAATTCCTTCATTATTATCTACAATACTATTTCCAAAATTGAATGAGTAGGTAGTGTTTTCTTTCAAGGTATCCAAGATCTTAATCCGAAGCTGTTTAGAGGTATTAAGCGGGGTGATAATGGGTTGATATTCCAACGGGGGAGAAACAATCAGGTTTTTTTGAATATCTATTAGTTTTATATATTCGTCAAAATAAATACGTATTTCATTGCCTTCAAAGTTAGTGGAATAATTTTCTGGCGTGCTTTTCACAATACCGGGAGCGAGGGTGTCTTTTAATCCGCCAGACGGACTGCCGCGTTTGGCACAATCTACAAAAGACAATGCAAACAATAAGGCAATAGGAATGTAAAGCAACCTATGTCTAATTGGATATAATATATTTCTTAGTTTTTTCAAGGTGGTAAAAATAGCAAGATTTTCTACGCCATTGCTATAGTTGCTAAGCTAATTTTGGAGGCACCCGCTGTTAATAATTGGTTGGCGCAGTTTTCTAGGGTGGCACCCGTGGTAATAATATCGTCTACCAAGAGCACATGCTTGCCTGCTATTTTCTCTTTGTTATGAAGGCTAAATACCTCTGGATTTTCAAAACGCGTAAACCGTTGTTTAAACACTTGTGATTTTGTCTTATTTGTTTTTAATAATACGTCCTCTATAAGCGGTTTTTGCAAGGCTGTGGAAATTTCCACTCCAAAACCTGTAACCTGGTTATATCCTCTTTTTCTTTTTTTTAGTTTATGTATGGGTACAGGGATAACGCAATCTATAGATGTGTAGCTTTCTATTTCGGCTAATTCGGCGCCTAGCCACTTTCCAAAAAAAATACCAATATTTTCTTGGCCTCTATATTTGAGATTGTGTAATAATTCTTGAGTGATCCCTTTTTTGGTGAACTTAAGCAGTGCTGTGGCTTGTTCTATAGGGACTCTTCCATAGAAAATACCAGTCATTATAGTACTTTTGGTGTAGTGGAGGTTTAATATAGGAAGGGCGTGTATACAGGTAGCGCATAGTGTGTTTTCACCCTTCAAAAGCCTATTATTACAGCCTCCACATACTTTTGTAAATAGTATATTTAACATAATTTAATATTTTTTACCATTTCATAAACAATTGATATGGAATTACCTCACTACTTTAGCCAATTAAAATAAACCCTATATTATGAGTACAGAAAATAATAATTCAAAATTTAAAGTGTTGGTTGGCGTTTTGTCTGTTTTTTTAATAGGGCTTGCCGTTTATACTGTAACGCTTTATAACGATAGTAAAAATACGGTATCAGGATTAGAGAAACAAAAAATTGAAATTGAGGCCGAACTAGAAGAGCTCATCGCAAATTACGACGAGATTATTGAAGATAATGAGCTAAAAGACAACGATTTATTAGCAGCAAGAGAAAGAATTGAGATCTTGTTGGATTCCGTAAAGGATTCTGAAGCTAACGTAGCACTTATTCAACGGTATAAAGTTGAAGTAGGTAGGTTAAAGAATGAACGTACTGCATTGTTTAGAAAAGCCGATAGTCTGATTGCAGCAAATAACAGATTGGTAGTTGAAAGAGATAGTACCAGTTCTGTTTTAAATGAAACTATTAAAGTAGTGGATTCTGTTAATATGCAAAATGAAGCACTTTCAGAAACAGTAAAAAGAGCTTCTCTAATAAAGGCAACAGATTTACGTGGCGAAGCAGTAATTGTTAGAACCAGCGGAAAAGTTGTAGATACTAGACGAAGTAGTCGTGCCGATAAAATTAGAGCGTGTTTTCAAATAGCGCCAAATGCTGTATCTGAAGCAGGAGACAGAACATTATTTGTACAAGTTATCAATCCTAAAAATAATGTGTTGGGTGAAAAAGGAGTCCATCGATATGAAAACGGAATTCTTAATTACAGCAAGTCTGTAAACGTATTCTATGAAAATGAAGAGCTGGATGTTTGTACTATGGTAGATGCTAAAGAGGAAGATTTAATTGAAGGAAGATATATTATTAACGTATATGAAGGAGGAAAACAAATAGCAACCACAACTATGGAACTTAAATAAAATCTATATATGATCCATTCCCCCTATAGAGGAATACATATTCAAAACCCGTACAGCAATGTGCGGGTTTTTTTGCTTTCATTAAAACAGTTTCAGAAAAAATTGGGAGCGGCTTTTCCATTTTTTAACAAAAAGAAAGCATCATATTACATTCTAAAAAGGCTTTTTCCTATTTTTGCGGCATGGCAAACGAAGATCATTTTAAAAAAGTAGTATCGCACGCAAAGGAGTACGGCTACGTATTTGGTTCTAGCGAAATTTATGACGGTTTAAGCGCTGTTTATGATTACGCCCAGAACGGAGTAGAATTAAAAAAGAATATCCGTGAATATTGGTGGCGAAGTATGGTGTATATGCATCAAAATATTGTGGGACTAGATGCTGCAATTTTAATGCACCCAACTACGTGGAAAGCTTCAGGGCACGTAGATGCTTTTAACGATCCGCTTATAGACAATAAAGATTCTAAAAAAAGGTATAGAGCCGATGTTTTATTGGAAGATTATTGCGAAAAGATAGAGCAAAAAGCACAAAAGGAAATTGCAAAGGCACAGAAACGTTTTGGCGATGCTTTTGACGAAGCTCAGTTTGTGGCAACACATCCAAGAGTGGTGCGTTACCGGGAACAGCAAAAAGAAATTCTAACCAGAATGGCAACATCACTGAGTGCCGAAGATCTTGCAGATGTAAAGGCACTTATTGAAGAACTAGAAATTGCCGATCCTGAAACTGGTTCAAGAAACTGGACAGATGTAAAGCAGTTTAACCTCATGTTTGGCACTAAATTAGGAGCCTCTGCTGAAAGTGCTACAGATTTATACTTGCGTCCGGAAACTGCCCAAGGAATTTTCGTGAACTTTTTGAATGTGCAAAAAACAGGGAGGATGAAAATCCCTTTTGGGATTGCCCAAACCGGAAAAGCTTTTAGAAACGAAATTGTTGCAAGACAATTCATTTTTAGGATGCGTGAGTTTGAACAAATGGAAATGCAATTTTTTGTGCGACCAGGTGAAGAAATGAAATGGTATGAATACTGGAAAGAAACCCGTCTTAAATGGCATTTATCCTTAGGAATGGGTAAAGAAAATTACCGTTTTCATGATCATGAAAAATTAGCTCACTACGCTAATGCAGCTTCAGATATTGAATTTAACTTCCCTTTCGGATTTAAAGAATTGGAGGGGATTCACTCTAGAACCGATTTCGATTTAAAAGCACACGAAGCCCATAGTGGTAAAAAATTGCAATTTTTCGACCCAGAGTTAAATAAGAATTATACGCCCTATGTTGTGGAAACTTCCATAGGATTGGATCGAATGTTTTTGGCAGTGCTTAGTCATTCCTTGCAAGAGGAAACTTTAGAAGATGGAAGTGAAAGGACGGTACTCAAATTGCCCTCCATTCTTGCTCCTGTAAAAGCGGCTGTATTACCATTGCTTAAAAAAGATGGTTTACAAGAAATAGCTCAGGATATTATTGAAGCATTAAAATGGGATTACAATGTAGTGTACGATGAAAAGGATGCTGTTGGTCGCCGTTACAGACGCCAAGATGCTGCTGGGACACCATTTTGTATCACCGTAGACCACCAAACCAAAGAAGATCAAACTGTCACCATTAGGGATAGAGATACTATGGAGCAGGAACGCATACCTATTGCTGAAATCTCAAATATTTTAAAAGAGAGTATCTCTTATGAACACTGGCTTAAAAGTATCGTGATTTAAAAGAGTAACCTTCTTATTTTAAGGGGTTTTTATTTTATTAGAATGAGTTTTTTTTCGTATTTTTAACGACTTATTAAGAATTAATCTAAAAAAACTATTCTAATGAAATTAAAATTAACTTTATTGTCTTTGTTACTGGCATTTGGATTTACTGCAACTGCCCAAGAAGGGCCAGACTATGTAGGCGAAACGCCACCTAAAGAATTTGTACAGTCACTGGCATCAAGAACTACATTAATCCCTGCAGATATGTCTCTAAGGGAAGCTCAGGATAAAAGATCCAAATCACATCCTTTTGTTATTGGTAAAGACTCTCAATCAGAAAACGACATATTAGCATCTAATCCTAATCCTTTAGAAGGAAAAATTAACACGCGCTCATTATTGTTCGATTTTGAAGCTACCCCATCAGGATCTTCTCCTTCAGACCCGGCTTTGGCTGTAGGCCCAAACCATGTGCTTAGTGTGTTCAACACAGGATTTAGAATTTTTGATAAAACAGGTACTGCGCTAACAGCTCCTCTTAGTGTTACAAATATTTTTTCTGCTGGAGGATGTTGTGATTTAACAGTATCTTACGATTCAGATGCAGATCGCTTTGTACTTTCTTATTTGTTTTTTAACGGAAATGTACAAGTAGCTGTTTCAGATGGGCCAGATCCATTAACGGCAGATTGGAATGTGTACACTATTACAGGTGTGAATGACTATAATAAACTTTCAGTATGGAGCGATGGGTATTATCTTTCAGCCAATACTGGAGGTAACAAGATATTTGTTTTAGAAAGAGAGGCGGCACTTATGGGCGATGTTACAGCCAGTGTTCAACGATTCAATCTTCCTGGTTTCAACAGCCCTATTGGAGGATTTTCTAGCCCACAAGTCTTAAATGTAACAGATAGTAACATGCCAGCCTATGGTGGTGCAACTATTGTATATCAGCAAGACGATGCCTACTCTGGAGTTACTACAGACCATATTAAATACTGGATGTTGGATGTAGATTTTACAACTCCTTCAAATTCTTCTATTTCAGCAGCAACAGAAATTCCATTAACACCGTTTATCTCTGTTTTTAATGGTGGTAGTTTTGCAAATCTTTCGCAACCAGGTGGTGGTGCTACTATCGATGCGATTCAGGCAACTATTATGAATCAGGCACAATTCAGAAAATTTAACGATCATAATTCTGCAGTTTTCAATTTTGTGGTAGACACAGATGCTAGTGGTGGAATATTGGCAGGTATTCGTTGGGTTGAACTTCGTCAAGATGGGGATGGTATGCCTTGGACATTACACCAAGAAGGTACCTATACATCTCCAAATGGGAAGCATGCCTGGATGGGAAGTCTTATGATGGACAATCAAGGGAATATAGGTATGGGGTATACTGCAATGGCAGGTTCTACTACCCCTAACCCTACAGATAACAGAGTTTCAACTTTTTTTACTGGTAGATTTGCTGGAGATCCTCTTGGAACTATGTCCGTAGCCGAAACATTGATCGAAGCTGGAACAACTAATATTCCCAACACACGATATGGTGATTACTCAAAAATTGACATTGATCCTATTGATGATAAAACATTCTGGTTTATCAATGAAATTGCTAAAAGCGGGCGGAAAGATCACGTAGGTGTTTTTGATATAGCTTCTAGTACAACAAACGACGTAGGAGCAGTTACTATTACAGAACCTGTAAGTGGTGTCCTAACAGCTACACAGCAAGTAAAAGTTATTGTATTTAACTTCGGGACAGATGCAAAAAGTAATATCCCAATTAATCTAACCGTTAATGGAACTAGCATAGCAGATGAGGTAATTACAGCTAGCTTGGCAGGTACAACTTCCGTTGAGTACACATTTACTGCTACTGTAGATATGTCTGCTCCAGGTGCCTCTTTTCTTATTGAGGTAACTACAGGACTAGCAGGAGACTCTAATACTGATAATGATGTAGACACGAAGCAAGTTTTCAATGATGGAGTTTTAGGTACTGCAGATAATATACTTACAGCACAAGATTTATTGGTTGTAAGTAAAGATGGTAAAATGTTTGATATTTCTTTGAATACTCAGGAAGTTACTGAAAGACTTACACTTACCGTTACCAATATTCTTGGGCAAAACCTATTGACCTATGGATTGGACAATGATGGTACTGGTTATTCTTACAAACTAGACATGTCTTACGCTGCAAGCGGAGTATATGTTGTTAGGCTTGGAAACAGTACAACAGGAGTTTCTAAAAAGCTAGTTGTTAAGTAACCATAGATTACTAATTACAAAGAAGTCATAAAAAAAGCGGCTGTCCTCATTGGGCAGCCGCTTTTATATTGATGTAGAAATTTTCTAATTCATTTTTTGTACTTCAGTTAGACTTACTGGATTTGCTTTGTCGCATCTATTCATCATACGTAAACCGTTGAATTTGTACCAGATCTTCATCCCATCTTTCATATACATTTCTTCCATGTTAATTGGGTCGTAAAGTACTTTGTTCCCGTCAATTTCAGAAGAAATTACATATGGGCAATCTCCTTCCACTGTGGAGGCCACGATTGTTCCCATCGTAAACCCATTGGCCATCATTGTTTTAGAATCTGCCATCATAGCATTGGAATTGTTTTTAGTTTCATTTTTGGATGTTTTACTTGAATTGCAAGAAGAAGTTGCTATTACAACAAGTAGGACAAACGCTGTTTTTAAAATTTTCATTGGTAGTGTTTTAAGTTCTAGTCTGTTAAAGTACAAAATATGTGCCTTTATAGATGTTTAATAAATAATTTCTTTTGTAAAGTAGTTTTTTTCAGACTATTAACCTAGTAAATTACTAGGCGTTAAAATTTCAAATATCTGATATTCAGTTATTTAATAATAAAAAAAGTATTTAAATGTTAATGAAATCTCAAATTTTCGTATTAACTTTAATTGCTAAATAAAAATTTAACTTAAACCTAATTTATGAAACTTAAAATGACAATGTTCTTGGCGTTATTTGCAATGATTTTTGCAGGTACGGCTCAAGCACAAGAAACAGGTGCAAATTATGTAGGTGAATCTTCTCAAAAAAGAGTAGTACCATCATTAGCATCTAGAAGTAATTTACAGCCTGCTGTAAAAAGAACGACCCCACCCAATGATGGTAGATCTGCCAAAGTTGAGGTAGTACCAATGAAAGACCCACAGACTGCAAACGATTTTTTAGCAGCCAACCCAAACCCCCTAGCGGGAAAAATTCCTGCACGGGACCCCCTTTTCGACTATGTTGTTGGAAATAGTGTAGGATCTCCGTCAGATCCAGCCTTAGGTGTAGGGCCAAACCATGTTTTTATTGTTTATAATACAGGCTTTATGATCTATGACAAGGCCGATAATATTCTTCAAGGACCAACGGCTCCATCAGCAATTTTTTCAAATAATGGATGTTGTGACCTAACGGTGTCTTATGATAACCTGGCAGACCGATGGGTAATTACTTATTTATTTGTTGGAGCTGGAATGGAAATAGCAGTTTCAGATGGCCCCGACCCATTGACCGCTAACTGGAATGTATATTTATTACCTCAGGTAAACGATTATAACAAATTATCAGTTTGGAGAGATGGGTATTACATAACCGACAATGGCGCAAATGATGTTTGGGCAGTCGATCGTAACGCAGCGCTGGCTGGAGCTCCTACAGTGGGTATCCAAGGATTTAATATTCCTGGTGTACAAGGACAGAATTTTACAAGCGCACAGGTATTTAATATTACAGACGATGTTCACCCTACTACAGGAGGAGCGCCACTCGTATATATGAGAGATAATGGTTTTGCTGGTGTTACAGATGATTCAGTAAATATTTGGACCGTAAACGTAGACTTTGCTACTCCTGCAAATTCAAACGTATCCGCACCAGAAGTGTTCTTAACAGAACCTTTTATCAATGTTTTCGATGGAGGTAGCTTCTCAAATTTAACGCAACCAGGTGGAGGTAGTGCTATTGATGCACTGCAATCTACTATTATGAACCAGGCGCAATTCAGAAAATTCCCAACCCATAATTCTGCTGTTTTCAACTTTGTTGTAGATTTAGATGCGGGTGCAGGTGAATTGGCAGGGATACGCTGGTACGAGTTTCAACAAGCTGTAGATGGTGGTGCTTGGACTATGATGCAAGAAGGTACCTATAGCGCTCCAGATGGTAAACACGCCTGGAACGGAAGTATGGCGATGGACGAGCAAGGGAATATTGGTATGGGATATTCTGTAATGGCGGGTCCAACAACTCCCAATCCAACGGACAACAGAGTAGGTGCTGCTTACACAGGACGATTTGTTTCAGATCCAATTGGAACGATGACGATTGCCGAAGAAGTTTTTGGAACTAGTACCGCAAATGTGGGAGGAACCAGATTTGGTGATTATGGAAAATTGGACGTAGATCCAACAGATAATCAAACATTTTATTTTATTACTGAATACAGACAAACAAATCACGTAGGAGTGTTTAAAGTTGCTCCAGATGCAGATAATGATACAGGTGTTGTTGCCATCACACAACCTAACGATGGCCTATTAACAGCAACAGAAACTGTAGAAGTAACGGTACGTAACTTTGGTACCTTACCTCAGTCTAATGTTCCAGTTCAGTTTACCGTAGATGGAGGTACTCCAGTTATAGAAATTGTTCCGGGACCTATTCCTCCGGCTTCTAATGTAACCTATGTTTTCAACCCAGGTACGGCAAATTTAAGTGTGCAGGGAACTACCTATACCATTGAAGCTTGTACTGCCTTGGTAGGAGACGAAGTAGCTCAAAACGATTGTGTTTCTAAAGATGTTACACATTTGGAAAATGATGATGTAGGTGTGATCTCCCTTGATGCTCCAACGAGTGGAAGTGGACTTTCGGCTACCGAAGATGTAACCATAACTATTCAGAATTTTGGTGCTAGTACACAGACTATGATCCCTGTTTTTTACACTATTAATGGCGGTACAGCAGTGCAAGAAGATTATGTTGGTTCTATTGCTGCTGGTATGACCGATACGTACACCTTTACTACACAAGCCGACTTATCTGCTCTTGGCAACTTCGACTTTGTTGCTGGAACTGAGTTTGTAGGAGATGCAGATGAGACAAACGATGATATCACGCAAACGGTTACGAACTTCCTATGTCGACCAGAGTCCAACTGTATTGATTTTGATGATGGGGTAACACTATTTGAACTTGCAGACCAGGATATTTCTACTAATTGTGGAACATCTCCTGCTGGCTACAGTGACGATACTTCTATAGTTTTTAATTTTGTTCTTGAAGACAATCCTTTTGAAGGAACACTTCAGATGGGCTTTTCAGATTCTATTTATGCACTATGGATTGATTTTAATGATAACTTTATATTTGAGCCTTCTGAATTAATTTCTAGCGAACAAGTAGCAGTTGCAAACAGCGATTTTGATTTCACAGTTGATTTTAGTGCTATCCCTGGTGTAACACCTGGAATGCACTTAATGAGATTAAGAGGAGAAGATGAATCGGGTTCTGGCGACGTGCTCAATCCTTGTGAGGATCTTCAATGGGGAAGAACCAATGATTATACTGCGAACATTACTGGAGGGACGCTAGGTGTAGATAGTGTGCCATTTGCAGATGCAGAATTTATCATTACTACGCAACCTAACAATCAATTTGTGTTGTTGTTCAACACTACTAATTATACCGATGATTTACCAGTATATATCTATAACACATTAGGCCAAAACCTGGCTTTTTATACCTTAGAGAATAATGGTAAAGGATACACTAAGACTATCGATATGTCTTACGCTTCTTCAGGAGTATACTTCGTAAAAGTTGGAAATGAAAATCTAAATAAAGTGCAGCGTATTATTGTTAAATAAGTAGCGCTTTAATTCAAATTATAGAGGCTATCCCTAATTGGATAGCCTCTTTTTTTAGGTCTAAAAATACGCTCTTAATTGCACGGTACCAGTATGTACTGTTTTTGTTTCTTTACTTTTTCTTCCAAAATAAGAGATATTGGCGTCCAGGTATTTGGTAATTCGCTTTTGTAATAAAAGACTCCATGTAAAATTGGTTCCTGGTTGCAAACCTTCAAGCATTTGGTAGGCAACAGGTGAAAATGCACTCCCGGTAAAATCATTATTTATATACGTAAACTCTCCGTTTAACGAGATCTTTTGCGCATTGGTATAGCTGAAAGAAGTCCCAATTTTTTGCTGATTTAACTGTTCCATGGCCCCCAGGCTGTTTTCTTCATTCATAAACTGATAAAAAACATCAAACCTAGTGGACCTGTTTAATAAATACGAAATCTTTGGATTTACCTCGTAGTTGTCCAGAAAAAAATTACGTCCAGGAAAACTCTCCGAAGTACTTTCATTGGTGCCAAACGCCCCGCGCATATTCAATAGCCAAGACTCCCAGAACTTGTGGTTAAAATTCAATTGATGGTTTTCTAACTTGCTAGATTGTAATCCAACAGATAGTAAGTTGTCTGCAGAAGTAGTTATGTAGGTATACCCTGTAGTATAATATTGTTTGCCACGATTAAAGAAAAGCGCATTCCTAAAATTTAGAGTTAAACCCAATTGGTCTTCATCTCCATCCAAAAATGGGTTGAGGTTAAAACCGTCGTTACTTCTGCGAACTTTTCTATTTAATACATACGATGTTTGGTTGTAAAATTTTGATAACAACTTTAAAAAACCTTCTTTGTTTGCCCAGGCCTGTGGATCCAGCGTAACAATCTGGCTAAACCTGTTTTCCCTGATTTTTATAAAAACCTGATTGGGTAATAAAATACGCACGTAATCTGCCTGATCCTGAAACTGCGCTACCTCAAATTCATCCAGCTCCTGAATACCGTTGTTGTTGTAGTCTATCCAAGTAAAAATACCCTGTCCGGGGTCTACTTGCGTGTAGGTGAATTCTTGTTGCGGCAGTACGCCATTGTTTGCCTCCAAAACGGTGTTAAAGCGAATACCGTTCTTTAAAATATTTTGAGTGTACAGTATTCTGGAATTTAAGGACTTTTCGGTGGCTTCGGTATTGGGATTATTAAAAGGTTTCAACTCCCGATAATTAGCAAACACTGAAAGTTGGGTATTTGCAGAATTTAGTAATTTCGATTTTAGAAAATAGGTATTTGCCGTATTTACTTTTAATAGTTTATTAAACAAAACACTGTCTGTTACCCTATTTCTATAGCCCACTTCAGCATATACCTGTGTGCTGTCACCAATCCCAATAAAAGCCTCATATTCTGAAAAGCGCTGGCTCACAAAACTCAAGCTGTCATTTCTGATTTCAGTTACCTGGTTGTTTTCTGAACTTACTTTTCCTCCTACCCAGGATTTTTCAAATCCATAGACTGAAGTATGGTGCAAGCGGTAAAATTTGGATTGCAAACTATCACTTTCGCTATCTAAAATACTTCCATTGGTAAAAGTTCTTAATTTGCCGAAACGTAAGTTACCATTTACTACATGACGCTTTCCCGAAAAATTTTCAGAAAAGTTTAGATCCTGAAAAGTATACTGCGCACTTCCTAGAGTAGGGGAGTTTAGTTCAAAACCGCCAATAGCGAATCGCTGGTCTCCTACAGGATCGATCAAGTTCCAATCACGGCTAAATTCAATAGCATATAACCGCTCAATAGTTCTGAAATCCCTGTTTATATAATCCAAAGAACCAATGGCGTCAACTTTCAGCGTATCTGAAGTGGTAAAAATAGTTTGTCGTGCATCGAGTCTTCCTGCAAAACCATCGTTATTTTTATCTTCCAGATCCGAAAATAGATTAAGATCATTCTGGCTAGCGGCAACTTCAAAATTGATGGTAGTTTTTTCGGTAGGGCGGTAACTTCCGTTTAAACCACCTACTTGTAATTTTGTAGGAGCATTTAGCTGAATAATGGGCTCATAATTTCCTTGAGGCACTCCATTTAAAGGAGGTGTATATTCGAAAATTCGGCTAATCGCACTTTGATCGCTAATGATATAATTACCTAAATTATCGCCTACCAATGAAAACCGAACGCTAAATAAATCGTCTTCTGGGTTGTTTGAGAACACAAAAATTTCGTCGCCGTTAAGCGCTATCTCTTTTTTATATAAGATCTTGTTTTCAGAAAACGTATCTTCTATGGCAGAAGGGGCGACCATTGCGTCCATATCATCACCAGCAGCCTGTAGAATAGCTACTTGTTCTTCAGACAAATTTTGCTGAAGTGGCTGGTTTTTAGCATCGCTTTCAGAATACACATAAACACCCAAATCTAACTTTTCGCTGGTATAATTTCCACCTCCATATCCAATAAAACGCGTATAATTTCGGTCAGTAAATTGATATTCTACCGTAATACGCATGTTGGAGGTAATAGGATAGGTAGGATTAAATTTTATTTCACCCGCATTGTAATCTATTACATAGTCTGCATTTTCGCCACGTTCCAGTAATAGTCCATTTACATACACCCGTTCGCTCCCTGAGACTATTAATATGAACAATTCGCCATTGGGTCGAACCAATTTGTAGGGTCCTTGATTTCCTTCCTGTCCTGTAAACTGGCTTCGCTGAAAAACACCTCTTACCAAGGCACCAGCGGCAAAAGCGCTTGTTTTGGCATCTTCTGAATGTTTCAAAGTGCCACCCAAAGCAATACCTTGCACTTTTTTTATAAAACGACCAAAATAACTATTGTTGTTTGTAAGATCTACATCTCCAGCCCGTATGTTCCAGTTGTCACTATAAAGCTCTATAAATATCTGGTCAAATTCATCCAGGCTTTGAGAATAGCCTCCTTGCTGGGTTGGAATATTTGCATCTTGAATGGAAGCACGTATAGAAACTTTGTCATTCAATTTTCCTGTAATCTGCAAATCCAGTTCGCTACTTACCACGGCATTTTGATTGTTTCCAATGGTAACGCCACGGGAAATGCTTCCTACGGTGTTAAGTCCGTCAAAAGGTTTAAAAGTTCTACGGTCATTCCCTTGTTCCAGGGAGTATAATCTGTCTATAGTACCTGTATTTTCAATAATGAGTTTCGGATCAAAGGTGTAATAGTCGCGCGTAAGGAATTGGGGATATTTCAAGTAATGTATGGTTATAGAATCTTTTGCTGGGATTACTTTAGCAAAAACAAGTGTTCCTGTTTTAAAGTCTATAGTATACTTTGTACTGTCAATTTTTTTTCCTGTAGCATCAAAAATTTTAAAAAGTCTGGGATTAATGCTCACCGTATCTACTTTAATGGTGTCTTGCACTGCTACTTTCTTACTGCGGTAATTAGATGCTGTTTCCTGCGCCACACCAATAGTGACGGTACAAATACACAGAAAAAACAAGAAATACTTCATAAGGTGTACAAACGTAACGCTGAAACTTTAATTTTGTTGATTGTTTTTTGAAAACCTTTCAGCAAGTAGGGTTTTAAAAATACGATGTTATTTAATTTAGCACTTCATTATTCGCCTACCCCTACCCAGCGTAGGTACGACATGGAGCTGTGAAATATTATTAAAGAGGAGGGATATACTTCCGAAGAAAAATGAAAAAAATGAAAATAATTTCCTACAACGTAAATGGAATTCGTGCTGCAATGCGCAAAGGATTTTTGGAGTGGCTCCAAAATGCCAATCCCGACGTTATCTGTATTCAAGAAACCAAAGCTAACATGGACCAGGTTGATGTTTCTGAGATTGAGGGAGCAGGCTATCCATTTCATTATTGGTTTAGCGCACAAAAAAAAGGGTATAGCGGCGTCGCTATTTTCTGTAAAACCGAACCCAACCATGTGGAATATGGTACAGGCATAGAAAGTATGGATTTTGAAGGTCGCAATATCAGGATAGATTATGACCAGGTTTCTGTAATGAGCTTGTATCTGCCAAGCGGAACCAATAGCGCACGTTTGGAACATAAATTTGAGTTTATGGATCTATTTCAGCAATATATAAACCAATTAAAAAAAAATATTCCCAACCTTGTAATTTGTGGCGATTACAATATTTGTCATAAAGCAATAGATATACACGATCCGGTTAGGAATAAAAATGTCTCGGGATTTCTACCTGAAGAGCGAGCGTGGATTGGCAATTTTATAGATAACGGATTTATAGATAGTTTTCGACACTTCAACAAAGAGCCAGATAATTATACCTGGTGGAGTTATCGTGCCAATTCCCGTGCTAATAACAAAGGATGGCGCATAGATTACAACATGGTTGCAGCACCATTACAAGAAAACCTAAGTAGAGCCGTTATATTACCCAATGCTTACCACAGCGATCATTGTCCGTTGTTGGTGGAGCTTGAATTTTAATGCAAATTATTGTTAATCTGAATTCCCCTCTTAACCTGCCTCCGACGACTGAGGCACGAGGGAGAGGAAGGCATAGCTAGGGGGATATTCCTTCTTAGTTTCAAATAATTATCTAAAAATGAAAAACCTAATAATACTTTTTGCAATTGCAGCATCATTAACCAGCTGCGTCTCCTCACAAGTCTATGAAGACCTAAAGGATAAAAACGAAACCTTGCGCTCCGAAAATGAAACGCTCATGACCAGGTTGGATGGTACTGGAAATTCCAATACTGATCTGTATACCGTAGCAAATCTTCAAAAAGAGATAGCCGTTATTACAGCCGAAAAAACCCGTTTAGCAATGGAACTTGCCGCTACCCAAGTAACTATGGCAACCTTGCAAGCTTCGTATGATGCCTTGGAAGCAAACAGCTCTGAAGCCTTAACCGAAAATCTAGCCCGCAACCGAAAACTTCTAAAACAATTAGAAGCAAAAGAAAAATCATTAGCTGAAGAAGAAGCCCGCTTAGAAATTTTAGAGAAAAAGCTAAAAGACAGGTCAAAACGCGTAGAAGAGTTAGAAGCGATCATAGCCTCAAAAGATGCCAAAATGCGAACCTTAAAAGATGCTATTTCTGCTGCCCTTACCAATTTTGAAGGAAATGGTCTTACCGTGGAGCAGCGGGACGGCAAGGTATATGTTTCTATGGAAAACAAATTACTTTTCGACAGTGGCAGCTGGGCTGTAAATACGCGCGGTAGGCAGGCCGTGGAACAGTTAGCAGTGGTATTGGCAAATAACCCAGAGATTGCTGTACTTATAGAAGGACATACAGACAATGTGCCCTATGGCGGAAACGGAAATATCCAAAGCAATTGGGATCTTTCTACCAAACGTGCCACAGCTATTGTAAGTATAATTACTGAAAACAATAACATCCCTAAAAATAATTTAACCGCGGCAGGAAGAGGAGAATATGCACCAATAGCACCAAATACTACCTCCGATGGAAAAGCTAAGAACCGAAGAATTGAAGTGATCTTAACTCCAAAGCTGGATGAAATCAATACATTGCTAAATGATATGTAGCTTAATAGAAATCAGATAATAGAACAAAAACTATATATTAAAGATTCTAGAATTAAAATGAACGCCTTATACTTTTATTAATAGGAAATAAAGATTGCGTAAGCAATCAGAATAAATAATAAAATATTTCCGCATATTGAGCCCTTCGACGGGCTCAGGATAAACTAAAGTCGAAATATGAAATACACCAACCTCCCGAATACCAATTTGAAAGTTAGCAAAATATGCTTGGGCACCATGACGTTCGGAAATCAAAATACCGAAACAGAGGCACACCAGCAATTGGATTTTGCCTTAGAAAAAGGTATCAATTTTATTGATACTGCCGAAATGTACGCAGTTCCCGCAGACCCAAAAACACAGGGTCTTACCGAAAATTACATTGGCTCGTGGCTTTCAAAATCTGGTAAACGTAGTGATGTGATTTTGGCATCTAAAGTAACAGGGCCTTCTCGCGGCTTTAGCCATATTCGTGAGCAGTTAGATTTCAGTAAAAATTCTTTGGAGGATGCATTGCATAAAACCCTGAAGCGTTTGCAGACCGATTATTTGGATTTGTACCAGTTGCATTGGCCAGAACGTGCCGTTAATATATTTGGCGTAAGAGATTATAGCCACAGTGAAAATGAACGTTGGACAGATAATCTTGCTGAAATTTTAGAACGTTTGGAAACTTTCGTAAAAGAAGGAAAAGTGCTTCATATAGGACTAAGTAATGAAACTCCATTTGGCGTGATGCGCTACATGGAAGCGCACCGAAAAGGAAAATTAAAAATGGTTTCGGTTCAAAATGCGTATAGTTTATTGCAGCGTAGGGACGAAGTAGGCTTGACTGAAGTATTGCAAATGGAAAATCTAGGCTATTTAACGTATTCTCCGCTAGGTTTCGGGATGTTGACAGGCAAATATTTAAACGGACAAAAACCTGCCAATGGCCGAATAACGATGTATCCTAATTACGCTAGGTATAGTTCAGAAAGTTCTATGCAAGCTACGGCGGCTTACCAACAAATTGCCCAGAGACACGAATTAAGCCTTACACAAATGGCTTTGGCCTTTGTAAACCAGCAACCATTTGTAACTTCAAATATTATAGGGGCAACCACTATTGAGCAGCTTTCAGAAAATATAGGAAGTATAGATGTGGAGCTTTCCGAAGAAATTTTAAAAGAGATTCAAAGTGTGCACGAGAAAATGCCAAATCCTGCGCCGTAGTTCAGTACATCAGTGATTCACTAAACAGGAATCAGTAAAAAGACTTTTTATTTTTTTGCCTAAAGCCTAAAGCCTAAAGCCTAAAGCCTATTTTTAATTAGTTGATAGAATAAACGCAGCGGGAAATTTTTCTTTAATCTCCAGCAAGGCTCTGTCTGCTTCCAGGCGTGAGGCAAAGTCGCCAGCCCAGATTTTATAATTTGGGGTTTCATATTCGAGTGAAGCGGGCCAGGCACTGTAGCTAGCTCTATAGCTGTTTAGTACAGAATTTGCTTTGGTAAGCTCGCCGTAATATAATTGTATGGTAAAGCCGTCCCCCAGTTTATTCTCTTTTTCTAATTCTTTTTTCAAGTTTAACAATTCGGGAATTTTGTTATCTTGGTGTACAGTTACGGTAGCTTGCTGTGCGATAGACATTTCAGCAGAAAAAGCAACTAAAATGCTGAATATGAATATTTTGAACATGTGTGATTTTTTCATAGTCCTATTTTGTGAATACAAAGGTAAAACCTAATAACCACTTTGCCTTCAATTTTATTATTTAGAATTAGTATAAATTACATCTTAACAGTTTATTTGGATTTAGAAAATAAACATAAACACTTACTTTTGCACAGTTATTTAAGGCACATAATAACACGCTAAGTATAGTAGTGACAATAACTAATTATGTGCCAAAGTATTGCCAATAATTAATCATTAGTATGCAAAAGGTGAAGTTTATAAATCTACCCTCAATAGTATCTCTCTTACTGTTGGCAGTCCTGCTAACGTTTTCAACGCCATTACACGCACAAGTAGATTCTACTGAAGTGGTAGCAGATGTTGCAACCCCTGCCGCAACCGGTGTAGGAGATGCAGAGGCGGGAGAAGCATTGTTCAAAGCAAATTGTGCCGCTTGTCATAAGTTGTATAAAAAAGCAGTGGGTCCTGCTTTATTTCAAGTATCTCAGAAATACGATCGTGAGTGGTTGTATAAATGGATTACCAATAGTGCCGCGCTAATTGCTTCTGGAGATTCGCAGGCAATTAAAATTTACGAAGAGTACAACAAGTCTCCAATGACTGCTTTCCCAGCATTGAGCACGACTGATATTGATAATATTTTAGCCTATACAGATACTCCAAAACCTGAGCCAACAGTTGCAACTGGTGAGGCAGTTGTTGTAAATGGTGAAGGTGGTGGCGTTTCAAATAATATTATTCTTGGTGCGCTAGCCTTAGTATTCCTTTTATTGGTAGTAATGCTGGTATTGGTAAACAAAACCTTGCAAAAAATTGCTGCAGCCAATGGGGTTGTATATGAAGATAAAGAAAAGCGTACGCCACTTTGGAGAGTGTTTGCTGAAAATCAGTTTTTAGTGATGGTAACTTCCATCTTCTTATTGCTGTCTGCTGCCTACTTTATGTATGGCTACTTTATGCAGGTAGGAGTAGATCAAGGATACGCTCCAGTGCAACCTATTCATTACTCTCACAGGATTCATGCAGGTGAAAACCAGATAGATTGTAAATATTGTCATTCGTCGGCTAGGAAAAGTAAGCACTCTGGAATCCCTTCCTTGAATGTTTGTATGAACTGCCACAAAAACATTGCAGAGGTTTCTGAAGACACCTATGCTATGGGGCAGGAAGAGTACGGAGTAGACTACAACAAAGAAATTAAAAAATTATACAAAGCAGTGGGTTGGGATGAAGCTACGCAATCCTATACTGGCGAAACAGAACCTGTAAAGTGGGTTCGCATCCACAACTTACCAGACTTTGCGTATTTCAACCACTCGCAACACGTTACCGTTGCTGGAGTAGATTGCCAGACCTGTCACGGTCCGGTGGAAGAAATGGAAATAATGTCTCAGTATTCACCACTTACAATGGGTTGGTGTATCAATTGTCACCGTGAGACCAACATAAATGTTGCAGGAAACGAATATTATAAAGAAATTCACGAACAACTTTCAAAAAAGTATGGTGTTGACCAGTTAACAGCTGCGCAAATGGGTGGATTGGAATGTGGTAAGTGCCACTATTAATGTCCATAAGTTTTTCTGAAACTTTAATTGACATTATAAATTATAGAAATAAACATTAAATGCAAAATTTTGGATATACGATGTACGATTTACAAATGAAAAATCAAGCAATCTAAAACCGTACCTCTAAAATTGTAAATGAATAATATGGCATCAAACAAGAAATACTGGAAAAGTGTTGAAGAGCTAGACTCGTCTAGTTCGATTGTTGAAACGTTGAAGCAAAACGAGTTTGTAACACCTATTCCTACGGACGACTTTTTGGGAAATAAGGAAACGCTGGAGGCTTCATCAACAACACGTCGCGATTTCTTAAAATATGTAGGATTTTCTACTGCAGCTGCTTCTTTGGCTTCATGTGAGGGTCCTGTGATTAAATCGATACCTTATGTGATTGCTCCGGATGAGATTGTTCCTGGCGTTGCTAACTATTATGCCACAACAATGGCAGATGGATTCGATTTTGCCAATGTGTTGGTAAAGACGCGGGAAGGTCGCCCTATTAAGATTGAAAGGAATGACCTTGCTAAAAATGGCGGTAGTGTAAACGCACGTGTCCATGCTTCAGTATTGTCCATGTACGACAAGAACCGTGTGCAAAATCCTATGATGGGTGGGGAAGATGTTACCTGGAGCGATTTTGATGCTGCCGTAGCGCAGAAGATGAATGAAATGTCCGGCAAAGACGTAGTGTTGCTCACACAAACTTTTGCAAGTCCATCTACCTCAAAACTAATTAAAGAATTTACAGCAAAATATCCAAACGTACGTCACGTAATTTACGATGCGGTTTCCTCTTCGGAAGCGTTGGATGCTTTTCAGAATACATATGGAACAAGAGCATTGCCTGATTATGATTTCAGTAAGGCAGAAGTGATTGTTTCGGTTGGTGCCGATTTTATTGGAGACTGGCAAGGTGGAGGATACGAGGCAGGCTATGCAAAAGGTCGTATTCCTAAGAATGGAAAAATGAGCAAGCACTATCAGTTTGAAGCCAATATGAGCTTAGCGGGTGCCAATGCAGACGTTCGTGTTCCTGTTACACCAACACAGCAACTACAGGTGTTGAAAGCTTTAACAGGGGGTAGCGCTTCTGGATTACCAGAAAACGTAGCTGCGGCTGTTGCTAAGGCGAAAGCACACTTGCAAAAGGCAGGCAGCAAGGGAGTGGTGATTACAAATTTACCAGATGTGCAAGCACAGACCCTGGCGTTGAATTATAACGCAAATGGCGAGGTAATGGATACTGCAAAACCTAGATTGACTGCTATGGGGAATACCCAGGAAGTAATGAAGGTAATGAATGGTGTTGTTTCAGGAAGTGTAAAAGGATTGATTACCGTTGGTGTGGATCCAGTATACTCATTCCCAAATAAAGAATTTGCTGCAGCGTATCAGAATTTAGAGATGTCTTTGGCTTTTTCAATGAGACCAGATGCTACTGCTTCGGCTGCGCAATTGGTTGCTGCAACGCCTCACTATTTAGAATCATGGGGTGATGTTCAGTTGAAGAAAGGAACCTTCAGCATTATGCAGCCTACTATAAGACCTTTGTTCAATACAAGACAATTTCAAGAATGTTTGTTGAAATGGACTGGGCAAGGCGATAAAAAATATTATGACTACCTTAAAGAATTTATGCAAGCATCTGTGCTGGGAACAGGTTCCTGGAACCAAGCAGTACATGATGGTATCGTTGAAAGTTCTGCTGAAGTAACTACAGATGCAGATACTTCAAACAGCAATAGTTTGGCATTAGAAACTTCAACTTCCAACGGGGCATTGTCTAGCGCAACGCAATCTGGAGGAATGGAGCTTACTCTCTATACAAAAACTGGCTTAGGAAGTGGTAACCAAGCGAGTAACCCTTGGTTACAGGAATTACCAGATCCTATCACCAGAACGTCTTGGGACAATTATCTAACAGTTTCTGCGGCAGATGCTGCTGAGATGGGTCTTGAAAACTTTAATGTAGCCGACGGCGGACTGAATGGTAGCTACGTACATGTAAAAATGAACGGGGTTACTGTGGAGTATGTTCCTGTGTTAATTCAACCAGGACAGGCAAAAGGCTCTATGGGTCTTGCCTTAGGATACGGACAAACAGTAGGACTTCAGGAAGAAATGCAGACAGGTGTAAATGCATATGCGCTATACACCAACTTCAGTAATGTACAAACGGGCGTGACGATTGAAAAAGCTTCAGGAGTTCACGAGTTTGCTTGCGTACAGTTGCACAATACCATGATGGGACGTGATATTATAAAGGAAACGACCCTTGAGATTTTCAATACAAGAGATGTTCACGAATGGAATCCTGTTCCAGAAGTTTCTAAAGATCACGAAGAAATTTCTGTAAGATCAGAAGATGCCGATCTTTGGACGAGCTTCGACCGTTCTATTGGGCACCACTTTAATTTGTCTATAGACCTAAACGCGTGCACCGGTTGTGGTGCCTGTGTGATTGCCTGCCACGCAGAAAATAATGTTCCTGTCGTAGGGAAGGAAGAAATGCGTAAGAGTAGAGATATGCATTGGTTGCGTATTGATAGGTATTACTCTTCAGAAGGTTCTTTTGAAGCAGATTTAGAGAAAAAAGAAAATATTTCAGGATTGGGAAGTTCCCTTTCAGAATATGGCGAAATGGAAAACCCATCTACGAATCCGCAGGTAGCTTTCCAGCCGGTAATGTGCCAGCACTGTAACCATGCTCCATGTGAGACGGTTTGTCCAGTAGCTGCTACAGCACACAGTCGCCAAGGACAAAACCATATGGCGTATAACCGTTGTGTAGGTACAAGATACTGTGCAAACAACTGTCCTTATAAAGTACGTCGTTTTAACTGGTTCTTATATTCCGAAAATGATGAATTTGATTACCATATGAATAACGATTTAGGTCGTATGGTCTTAAATCCAGACGTAGTAGTAAGAAGCCGTGGGGTGATGGAGAAATGTTCTATGTGTATTCAAATGACGCAGAAGACTATTTTGGATGCCAAGCGCGATGGAAGAAAAGTAAAAGAAGGTGAATTTAAAACAGCCTGTTCGGCAGCTTGTGAAACCGGAGCGATTGCTTTTGGTGATATAAATGTTGAAGAAAGCGAGATTCACGAATTAAAAGAGAATAAGCGTATGTACCACTTGTTGGAAGCCGTTGGAACAAAACCTAACGTATTCTATCACACCAAAGTGCGTAATACAAACGAAGCATAACTAACTAAGAAATAGATTATATAGATATGGCGTCGCATTACGAAGCACCTATTAGAAGACCCTTAGTTATAGGAGATAAAAGCTACCATGATATTACTGTGGATGTAGCTGCTCCTGTGGAAGGTAAAGCCAATAAATCCTGGTGGATTGTATTCACCATTGCCTTGATCGCATTCTTGTGGGGAATTGGGTGTATTATATACACCGTTTCAACAGGAATTGGAGTTTGGGGATTAAACCGTACCGTAAACTGGGCTTGGGATATTACCAATTTCGTTTGGTGGGTAGGTATTGGTCACGCAGGAACATTAATTTCTGCAGTACTCTTACTATTCCGTCAAAAATGGAGAATGGCGATTAACCGTTCTGCAGAGGCGATGACCATCTTCTCGGTAATACAAGCGGGATTATTTCCAATTATTCACATGGGACGTCCTTGGTTGGCGTATTGGGTATTGCCTATCCCGAATCAGTTTGGTTCTTTATGGGTAAACTTCAACTCACCACTCCTTTGGGATGTATTTGCAATTTCAACATACCTTTCGGTATCCTTGGTATTTTGGTGGACAGGATTACTTCCAGATTTTGCGATGATTCGTGATAGAGCAGTAACACCTTTTACAAGAAGAGTATACAGTATTCTTTCTTTTGGATGGTCGGGTCGTGCAAAAGACTGGCAACGTTTTGAAGAAGTTTCTTTGGTACTGGCAGGTTTGGCAACACCACTGGTACTTTCGGTACACACAATTGTATCTTTTGACTTTGCTACCTCCGTAATTCCAGGATGGCATACCACTATTTTCCCACCTTATTTTGTGGCGGGTGCGGTATTTTCAGGATTTGCGATGGTAAACACACTTCTTATTGTAATGAGAAAAGTGTCAAATTTGGAAGATTATATTACCATCCAGCATATAGAATTGATGAACATTGTAATTATGATTACAGGTTCCATCGTAGGGGTAGCCTATATTACCGAGCTATTTATAGCCTGGTATTCTGGGGTTGAATACGAACAATATGCATTCCTAAACCGTGCTACCGGTCCTTATTGGTGGGCGTATTGGGCTATGATGTCTTGTAATGTATTCTCTCCACAGTTTATGTGGTTCCCAAAATTAAGACGCAGTATCATGTTCTCTTTCTTTATCTCGATTGTGGTAAATATAGGGATGTGGTTTGAGCGCTTTGTAATTATTGTGACATCATTGCACCGTGATTACTTGCCATCTTCTTGGACCATGTTTTCACCAACTTTTGTAGATATAGGTATTTTTATAGGGACAATTGGTTTCTTCTTTGTATTATTCTTATTGTATGCAAGAACTTTCCCGGTAATTGCACAAGCAGAAGTAAAATCTATTTTGAAGGGTTCAGGTAGTAAATACAAGAAATTGAGAGCAGAGCACGGAGATGATGTAAAACATTACGACCCTCTAGTTCGAGAGCCTGCAGCAAACACATCACATGTAGACGATACAACTACAGATGGTCATAACGAAACTGTTAACGCAGATGCGTTGGTGACTTCAGAATACCAAAAAGATCAGTTGGATAGTATGTTGAACAGACTGGGAACTTTTGACCCAGCTACACAAACAGCAAACGATCTTAAGAAAATAAGTGGTGTAGGACCAGTGATGGAACAGAAGTTACATCAATTAGGAATTTACACTTTTGATCAGGTGAGTAAGATGACAGATGGAGATTACGACCTGTTAGACGAAATTATTGGTGAGTTCCCTGGACGTGCAAAACGTGACGACTGGGCAGGACAAGCTAAAAAACTAAAAAACAACGCGTAAGTATGGCAGCGAAACACATTCACGCAATTTATACGGACGATGACATCTTAATGCAAGCTGTCAAGCAGGTTCGTGCAGAAAACTACCATATCGAAGAGGTGTATACGCCATTCCCGGTTCACGGTCTAGACAAAGTGATGGGGCTGGCACCAACGAGAATTGCAATTTGCTCTTTTCTGTATGGATTGGTAGGACTCTCTGTAGCAATTGTTATGATGAATTTCATTATGATTGAAGACTGGCCTCAGGATATTGGAGGAAAACCAAGTTTTACCTACATTCAGAATATGCCGGCTTTCGTACCTATTATGTTTGAATTAACTGTATTTTTTGCCGCACACTTAATGGTTATTACTTTTTATATGAGAAGTAAATTATGGCCTTTTAAGAAGGCTGAGAATCCGGATGTTAGAACAACAGACGACCATTTTTTGATGGCAATAGATGCAGGACACCACGATGTAGATAAGCTTAGTAAGTTTTTATACGATACAGGAGCATTGGAAATTAGTTTAATTGAAAATGACGATGACCATTAATATGAGAAAGATTAGCAACATATTCTTTGTAGCATTGGGGTGCCTTTTGGTAGTTTCTTGCGCAAATGAAAACAAACCAAACTTTCAATACATGCCAAATATGTATGAGCCTGTAGGGTATGAAACCTATGGTGAATATGATATTTTTGAAGGGCAGCAAGAAGCTATGTTACCCGCTGAAGGTTCTATCCCGCGTGGGTGGTCACCGTATGACTATGAAAACACTACAGCAGGTCTTGAATTAGCAAAAGCTGAATTGAAAAATCCCTTGGAAGTTACCGATGAGAATCTTGCTGCAGGAGCACAATTGTATACCATTTATTGTGCAGTATGTCATGGGGATGCAGGGGACGGAAACGGAATCTTGATGCAACGTGAAAAATTCTTAGGGATTCCAAGTTATGCAGCCGAAGGTAGAGTTATTACCGAAGGTGGGGTGTATCACGTACAAATGTATGGGTTAAACTCAATGGGATCTTATGCCTCGCAAACCAATGAGTTGGAGCGCTGGCAAATTACGCAACACGTAATGAATTTGAAAGCACAGCTTAAAGGAGAGCCTTTATTGACACCAAAAAGCAAAGATTCTTTAACCAATATGGTTGAAGTGTTAAATGAAAATATAGCTGAAGATAACAGTCCAATACAGACTGAAGCTTTAGAAGAAACGAACTAAGAATTAAAGAGAATAGGTAAAGATATGTACACGCTACCCAGTAAATTAAAGTTATTTGCTATCATTTTTATGGTGGTTGGTGCCCTTGGAATGCTTGCAGGTTTCCTAACAGCTCCAAGTACAACTGCCGAAGTAAAAGAAATGATGGCAGCACACGGTGATGATCACGGGGAAACCACTTCTCATGGAACTGCCGAAGGCGATCAAGAGGGAACTCACGGAGAAACCACTACGCATAACAGTGTAGAAGATCATAGTGCTACACACGGTGAAAATGCCGAAAATAGTGAAGAAGCGCATTTAACCCACGTATTACACCAAATGCAAAATAGGCCTTGGTCTGCTTTGTATATTGCTTCGTTCTTTTTCTTTATGATTGCATTGGGAACACTGGCATTTTATGCCATACAGCACGCATCGCAAGCCGGTTGGTCTCCAGTATTATTCCGTGTTATGGAAGGTATCACAGCATACCTACCTTGGGCATCAGCAATTATTATTATTTTATTACTGCTTTCAGTATTTCACGTAAATCACATATTCCACTGGATGGACGGGGATTTAATTAACCCAGATAGTCCTAAGTATGACAAATTAATTGCCGGTAAAAGCAGTTGGTTAAATCCAACTTGGTTTATTATTAGAGCCTGTATTTATTTATTAGGTTTCAACGCCTATCGTTATTTGTCCAGAAAATGGACTTTAAAACAAGACGATGCAGAAGACAATCGTTGGTTTAAAAAGAATTTTAAACTAACAGCAGGATTCTTAGTATTCTTTATCTATACAGAGTCTATGATGTCTTGGGACTGGATTATGAGTTTTGATCCTCACTGGTTCTCAACCCTATTTGGATGGTATGTATTTGCAGGGATGATGGTTTCTGCGATCACCGTAATTGCCATCGTAACCATTGTGCTGAAAAGTCAAGGATATTTAGAATACGTAAACGATAGTCATATTCACGATTTAGCAAAGTTTATGTTCGGTTTCAGTATTTTCTGGACGTACTTATGGTTCTCTCAGTTTATGTTAATTTGGTATGCAAACATTCCGGAAGAGGTAACGTATTTTGTGACAAGAATTGAAGATTATAATTTACCTTTCTTCGGAATGGTAGCAATGAACTTCTTATTCCCAGTATTATTATTAATGAATAGCGATTACAAGCGTGTAAATTGGTTTGTAATCCTAACGGGAATAGTAATCCTATTAGGGCACTATGTGGATGTATTTAATATGGTAATGCCAGCAACCGTTGGAACGAATTGGTATTTTGGCTTGCCAGAAATTGGAGCAATGTTTTTCTTCTTTGGTCTTTTCGTATTAGTTGTATTCACAGCACTTACAAAAGTATCATTAGTACCTAAACGTAGCCCGTTCATTAAAGAAAGTAAACACTTTCACTATTAATAAAAATTAAAGAAGACAGATACCGATGACCGCATTTTTAGTTGTATTAGTAATCATTCTTTTTGGAGTTGCCGTTTGGCAAATGAGCAAGATATTTCAATTGTCTCAACCTAAGTCAAGCGATAGTTCCGAAATTGCTAATGATAAAGACAATAACGTAAACGGTTGGCTCATGATGGGCTTTACCCTTTTTACATATCTATTATTAGTAATTTGTTTTTGGAAATGGTGGGATGTATTACTTCCAGAGGCAGCCTCAGAACATGGGTCTGAAATAGACAGTCTTATGTACGTGTCTATGGTGCTTATTTTTGTAGTAGGTTTTTTCACATTATGGTTGCTGGGATCTTTTTCTCTGAAATACCGCGGTAAAAAAGGACAAAGAGCTACCTTTTTTGCAGACAATGATAAACTAGAATTTATCTGGACCATTATTCCTGTGATTGTTTTAGCGGGATTAATTATCTACGGATTATTTACCTGGACCGATATTATGAATGTAAATGACGAAGATGATCCAATGATTATTGAATTGTATGCGTATCAGTTTGACTGGAGAGCAAGGTATAGTGGTGAAGACAATACATTGGGTGAAGCGAATGTTCGACTAATTGAAGGAGTTAATCAGTTAGGAGTTGATGTTTCAGACCCAAATGCACAAGATGATATTGTAGTAAACGAATTACACTTACCAGTAGGAAGAAAGATTATCTTTAAAATGCGTTCACAGGATGTATTGCACTCGGCATATATGCCACACTTTAGAGCACAGATGAACTGTGTGCCAGGTATGATTACGCAATTCTCCTTCACTCCAAGTATCACGACCGAAGATATGCGACTGAATGATGAGGTGGTTGCTAAAGTGAGAAAGATTAATAATATTAGAAAAGAAAATAGCAAAGCATTGGTAGCAAACGGCGATGAGGCCTTAGAGCCTTATGAGTTTGACTATTTATTACTTTGTAATAAGATTTGTGGAGCCAGCCACTACAATATGCAAATGAAGATTGTAGTAGATACTCCCGAAGAATACGCAGCTTGGATAAAAGAACAACCTACCCTAGCAGAAGCCTTAAAAAAATAAAAAAAAGCTAGAAGATATGTCAGCACACGCATTAGAACACGCAGTAGATCATCATGATGACGATCACGGGCATCATCATAAAGAGACGTTCGTAACTAAATATATTTTTAGTACAGACCACAAAATGATTTCTAAACAATACCTAATTACGGGGTTGTTTATGGGTATCATAGGGATTGCTATGTCTATATTGTTCAGGTTGCAATTAGCCTGGCCAGATGTAGAGTTTACCATTTACGAAGTCTTATTAGGAAAATGGGGTGAAGGTGGTGTTATGGATCCAAACGTTTATCTAGCGTTGGTGACCATTCACGGAACTATCATGGTTTTCTTTGTCTTAACCGCTGGTCTAAGTGGTACCTTTAGTAACTTATTAATCCCGTTGCAGATTGGTGCGCGAGATATGGCCTCAGGATTTCTGAATATGATTTCCTACTGGTTGTTTTTTATCTCTAGTACAATTATGGTGATGTCCTTGTTTGTAGAGGCAGGACCAGCATCGGCAGGATGGACAATCTATCCTCCGCTAAGTGCCTTGCCACAAGCAATTCCAGGATCTGGCGCAGGGATGACGCTTTGGTTGGTTTCTATGGCAATCTTTATCGCATCCTCTTTATTAGGATCACTTAACTACATTGTTACAGTTTTAAACCTACGTACCAAAGGGATGTCTATGACGAGACTTCCATTAACAATTTGGGCGTTCTTTGTAACAGCCATTATTGGTGTGGTTTCGTTCCCAGTATTATTTTCAGCAGCTTTAATGTTGATTATGGATAGAAGTTTTGGTACGTCCTTCTTCTTATCGGATATTTATATAGCCGGTGAAGTGTTACACAATCAAGGAGGTTCTCCAGTATTGTTTGAACACTTATTTTGGTTCCTGGGACACCCAGAAGTTTACATTGTAATATTACCTGCAATGGGAATAGTGTCTGAGGTTTTAGCTACCAACTCTAGGAAGCCTGTATTTGGTTACCGAGCGATGGTTGCTTCTATACTAGCAATTGCATTCCTTTCAACAATTGTATGGGGTCACCATATGTTTATCTCAGGGATGAACCCATTCTTAGGATCGGTATTTACATTTACAACCTTGTTAATTGCCATCCCTTCAGCAGTAAAATCATTTAACTGGATCACAACCTTATGGCGGGGTAACTTGCAAATGAATACCGCGATGCTTTTCTCTATTGGTTTTGTTTCTACTTTTATTACAGGTGGGCTAACAGGTATTATCTTAGGAGATAGTGCTTTAGATATTAACGTACACGATACATACTTCGTAGTAGCTCACTTCCACTTGGTAATGGGTATTTCTGCACTGTATGGTCTTTTTGCAGGGGTTTATCATTGGTTTCCAAAAATGTTTGAAGGGAGAATGCTGAATAAAAATTTAGGATATGTTCACTTCTGGGTTACTGTAATTGGTGCCTATGGGGTTTTCTTTCCAATGCACTTTATTGGGATGGCAGGTTTGCCAAGACGTTACTATACCAACACAGCATTTCCTTACTTTGATGATCTTACCGATATAAACGTAGTCATTACCATCTTTGCTATTATCACGGCTGCGGCTCAGTTAGTATTTTTATACAACTTTATCCACTCTATGTTCCACGGAAAAAAAGGACCTAAAAATCCTTGGAATGCCACAACATTAGAATGGACTGCAGAGATAAAGCATATCCATGGAAATTGGGACGGACCCATTCCTCACGTATACCGTTGGTCTTACGATTACAGTAAGTTGAATAAAGACGAAACAGATTATGTAATTCCAGGACAGGATTATATACCACAACACATCCCGCTTCAAGAAAACGAAGAAGAGATGAATCATTAAGTATCCGCGAAGGCGGATATCTAAGACTGTAAGTAAGATGCACTTATTGCGCAGGTAGCTACATTAAACGGAGACTTAAACTTTAAAACCCTTCCTAAAGATACTTTTAGGAAGGGTTTTTTCGTTTCTACAGTATATGAAATCAAATGTACTTATTGTAATTGTAGTAGCACTGTCATTACTTAGTTGCAAATCTAATGACGACGATATGGGGGTAGCGATTTGTGTCGCTATAGAAATTGATAGCGACTTATTTGATACTGGCACTACAGATGAACACGAAGTGCTTAGTGCAGTAATTGAAAACAACTGTTTAGTATTGAACGTCCGTTATGGCGGTGGAGGTGGAGAAGTGTTTGGAGCATTAGTGACGCCTGAAGAAGTTATTGGAAATGGCGAGGAGCGAAATCTCCGTTTTTTATTTGATGACCAATCGCCAAGAGATGCATTGTTATCGCAAGAATTTAGTTTTGATTTAATCCCTTTAAGAGACCCTAATAATAATATTGTGAATTTGTTGTTGTCAGATTTCCCAAACAACCCAATTGTTTACGAATATTAGATTACCTACAAAAATTTACGTGAAAACACGTATTTCATACTTTGCTACGCTATCGTAATTTAGTACTTCATTTACTAGTTTAACTATACGGCTGGGGAGCCGCTAGTTAATAGAGCCGAGATGCAATGCATTCGGCTCTTTTTATATAGAATAATCTTATTTCTATTTTTACTTTGTACCTCTTGCGGGGTATCCTTTATCTTCAATAAAATCTATTGCTTTCAGTAAATCTTCAAAATGAGGTCTGGCAAAAGGCATGGTTTGTAAGGAAGAAAGAAATAAGGAGTTATCTGGTTTTATTAAAAACAGTCCAGGCTCCGAAAATGTTTCAGGCTCACTTTCCGAAATACTGGTGGACAGATACAACCCCCAATCTTTGGCCTCTTTTTCAGTTAAACCGTATCCAATTGGAATGGCTTCAATGTCCCAATCGTCTCCCGTTTTCTTGGCACGTTTTTCAGAATCCATACTTATACCAATCACATTTATACCACGTTCGGTAAAATCGGTTAGCTTATCTTTTAATTCTTCCAATTGTTGCTTACACTTTGGGCAGTGATATCCTCTGTAAAATACAAGTAGTGTATATTTTTCGGGACGTTGTTTGTGTAACTCCCATTGCGTATCGTTTATAAGGTTTAGGGTAAGGTTAAGTACTTTGTGTGTTGGTGTAATCATAATTTTTTATTTTAAAGATACACTTCCCGAAGCCACATTTATGCCAATAGATTGATAAGCCTTTGTTAAAGAGTTTTAATTTTTTAAGCTTTCTATGTGTTTTTGATTTCAAACTTTTTTACCCTAGCCCTAAAGGGAACTAGCTTGAAATCGAAAATTTGTTTTATTTGTAGTAAAGAACTCACCCGCTGCCTTCATTCAACGAAATGATCTTTCATCTTTTTTCTAACTTTAGGCACTTAAAACTTTAGCGCACTTTTAAACTTCTACTTACTATATTTGTGTTATGAACGAACACTTGGATGCCACTGGCGAAAATTTCTCTCCACTAGACCTGGACCTAGAAAAAAAATTACGTCCGTTATCCTTTGAAGATTTTACGGGACAGGACCAAGCAATTGAAAATTTAAAAGTCTTTGTACAAGCAGCGAACCTTCGGGAAGAAGCGTTAGACCACACCTTATTTCACGGCCCTCCAGGCTTGGGGAAAACAACCTTGGCACACATTCTTGCAAAGGAACTGGATGTGAATATAAGAGTAACTTCAGGGCCGGTTTTGGATAAACCTGGTGATCTGGCAGGATTACTTACCAATTTGGAAGAAAGGGATGTGCTATTTATAGATGAAATACACAGATTAAGTCCCATTGTGGAAGAGTATCTCTACTCTGCGATGGAAGACTATAAAATAGATATTATGATTGAATCGGGCCCCAATGCAAGGACGGTTCAGATAAATTTATCGCCATTTACATTAATTGGTGCAACAACACGATCTGGATTACTCACAGCGCCCATGCGCGCGCGCTTTGGAATAGCATCCAGATTGCAATACTACACAACCGAGTTGCTCACTACTATAGTAGAACGTAGCGCCACTATATTAAATATGCCCATCACCATGGAAGCTGCTATTGAAATAGCTGGCAGAAGTAGAGGAACACCAAGAATAGCGAATGCTTTATTACGCCGTGTTAGGGATTTTGCACAGATCAAAGGTGATGGGAGTATAGATATTAAAATTGCGAAATACGCGCTGGAAAAATTACACGTAGATGCCCACGGTCTGGATGAAATGGACAATAAAATTCTCACCACCATCATCGAAAAATTTAAGGGAGGCCCCGTTGGGATTACTACCTTGGCAACCGCAGTTTCTGAAAGTGCCGAAACCATTGAAGAAGTGTATGAACCTTTTTTAATTCAGCAAGGATTTATCATGCGCACGCCAAGAGGCCGTGAAGTGACCGAAGCAGCTTACAAACATCTAGGCAAATTAAAAGGGCCAACGCAGGGTGGGTTGTTCTAAAAATATCACTCCTCACCTTTGATGGGGAGGCTGGGAGGGGATGTTTTTACATTTTAATAAATAAAAAAATTCAAACTTTAAATGAACCAAATCCCAACCGTTCCCCTCTCTAAATTTCTAAAACATTCCTTAGAAATTTTAAAAAACCCGTTGCCGTTTCATCACGAAAATTTTGAAAAGATGGGCGACACCTTCAGGTTAAAGATCGGATTTAAAAATTCGGTGGTATTTTCCCGGGATGCAGCTTTTCTACAATATGTACTTCAGAAAAATCAGCGGAATTATACCAAATCACAAATCCAAACCGAAGATCTAGCGAAGTATGTTGGGAAGGGATTGCTCACTTCAGAAGGCGCATTGTGGAAACAACAACGCAAGCTCATTCAGCCTGCTTTTCATAAAAAACAACTGGCAAATCTGTTGGGCACCATGCATAAAACCATTGTAGCGGAACTTCAGAAAATTGAAACAGGAAAGCCTTTTGAAATCTCTTCGGTATTTAGTGATTTGGCTTTTCAGGTAGTCGCCAAATCACTATTTAGTGGTGGCGTTTCCGAAGCACAGGTAAAAAGATTACAGCATATTACCGAAGAAGCCCAAAAAATGCTGGTGCGAGAACTTCGGCAGCCGTATTTGCATTGGTGGTTTACCTTAAGTGGCACATTACAAAAGTATTTAAACCTAACCTTGGAAGCCCGGCAAATTCTCAAAGAACTGGTAAGCGATAGAAAAAAGAGTGGAATTCGCGAAGATGATCTCCTGGACATGTTATTGGATGCGCGCTACGAAGATGGGAATGCCATGGATGAGGAGCAACTGATAGACGAAATTTTAATCCTTTTCACTGCAGGACACGAAACAACCAGCAATTCGCTTACGTTTACCACGCAATTACTCGCCAAACATCCCGAATGCCAACAACAGATTTTTAATGAAACTAAAACAACCGAGCAAGAAACCAATGATTTAATGGAATTCCTGCGTAAGGTTCCCATCACCACCAACGTAATCGAAGAATCTTTGCGTTTGTATCCGCCCGCTTATTTTATTGACCGTGTGAATATAGAAGAAGATGAGTTCAATGGAATGAGATTTGAAAAAGGAACAAGTTTGCTTTTTGCCGTGCATGAAATTCATAAAAGTGAAACGCATTGGGAGCATCCATTGCAATTTAATCCCAACCGTTTCGCCAATAAAAACAATAGTGATTATGCTTCATTTTATTATCCCTTTGGTGCAGGACCGCGTATGTGTATAGGAAATAATTTTGCGATGTACGAAATGGTGCTTGCTGTTTCAACGCTTTGTAAAACCTTCCGCATAGAGAAGAAAAATGATGCGATAGCAATTAATCCCTTGATAACCTTAAAGCCTAAAAATGCTATCTTACGGTTTGAAAGAAGATAGAAACACCAAAATATGAACAAAACAAAAATCTCTTCCCTCCTTCGTAAGTTAAATTTATTGCACCCAGCCGATAAACTCCGATACAAAGTAGAACAAGCAAAACATAAAAAAGCAAATGATGCATTTAAAAAAAAGCATCCTGATGTTGTACTGCCGCCGGATTATTTAATCTACGAGTCGCATGCCATTAGCTACGATAGTTATTATTACAACGGAAAAAAAGATGCCGAATATTTTACCAGTCTTTTTAAAAAGCAGGTCAAATTGCAAGATGTTGCGATTTTAGATTGGGGCTGCGGACCAGGCAGGATTATAAGACATTTACCAGAAGTTATTGGAAATGGCTGTTTATACTACGGAACAGATTACAATGAAAAATCTATTACATGGTGTGCCAAAAACTTACCTGAAATACACTTCAATAAAAACGAATTGACTGCCTCTCTCCCTTACGATGATAACTTTTTCGCAGTTATTTATGGCTTGTCAATTTTCACCCATCTTTCTGAAGCAATGCATCAATCTTGGTTTAAGGAGTTGTACAGGGTTTTAAAACCCGGAGGAATTATGCTTCTCACTACCCAAGGCGACGTATACAAACCAAAACTTACCAAAATCGAATTGTCTCAATACGAAAAAGGAGAATTAGTGGTGCGCGGAAAAGTAGTTGAAGGGCATCGAATGTATTCGGCATTTCAACCACAGCCATTTATGAAACAATTGTTCCATAATGTTGAAATTTTAGAACATATAGAAATGCCTGTACAGGGGGATTGGTACCCGCAGGATAAATGGATTGTGAGAAAGTGAATTTAAATTCATTTCCAAAACTAATTTTTGAACACAAAAAACCACCATACCACCCTCATAAAATCCGAAGCCAAACGCCTCGGCTTTCTTTCTTGTGGGATAAGCAAGACGCAATTTTTAGAAGAAGAAGCGCCCCGATTAGAAAAATGGCTCAACCAGAATATGCACGGTGAAATGGGTTATATGGAAAATCATTTCGATAAGCGGTTAGATCCCACAAAACTGGTGGAAGACTCCAAAAGTGTGATTTCTTTATTGTTGAATTATTTTCCAACCGAAACCCAAATCGAAGACACCTACAAAATTTCCAAATACGCTTACGGAACAGATTATCATTTCGTCATAAAAGATAAACTGAAACAACTATTAGACTATATCCAAACTGAAATTGGCGCCGTACACGGCCGTGCCTTTGTAGATAGCGCTCCTATTTTGGATAAAGCCTGGGCCGCCAAAAGCGGATTGGGATGGATTGGCAAGCACAGCAATCTGCTTACGCAAAAAGTAGGCTCTTTCTATTTTATAGCAGAGCTCATTGTGGATCTGGATTTGGAGTACGATCATCCAGTAACCGATCATTGTGGCAGCTGTACAGCTTGTATAGACGCCTGCCCAACACAAGCTATTGTGCAACCGTATGTGGTTGATGGCAGTAAATGTATCTCGTATGCTACCATTGAATTGAAAAATCAAATTCCTAGTAGTTTCAGCAGCCATATGGACGACTGGATGTTTGGCTGTGATGTTTGTCAAGATGTTTGTCCCTGGAATCGTTTCAGTAAATCGCATAATGAGCCATTATTTAACCCGCACCCAGAACTACTTTCAAAAAGCAAAAAAGAGTGGGAGGAAATCACCAAAGAAGTCTTCAATGAAATTTTCAAAAAAAGTGCTGTAAAGCGCACCAAATATGACGGCTTAATACGAAATATAGATTTTCTGAAGAATACTTAAATAAAAAACTAATTGCTCCTTCCCTTAGCAATAAAACAGTGTTAAATGAAAATTACAAATGTTTGTTTGCGTTTAAGGGAAGGTGGGTTTTAGCGCAAGAAGGTACAATGAAACCGAACAATGCTAAATCGCTAAAATTCGGAAGGGTTTAATTCCAATTTCAACCCAACTCCCTTACCTTTGTTTTTATAGCAAATACAGATTTATGAGTAAACAAAGTAGACGTCGAGAAGCCCTTTTATACCACGCAAAACCCCGTCCAGGGAAAATACAGGTGGTGCCTACAAAAAAATATGCAACTCAAAGAGACCTTTCATTGGCCTATTCGCCAGGAGTAGCAGAGCCTTGTTTAGAAATTGCTAAAGAGGTAAACAACGTTTATAAATACACCAACAAAGGAAATCTAGTAGCTGTAATCTCCAACGGAACTGCGGTTTTAGGATTAGGGAATATTGGTCCAGAAGCCTCTAAGCCCGTGATGGAAGGAAAAGGCTTGCTCTTTAAGATTTTTGCGGATATTGATGTTTTTGATATTGAAATAAATACGGAAGATATTGATGCATTTGTTGAAACAGTTAAAAACATTGCGCCAACTTTCGGTGGAATTAACCTGGAAGACATTAAAGCTCCCGAAGCTTTTGAAATAGAACGAAGATTGAAAGCAGAGCTGGATATTCCTGTCATGCACGACGACCAACACGGGACTGCAATAATTTCGGCAGCGGCCTTATTGAATGCGTTGGAATTGTCGGGTAAGGATATTTCAGAAGTAAGAATAGTGATTAGCGGTGCAGGAGCGGCGGCTGTTTCTTGTACCAGATTATATATAGCATTTGGCGCAGATAGAAAGAATATTGTCATGTTGGACAGTAAAGGTGTGATCCGGGATGACCGTGACTCCCTTTCCGAAGAAAAAAGCGAGTTTGCCACACATCGTAAAATTGACACCCTAGAAGAAGCCATGGAAAATGCCGATGTGTTTGTAGGGCTTTCTATTGCGAATATTGTTACGCCAGAAATGTTAAAAAGTATGGCGAGCAATCCAATTGTATTTGCCATGGCAAATCCAGACCCAGAAATTGAGTACGATATTGCTATTGCTACCAGAGAGGATATTATTATGGCAACAGGCAGAAGTGATCATCCTAACCAGGTAAATAATGTACTTGGGTTTCCATTTATTTTTAGAGGAGCGCTGGACGTAAGGGCTACAAAAATTAATGAACCCATGAAGATGGCTGCGGTAAAAGCATTGGCGGCACTTGCAAAAGAACCTGTCCCAGAGCAGGTAAATATTGCCTACGGAGAAACTAAACTCAACTTTGGGCGCGATTATATTATTCCCAAACCTTTTGATCCTAGATTAATTGCTATGGTGCCACCTGCAGTTGCAAAAGCTGCGATGGAGAGTGGTGTGGCTACAGAACCAATTACAGATTGGGAGAAGTACCAGGATGAATTATATGAACGCATGGGAAGTGACAATAAGATTATTAGGTTGTTGTTAAACCGAGCTAAGATGTCTCCCAAACGTATTGTTTTTGCTGAAGCAGACCAGTTAGATGTGTTAAAAGCTGCGCAAATTGTGCACGATGAAGGTATTGGGATTCCTGTTCTTTTAGGGAGAAAGGAAATTATTCTGGAACTTATGGAACAACTAGAATTTGATGCTGAAGTTGAAATTATAGATCCAAAGAGTGACGAGCAAGAAGAAACCCGTAACAGGTATGCTGAAAAGCACTGGAGTAACCGTCGCCGGAGTGGCATCACACTTTACGATGCCCAAGGTCTCATGCGTTCCCGAAATTACTATGCAGCCATGATGTTGAATGAAGGGGATGTAGATTGTATGATTTCTGGCTATTCAAGAGCGTATCCTTCTGTAGTGCGTCCAGTACTGGAAACTGTGGGAAGGTTTGAGGGTGTTGATAAAGTAGCCACCACCAACTTAATGTTGACAAAACGTGGGCCTATGTTTATTTCAGATACGTCCATAAATATAGATCCTACTGCCAAGGAACTTGCAAAGATTGCACAAATGACCAATCATACCATGAAAATGTTTGGGCTAACACCTGTAATAGCAATGATAAGTTATGCAAACTTTGGTTCCTCCAAAGATCCACATGCATCTAAAGTTAGGGAAGCGGTAGCGTATTTGCACCGTAGTAACCCTGATATGTTGGTAGATGGCGAATTGCAAACAGACTTTGCCTTAAATTCAGAAATGCTTCAAAAGAAGTTCCCGTTTTCAAAATTGGCTGGGAAAAAGGTAAATGCACTTATCTTTCCAAATTTAGATTCAGCAAACAGTAACTACAAACTACTTAAAGAATTAAACAATGTAGAGTCTATAGGCCCTATTATGCTCGGGATGAAAAAACCGGTCCATATCCTTCAACTAGGAGCTAGTGTAGAGGAAATTGTAAATATGGCAGCCGTTGCAGTAGTGGATGCACAGCAAAAAGAGAAGCGGGGTAAAGGGTTAGAAACTTCAGTTTAAGTGCTATTTATTTTAGTAAATATGGGCTGTGCCAATGCGAATAATTGTGTTATATTTGACGCTTTAACCTTACGTTAACATTATGATTACCCATTTGCAGGGAAGGCTTGTTCAAAAAAATCCAACCGATGTAGTCATAGATTGTAATGGTATAGGCTATTTGGTCCATATTTCCTTACACACATTTTCGCAACTCCCCGAGACCGAAAGTGTAAAATTATTCACGTATTTACTGGTTAAAGAAGATTCGCATACCTTGTTTGGTTTTGCGGGAATAGAGGAACGAGAAATTTTCAAATTATTAATCTCGGTTTCGGGTGTAGGTGCAAGTACTGCAAGAACAATGCTTTCTTCACTATCGCCAGACCAGATTAAAGATGCAATTGTGAACGAAGGGGTAGCAACCATTCAATCTGTAAAAGGAATTGGGGTTAAAACAGCACAACGAGTTATCTTAGATTTGAAAGATAAAATTCTAAAAGTGTATGGCTTGTCTACTATTTCTGGAACAACAAGCAATACTAATAAAAATGAAGCGTTATCTGCATTAGAGACCTTAGGTTTTGCTAGAAAACAAGCTGAAAAGGTTTGTGATAAAATTGTACAGCAAGACCCGGGGGCAAGTGTAGAAACGATAATAAAATTAGCTTTAAAAAATTTGTAGACTTTGGGCGCAAAAAATTACGATTACACAAAAGTTCTTTCCGGGCTTTTCTTGGTTTTAGGAGTTTTATTTGGAGGAACTCATACAGTAACGGCTCAAGATTCCACCGCAACTGGTTCGGAAATGGGTAGAATGGATCTTCCAAATCCGCCAAGTATTCAAGACTTATACACTTACGATCCTGTTACTGAAAGGTATATTTATACACAAACCTTAGGTAATTTGAATATTTCCTACCCGCTTATTCTTACTCCGGAAGAGTATCAGAATTTAATCCTGAAGGAGCAAATGAAGCAGTATTTCAAAGATAAAATTGATGCTGCCGATGGTAGAAAAGAAGGTTCTGAAGAACTTCAGAAAAACCTGTTGCCTACATTCTATGTGAATTCCAACTTTTTTGAAAGCATTTTTGGAGGAAATACTATTGAAGTAATCCCGCAAGGAACTGTGGAGATGGATATTGGACTTCTATACACCAAGCAAGATAACCCGGCGTTTTCACCAAGAAACCGAAGCAACCTTTCTTTCGATTTTGACCAACGTATTAGTTTAAGTTTGTTGGGTAAAGTTGGAGAACGCCTTCAGGTAACCGCAAACTACGATACGCAATCGACCTTCGACTTTCAGAACCAAATAAAGCTAGAGTATACGCCTACTGAAGACGATATTATTCAAAAAATTGAAGTAGGTAACGTAAATATGCCACTTAATAGCACATTAATCCAAGGAGCTCAGAGTTTGTTTGGGGTAAAGGCGCAATTACAATTTGGTAAAACAACCATTACAGGAGTATTCTCTGAACAAAATTCTGAAACAAGAAGTGTTACTGCAGAAGGTGGTGCTACCATTACAGATTTCGAATTATTTGCACTGGACTACGACGAAAATCGTCACTTTTTCCTAGCACATTACTTTAGGGATAATTACGATAGAATTTTAAGCCAATACCCATTCATAAATTCAAACGTACAGATAACAAGATCTGAAGTTTGGATCACTAACCGTGCGGCAAATACTCAAAATGTTAGGAATATTGTTGCATTACAGGATTTGGGAGAGGCAGATCCTACAAATATTGGCCTGCCTTTTGTACCTGGAGGTTTTATTAATAAACCAAGAAATTCCTTCCCAGATAACGGTAATAACGACTTTAATCCTTTTGGAATAGATGATCCATCAGTACCAAGTATCTTAAACGACGCCATTCGTGATGTAGCAACCGTGGATCAAGGTTTTGGTGGTGTTCGTGTAAGTGATGGTATAGACTACGTAACCTTAGAAAATGCGAGAAGGTTAAATGCTAATGAATACAAATTGAACAGCCAATTGGGGTATATTTCCTTAAACCAACGTCTAAGTAATGACGAAGTTTTAGCTGTTTCTTTTCAGTTTACAGTAAATGGGCGTGTTTTTCAGGTTGGAGAATTTTCTAACGATGGAGTAAACGCTACTGGAGCAACCACTCCCATTGGCGGCGATCCAAACAATCCCGATCCAGATCCAGATCCAAATGATGACCCACAAGGCTTGCCACAAAACTTGGTGGTAAAACTTCTTAAGAGTAATATTACGAATGTACAAGAGCCAATTTGGGATTTAATGATGAAAAACATCTATGCTTTAGGTGCATTTCAATTAGAACAAGAAGACTTCAGATTAAACATTTTATATACAGACCCTTCGCCACTTAACTATATTACTGCAGCGCCAGGAACGCCCGAATTCCCTGCAACCCCACTTCCAGAAGATGTTGAAGACAATGTTTTATTACGTGTTTTTAACTTGGATAGATTAAACTTTAATGGAGATCCACAACAAGGTGGAGATGGATTCTTCGATTTTCTTCCTGGAATTACCGTAGACACACAAAATGGGCAAATTATCTTTACCAGCGTTGAACCTTTTGGAGAATATTTATTTGATAAATTAGATAATGACAATCAAGGTGCTGGGGATTATAACAATGATCTTACCTACAACGCAAATCAAAATCAATATGTTTTCCGAACACTATATTCTACGACCAAAACTCAAGCGGAACAAGAGGATAGTGATAAAAATAAATTTCAGTTAAAAGGTACTTATAAATCTACCGGTGCAGATGGTATTCCAATTGGTGCGTTTAATATTCCGCAAGGTTCCGTAACAGTTACTGCCGGCGGTAGAACATTGGTAGAAGGAGTAGATTATACCGTGAACTACCAATTAGGAAGGGTGCAAATTATAGATCCTGCACTTCAAAACTCTAACACGCCTATTAATATTACTACGGAAAATAACACCCTTTTTGGCCAGCAAACAAAACGATTTACAGGATTAAATGTAGAGCATAAGTTTAATGATAAATTTCAGCTTGGTGCCACATATTTAAACTTAAATGAAAGGCCATTAACGCAAAAATCTTCTTTTAATGCCGAACCTATCAATAATAGTATTTTCGGTTTGAACGCAAATTATTCTACAGAAGTACCTTTCTTAACTCGTTTGGTGAACAATTTACCTAATATCGATACAGATGTGGCTTCCAACATATCACTCCGTGGTGAGTTTGCATATCTTTTACCTGGAGCACCTAAAGTTTCGGATTTTGATGGTAAAGCAACTTCATATGTAGACGATTTTGAAGCTTCACAAACTGGCATAGATGTAAGCTCACCGCTTACTTGGTTCTTGGGAAGTACTCCAGTTGGTTTTGGAGGGGAGTTTGGCAATGGAAATCTTCAGTATAATTATAACCGCGCAAAACTGGCTTGGTATACTATCGATCCAGTTTTTTATAGTAGTCAAAGACCAGAAGGTATTGATGATGAGGATCTTTCTTCGCCATTTACTCGTCGTGTTTTTATAGATGAAATATTCCCGAATCAAGATTTAATCCAGGGTCAGACCCAAGCATTATTTTCCTTGGATATGGCATATTATCCTAGTCAACGTGGGCAGTACAATTTTAACCCCGAAGCTGCAGGAGGAAACACATTGCCTAACCCAGAAACAAGGTGGGCTGGTATTACGAGACAACTTACTACTACCGATTTTGAGCGCTCAAACGTCGAGTTTATTCAGTTCTGGGTAATGGATCCATACGTACACGATGATACTATTATTGATGATGGTTTTTTAACTTTCAACTTAGGAAATATCTCTGAAGACATCTTAAAAGATGGTAGAAAACAATATGAAAACGGACTACCACAAGATGGTGGAACACTCAATACCACTCCAACCGCTTGGGGTAAAGTACCTACAAACCAATCCTTAGTATATACCTTTAATACGCAAGGACAGGAAAGAACAAACCAGGATATTGGACTTGATGGTATTGCAGATGCAACAGAAGGGGCTATGTTCCCTGCATTTTCGGGATTGCAGGATCCAGCAGGAGATAATTACCAGTATTTCCTGCAAGCACAGGGTGACATCCTTAATCGTTATTTGCAGTACAATGGTACTGAAGGGAACTCTCCCGAAAACGTTACAGATACCAATCGAGGAAGTACAGCACAACCAGATGTAGAAGATATTAACCGTGATAATACGATGAACACGGTAGATAGCTACTATGAATACCGTGTTCCTATTTATCGTGGGATGAGCGTAGAAAATAACACCAGTCTTAATGGTGGTGAGCAAGATTTTATTACAGATGTTCGTGAGATAGATGTAACTACCCAAGACAACAACATAATTCCTGTACGTTGGATACAATTTAAAGTGCCAATCAGCCAGCCAGATGAGGCAGTTAATGGTATTTCAGACTTTAGATCCATACGTTTTATGCGTATGTATATGTCTCAATTTAACCAAAACACGGTACTGCGTTTAGGAACGTTAGAATTGGTAAGAGGAGATTACAGAAGATTTACAGAAACATTAGATATTACAAATGAGGATCCAGATCTTGACGATACTATTTTTGAAAATGAAGCAGTAAATATCGAAGAAAATGATCAAAGAACACCTATTCCATATGTGTTACCTCCAGGAGTTTTCCGTGAAGAGTTGAATAACAACAACAACTTAATTCGTCAAAACGAACAATCCCTAGCATTGAGAGTTTGCGGTTTAGAAAATAACGACGGTCGTGGTGTCTATAAGAATTTTAATATAGACATGCGCCAGTATGAAAATCTGGAAATGTTTATTCACGCAGAATCATTAGAAAATCAGTCGCCGTTATCAGATGGTGATATGACAGCTTTTATACGATTAGGAAACGATTTAACACAGAACTTCTATGAAATTCAAATTCCTTTAAATCCCACATCGTTTGGAGCATCATCTGCAGAACAAATTTGGCCTATAGAAAACCGCTTACGACTTCCTTTACGATTGCTTCAGGAATTAAAGACACGTGTTTTGGGAGATCCTACAATAGATCCAACTGAAACTACTTTTATAACTCAGTCTGAACTTGATGAAAGTACAATTGGGTCCGAGAATGAACTATTGTTAGGTATAAAAGGGAATCCAAGCTTCGGAAACGTGCGTATCATTATGTTAGGATTGAGAAATAATTCTGGACAGGAAATTTGTGGTGAGGCCTGGTTTAACGAGTTGCGTCTTTCAGAATTGAAAAATCAAGGTGGTTGGGCAGCAGTAGCCAGTATGGATGCGAACCTGGCAGATTTTGCAACAGTGAGTGCTACGGGTAGAAGAAGTACCGTTGGTTTTGGATCTATCGAACAAGGACCTAACCAAAGAAGTCGTGAAGATTTACAGCAGTACGATGTGGTTACAAACCTAAACCTGGGGCAAATGTTGCCGAAAAACTGGGGCGTTCAATTACCTTTTAATTACGGAAGATCTGAAGAATTAATCACCCCACAATTCGATCCAGAGTTTCAAGATATTGAACTAGACGCAAGATTAGACAATACAGAAAGTCAAGAAGAAAGAGACCAAATTAAGGAACAGTCTGTAGACTACACCAAACGTCAAAGTGTTAACTTTATTGGTGTAAGAAAGGATAGAACAGGAGATAAAAAACCAAAACCTTGGGATGTAGAAAACCTTACTTTTTCAGCTACGTATAACCAAGAGGATCATCATGATTTTGAAATTGAAGATGCTTTGGAGCAAAACGTACGTTTAGGAGGAACCTATAACTATTCTTTCAACCAAAAAGCATACGAACCTTTTAAGAAGAACGATTCTCTATTTACAGGAAAATATTGGCAATTCCTTAAAGACTTCAACATAAACTATTTACCTACCAGTTTGGCGGTAAGCTCTAACATTACAAGACAATACAACGAGCAAAAGTTTAGAGAATTAAATCTTTTACCTGGCAATATTGGTTTACCCACATTATACCAACGTAATTTCTTATTCGACTGGCAGTATACTATCAATTATAATCTTACTAAGTCGTTACGTGCTAACTTTACAACTTCTAATAACAGGATAGTTACTAACTATATCGACGATGAAGGCTTTGCAGATAATACAATAGGTGTTTGGGACGGTTTCTTCGATATTGGGGATCCTAATCGACACTACCAATCCCTTCAGGTAAACTATGACTTGCCGTTCGATAAATTCCCATTTTTGAAATACATTAGAGCAACGTATTCTTACACAGGAGATTTCCAGTGGCAAGATGGTAGTGATCTTTTTAATAGTATTGAAATACCTCTAGCAAATGGCACTGTAGAAACCTTCAACTTAGGAAACTCAATTCAGAATGTCCAAATACATAGAATAAACTCTTCCATAGATATGAATGGCTTCTATCGTTATGTAGGACTTACAAAAATTAAAAAGTCGAGAGGTGCAAATAATGCTGGAGGTAATTCTGGCGAGGCAGGGATTGATACTGGAGGTGCAACCAAAGGAGGAGATTCTAAAGGAAAAGGTGGAGAAGCTGAGGGAGATGAAGATAATAAATTTTCTATACAAGGAGGCAACGTAAGAGGAGCAGGTTCTAAAGGCAATGCTGCGGGTGCTGCTGGAGCTGGTAGTGCAGGAAGTAGTTCCCTTGGTGTTGGAGAAAAAGCTGCAAATACGCTTATTGGCCTAGCCACCAGCATTAAGAAAATTGCATTAAACTATCAAGAAAATCAGGGGATATTCTTACCTGGTTATACCCCTTCAATTGGCTTTATTGGAACTTTAAATCCATCTGCAGGGTTTACATTTGGTAGCCAGGCCGAAATTAGAGAGAGAGCTGCAAGAATGGGATGGCTAACGCTATACCCTGAGTTTAATGAGCAATATACCGAGGTGGAAAGCCGCCAGTTAGATGCTCAAATAAATTTAGAGCCACTCGAAGATCTAAAAATAGACATTAACGGTAGCAGAATTTATTCTGAAAGTTATGCCGAAAATTATATTATTGAAAATGATATTTATAGGTCATTAACACCTAATACCTTCGGAAACTTTAATATATCAACACTACTTATACAAACCGCATTTAGCCAGAGTGACGAAAATACATCTGCAGCCTTTAATGATTTTAGATCCAACCGTTTGCTAGTAGCAAGAAGATTGGCAACAGAATTTTACGGGACTTCTAGTTTTCCTGTAGATGAAGAAACCGGATATCCAGTTGGGTTTGGACCTAACAGTCAAGATGTTTTGCTTCCCTCATTTATTTCGGCATATAGAGGTAGTGACGCCTCTAAAGAAAAAACAGGGATCTTAAGAGACATACCGCTTCCAAACTGGGATATTAAATACACAGGTCTAATGGATCTTGCGTGGTTTAAACAACGATTTAAGCGTTTCTCTTTACAGCATGGTTACAGAGCTAGTTATACAGTAAACCAGTTTCAAACAAACTTGGACTACGACGGTAATAATCCAACAGCAACAGATCAAGCAGGAAACTTTAAGAGTAGGGTGTTGTTAACTAATGTAAACCTCACTGAACAATTCTCACCATTAATTCGTGTGGATTTTGAAATGAAAAACTCTGTAAAAATATTAGCAGAATATAGAAAAGACAGAGCCTTATCATTAAGTTTCGCAAACAATCTTTTAACCGAAATTCAGGGTAATGAAATCATTCTTGGACTAGGATATCGTGTAAAAGATTTACGTATTGCAACCAATTTTGGTGGTAAAAAGACAATTTTAAAGAGTGACCTTAACTTTAAAGTAGATGTATCCAGAAGAGATAATAAAACAATTATTAGATATCTAGACATTAATAATAACCAGATAACCTCTGGGCAAACTATTTATGGTATAAATTTCTTAACAGATTATGCGTTAAGCAAAAACTTAACCGCTTTATTCTATTTTGATTATTCGTTTTCAGAATATGCCATTTCTACAGCATTCCCACAAACAACAATCCGTTCTGGGTTTACGCTGCGATATAATTTCGGAAATTAAACACCAACAACAAGCCTAAAAATTAAGATAATTATGAATGTACCTTCCAACCTAAAATATACCAAAGACCACGAATGGATTAGCATAGATGGCGACATGGCCACTGTGGGTATTACAGATTTTGCACAAGGAGAATTGGGCGATATCGTCTATGTAGAAGTTGAAACGCTAGATGAAACGCTGGATAAAGATGAAGTTTTTGGAACCGTTGAAGCTGTAAAAACAGTTTCAGATCTTTTCCTTCCACTTTCTGGAGAAATAGTAGCGTTTAATGACGCACTAGAGTCTGAACCAGAGAAAGTAAACTCAGACCCCTACGGCGAAGGATGGATGGTAAAAATTAAGATTTCAAATCCAGATGAAATAGCAGATCTCCTAGACGATGCGGCCTATAAAGAAGTTATTGGCGCCTAACACCTTGTTGTTAGTAGCGCTTTGCTATACCCTTTTAATTAGTGTTGCATTTTTATTGCCAGGGCGCGCTATGCCTTCAACAGAACTTCCAATAGATAAGTTTGTGCACTTAAGCATTCATGCCGTACTATTTTTTATTTGGTCGCTTTATTTTTTTAAAAAACAAAATAATAGAATAGCCACTAAAGCCATTGTGTTAGTGGCTATTTCCTGTTTGCTTTATGGCATAATAATTGAAGCTTTGCAAGAAGCATTTGTAGCTTTAAGGCATTCAGACTTTATGGATTTAGTTGCAAATGGAATAGGTATCTTATTGGGAGCCATTATGTTTTACAAATTCAAAAAAAAATTTGAAAATCAAAATTGATATTTCCTTTTAAAGTACAGGATTATTTCTTTAAATTAGCAACAATTAAATACTTCGATTATGGAACAAAAGAAAAACCCAAAAGCAGACATGACACAATGGAGTTCAATCTTCTTGTTATTCGGTCTTGCATTTATGCTTTTTGTGGCTTGGCAAGCAATAGAGTGGAAAACTTACGATAATAGTGGGCTGGCTTCAGACCAGTTAAATCTTGGTGACCAATTAGAAGAAGATATCCCAATTACACAACAGTTAACTCCACCACCACCGCCACCGCCACCGCCACCAGCACCAGAAATTATCGAAGTGGTAGAAGATGATGTTGAAGTTGAAGAGGTTATTCTTAAATCTACCGAGGTCGATCAAAAAGAAGTAATCGCAGAAATTGAAGAAATCGAAGAAATAGTTGATGAAGTGATTGAAGATGTACCCTTTGCCATCATTGAAAATGTGCCAGTATATCCAGGTTGTGAGAATGCAGGAAACAATGAAGCAAAGAAGGCTTGTATGTCTGAAAAAATTCAAAAATTTGTTCAGAAAAAATTTGATACAGATTTAGCAAACGATTTAGGGCTAGATGGTAAACAGCGAATTTCTGTTCAGTTTAAAATCGATAACAAAGGAAATGTAGTAGATGTTCGTGCTAGAGCACCGCATCCTAAATTAGAAGCCGAAGCTATTGAAGTTGTAAAAGGATTGCCTAAAATGACTCCGGGAAAACAAAGAGGAAAAGCTGTAGGTGTAATTTATGCACTCCCTATTTTGTTTCAGGTAGAAAATTAAAAAATACCCTATATAACATATGAAATCCCGCTTCAAATGAAGCGGGATTTTTTTTGGCATAACACTTGTTTTATACATATTATAACTTCTAAATATACTAGTATGAAACCATCAAGTAATGTATGTGGTACCACTATAAAAGTACCAAGTAAAAGAGCCATAAAAAAGCAAATTAACATTAGCTGGAATTCGAGAATCTTCTTTCAAGTAGGTCTTATTGTAAGTCTTCTAGCTGCTTTCTTTGTAATGGAACTAGAGATTGGTAAAGCTCCAAATGTAGCCTTAGGCCCCGAGGGAGTACTTTGGGAAACGATTCCAACAATTAGGTATACAGTTTTGGAAGATGCGGTGAAAAACCCAGAAAAAAAGCCTCAAAAGCAACCTGTGCGAGAAATTGTTACTGCAAACACCCCTATAGCGTCTCAAACGTTTGTGGTTGTAGATAATAATGTGCCAATTATTGAAGGTACGATAGCTGCTAATGATGCTGCTGCAATTAATGCCCCAGTAGTTTCATCTAATGATGATAAAGTGGGTCCTCCTGTCACCACTAGTATTTTGGGTGTAGAACACGTTCCGGTATTTCCTGGATGTGAAAGCGCTATTACCAATGAAACCAAGATAGACTGTATGTCTTCTAAAATCAAAGCATTTATTGGGAAACGTTTCGATATAGGAAAATTCGATTATTTTGAACCAGGAAGTGTGCAGACCATTCGCGCTTTCTTCACAATAGATGCTGCCGGAAATATCGTGGAAATTATGGCAAGTGCAAAAGATAAAAACTTAGAAGCCGAAGCAAAGCGGGTAATTGCTAAATTACCTTTAATGCAACCGGGTCGTCAAGGCGATACCCCTGTTAATGTAACTTATGCTATTCCGATACAATTTCAGGTAAATAATTAATAGTGAGCCCACCTTTCAAAGGTGGGTTTCTTTTTATGGACATTTCAAAAAAGCGTATCTTTCTGCCTAATTAAACCGTTGCCCAATGAAGAACGTTGCTTTCCTCCTGCTTTTGTTCACCTGCTTATATCTAAACGCCCAGCAATCCAATAGTTTCGAAAAATATCCTGTGTTTCCAGCATGCGCTTCGGTAGACATTGAAGCATTAGAAAACTGTTTTAACGCCACCTTTCAGCAATATATATTCGAAAATTTTAAAGTGCCAGAAATAGTTTCAGAAGAAAATTACAAGGGTTCTATGACTATTTTTTTTGAAGTGGATAAAGAAGGATCTTTTAAGTTGTTATACACAGATGCTATTTATAAAGAACTGAAAGATGAAGCTCAAAATGTTTTTGAAGGTTTTCCAAAAATTACTCCTGCGACCTATAACGGTAAACCAACCTATGTTCAGTTTACATTGCCAATTGCAATACCATTAAAAGCACCTGGTACAAGTAATATTCCAGCTGTTAACGAAGCCGAAAAAATTACTTCAGATGTAGAGATAACAACTTTAAAAAATGAATATGAGGGTATCGAAAAACTTTCGTATGCCAATGAAGAATATAGAAGCCATATAAATATTCCCTTATCGCACCATACTTATAGTCTTTTTGATGCAGCTTTGAATAGAGTAGGGCAAAACAATCACACGGCTCAGAAACCCTACCTTTATGCTGAAGTTAACAAATACTACAATTTCGAAGCTGAAAATAACAAATTACTTAAAAACAAAAGCTCTTGGTTTGGCCGTAAACTCTGGAATGAGCATATGGTACAGGTAAAAACAAAAGATTTTTGGTTCACCTTAGATCCTGGAGTAGACCTTCAGATAGGGAAAGATACAGATGCTGCTATTGACACTTACAATAACACACGTTTGGTGTATGCGCAAGGAGGTATAGGGAAAGAATTCAACTTTTTTGCCGTTGTGTACGAAAGCCAAGGACGATTTGCAGACTACTACAACAGGTTTGCAGAAGCCAATAAGCCAGATGGCGGAAACCCAGCAATTATTCCTGGTAGGGGCATTGCAAAAAGATTCAATGAAGATGCATATGATTACCCAGTAGCTACTGGTCATATATCTTATACTCCCAGTAAGTGGTTTAATTTTCAGTTAGGACACGGCAAAATATTTTTGGGAGATGGTTATAGATCTTTGTTGTTAAGTGACAATGCAACGCCTTATCCGTTTTTCAAAATAAATACAAATATATGGAAGCTTCAATATACCAATACGTGGATGAGCTTACGTGATGTAAGGCCAGAAGCAACCGAGGATCGCACTTTTAGAACCAAGTTTGTAGCAAATCATTACTTAAGTTATAATGTAACAAAACGGTTAAATATTGGCTTGTTTGAAAGTGTGATATGGGATAATAGAAATGATCGTGGTTTTGATTTTAACTATATTAATCCGGTAATTTTTTACCGTGCCATAGAATTTTCTACAGGATCACGAACGGGAAATGCACTGATAGGATTGACTGCTAAGTATAAATTTACAGATAGAGTAAATGCCTATTCTCAGGTTATTATAGATGAATTTTCTTCGGGAGATGTTTTTGGAGGAGAGAAAAGCTGGAAAAATAAATTAGGGTATCAAATAGGGGCAAAATATTATGACGCATTTAATGTGAAAGGTTTATACCTGCAAGCCGAATACAATCGCATTCGTCCTTATACCTATTCTCATAACACTATTGTACTTAACTATGGGCATAACAATCAGTCCTTGGCACATACTTTGGGGGCTAATATTTCAGAATTTATAGCTATTGCTAGATATCAAAAAGGTCGCTGGTTTGGTGATGCAAAATTAATAGTTGCAAAGCGTGGGTTAGAATTTGAACCGCCAGCGGAGAACGTAGATTATTATGGGGGTAGTATTTATGGAGATGAAGCCAATAGACCCTTCGAAACAGGCGTAGAAATTGGGCAGGGAAATACAACAGATTTTTTCCATACCGAACTGCAAGCGGGGTATTTAATTAACCCAGCAACAAACTTAAAAATATACGGAAGTGTAATTTTCAGAGATTTTAAACCTCTGGAAAACACAGCTACAGTATTCGAAAATCAAACTACCTGGGTAAATTTTGGTGTTAGAACCGATTTGTTTAATTGGTATTACGATTTCTAAAGAGTTTAGTTTTTATTTCCTTTTTGAGATGCTTCGTATTTTTTCTGCTTAGCATCGTTTTTGCGCTTATAAGCTCCTTCAATCCTTTCTACTTCCCCGTAAAGTGTTCGTAAGAATTTTTCGGTAGTTATAAAACCGTCTCCATAGGCCTTGTCATCGTAAAATTTTGTAAAATCACGCATAGCAGCAACTTGGTCTTCAGTTTTATTTTGCAAAAAAGCAATTTTAATTCTCGAATAGTAAAGCTCTAGCATTGTGACCATTTCTTTAACATCTGTAAAAGAAGCGAGTTCGCCGTGTCCAGGGATAATTTTTGTGTCTTTATTGCACAAGCGCTCTATTTTTTTAAGACCCTCTAAATATCCATTATAACTTCCGCCGTTTTTCGTATCTAGATAAGGATACATTCCATTTACAAATGCATCTCCTGTATGCAATACGTTGCTCTTCGGGAAATTAATAATAATATCGCTATTGGTGTGGGCATTTGGTAAGTGCATAAGCTGTATGTCCTCATCGTTATAATGAAATAACAAGTCATTTTCAAAAGATATGGCAGGTAAAGCTTCGTAATCTAATGCTATATTGTTTTGTGCATCTTCTATACGCTGTTTGAGATTGTTTTTAAGCTGATTGCCCTTTCCTGAGTTTCCTCCGGTTTTATCTGCTGCATCAATTTCTTGATCCATTTTTTTCTCTAACGCTGAAGTTGCAGTTGCTATAAGTGTATTGGAAATTGATGTGCGTACGTTTTTATGTGCAATAATAGTAGCGCCTTTTCTGCTGAAATTTTTGTTTCCGCCTACGTGGTCTCCGTGCAAGTGTGTATTGATAATAAACTCTATTGATTTTTCTGTTTTTCTAAGAATGATGTCCTGAATGGCTTCTGAAGCATTTTCAAATTGGGTATCGATCATTAATATACCATCAATTCCATTTTGCACTGCTATGTTCCCTCCCATGCCCTTGAGCATAAAAATATTATTTGTAACGTCTATTACTGAAGGTTTGTTCTCTTGCTCTTCAGCATATTTGCTGTCTTTTTTATTTTCTTGCTCTTTTGCATCGCTGTCTTGTGCAGTAGCTACCAGCCCTGCAAATAATACGAATAGAGATAAAATAGTTGCTTTGGTCATGTCTGTTTGTTTATTTGAAGGCTCAAAGTAATAAAAAAAAGCATTGCGCCGTATAAGTATTGTCTATTTATATTGTAAAAAATAGGCGCTTGCCGTATCTTTGCACCGCTCTAAAAATCAATACATCTTGGCGGTAACACAGTCTACATCTTTACCAGGTTCCATTATCAGGAATTTTACTGAAATCACCAAAATGCGACTTTCTGTGAGTGTTGTGTTTTCATCGGTTGCAGGATATTTATTAGGAGCAGAATCTCTAGATTTTTACGTTTTACTATTATTATGCGTTGGCGGCTATTGTATGGTAGGTGCTAGTAATGTCTTTAATCAAATAATCGAACGGGATTTAGATGCGAAAATGGATAGGACTAAGAACAGGCCAATTCCAGCTGGGCGTCTTGGCGTAACTCCTGCGTTCATTCTTGCTAGTATACTTACATTAGCAGGTATTTTTGTGCTTTATACAATCAACCCCCAGACGGCAATGTTTGGTGCTATTTCCATATTTTTATATGTAAGTTTATACACCCCACTAAAAACACGCACGCCACTCTCTGTATTTGTTGGTGCTTTTCCAGGAGCAATTCCGTTTATGCTTGGATGGGTAGCAGCCACAAACGATTTTGGGATAGAGCCCGGAACCTTGTTTATGATTCAGTTCTTTTGGCAATTTCCGCATTTCTGGGCCATTGGTTGGTTTTTGTTCGACGATTATAAGAAAGGAGGCTTCTTTATGCTTCCCAATGGAAAAAGGGATAAGGGAACTGCCATACAAGTAATTTTATATAGTATCTGGACGGTTTTAGCATCGCTTATTCCGGCAGTTGGAGTGACGGGTAGATTTTATATATCGCCAGTTTCGGCAGTTTTAGTAGCCGGAATAGGTGTATGGTTAATTTACTATGCCATACGTTTATACAAACAGCAAACAGATAAAGCCGCAAAGCAATTAATGCTTGTGAGCGTGAGTTATATTACATTACTGCAAATCATTTATGTAGCAGACAAATATATCCTTGAAGCAATACAAGGATAACAATGAGATTTAATACTGATAAAAGGAAAATGGCAGATTATACAAAAGGTACTGAAGAATTTAAATTGCGCAGAGCAAAGAAAATGATGCTATGGTTTGGTATTATAAGCCTTTCTATGAGCTTTGCTGGATGGACCAGTGCGTATGTAGTTAGTAAAGAACGTGCGGACTGGGTGGAAAATTTACAGATCCCTACTGCCTTTATTATAAGTCTTGTCATAATACTTATTAGCAGCCTTACATTACATATTGCGAAAAAACGCATTCAGAAAGAAGACCATAAAACGGGGATGCTTTTATTAGTGACAACATTTGTCTTAGGACTTGCATTTATCTGGTTCCAGATACAGGGCTTTCAAGAAATTATTGGAATTTTTGGATACAATCCTACAGGTCCCACAAGTAATATTACCTATACTTTTATCTTCTTGATTGCTGTGGTACACTTGGCACATTTGGTTGCTGGTTTGGTGTGTCTTTTGGTGGTGATTTTTAACCATTCTAGAAACAAATATGCCAATGGAAAGATCTTAGGCGTCGAGCTTGCTACCACATTTTGGCATTTTATAGATATTTTATGGATCTATCTTTTGCTGTTCTTTTATATTGCATAACTGATTTTCAGTAAAATAAGTACTACTCAAAGTGAATAAGAACAGTCTTTTTTAGGATGAGTATAAATTGAGACAGTATGTTTTGAGAAATAAATATTAATCGTATTTTTGACACCAATTTAACACCAACTACTTTCTATGGACACGACTGTTGCAAAAACAGGAACCGAAGGGAAAACTTGGGGCGGAGGTAACAGACCGCTCAACGCCAGCTACGGTAAGTTAATGATGTGGTTTTTCATCGTTTCAGATGCCCTTACCTTTTCAGGATTTATTGCCGCTTACGGTTTTTCAAGATTTAAATTTGTAGACGCTTGGCCAATTGCCGACGAAGTATTCACACACGTTCCCTTCTTACATGGAGTGCCTGCGCCCATGTACTACGTTGCGTTTATGACCTTTATACTTATTTTCTCTTCTGTAACTATGGTGCTTGCCGTAGATGCGGGGCATAAAATGCAACAGAAAAAAGTAATTTGGTATATGTTCTTTACCATTATTGGAGGTGCTATTTTCGTAGGTTCACAAGCTTGGGAGTGGGCAACATTTATAAAAGGAGATTATGGTGCGGTGGAAACTAAAGGGGGTAAAATCCTTCAATTTTTAGATACCGATGGAAAGCGAGTAGCACTTGCAGACTTTACCGAAAAGATACCAACAGCCAGAGATATCCACGTTGAAAATAATGGAGTTTGGTATGAAGCCGAGCCAACTGTAACTACCTATTCTTTTGAAGAAGTAAAGGCAGGTTTCTTAGCAAATGAAAATTTAGTAGTACGCACTCAGTATTACGATGACAACGGAGAGCCAACGGTATTGACCAGAGAAGAATCTGTTGCTAAAATGATGAATGATGGTAAGCTAGTTGTAGAAGGAGCCAATTTAAGGCATAACGAGTACGGCCATCCTTTGTTTGCAGATTTCTTTTTCTTTATCACTGGATTTCACGGATTTCACGTATTTACAGGGGTACTTATAAATTGCATTGTATTTTTTAATGTGGTTATTGGTACTTATGAACGCAGAGGAAGTTACGAAATGGTAGAAAAAGTGGGACTGTATTGGCACTTTGTAGATTTGGTATGGGTATTTGTATTCACCTTCTTTTACCTTGTATAATCATAGAATTAGACTGAAAAATGGCACACGAACATAAATTAGCAATTTTTAGAGGAACACTTAAGTTCAAAAGCAACATTACCAAGATTTGGGGGGTGTTTGTATTCTTGTCTATTATAACAATTATTGAAGTAGTCTTAGGTATTATTAAACCAGAATTTTTAACTGAAACTAAATTCCTGGCAGTAAAACTTCTCAACTGGATTTTCATCATTCTTACGTTGGTTAAAGCGTATTATATTACGTGGGATTTTATGCACATGCGTGACGAAAAAAGTGGCTTGCGACGCGCCGTAGTATGGACATCAGTATTTTTAATATGCTACTTAATCCTAATCCTTTTAATTGAAGGGGATTATATTTTTGATGTATATAAAAACAACTTTATCAAATTCGATTTTTAAATACTTTCAACTATAAAACAACTAGCCCAATCTGTATAGCAGTATTGGGTTTTTTTATGGCCAAAAGTTGTTCAACCATTCTTTGCATCGTATTTTTGCAACGCCTTACAAAACAGTTGTTCTGTTTATAATTAAGGCCAATCTTAAATTGGAATATGAAGAAATATCTTATCCTTAGTATCCTTTTTTTACTTCCTATTTCGGTATACTTGTTTTTTGCCACTGGAGTAAATAATTTTGTGAAATTACCGATGGTAACTGAAAATGTAGAAGAGCTTTCAGGGTTTGCAGACTTAGAAGGTGAAGAAATTAAGTTGGAAGACAGAATCACGGTGTTGCTCTTCTTCGGAAATAATACTGAAATTAAAAAAGCCAACGCCTTTAATCTTGCCCATAAAATATATAAGAAAAATTATCAGTTTGAAGAATTTCAGTTTGTAACTCTTATCACTGAAGATCAAATTGAAGCAGCAAAAGGCTTAAAGTTGAAACTTTCAGAAATTGAAGATCCAAAAAACTGGAAATTTGCCATAGGAAGTACCGAAGCCATAGAAGAAATATTTTATTCTCTTCAGACGAAGGGAGCTTTAAACAACAATTTCAGTACAAATTACGTGTTTGTTATTGATAAAGAAAGAAACCTACGCGGCAGAACAGATGATGAAGATTACGGAATTCTATATGGTTACGATGCCTCCAACTATGCCGAAATAAATAACAAAATGAGTGACGATCTAAAAGTAGTTTTGGCAGAATACCGCCTGGCACTCAAAAAATACAAAACCGAAAGAGAAATTTAAACCAGCATCTCCCTTTTGAGGAGACGGATAGGGAACAATGAAAAAAAATAAAAATGCATACATTGGTATTTCACTAGTAATTTTAGTATTTGGAATTATTTTTATACCTAAAATTATTGATAGAATTAGCAGTAATGATATTGTGGATAATGATCGCCATAATTTGGAACATTCTTCCTTAGCAAAAAACGATACACTTGCTTTTGTAGGAAATAAACAAGTGCCCGCTTTCAGCTTTATTAATCAAGACGGAGACACTATTACCAATGTCAATTATAAAGACAAGGTATATGTAGTGGAATTTTTCTTCAGTACCTGTCAAGACATTTGTCCTATCATGAACCAAAACATGAAAAAAGTAGCAGAAGCTTATCCCAAAGGCGATAAAGTGGGCATCGCTTCTTTCAGCATAGATCCAACCTATGATACACCAGAAATATTAAAAGCCTACGCCCAATCTTATGAAATTAATCACCCCAGCTGGAATTTTTTAACTGGTGATAAAGAAGAAATATTTAAACTTTCAAATGAAGGATTTAATCTATACGCAGCCGAAGCCATGGATGAGGAAGACGATTTTCAACATTCTGGATTTTTTGCATTGATAGATCAAAAAGGCAACATACGTTCAAGAATTGACGAAAATGGAAACCCTATTGTTTATTACGATGGTTTAAAAGATGAAGGTGTACAAATGTTAATTAAAGACATAAAAAAATTGCTAAAATGAACGTTACTACAAAAAAATACAACATTTGGATCTGGATACTCTCTATTGTAATACCCATTGCTGTTGCAGTACTCTTTACTGTAAGGATTCCTGGTGTAGAACGATTGGGGTTTTTACCTCCTATCTATGCAAGCACAAATGCAATTACGGCATTTTTGTTGGTGATCGCATTACGAATGATACTTAAAGGAAAAAGGAAGACACATGAATATTTAATGAAAACGTGTATTGTGCTTTCTGTGTTGTTTTTAGTAATGTATGTGGCTTATCATATGACGTCAGATTCTACAAGTTATGGTGGTGAAGGAGTGTTGCGGTATGTTTATTATTTCATATTAATTACACATATAATATTGTCCATTACTGTAATACCCTTTGTTTTAATTACGTATGTGCGGGCAATTACCGGAAATTTCAAACAGCATAAAAAAATAGCACGCATCACATTTCCATTATGGCTGTATGTTGCCATTACCGGTGTGATTGTTTATGTAATGATTTCGCCTTATTATTAATGACATGAAAAAAACCTATCTCATAGCAATAGTACTACTGCTCATAACGGTTCTCCCGGCCGAAGCACAATGCGCGATGTGCCGTGCTGTATTAGAAAGTGAGGAGAGTGGCGCGGCAGCAACAGGGATTAACAATGGTATCCTTTATTTAATGATTTTCCCGTACTTACTCATAGGTGGAATTGGGTTTGCCATCTATAAATTATTTAAAAAAGCCAAGCTGGAAGATAATTAACAAAATCTTCACACAATAGATGTAACAATACAGAGGTGTATAAGTCTTATGTAAACAAGACGTAACAACCAAGATCCCCAAAAGTCTTAACAAGAATTTCACAGAATACTGTCCTAAAGGCGGTTATTTTGTGTTTATATTTTATGAAAGATGATAAAAATTAAAGATTTACATAAATCTTATAAAATGGGGAGTAACTCACTCCATGTTTTAAAGGGAATTAATTTTGATGTTGCTGAAGGCGAAATGGTTTCCATCATGGGTTCTTCGGGCTCGGGTAAGTCTACATTGCTGAACATTTTAGGAATGCTAGACGAGGCAGACGAAGGTACCTATCACTTAGATGGGAAGCCTATTAACAAACTCAATGAAAAAATTGCAGCCAAATACCGAAATGAATTTCTAGGTTTTATTTTTCAGTCTTTCAATCTTATAAATTATAAAACAGCTTTAGATAATGTTGCGATGCCTTTGTATTATCAAGGTATGAAAAGAAATGAACGTGTCCAAAAAGCACACCACTATTTGGAAAAAGTAGGATTAGCAGATTGGGCAACACACCTTCCAAACGAACTTTCTGGTGGTCAAAAACAGCGTGTAGCTATTGCACGAGCTTTGGCCAGTGATCCAAAAGTATTATTGGCAGATGAACCAACGGGGGCATTAGACACCAAAACGTCTTACGAAGTCATGGAACTTATCCAAAATATTAATGACGAAGGAAAAACCATTTTGGTTGTAACGCACGAGGACGATATTGCACATATGACCAAGCGTATCGTAAATCTTAAAGATGGGGTTATTATAGACGATAGTTTTGTAACCCAGGTACGCGCCACAGAAGCACGCCAAAAAGCCTACGAAAATGTTTGATCTAGAACGCTGGCAGGAAATATTCGAAACCATTGGGAAAAACAAACTCCGTACTTTTTTAACGGGGCTTTCGGTTGCGTCGGGTATTTTTATTTTGGTGATTTTATTGGGTTTTAGTAGCGGAATTCAAAAAGGAGTAAAGACGCAGTTTGAGCAGGATGCTACCAATCAAATTTCAATATGGACGCGAACAACGACAAAAAGTTATAAAGGTCTAAATCCAGGTCGTTTCATCCAGATGCGTAATGGCGATTTTGAAGCAATTAACAACAAATACGAGGAAGAGTTAGAATATAAAACTGCCATTTATAATATGTGGGGCAGCCAGGTAACTTACAAAGGAGAAACGGGTAATTATCGTTTAGAGGGAGCAAATCCAGACCAACAATTTATTGAAAATGCTAGCCTGACTTCCGGCAGATTTATAAGTCAGGACGATATGGATGAGTCCCGAAAAATAGCCGTGATTGGGTATATTATTCAGAAAGACTTATTTAAAGGGAAAGATCCTATAGGAGAAATTATTTCAATTTTCGGAGTAAATTTTAAAGTTGTTGGCGTGTACACAGACCCAGGTGGCGAACGCGAAGAAGGGCGTGTGTTTGTGCCACTTCCTACCGCACAAATTGCTTTTGCTGCAGGTGATAGAGTGAGATCATTAGCCTATACCGTAAAAATGGCCGAAAACTTTGATGAGGCCGTTGCTCAATCTATGGCGATTTCAGAAAACATTGAACAGGATATTAAAGCAAGACACATAGTGGCGCCAGATGATCGTAGTGCTGTAAACGTAAACAATACCCTTGAAGAAGCTAAGAAAATTTACAGCTTGATTGCTGTAATTAGAAGTGTATTTTGGTTCATCGGAATCTTTACCATTATCGCTGGAGTAGTAGGCGTAAGTAACATTATGCTTATAATTGTGAAAGAGCGTACCAAGGAAATTGGCATTCGAAAGGCAATAGGAGCCTTGCCAAGCTCTATTATTGCGCTTATTTTACAAGAAGCGATTTTTATTACTGCTGTTGCAGGGTTTATTGGTCTTTTTGCTGGGGTAGCTTTATTGCAATTGGTAAGTCCTCTGGTAGACAATGATTTTATAAAATCGCCACAAGTAGATTTTAACACTGCGCTTACCACAGTCGTTATTTTAATTGTAGCTGGTGCTGTTGCTGGATACATTCCCGCAAGAAGAGCTGCACATATTAAACCTATAGACGCTTTAAGAGACGAGTAATATGTTAAACAAAGACCGTTGGAACGAAATTTTAGAAGCGCTAAGTGCCAATCCATTTAGAACGCTCTTAACTGCTTTTGGTGTTTTTTGGGGGATATTTGTCTTGGTGGTGCTTTTGTCTTTAACCACTGGATTAAGAAACGGGGTGAGTAAAGATTTTGGTGATTTTGCTACCAACTCCATTTTTATGTGGGGGCAAGGAACATCAAAACCATATAAAGGATTGCCAAAAGGACGTCGTGTTCAATTTAAAGTTGAAGATGTTGCGGTGCTTAAGGAAAAAATGCCTGAGTTAAAATACGTTTCTCCACGGAGCCAACTAGGTGGGTATAATGGTGCTAATAACGTTACTAGAAATGAAAAAACAGGTGCCTTCACAGTAAGTGGTGATTATCCGGAATTTATAAAACAACAACCCATGGACATTATTGCGGGACGTTTTATAAGTTATTCAGATATTAATGAGAAACGCAAGGGAGTTGTAATTGGCGACGGAGTAGTAACAAGCCTGTTTAATATAGGGGAAGACCCAATTGGTGAGTACGTTAAGATTAATGGAGTAAATTTTATGGTAATAGGCACCTTTAACGCTCCCAGTAACGATGGCAACAACGAAGAACTGGCTAATACCATTTATGTCCCGTTCACCACCTTCAACCAAGTGTTTAATAGGGGAGATGATATAGGATATATTGCTATTACTGCGTTTGACGAATATAGTATCACATTACTTAAACCAAGGATTCTTGAAATTATGAGGCAACAACGTACCATTCATCCAGAAGATGATCGTGCTATTGGTAATTTTGACCGTGCCGAAGCTTTTGGAAGAATTACTGGATTGTTCGATATTTTGAAATTTGTAGGTTTTTTCGTGGGCGGACTCATATTAGCCTCCGGAATGATTGGAATAATTAATATCCTACTTATTTCAGTAAAAGAAAGAACAAATGAAATTGGCGTGAGAAGAGCTCTTGGAGCAACTCCCTGGCAAATACGTTGGCAGATTATTCAGGAATCACTTATAATAACACTTATAAGTGGAATGGCTGGTGTTGCAGGTGGTGCAGGACTTATTTGGATTATGAATTATGTTTTAGAGCAAAGTGGTCCCGTAGATAATTTTGCAAACCCATCCGTAAATATTGCTGTTATTATAACTGCATTAATCATATTAATTGTTTCAGGAATAGTTGCGGGTCTTTTTCCTGCGGTTAGAGCTACAAAAATTAAACCAGTAGACGCTCTGCGTACAGATTAACAAATAGAAATAGTAGATACAACTAAATATTATTATGAAAAAAGGATTTATCATCACCGTACTTGTTTTAGTTTTCCTAGGCTTTATTATAGGATTATGGTATGTTTTCAGCTTAGACAGTAAAGACCCTGTTGAGTATGAGACGGAACAAGCCTCCATACAAACCATCGTAAAGAAAACAGTCGCTACGGGAAGTATTGTGCCAAAGGAAGAAGTGCTTATTAAGCCAAATATTTCAGGAATTATAGACGAAATTTTTGTGGAAGCGGGAGATGTAATCCAAAGAGGAGATCTTATCGCCAAAGTAAAAGTGGTGCCAAATGTTTCTTCTTTAACAAGTGCAAAGAATAACATAAATAGCGCAAGTACTCAAGTGGAAACCGCAAGATTGGCACTGGAAAGCCAGAAAAATATTTACAGCCGCCAGAAGGAGTTGTTTGAGAAAGGAGTGATTTCAGCCAATGAATTTGATAACGCAGAGCTTTCTTATAACCAGGCGCAGCAACGTTATAACCAGGAAAAAGTTGGCTTAACAGGTGCGAGACAAAATTTCGATATTGTAAAAACAGGAACTACCAGTGGTTTAGGAGCTTCTGCGAATACTGAAATTAGAGCAACAGTTTCAGGAATGGTGCTGGATGTACCAGTAAAAACAGGAAACCAGGTTATTGAGTCTAATAACTTTAACGATGGGACTACCATTGTAACGCTCGCAGATGTAGATAAAATGATTTTTGAAGGGAAAGTAGACGAAAGCGAAGTTGGAAAAATTAAAGAGAATCTTCCGTTGGAGATTACAGTGGGCGCTATTGAAAATAAAAAGTTCGACGCTGTACTAGATTATATAGCCCCAAAAGGCGTGAGTGAAAATGGAGCTATTCAATTTGCTATAAAGGGAACCTTACAAAAGCAAGATTCTACAACCTTTATCCGTGCTGGATTAAGTGCCAATGCATCAATTATCTTGGCGAAGGCAGAAAATGTTCTTGCTATAAAAGAAGCCTTGGTACAATACGATCTAGAAACTAAAAAACCCTTTGTAGAAGTTTCCGTAGGGGATCAAGAATTTACAAGAAAAGATATAGAATTAGGGGTAAGCGACGGGCTAAATGTTGAGGTGAAGAGCGGAATCACTAAAGAAGATAAGATCAAGGTTTGGAACCAATTAAAAGCGCCACCAGCATTCGGGGGTAGATAATTTCTGCTCAATCCTGTAACACTTTCAAGAATCAAAAGACATATACTTCAACTACAATCAATCATGAAAAGAATCACCTTTTTTTTAATCACAACCCTATTTGTGGGAATTTCAACCCAGGCACAGGATAAAAAATGGACTCTCAAAGAATGTGTACAACACGCGCTGGAGAATAATATCTCTATAAAGCAAAGTGAGTTGGACTTAAAAGTAACCGAAGCTGAAAGACTTTCAGCCATTGGAAACTTTTTACCAAGTTTAAATGCTGGAGCCAGTGTTTCGGAAAATACGGGATTGAGTTTTAATCCGGTAACCAACAATGCACAAACCACTACTTTTTTATCTGCTACTGGAAATATTAATGTAGGGTATACTTTATTCGATGGGTTGCGAAATGTAAGAGAAGTGCAACGTGCCAAGCTTTCAAAACTTTCAGCAGAGTACAGGCTGGATAAAATGAAAGATGATATTGCGTTATTTGTAGCCAATGCTTATCTTACGGTGTTGAACAATAAAGCGAATTTAGCCTCTGCCAATTCACAAAATCTAGTGACGATAGAGCAAATTGAAAGAACCAATGCGTTGGTCGATGCTGGAACGTTACCACGAGGGGATCTTTTAGAAATTGAAGCGACCAATGCTACGGAACTTCAAAACATTGCTACACTCGAAAACGCAGTAACCATTTCACGTATCAGTCTTGCACAATTATTATTGGTAGAGGATTATCAAAATTTCGACATTGTTGATGAAGGGTATGATGTACTATTGAGTGAAATTTCAGAAAAGCCAGTTTCAGAAATCATTGAAGCTGCCGAAGAGAATAGAAGTGAGGTGAAAATTGCCGAACAAAATGTAGCGCTGGCAGAAAAAGACCTTCAGCTTGCTAAAGCTGGTTATATGCCAACACTCTCCGCATTCTTTGGTTATAATACAAGGTATACAGACGCAACTTCCTTCGAGCAATTTCCAGATCCAGACAATCCTACTTCTACACAACCCATAGGAGTGGTTCAGGAAACTGGCCAAGTTGTAGTAGGTGAATTTCCAAATACAGTTGCCAGAATCGTTGGGGCAGATCCATTTGGGGAACAGATTTACCTTAACGATGGAGTTGCCTACGGATTGCAACTTAACATTCCAATTTTTAACGGATTTTCAGTTCGGAGTAACGTCATGCGAAACAAGGTAAATGTAGAGCGAAACAGATACCAATTGGAACAAGCCAAATTAGATTTAGAAAGTAATGTATACCAAGCATATGTAGATGCTAAAGGATCCTTAAAAGCCTATGAAGCTGCACAAAAAGCCTTAGAAAGTCAGGAGCTGGCTTATCAATATGCAAAAGACAGATATGATGTAGGTTTGACCAATGCCTTCGATTTTAGCCAAAGTAAATTACGTTATGACAATACGACCATTGCTTTAAACCAGGCCAAATACGACTATATTTTTAAACTAAAAGTATTAGAACTATATTTTGGTATAGAACCAACCGACCTTAAATTTTAAACGATGAAAAAAACTATTATTTGGATAACTGTTATTGTTGTTGCGCTAGTAATTTTGCTAGTTGCAGGTAAAAAAATGGGCCTTTTCGGTGAAGGGGGTGATTTAACGGAAGTAGAAATCTCCAAAATTGAACCTATCGATATTACCGAAACCGTTGCAGCAACAGGAAAAATACAACCAGAAATAGAAGTTAAAATTTCATCCGAAGTCTCTGGAGAAATTATTGAACTTCCTATTAAAGAAGGACAGCAGGTAGCAAAAGGAGATTTACTGGTTAAAGTAAACCCAGATTTAATTCAGGCAGCCGTAAGCCAGTCTCAGGCTGGATTGCAAAATGTGCGTGCACAACTAAACCAAGCTGAAGCTTCTCTAAAAAACAGTAAAGCTAACTACGAACGAAACAAAGCACTTTTTGAAAAAGGTGTGATTTCAAAATCACAGTGGGATCAAACTATTGCAGAATACGAAGGCGCCCAGGCCAATGTACAATCTGTCTATTATAATGTACAGAGCGCTGCAGCAAACGTAAAGCAGTCTCGTGATAATTTGTCCAGAACAACTATTTATGCGCCTATGAGTGGTACAATTTCACTTCTTGCTGCAGAATTAGGAGAACGCGTAGTAGGAACTGCACAAATGGCGGGTACCGAAATTTTACGAGTAGCCAACTTAAGTAATATGGAGGTTGAGGTAGATGTAAACGAAAACGATATTGTAAAAGTTGCTGTGGGTGATAGTACGGTTGTTGAAGTAGATGCCTATCTTAAGAGAGAGTTTAAAGGTATTGTCACCGAAATTGCAAACTCGGCACAAAGTACTTTAACGGCAGACCAGGTAACCAACTTTAAGGTGAAGGTAAGAATCTTGCCAGAGTCCTATAAAGATTTGACCGAAGGAAAGCCAGAAAGCTATTCTCCATTCCGTCCTGGAATGACAGCAACTGTAGATATTATTACCAACAAACGTAAAAATATTGTAGGGGTTCCTATTAGCGCCATTGTGATTAAAACCGACACTACTGGAAAGAAAAAAGCAAATAGAAAAGGCACAACTACAGGCTTGGAAGAGAAATTTGAGTGTGTATTTGTAAAAGTGGGAGATGAAGCCAAATTGAGAGTGGTAACAACAGGAATTCAAAATGATACAAATATTGAAATTTTAAGTGGTCTTGAGGAAGGGGATGAAGTTATTACAGGGCCTTATAATACGGTGACTAAAACCTTGGATCCAGGGGATAAAATAACCTTGATGCAAGAAAAAAAGGAAACTAAAAAAGAAGAAAAAGAGTAATGGCAATACTACTTTGTATCGAAACAGCCACAACAAATTGTTCTATAACGCTTTCGGTAAACGGAAGCGTTATTGCTTCTAGAGAAGATTCGGATAAAAATTTTAGCCACGCAGAACAATTACACCTTTTTATAGAGGAAATTTTGGCAGAAGCCAAAATGGAAAAAGCTAGTTTGGACGCAATAGCCGTAAGCAAAGGCCCTGGAAGTTATACAGGGCTACGTATTGGAGTTTCTGCCGCAAAAGGGTTGTGTTTTGCACTAGACATCCCGTTAATTTCTATTCCTACACTAAAAGTGCTGGCTTACAAAGTTGAAGGTAGCACTACTGTGGTGCCAATGCTAGACGCTAGACGTATGGAAGTTTATGCCGCTGTGTATGCTGAAGGAAAAGAGATTCGTGAGACACGCGCTGAAATTTTAAACGAAACATCTTTTAACGACTATCTTCAGGCAGGGAAAACAATTTTTATAGGGAGCGGTGTTGAAAAATTTAAGGCTAGTTGCCATCATCCAAATGCCGAGTTTAGGGACGATGTGTTGCCTTCTGCAAAGCAAATGGTGGTTCTGGCAGAGAGAAAATACAATGAAAAGGCTTTTGAAAATGTAGCTTATTTTGAACCTTATTACTTGAAAGACTTTAAATTGGGATAGCGATTATAACTCAATGTTTTCTAAAGAATTGAAATAAATAACAGTTGCTATCAAGTCATCTTCATTGCTAATATTTAGTCTGTTTTTGGATATAAAGGTTTTAATAACCTCTTGGTTTTTTCCAAAAACTTTTAGTTTCTTACTTTTAGAGCTAGGCATTTCATAAAACTTTCCATTTCCAGAGACTAAATAGTATATTGGTTTGTCTTCAAACTTTGCCAAAATATCTCTAGTAATTGAAGTTTTTGCAGGTTTTGCAGCATAAAATTTCTTATTCAGTTTTTTAAATACACTAACGCTTTCTCCCTCATATAGAACTTGAAAATACCCACCGCCTTCAATTCCACCCTTATAGGGAGCGAAAATAAAAATAGTATTCACAATTTTAACAAAAACATCGGGAGATTTTGGGAGAGGCCTGGCTTTGCTAATGGGAGTTTCCAAAGATTCTTTCACTTCCACCTCATCTGCAATAGCGTTGTAACGTAGCGCGACGTTGCTGGCGAGCACTTTTTTATTTTCGTAGATGTTACCAGGCAAAAAAGAGGGATTGTTGTAAGGGGTGCCTGTATAGCTATCTGTGTCCGTATAATCTACAAACTTATCTTGTCTCTTTATAAATTCATCTAATTGATAGAGGCTATTCACAAATCTACGGGTCTGGGTTTCCTGTGCCCTTAAGCCGCTACAACCTAAAGATAATAAAACAAGTAATATGATGTACTTTTTCATAACTGAAATTTCAGAGTAACACATGAAGTTGTAGCTGGTTGGAGTAAAAATAAGCGACTCTTTTGGTTTCAACAAAATATAAATCTTCTAAATATATAATGCTTCACGACTTTTATAAATTACGACCTATAAAAAATAACATAATCATTTGATATACAATTATTTGAAATTATAATGTAACAGGAACGTTTAATTTTCTTTTACCCTGAGATATAAAAAAGTACCTTTATTCTTAAGTAATATAGGCAGCTAAAAGATGCTTATAGGTACAAAAGAATTAGTACACAACTTGCATGTTTCATAGAGTTACTATCGTTTTAATCTTTGTTTTCAGCATCTATTATGTTGGAGCTCAGACTATGGATGTTCAGAAACTTCAGCAAAATTCTTACGAAGATCTTATCGATTTGTTTGATGAAACCGTAAAAGACACCTTAAATGCAAAAGCAATTGCCAAAGCATATATACTGAAAGCCAAAGCAGATACCGATAGTACAAAAATGGCTCGTGGATATCAGCGTATGGCTTTTGTTTCAGATATTGAAGAGGCGGTTATCTATTTGGATACTACTATCGTACTGTCTAAAAATAGCACGCATCCAAATTTTCCAGCGATTGGCTATTTATTTAAATCGTATTACCTATACACATTGGAAAAGTATGAAGAGAGCCTTCAAAATGCTGTAACTGCGTATCAATTTGCCAAACAAAAACAGAATATCGATCAGCAAATCACTGCTTTACACCAAATTAATGGTGTAAACGAATTATGGGGCGATTATGAAAAAGCATTAGAAACCGAACTAGTAACCAAAGAGTTATTATTTCAGAATAAAAAATCTGAACTATTTGCTGAAAATTATCTTGCTTCTCTTGAAGGTATTGGAAATTGTTTTGTTCGTTTGAAATTACCAGACTCTGCCTTGGTTTATTACAAAAAAGGGATATTAGAAGCACTTAAGAGTGAAGATACCATTACTTATAATGCATTTGTTTCTAAAAGTGGACATGCTCTGGTTGTAAAAGGAAATTATAGCGCAGCAAGAGATAGTCTACAGAAAGCCCATACATACAAAGACTATTTTATTAATAGTTACCAAACCCAGTATAATTACTATATGGGTATCATCTCTATGGCTGAAAATAATACAGTATTGGGCATAGATCATTTTAAGAAAGTAGATTCTATATACACTGCAAAAAAAATTTTATATCCCGAGTTACCCGAAGTATATGATAAACTTGTGGAATATTACAAGGCAAATGGCGATCAAAAAACACAGCTTTTGTATATGCAAAAGCTCTTAGAGGTAGTGAAGCAAATTGATGCGAAGCGCATAAATGTAAAAAACAAAATAGCCGAAGAATACGAAATACCCCTCCTGTTAGAAGAAAAAAATAAGCTTATAAACCAATTGGAAAAAACCAATGCAGCCTCCCGTAAAACAGTCTGGAGTATCGCTGGGGTTTTAGGTTTAAGCCTTCTGTTGTTGTTTTATTATATAAGAAGGCAACGCGTATTTAAAAAGCGTTTTAAGAGGTTGATGGAGCAGCAAGAAAAAGTGGAAACGAAATTGAAACCTCCAATTGCTAATGAAGTTGAAACCACTTCGCAGGTTTTAGATATTTCAGAAGAGATTGTAGCCGATATTATGATAGCTTTAGAAATTTTTGAACGTGAAAACCAATTCCTATCCACCAAAGTTAAGCTTACTGGACTTGCAAAGGTCTGTAATACAAATTCTACCTATCTTTCTAAGGTGATTAACCTTAAAAAAGGGAAGAACTTCTCTACCTATATAAATGAGCTTAGGATACAGTATTCTTTTAATGAGCTTCAGACAAATTCAGTTTTTAGAAAGTATACCATTAAAGCTATTGCTGGAGAGTGCGGTTTTAAAAGTGCGGAGTCTTTCTCAAAAGCATTTTATAAGAAGAATGGTATTTACCCCTCTTATTATATTAAGCAACTGGAACAAAATAAGGCGTAAAAAAAGCGGAACATATACTGTTGCGCTTTTTTATGTATTGCAGTCCTAACTACATCTTTCCATCATAATGCTTTACAGCTCTTAAGAGGTCTTTTTCTTCATTTAAATCCAATCTGTTCTCTTTAACGAAAGATTTCATTCCATCTTTTTTACTGCCAAAAACGTTTAGTTTTTTATTTCTAGAGCTTGGCATTTCGTAGAACTTACCATCTTTTGTTGCTAGAAAATATGTAATATCATCGGTGAATTTGGCTGGTGTATCTGTAGTAATAGAACTACTAGCTTTTTTCTCTGGTTTAAAATCTTTTTTCATCTTTTTATAAAGATCTACACCATTTCCTTCATAGAGTACTTGAAAATAGCCACCACCTTCAACACCACCTTTATAAGGCGCGAAGATGTAAATATCTTCCATGATCTTTACGAAAATTTCGGGTGACTTGGTAAGTACCTTTGCTTCCTCATCTGGGGAAGCAAGAGATTCTTTAATTTCCATCTCATCTGCCACTGCATTATAACGTAGGGCAACACTAGTCGCTAATAACTCGTTATTTTGGTATACATTACCCATTAAATAGCTTGGGTGGTTGTATGGAGTGCCAGTATAGCTTTCTGTTTCTAAAAAGTCAACATCTTTATTCTCTCTTTTTATAAATTCATCTACCTGGAACATGCCGGCAGTAAATGCTCTATTGTCATATCCAGTCTGTGAAATCATGCTTCCGCTGAAAAATAAAATAGCTAGTAAAGTAAAAATTGAATTCTGTTTCATAATGTATTTATTTAAGGGTATTATAATGTGCCACCAGTTTTTCCAAACTGTAATCTTTGTTGATGTTTAAATTATTTTCTTTTACGTATTTCTTTAGTTGTTTATTATGCGTGGGAAAAGACTTTAGTTTACTGTTCCTTGAACCTGATAACTCGATAGGCTTTCCATTTACAGGAACTAAATATAACTCTTCATCTCCTTTATAGGTAGGTGGTACGTCTTGGGCTACACTGTTAATAGCTTTTTTCCCCTCAATAAACTCTTTGGTAAATTTTTGATATAAGTGATACTTCTCTCCTTCGTATAAAACCTTGAAATAACCACTCTTACTATCTTCAGCAGTAGGCTTTATATACACAAAAACGTCGTTCAGAATACGTACATAAATATCTGTATCTCTCTGTAAAACCTTCGCTTGTGCGTCTGCCATAGACATGTTAGATTTTACTTCCAACTCGTCTCTTAAAACGTTATACCTAAGTGCTACATTGCTGGCTACTACTTTTCCGTTTTTATATATATTTCCAGATTGAAAATTTTCCTCAGCATAAGGAGTCCCTGCGCGGTCAATATCATTATTAATGCGAATGCTTTTATTGGTTAGGTAATCATTGGTTGTTGGAGTGTCTACTCCTTTTTGAGCGGCTGCACTAAAAATGAATACTAAGCTAAGAAGGGTAAAAAGGTTTTTCATGTTTAAAAATTATAAGTTTAAAATTTTTTTTACTCTGAAAAGATATTTCAAAAGTATTTACTAAGTTCAAGTTCAACAACAATGTTGCAATAAAAATGCCAAAAGCCAGTCTGTTTTTATAAATCACGACTTTTGGTAGGTCTTGAAGCTTCAAATATCTTGACAGAAACGCAAATCTAAAGTCACAGGATAAAAATTATAGTTAAATGCAGGTTAAAAAATTACTATAAATAATTATTTAACAGTCGGTTCAGCCTGACCAAAGATATGTACATCTCGCTGAGGGAATGGTATTACAATTCCTGCAGCTTCCAAACGGGCTTTTCCTTCTTCCAAAATATGAAAGCGAAGATTCCAGAAATCTGCAATATTCGACCAATATCTTACGGAAATATTTACAGAACTATCAGCAAGTGCAACCACAACTATTTGGGGCATTTTTCCCTCTAGTTGTAATACGGTTTCTTGCTCGTTTACCAACTTCATTAGAATCTCCTTAGCTAGTTTCACATCACAATTATAACTTATTCCAAAAGTAAGATTTTCTCTTCTCAGTTCTTCTTCAGTATAGTTTACAATATTCTCATTACTAAGTTTACCATTAGGAAGAATAGCTAGCTGATTTCCAAAGGTGTTTAATTTGGTATTAAATATTGAAATTTCTTTCACGGTACCTTCAATTCCTTGCGCTGCTATAAAATCCCCAACTTTAAAAGGTTTCAGAAATAAAATAAGCACACCCCCAGCAAAATTTGCCAAAGAACCTTGTAAAGCAAGTCCAATTGCCAAACCTGCAGCACCAATTATAGCAATCAGTGAGGCAGACTCTACGCCTAATTGTGTAATTACCACTACAAAAAGAACAATTTTAAGCCCCCAGTTAATTAAACTTTGTATAAATTTTTCGAGCGTTACATCGTAGTCTTTTTTCATAAAAAACTTTGCAACCAAACGGTTTATGAATTTAATTATCCAAAGCCCAAAAATAAGTAGGATCACCGCCAGGGCAATATCTGGGAGATAGTCAATGAGTTTTTGACCGTATTTATCTAAAATAGTTTCTAAATTTTTAAATGAGTCCATTTTTTATTCTGAAATTTTAAGGGTTTCTAATGCTTTTTCTACCGTTTTTACGGGTAGGCGGCATGCGTTGTTCACACACACATAAATTAATGTTTCATCGTCTGGAAATCTTCCTTCCAATAGATAGCTGTCACTTTCTTTTTCCGAACCTGCAATCAGGGCATTTGGAAGATAGTGTTGGTTTAGTTCAAGTATTTTTTTTGAAGCATCTTTGCCGGAAACTACAATTTCATAAAACTTAAATTGATGGTTTTCCAAAAGATCAAGCCAATTTGAAAAAACACCAGGATATTTTGTTGCGTCTGGTAATACGTTTTTTAGCATTTGGTCACTTGTGCTTCTATAGTTAGGAATATCAAAATAGTGAGCAAGCTTAAAAAGGTTTTTTGCCATTATAGAGTTGGAAGAGGAAATTACATTATCCCGATATTCTATAGTGCGCGTCACCAATTTTGTGTCTTTGTTGGATGTAAAGTAAAACATCCCTATTTCTTCATCATAAAAATGTGTAAAGCTATACTCTGCCAATTGTTTAGATAACTCTAGCCATTGCTCATTCATAGTCACTTCATAGAGTGCAATGTAGGCTTCAATCACTGCGGCATAATCTTCTAAATATCCATTTATGGTACTTTTACCGTCTTTATAGCTGTGATACAACCCTTTGTCACTTCTCAATTGTTTATTTTTAATAAAATTGGCGTTTTTTACCGCTGCATCTAAATATGTCTTGTTTTGCAAAGCTTTGTATGCATCTACATATCCTTTTATCATAAGGGCATTCCAAGAAGTTAAGGTTTTGTCGTCCAATCTTGGCTTGGGGCGTTTGTTACGGTGTGCTTGCAACGTGTTTCGCCAGATAGCTTTCTTTTCATGTAGTTGAGTTACCGAAATACTGTGGTCCTTAGCAATACTACTGTCACTTTTTGTTCTAATGAGTACATAATGATCTTCCCATTTCCCAAAATCGTTCACATTATAATAGGATGCAAAAAGTTCAAAATCTGCAGAGAGTATTTGTTGTAACTCCTCTTTTGCATACACATAAAAGGCACCTTCTTCTAGTGTTCCATTTTCAGTAGTACTATCGGCATCCAAAGAGGAGTAAAAAGCGTCTTCTTCTGAAGTCATCTCACTTTCTATATAGGTAAGTGTTTCAGTAACGACATCCTTGTACAAAGGGTTTTTGGTTAACACATACGCTTTGCTGTATAGGCTCACCAGCTGCGCATTGTCGTACAACATTTTTTCAAAATGTGGCACGTGCCATTTTTCATCAACACTATATCTTGCGAAACCCCCTCCTATTGCATCATAAAGCCCACCATAAGCCATTTTGTCTAGGGTGTTGGTTACGTGAGAAATAAGGTCCTGGTCATTTGTGCGGACTCCTTTCCTAAGCAAATACTCCAGATTATTAGGCATCATAAATTTTGGAGCTCTCTTTGTTCCTCCGTATTGAGGGTCAAAGGATAGTTTTAAACTATCCAGAGCAGCCGAAGTATTAAAGTTGGCAATAACAGCGTCGTCTGTGTTGCGCTCTATTAAGTCCATGCTTTTAATTCCTTCTTCTAATCTGCTTGCATACGCAATTAATTTTTCAGGATCGGTTTTATAGAGTTCCTGAATTTGAGATATACTAGCAATCCATTCGTTTTTTTTGAAATAGGTCCCGCCCCAAACAGGTCTGCCATCTGGTAATGTGATTACGTTTAAAGGCCAACCAGCACTTCCCGTCATTAATTGAACGGCATTAATATATACCTGGTCTATATCTGGTCTTTCTTCCCGGTCTACTTTAACAGATATAAAATTTTGGTTCATAACTGCCGCTACGGTCGAGTCTTCAAAACTTTCCTTTTCCATAACGTGACACCAGTGGCAGGCTGCGTAGCCAATACTTACAATAATTAGTTTGTTTTCGTCTTTTGCTTTTTGGAGTACCTCCTCATTCCAAGGATTCCAGTTTACAGGATTATGCGCATGTTGCAATAGGTAAGGACTTGTTTCTGTAGCTAAAGCGTTGGTATATTCGTGTGTGGTCACAGATTCTTTTTTTGGAGTGTTACAGGAGATGATGGAAAGTAAAATTAGAAGAATAGATATGTACTTAGACATCTTAGAAAAATTTGAAAAACAAAAATACGCTTTTGAAGGTTCAAAAAGCGTATTTTTTATAGGTTGGAGTGTTATTGAACTTCAAATGAAATTTTTACATTCACGCGAAACTCTGTTACATTATCGCCGTTTACGATTACGCTTTGTTCACGAACATAGGCCGAACGTATATTTTTTACGCTTTTTCCAGCCTGTTTTACGGCGTTTCTTATAGCATCCTCAAAACTGCTAGTGCTATTTGCCATTACTTCAATTACTTTTAAAATTGCCATAGTTTCTTTGTTTTAAATTAGAAATTTAAGGTACGATAATAACCTGCTAATTTTCTGAAAATTAAGTTAAGACTGTGTTAGCGCTTTTAGGAAATAGGGTTTAATAACTAATTATGAGAACTGAAGGGATGGATTTGTTCTCTTGAGGCATTTTTTGTTTGTTGCAGTAAAACTAAAAAATTAAATTGATTTTAAAAGCCTATTGCAAAAGAACACTTCCCTTGGTGAAATGGTATAGGTAGGTGCTAATATATTTTTTATAATGACTACTGCATATCTTACCCATTCACAGCTTCTACAGCAAGTACTCTCCCTTGAAGCATATCTTTCAGCATGGTTTCAATCCCATTTTTTAAGGTTACGGTAGAAGAAGGACAACCGCTACAGGCACCTTGCAGGATTACTTTTACCGTTTTAGTGTCTTCATTAAAAGAGTCAAAAGCAATATGGCCACCGTCGCTAGCTACCGCTGGTTTTACGTACTCGTCTAATATGGCCACAATTTCTTTGTCAAAATCGCTTAATTCCTTTGTAGCTTTTTCTGTTGATGTGGTATTTTGTTCCGTTTTTTTCTGAAGAATAGCATCATTTAAAATAACTTTGCCTTCTGCAATATAATTGGTAATAAAATCTCTAATTTCCATAGTGATATCCTGCCATTCCACGACATTGTATTTCATAACAGAAACATAGTTTGCACTAATAAATACTTCTTTCACAAACGGAAAACCAAATAAAGCGCTCGCTAGAGGGGCCTGGGTAGCATCATCTATATTTTTAAATTCGAAGATGCCATCTACCAATGGCTTATTTGCTACAAATTTTACAACCGTTGGGTTTGGTGTGCTTTCAGCATACACCGTAACTGGTACTTTCTTAATCGAAGTTGCATCGGTAATCACTTCTTTACCACTATTTAAATAGGTAGCGATAGCTTCAGAAACATCCTCCTGCACGGCATCCCAACCCACGATATTATACTTTTCAATAGCTATAAAATTTTGAGAAATATAAACTGTTTTCACAAAAGGTAGGTGAAATAATTCTTGCGACAATGGACTTGGTTTAGCCTCATCTATATTTTTAAATTCGTAGCTATTATTTCGGGTTAAGAAGCTATTGGCCACAAATTTTAAAATATTTTCGTTGTTTGTTTTTTGTGTAGAAATGTTAAATTGCGACATTAAGTGCTTTTTTTTTGCAAAACTATGAAACAAAACCGTCGTAATCAATATATTTGACACTTAACAGGATTTTTTATGAAAAAATTATTACTTCTATCCCTGCTGCTGCTTAGTCCTATCGTACTATTTTCTCAACAAGTTAATTTGTTTCAACAATTTAACGGGAGGTATGATTTTACAGGGCTTGGCAATACTTTGAACCCTTCGGCAAATCCTTGCCAGTTGCTTGACAATAGCTCGGCCGATTTAACCCTTCTTCCTACACAAACCCTTATTTCAGCACATTTGTATTGGTCTGCACCTGGTCCTGGAGATTTTAATGTGCGTTTAAACAATGCTCCTGTTACTGCTAGTAGAACGTTTAGCCTTTTTTCAGCAGATGTTCTGTATTTCGCTGCATATGCCGACGTTACGAATATAGTATCATTAAATGGCAATGGGCAATATACATTTTCTGATATGCAAATAGACCTTGCTGCCAGTGGTGCGTGTAATAATGGTACTGATTTTGGAGGCTGGGCGATATATATTATCTATGAGGACCCGTCCTTGAATCTTAACCAGATAAGCTTATTTGATGGTTTAGAGTTCGTATCAGCAAATAATCCCCAATTAAATATCACGTTGAACAATATCGATGCTGCAACTGATGAATTAGCAAAAATCGGTTTTTTAGCCTGGGAAGGAGACATGTTTAACCCTGTTAATGAATCCCTTAGAATTAATGGAGTTTTAATAAATAATGCCCTAAACCCTGCAGATAATGCCTTCAATGGAACCAATAGTTATACTGGTTCCACTGTATTGTTTAATATGGATTTAGATGTTTATGACCTGGAAGGGATAGTTATGCCTGGGGATACAAGTATAGACATTGCCCTTACTTCCGGTTTGGATTTTGTGATGGTGAATAACTTGATCACAAGTGTAAATTCAGAAATTCCTGATGCTACTATAGAGATTGATAATCTTGGAGTCTTATGTCAGAACCGGGATATTAATGTAAATTATACGGTTTACAACATTAATAGTACCGCGTTATTGCCTGCAAATACTCCTATTGCTTTTTACGTAAATAATGCTTTAGTCGGCCAATCTATTACTGTAGCCGACATTCCTATTGATGGATCAGAAAGTGGTGTAATTACATTAAACCTACCTATAGGTACACCACCAATGTTCGATTTAAAAGCCGTGGTAGACGACGTTGGAAACGGAACAGGAATTGTTGCCGAAACCAACGAAACCAATAATGAATTTATTTTACCAGTAGATTTAAATGAAGCTATTCAGTTCTTAGGAGATGATGTGGAAAGTTGTATCGGTTTAACTGTAACCCTTGATACAGGTGTTACAGATCCTGCATTTTCTTTTCAGTGGTTTTTTAATGGAGTACTCATTGTGGGTGAGAATGATCCTACCCTTGACGTTACAGTAAATGGTAACTACAGAGCCGTTGTTACAGAAGGACTTTGTACTGCAATTGATAGTGTTTTTGTGAATTTTAATGTACAACCAGTAATTGAAAATCCAGCAATTGATTTATTTCAGTGTAATGCAAATGGTGATACCGGATTTTTCAACTTAACTCAGAACACTCCAATCATTTTGGGGACTCAGAATCCTGCAGATTTTAATGTAACCTATCATTTAAATCAAAATGATGCAGATATAGGGGCTAATCCAATTATCACAGCTCCTGCCTATCAAATAGCCGTACTACCAGTACAGCCAATATTTGTTAGAATTGAAGAATTATCTGGAACGTGTTCTGCTACCGACGAATTTTTTATTCAGTTCGACATGGTGAGTGCTGGTCCAATGACTCCAATTGATGACCTCTGTGATCCCGATTCTAATGGAAGTGTTGTAGTGGATTTAATTGCCTTGAAAAATGCTGAAGCCTTGAATGGTCAAAATCCTTTAGATTTTACAGTAAGTTATCACCCTACACAACTAGACGCAACTAATGGTACCAATCCACTTCCTAATCCTTACAATGTAACTGCATCTCCAGAAACTATTTATGTGCGTGTTGAAAATAATGACAGTCCGCCAGATAGTTGTGCAGCTACCAGCGATTTTATAATCGAATTTTTTGCTGCGCCAGTGTTAACACAACCCACAGTTTTGGAAGCTTGTGATGAAGCCCCAAATGATGGTTTTACTGAATTTGACCTAACTACCAAAGATGATGAAATCACTGGTTCAAATCCGCAAGCAGTTGTAGTATATTATGAAGATTTTAATGATGCGCAAAATGGAGTAAATCCAATACTAAATCCTACTATGTTCGTAAACACGAACATATTTATACAGACCATTTATGCAAGAGCAGATAATATAAACAGTATTGATTGTTTCAACGTTATTGAATTAGACTTACAAGTAAATGAGAGTCCTGAGATTACGAGACGTATTACAGACTATGTATTATGCGACAACGATCAGGACGGAGTAGAGGTGTTTGATCTTACGAGCAAGGAGGATGAGATTTCGAATACATTGGTGAATCTTACTTTCAGTTACCATAATAATATGGCCGATGCCATTGCTGGAACCCCTTCTATTCCCAACCCTACGATGTACGTAAGCGGCGGAGAGACTATTTGGGTTCGTGTAGTGAATATAGGAGGTTGTTTTACCGTAGGTATGTTTGATCTTGTTGTAGATACGATCCCAGAATTTGTTGAGGTTCCAACCTTCGAACAGTGCGATGATAATGGAGACGGAGTAGAGGATTTCGATTTGAATACCCAGAATCCTACAATTGTAAATCGGGATAGAGATCTAACAGTTACTTATCACCCTACACAGCAGGACGCAATGGATGCAACTGCTTTCTTGCCTATTCCTTATACCAGTGCCGGTGAGGTGATCTGGGTGCGTGTGGAGAGTAACACTCGCGGTTGTTATGGTGTGTTTGATATGGAGTTAATAGTCGTGGAGCGCCCTGAAATATTTGAGCCAGAACCGTTACGATTTTGTGATGATGACAATGATGGTTTCGGAGAGTTTACGTTGACAGATGCAGACGATCAAGTTGTAAACGGGAATCCAGCGGGTAACCTTGTAGTAAGCTATCATGAGTTATTGGTGCAGGCTCAAAACAATACAGATGCCCTGTTAAGTCCCTATACAAATATCTTTGCCTTCAACCAGACACTATTTGTGCGCCTTACAAATATTGCAACAGGCTGCTATAATATCACCACCTTAGCGCTTATTGTAGAAAATACTCCACAAATATCTAACCCCGACCCTTTAGAGGAGTGTGATGATGATGGAGACGGATTTGTTGTTTTTGACCTTACCGATGCAGAGCCCCAATTATTGGCCGGTCTTACAGGAGGTCCTTATGTAATAAGGTATTTTGAGGATCCCGCCTTGAGCAATCCCATAGCCAACCCAACTACCTATACCAATCTAACAAATCCTCAGACCATTTATATCACAGTACGCGATACCAATGGAGTATGTGAAGCAGATACAGAACTTTTACTGATTGTAAATTTACCGCCAGTGCTCAACGAGCCACAACCATACACCCTTTGTGATGTGAACGACCCTGGAGACGAGCGTGAAGTGTTCAACCTTACCACTAGGATAAGGGAGATCACAGGAGGAAACCCTACGGTTTCTGTGAGTTTTTACTTGAGCTTTTCAGATGCCCAGGCAGGTACCAACGCTATTACAAATCCAACTGCTTTCACCAATACAGAAAACCCACAGGACATTTATATCCGTGGGGAGTTCTTCATCAGACTGTGAAGAAGTAGGAGCGCCCAATGGTTTGGTGCTGGAGTTGCGTGTGGAAAGCATTCCTAATGTTACAGACCCAACCCCCTTGGAGGTGTGTGATGTAGACAATGATGGTATTGCAGATTTCGACTTAACAAGCAAGGATGCAGAGATCGCTAATGGTGGTCTTGGCATTACCGTAAGTTATTACGAGACAGAACTAGATGCACAGAACGGAACTTTTGCCCTTACGAGCCCTTACCGAAATATCGTAGAAGATATGCAGACGGTATATGCGCGGGCTACTTTCAGTATGGCGCCTAATGATAATGGCTGTTTTATGGTAGTGGAATTAGATCTTGTCGTACTTCCTACCCCCCAGCTACCCTTAACAATAGAACCAATTATTCGCTGTGAAGAAGGCGGAATAGCAGAGTTCGATCTTACCGAACGGGAAACAGCGATATTAAATGGTTTAGACCCATTGGTATTTATGGTAAGCTACTACGAGCAACAAGCAGATGCGATAGCAGGAACGAATGCTATAGCAATGCCCGATGCTTATTTCAACATAGACAATCCACAGACGATCTATGTACGCGTAGCTGGTAATAATAGCAGTAACTTATGTGCATCTGTAGGCGAGTTTGTGATTGAGGTAATCGAACCCCCATTAGCCACACAGCCAGTTCCTTTTACCAAGTGTGATGATTTGGGTGAGCTCAACGATGGGTTTACAGAGTTCGATCTTACGGAGAAGAATGAAGAAATAGCAGGGCCATCAGCCCCAGGAGTGAACGTAAACTATTATCTTACTGCACAAGAGGCACAAGATGGTACGAATCCTATAGATCCGGCAACTGCCTATACCAACATCATCAATCCGCAGACCATATTTGTACGGGTGGACAATGTTGGAACAGATTGTAGTGCTTTTACCACGATGACACTACGGGTAATTCCTAATCCAGTGCCCGTTGTTCCAGATGCTATAATAGTTTGTGACCCAGACCCACAAGATGGGATGGCGATTTTTGACCTTACTATACGTGAAACGCAAATACAAAATAATGCCAACTGGCTTTTAGGGTATTACGAAACCTACGCAGATGCGGTGTCTCAGGAGAACGCAATCGTGAATACGATTGAATATCCAAACACGTCCAATCCACAGATAGTGTATGTGCGTGTGACCAATGATACTAGTGTGGATATGTGTTTTGAGATTGTGGAGCTGAAGCTTATTGTGAATCCCGCACCAGATGCCAGTGCCGATGTTACGCCATTGGTGGTGTGCCAGGTTCCCAACACGGGCCGTGCAATGTTTGACCTTACCAAGAAGAAAGAAGAGATCCTGGGCACACAAGATCCCGACCTTTTTGAGGTGACCTATTACGAGACTTTTGAGGATGCACAGTTACAGTTCCCGATTACGAATCCAACGACCTATGTGAATCTTCCTAATATGAATCCACAGGAGATATTCGTGGGGATAGAAAATAAGGAGACTTTTTGTTATATAACAATGCAGAGCTTTTTTATACGTGTGGACGATGGCGCTATTGCCAATACACCAACGGAGCCTTATACCATTTGCGATAATACTGCACCTAACGATGGGATAGCAGAGTTCACTTTAGAAGATTCAGATCCAACTTCGCCAGCACAGTTGTTGCGAAATGAGATATTGGCAGGGAACTTATCGGGTGAGTTTACTTTGACTTACCACGAGACCTTAGCCAATGCCGAAGCAGGAATCGACCCACTTGGAGCTGTCTATACTAACTTAGTAAACCCTCAGGTGATTTATGCCCGTGTAGAGAATGATGCGTTAGATAATACCTGTTTCGCGACGGCAGAGGTGATTTTGAAGGTAGAGCAATTGCCCGAACTTACACTTGACGAAGAATACAGGTTGTGTGTAGATGCCGATGGTTTACCTATAGAGGCAGAATTTGGTGGCCCTTCACCACCAATATTGGATACAGGACTTTCCCCAGATACCTATACATTTGTATGGGAATTGGATGGCACGGTGCTCATTGGAGAAGTGGGTCCTTCTTTATTAGCAGTTCAAGGAGGCGTATATATGGTAACGGTAACCGAACGTGCTACGGGTTGTATGGCTACTTACACAACTACGGTTATCTTAAGTTCACCCCCAACCACTTTCGATGCGATAACTGTAAACGGCGCCTTTGCGGGCGAACATATTATAGAAGTAACTGCAATGGGACTGGGTGATTATGAGTTTCAGTTGGATGATGGGCCGTTCCAGTCGAATAACATATTTAATAATGTGTCACCTGGTAACCATACGGTAACTATTCAGGATAAGAACGGTTGCGGAAGTGTGGTTATAGAAGTTGGAATTGTGGACTACCCTAAGTTCATGACTCCTAACCAAGACGGTTGGAACGATACATGGAATATCATTGGTATTGCGAATGCAGACCCTACTGCAAAAATTTATATATTTGATCGCTACGGGAAACTTCTAAAACAGATCAGTCCCCTCGGAGAAGGTTGGGACGGTACCTATAATGGAAACCCATTACCATCAAGTGATTACTGGTTCCGAGTGGACTATATAGAAGACGAAACCCAAAAAGAATTTAGGGGACATTTTACTCTAAAACGATAGCATTACTATGAAGCAGCTTACTAAAACATATTTATTACTTGCACTATTAGTATCTCCTTTTATCTATGCTCAGGATGGGATACCAGTATATTCAGATTATTTTGCCGACAATCTTTACTTGCTGCATCCATCTATGGCTGGAGGAGCAGATTATGGTAAATTGAGGTTAACAGCACGACAACAATGGTTTGATCAAGACGATGCGCCTAATGTTCAAACATTAAGTTTTAATACTAGGCTTAGTGAGAGTTCGGGTGTTGGTGCAATTATTTTTAATGATAAAAACGGTTTTCACTCTCAAACAGGAGGTTTCTTGACCTACGCACACCATTTAAAGTTCTCCAGAAGTAGTTCAGAGTTAAATCAGCTTTCTTTTGGATTAAGCGCAGGGCTTATTCAGTCTCAACTAGATGAAACCCAATTTGATCCAAACGATTTCGATCCCATAATTGCTGGGATTGTACAAAGTAGTTCTTATTTGAATGTGGATACAGGTGTTTCTTATAATTTAGGTAATTTTTCGAGTCACTTTACTGTAAAAAATCTTTTGTTTCAAAATAGAAAATTGAATTCAGAAGAATTTGAGTCAAACAATCAACGATCTTATAATGTTACTTCTGCATATTTTATAGTGCCGTCTAAAGGTCTTTGGGCATATGAGCCTTCTTTCTTATTTCAATGGAAGGAACGCACTGGAGAACAAACTTTAGATGTTAATGCGAAAGTATACAGAGAGCTAGATTTTGCCCGAATTTGGGGTGGCTTGTCTTATAGAAGAAGTTTTGACGGTGCCGAATTTCTTGACGGACAAGAAATTACCAATCAAAAACTTCAATATTTTACTCCTGTACTAGGAATAAACTACAAGAAATTTATAGTTGCCTATACGTACTCTTTCCAGACAGGAAGTATACAATTTCAAAATGGAGGCTTCCACCAAATAACTTTAGGCTATAATATCTTTGATGGGAACGTTGGACGTACTTGGTCACAGGATATGCGATATAACGGTATGTTGAGGCCTGATACTAGATAAATTTAAAACCCCCAGTTTGGGGGTTTTTAAATTGTATATTTCAAGCAAGCAGCAGTAAGTATGCTATTCCCAGGTATAGTTTTTTCGTTTGGCTTGTTTTTTTAAGGCCTGAATCATGGCACTTTCTAAACTATTGTTATTTTCCCCTTTATTTTTAGCGATATAATCACGTCTCTTAGAATTAAGTGATGCTATTTCATCTTGAATCCGGGTTCGCTCTTTTCTTTGTTTTTCAACATAGCTTTTTATCTGGGCAGTCGTTTTTCCTTTTAAGTTGTCTGGTAACTCCTCTTTTTTAAGCTTGGAATAGTCAAAATCTTTTTCTTTTTCAGCATCTACAAGATCCCAAGTTTCATTTTTATATAGGTGTGAACCCTTAGAAACAGTTCTGCTTACGGCATTTGCTTTGCTATAGGACACAGCATTATCATCTTGCTCTTCTTGAAGGGCTACTTTATTTCTACCATAAGCTCCGTACGGAACATATGTTTGATTTAGCTGAATATTAAGCTGTAAAATTAGATCGTCATAAGGTGAAGCAATGTGTATTGTATGTTCATTGTGATCTATGGCTATATAATCGCCATACGTTATTGTGGCACCATCTTTCCAATTTGAATCTATCCCGTGCTGAAATTTTCCACAAAATATTGTGTTTACTATAATGCCCTTCTCTTTAGCATCTGCAGCCGCATCTTTATAATTTATGTTTCCCTGGGTAAAAGGTTCGTTGCCTGCTATAAAAATCATTTTAAGGTCATCGTCATTTTTTCCCCATTCCAAATCGTCTAAGGAAGCCTTTATTACAGTTCCGCAGTATTCGCTTCCACCGTTTGTGGTTAGTGAGAAAAGTTCTTTTGAAATCGTGTCCAGATCGTCTGTAAAGGTTGTTATTCTTCGTATAAATCCTTTTCCTTCAGATAATCCATCATTACCGTATTCGTATAACGCAATTTCCAAGTTGGGACGTTCTTCTTTACAACGGGCGTGAGATAGTTCGTTCACGATCTCCCATAATTGAGCTTTAGCCTGATCAATGAGGCCGTCCATACTATTGCTAGTGTCTAGTAGTAAAGCTACTTTAATAGTTTGTTTTTTTGAAAAGCTAACTGTTGTCGCTGCGGTAGTCAATGCTGTTTTATAGGAGTCTGTTTCGGCTTTACAAGCAGTTATACCTAGAACAAAGGCGAGTGCTATTAGTGTGTTTATTGTTTTCATGTTGCTTTATTTTTGTATACACCAAACATACTTTCAACATAATTCCTATACAAATAGCGATGAGGGAAAGTAGCTTCTAAGTGCGTGAAGAAGACAGCTGTGTTAGGGAAGCCATTAAAATCAAGCTTGATAGCTCATACACGATAAAATTGTAACTTTAGCAAGTGCATCACAATACGTATGTTTACACTTTCAAAATAAGTATGAGAACACTATTGTTATATTTTTTTATCTCTCTTTTCCTTGGTACGGGGTATGCACAAGTGCGAAAAACTTCAAAAAATTCGTTTGTGCTGAAAGGGCTTGTGGTTGAAAACGAAACCAACAAACCCATTGCAAGGGTAAATGTAGAAACAAATAATGGTGCCTATACAACTACCAATGGGAATGGTGAATTCTCAATTTCGGTAGAAATTGGGGATGAATTAAGTATTAAGAGCGATGCTTTCAAAACAGTATATTATACTATTAAGGACCGCCAAAAAATTACGGTCAAGGTTCAAAAAGCCGAAGAAGGTGTCTTGCCAGAACCTTTAGTTTCTGAAACTTCCAAAAAAGATTTGTTTTCAATATATATAGATTCGGCTAAGGTATTTCTTAAAAAAGATGCTGGCAAAAGTATTGGATATGTTACCAAGGCATTGCAGCCGTTTCGAGGGACTTCCGTCACCAAAAAGCAGAATGCCACGGCTTTTGAAACACTAGGAGACATTAACCTTTTCTGGAAACAGCCAGATCTGGCTATCGATAATTACAAGCGTAGTATTTCGGAAATAGAAACCATAGATAGACGGATTAAATTGGCCAACGCCTTTAGGATAAACAGTAACTACCAAGAAAGTCTTTCGCTATATAAAGAACTGCTGAAGGCTTCTTTGAGTAACTATCAAAAAGTAAATATTTATGAAGGCCTCGGTGACGCGTATAAAGCTATAAATGACCCTGTAAAAAGTGTTTTTAATTACCAAAAAGGCTTGGATGTGGCAAATGCTCATAGTATAACGCCTAAGATAACCGACTTAAATTCAAAGATTGCAGAAGTGTATTCCATTAGTGGTGCTGTGGAAGAAGCAGCGCAGTATTTTGATAACTCCCTGAATCTTGCCCAAAAAGAAAATCCTAAGCGAGCCGTAGAGGAAAAAAATAAGGTAGCAGATTTTTATAACAGAAATCAAAATTTTGATAAAGAAATTAAGCTGAGAAACGAAATCTTAGATGAACTAAAAGACATCAAAGGTAAGGAAGCTGAAGATGACGATGTGCAAAACAGCCCATTAACACCACAGCGACAAAATTACTATACTGCCAATGCCTATATTGCCCAGGACAGGTATACGGAAGCAATCCCATATTTGGAGAAAAGTATTTCTGAAGCCGAATCTAAAGAAGATCTTGTGGTAGAGAAAGATGCCACCCGCAAACTTTCTGAAGTCTACAATGGGATTGGAAATTTTAGTAAAGCTGCGGAAAGTTACGAACGTTACGTGGCAGTTGTAGATGAACTGTATATTAAAAAAGAACAGGAATTATCGCAAGCAACCCGTTTTAACAAAGAAATAGCCCTAAAACAAAACCGAATTACCAGTTTAGAGAATGAGAGGGAACTTAATGAAAGTAGATACAAACTGGCTTTTGAAAACCAAAACCTTATTCAAAAAAATAACCGCGTTCAAAAATGGGTTATTGCTTCTTTAGTATTGGTGGCGTTGTTGTTGCTTTTTGCTGCCTACACCCAATACAAAAGTGTAAAACAACAAAGGTATGCCAATAATGTGTTGGCATTAAAATCGTTGCGCACACAAATGAATCCACATTTTATTTTCAATGCCTTGAATTCGGTGAATAGTTTTATAGCGATGAGTGATGAACGAGCAGCCAATAAATACCTGAGTGAGTTCTCACAATTAATGCGAAACGTTTTGGAAAATAGTGATGAGGATTTTATTCCGTTGCACAAAGAAATTGAATTGCTGGAACTGTATGTAAAGTTAGAACATTTTCGTTTTAAGGATAAGTTTGACTATAACATAACTGTAGATGAAACTTTGCAGCTTTCAGAATTTGTAATTCCGCCCATGTTGTTGCAACCGTATGTTGAAAATGCGGTTTGGCATGGTCTTCGGTATAAAGAAGAAAAAGGAAATTTAACCATTCATTTTAGGCAACTAGATACTGAAACAGTTACCATTACCATTACCGATGACGGAATAGGCCGTAAGAAATCCAAACTGCTGAAGACCGAAAATCAGAAAAAGCAGAAAAGTAAAGGGATGGGAAATATTCAAAAAAGAATCACCATTTTAAATGAAATGCATAAGGATAAAGTAGACGTTACCGTTCGCAACGTTTATGATAATGAAGAAGGGACTCAAGTTGTGTTAACATTGAAAAAAGATTAGTTGTCCCCACTTTGTCTCCCTATAAGGTAGAAACAATGAACTACAAACAATAAACTTTTATTTATGAACCTACGCACCATTATTGTTGAAGACGAAGAAAATAGCCGGGATATCCTCAAAAATTATCTTGCAAAATATTGCCCAAAAGTAGAAGTACTAGGAGAAGCAGCCAATATAGATGAAGCCTTGGTACTTATTCGCAATCAGGACCTAGATATGGTTTTTCTGGATGTAGAAATGCCCTACGGAAATGCATTTGATTTGTTGGATAAAGTAGGCGACAGAAATTTTGAGACCGTTTTTGTTACGGCTTATAATCACTATGCGGTTGACGCCCTTAATGCACATGCGTCGTATTATTTGCTGAAACCTATAGATATTGATAAGCTCATTGATGCGGTAGATTATGTGCACGAAATTAAAACGAAAGAAAATGCACTTCAAAACGCTGTGTTGCAACCTAAGATTACCCACGTGACCGGTAAGATCACCATTCCAGTGCAAAACGGATTTGAAGTCTTGCAAGTAGAAGACATTCTCTATTGCCAGGCAGACGATAATTATACCAATATATATATAGGGGACAAAAAGAAATTGGTGAGTAAAACACTAAAATATTTTGAAGACGCGCTAAAAGAAAATGGTTTTGCGCGTGTCCACAAAAGCTATCTGGTAAATGTAAATGCCATCACTGAATACAAAAAAGGCAAAGGAGGAAGTGTTGTACTTTCCAGTGGAAAAGAAATTATGGTAAGTCCTTCCAAAAAGAAAGATTTGCTGGCGTTTTTTGGATAACTCCAGTCATCTCGAATGAGGGCACGACTGAGTGATTGCAATCAATTATTTTTATTTGATATTTAGGAGGTGCTTCATATGTGATTTCTCCTATCCTCGAAATGACGTGCCTTGAAGTATCGAAATAGGGCGCCTCAAAATTCTTTTTTCTGAATAGTAATTGTATCGCTAAATTCCTTCAGCAACATTTGTAGTGTCGCAACCTCAGCATTTGTATAAAACTGAAGTATTGGTACGCCTTTTTCTAATGAAAGTAAATTTATTTTCTCTAGCATATTCTTAGTTTGTCTTGCTACAGCTTCTCCGGAATCTATAATAGTCACGGTTTCTGGTAGAATTTCTTTTAACTGTGGTATAAGATAGGGATAATGACTACAACCCAATACCAGATAATCTACATTGGCAACTAGCATGGGAGTAGTATAGTTTATCAGTAATTTTCGCAATTCTAAGCTTTCCAGAGCGCCTCGTTCTATTAACGGTACTAATCCTTCCCCTACAATTTCAATCACCGAGATGTCCTTTGTAAATGCTTCAGAAGTTTTGTGAAATAAGGCGCTACTCAGTGTACCTTTTGTGGCCAAAATTCCAATACTTTTAGAATGAGTTCTCAAAGCGGCAGGTTTTATCGCCGGTTCAATACCTATGATGGGAATATCATAGGTTGAGCGTAAAATGTCAATGGCATTGGTGGTGGCGGTGTTGCAGGCAACTACTATTATTTTGCACCCCATAGTAATGAGTGCTTCTGTATTTTTGATACTTAGAGCTATAATATCTGATTCGGATTTATTTCCGTAGGGAGCATTGGCACTATCGGCCAGATAGATGGTATTTTCATTTGGAAGTAATTGGTGTATTTCTTTCCAAATAGAAGAGCCACCTACGCCAGAGTCAAAAATGCCTATGGGAGCGTTTTTTTTCATTAGTTAAAGATATTGAAAAGTTATACAATTAGACAACACACAACAGATGAGATCAATCAAAAAAGCCCGTCACAAGGACAGGCTTTAAAATTATTTCTTAGAAAGAAATTAGATTCCTAATTCTTTCTTTACGTCAACAAGAAGATCTTTACCATCTGCTAGTAAAATTCCTCCCCCTGGAGTTGCATCCAAAACATATTGATAGCCTTGTGCTTTTGCAACTTTTTGAATAGCTAAACGCGCTTTGTCTAAGATTGGTTGTAAGATATCAACCTCTTTTTTCTGAAGATCCTGCATAGCTTGTTGGTTAAATGCTTGGATGTTTCCTTGCATACCTTGTACTTCTTGTACTCGCTTCGAATTCTCTTCGTCTGTTTTTGTTCCAGCTTCTGAATCATACTTTTTTGCCAAAGTTTCAAGTTCCTTATACATGTCTTTCAACTGTGTATCGTAGGTTTTCTTTAATTTTTCCAATTGGCCTTGGGCAGCTTTCATTTCTGGCATTGCTTCTACCAAATCTTGAGTATTGATGTGGGCCATTTTGGACTGCGCATTTGTAAGGCTTGTTCCTGCTACAAATAGTACTACTGCAATTGCTATTACTTTTAATCGTTTCATTTTAGTTTAATTTATTAAGTGTTATTTAGATAAAGGTATTATTGTTTTTATTTTCCACCGTCGCCGTCGCCGTCATCTCCATCTCCATCACTTGGGGGAACTCCGGCACCACCACCGGTTCTAGCATTTATGATAGAGTCTTTACGATTTTGACGGGCGTCTAATAGGCTGTCTCTTCTTTTTTGAAACTCAGCTTTTTTAACGTCACGAATAGAGTCTCTTACTCTTTTACGATCTGCTATAGCAGCTTCACGGTCATTCTTTTTGTCTTCTAATGCTTTTTCACGTTCTGTAACTGCTTCATCTTCTTCATCACTCAAGCTCTCTAGTTGCTCAACTTCTTTTTTCTCTTTACGAGTAGTAACCTCTTTACGCTTGTTATTCCGATTTATACTTCGTAGCACTGTTTCACTAATATCATTCCGTTTTGCAGCAAAAAGCATTACAACATCTGCCGATTTGTCAAAAATAAAATCATATTTTTTTGCTTCAGCAATCTCTTGAACTATATTAAATACTTGGTCTTGGATGGGTTGTACCAATTGTCTGCGTTGAATGACTAGATCTCCATTAGGTCCAAAACGATCCTGTTGGTATTTAATCATTTCGTCTTCCTTGATTTTAACTTCTTCCTCTCTTTCTTCAATAAGCTCTTTAGTAAGGAGTACACGTTCATTTGCAAGATTCAATTTCATCTGGTCAATCTCCTGACTCTTTTTTTGAATGTCAGCTTTCCATCGCTGTACTTTACCATCTAATTGCGTTGCGGCCTCTTGGTACTCTGGTACACTTTCTAAAATGTATTCCATGTCTATGTAGCCAATACGTACGCCTCTTTGCGCATCTGCCACGAAAGGGATGCTTAAAAACGCTACTAAGATTGCAAGTAATTTTAGTGTTTTCATAATAGTTGATTGTGGTTTAAGAAAATATCGTGCCAATATTAAAATTGTTGTCCAATTATAAAATGTGTTTCCCAGCCATTTGCTTCGTTTCTTCCTAAAATTGGGTCGAAACCGTATCCAAAATCGATACCTAAAAGTCCAAATGCGGGCATAAATATACGTAATCCTGCGCCAGCAGACCTACTAATTCTAAATGGATTGTATTCTCGGAAGCCATCATATGCTGCTCCTCCTTCTGCAAATGTAAGCGCATATATGGATGCCAACTGACTCAATGTAATAGGGTATCTTACTTCTAACGAAAATTTATTATAAATGGTATTTCCGTCGTTATCTGAAAGTGATTGGTTAGGGTATCCGCGTAATTGAATTACTTCACGACCATCCAAACTGAAAGCTCCTAAACCATCTCCACCTACGAAAAAACGTTCGAAAGGAGGGATGCCCCTATCGTTATTATAGGCTCCTAAGAACCCAAATTCCGATTTGGTTCGAAGTACTAAGTCACCTGCGATGCGTGTATACCAGTCTCCTTCAAATTTAATTTTATAATATTCCAGCCAATTAAATCTTTCCTGATCTATTTCAGCAATTCGTTCTCGTGTATCTACGCTATTAGGATTGTCCAGCAAAAACTCTTGTAAGTCATCCCTTTCTCCCCGTAATGAACCGTAATCAACTCCGTTGAAAGAAGAGTAGGGCAGCGTTAATTTTGCCGAAATGCTCCAGCTAGATCCTGATTTAGGATAGATTGGATTTGTAGCGGTATTATTTCGACTTAATCCTATGGTGTATGCTAAGTTATTTGAATATCCATCTCCAAAGGTAAAGAGTCCAGTATTGTAATTTTTTAAGTTGTAATGCTGAAAACTAAGTGCTTGTGAAAAGGTAAAATAATCGTCTGGCCATTGCAAACGTTTTGCTATTCCTACCGAACCACCCGTAATAAGAAAACGACGGTCTTTGTCTACATCTCGTGTTTGAAAGTCGAATAAATACTGAATCGTATGAGAAAAAGAGGTGCTCAATTGAACAGGTTTTTTCCCTCCCAACCAAGGTTCAACTAGCGATAAACTATAAGTTTGGTAAAAGCTACTTGCCTGCGCTCTTAAAGATAATTTTTGACCATCTCCCATAGGTAATGGTTTGTAGGCTTCGCCATTCAAGATATTTCGTATAGAAAAATTGTTAAAAGATAGCCCTAAAGTACCTACAAAGCCTCCACCACCATAACCACCTTGAAGTTCAATCTGGCTAGATCCTTTTTCTACTACGCTGTATTCTAAATCTACCAAGCCATTATTTTCATCTACAAAAACAAAATTCGGAGAAAGTTGTTCTGCATCGAAATACCCTAATTGTCCTAATTCACGAATGGTCCTTACTACATTTCGTTTGCTGTATTTTTGTCCTGGACGAGTACGTAGTTCACGATATATTACGTGATCGTTGGTTTTTTCATTCCCTACTACCGTAATATGATCAAAATAAAACTCTTTATTTTCTATGATTCTAATTTCAAAATCGATAGTGTCTTGGCGTATGGCAACTTCAACAGGGTTGATTCTTGCTGCCAAGTATCCATTGTTTTGATACAAGTTGGTAAGGTCGTTAGCATCCGGATCTGTATTATCTTCGATACGTTCTTGTAATAAAACCCCATTATATGGTTCACCTTTTTGAATACCTAATAATTGACGCAACTGGCCATCTGTATATTTACTGTTTCCAATAAAACGAATATCCCCAAAGTAATAGCGCTGTCCTTCTTCAATATTGAGAGCAAGAGAAATGTTTTTTTCATCCTTAACTATTAAAGAGTCACTAGTAATACGGGCATCTCTATATCCATTGGCCTTGTATTTCGTAATAATTTTTTCCTTGTCCTCAATAAAAGTTTCTTCAGCATATTTAGAACGTTTCCAGAAACGAAAGAAGTTTTTACGCTTCGTATTTTTCATGGCTCCCCTTAACTTGGCATCACTTAACGCTTCATTTCCGTTAAAAATAATTTTTTTGATTTTTACACGTTCGTTTTTGTCGATACGTATCAACATGTTTTTTCCAACTTCAATACCAGTAGAATCTACATAAGGAGTAGTACTTATAGCAACTTGGGTATTTAAAAACCCATTTTCCTTGTTTTTGTTGATAATATTGTTTTTGGTTGTAGTGATAAGATTTTTAGTAATCTTTTTACCAGCGACAAGATCATTATCTTTAATAATTTCTTTCTTTTTCCCTTTTCTAATTCCCTCAATTGCAACCTCATTTAATTTTGGAAGTTCTACAATATATAGCTCAATGTCTACAAGGTCTCCGTCAATATTGGTTACATAAAAAGCGATATCACTAAACAGGTTTTGATCCCAAAGTTTTTTGGTAACAGAGCTTAATCGTTCACCGGGAACGTAAAGGCGTTCGCCTTCTTTTAGCCCAGTAAAAGCAATTACGGTTTGCTCATTAAAACTTTGCGCACCTGTAACTGTAATACTGTTTAGGGTGTATTTTCTTCCGCTGTCCAGTTGTTTTTGTTGTGCAATTGAGCTGCCAACAAGAAATATTGTGACTACAATTAGACAAAATAACTTTTTAGGTATGCGCAATACTATACTATTGTTCAAGCTGTTCACTAGTCTTTCCAAATCTTCTTTCTCTTTTTTGATAATTTAATATTGCTTCAAAAAGATGGTTTTTTCTATAATCTGGCCAAAGAGTTTCTGTAAAAAACAATTCGGCGTATGCAATTTGCCATAATAAGAAATTACTAATACGTTGTTCACCACTGGTGCGTATTAATAAATCCACGTCTGGTAAGTCGCGGGTGTAAAGATGATTATTTATAGTTGCTTCATCTATTTCAGACGGCGAAATTAGGTTATTTTTAACTTTGTGGCTAATCTCTTGGATGGTTTTTACAATTTCCTCACGAGAACCGTAACTAAGCGCCAGTGTAAGTGTCATGCGTTTGTTGTCCTTAGTTTTTTCTATGACATTCAACAATTCTTTTTTAGCTTTTTTTGGAAGTGCGTCTAAATTTCCAATTGCGTTTAACCGAATGTCATTTTTTTCGAGCGTTTTTATTTCTTTTTTTAATGATGATACCAATAGTTTCATCAAGGTTTCCACTTCTAACTTGGGTCTATTCCAATTTTCAGTGGAAAAAGCATATAGCGTGAGGTAATTAATCTTTAATTCGGCACTAGCTTCTACTATTTCTCGAACTGCTTTGGTTCCGCTTTCATGACCTATAGCTCTAAATAAACCTTGCTTTTTTGCCCAACGTCCATTGCCATCCATAATGACGGCGATGTGCCGCGGGAGTTTGCTTTGGTCTATTTGTGCTTGTAAGCTCATGTTAAAAATTACAGTAACAAGGTTTCCTTCCAAAAGTAAAGGTTAATGTTAACCCAGAAAATACATACCAATCGTCACTATTTACGTTTCCAAATTTTAAACCTTGTTCGTCTGCCAAACCTTTTACAGGGTTGCTACCGTCCAGATCATCTGTAAAGGTATAGCGCGCCCCAATTTCAAATCCCAATACTAATTTTGTGCCTAAGGTGGTTTTATACCCTACTACCATGGGGATGGCAAATGTACCGGCTTGGTCATAATCTACTATTAAGTTACTACCAGGTCTTTTAAAAAGCGCTTTATAATTAAAATACGTAACCCCTGTGTATAAATATGGTGTCGATACAGGTCTACCACTATACATATTAAAATCCCAAAAGGTGTACTCTACACCTAGCGAAAATTCTGTTATCGTGTTCTTAAACTGATAGCCACGTTCTTGTCTTCTAGGTTCACTGGACTTTGCATCGTCTCCACTTATACCTGCTACTAGTGCAGATGCTCTAAAAGAATGTCGGGGACTTCGGTTCCATTTAAAAACTCCTCCAACAACTACATCGCTAGGCGAAATATAATTGGTCTTTCCTATATCTCCTATATAATTAGCGCCTCCTATAAAACCACCAACCTCGTAGGTTTGGGCCTTCATTGAAAATACACTAATTACCACTAAAAAAACGGTCGCGAAATACTTCATATACCTTAAAAAGTTTGCAAATATAACAATAAACTCCGCTCTACCATAAGTGAAGCGGAATTGTCTCAGTTGATTAACAAACTTTACTGGTTTTTATTGTTTCAAATTTCGCTTGTTTTCGCCCCATAGCAACTTTTTTCTTAGTGTTTTTATAAAACTATCATTTAACAGCTGTACCAATTTTATTGTAAAGGGTGCTTTCTGTACAGTAAGACGAGTGTTATTTGTGAATGTTGCAATACGAGAGTCCAGAGAGACCAAATACGATTTTTCACGACCTGAAACTTGCAAAGTAATTTTGCTGGAATCTGGTAACACCAAAGGTCTTGCGCTTAAATTGTGTGGCGCAATTGGAGTGATCACCAAACTTTTATTACTGGGGTCTATGACAGGGCCGCCACAACTTAAAGAATAGCCTGTTGAGCCTGTTGGGGTAGCTAAAATAAGTCCGTCGCTCCAATAAGAAGTAAGATATTTGTCATCGACCTCTGTTTCTACCTTGATCATGGAAGTGGTGTTTTTTCGGTTAATGGCCACTTCATTTAACGCAAAATTTAATTCTGAAATTTCTGGATTATGGGGTTCCGAAGTAAGCTGAAGTAAGCTTCTTTCAGAAATAGAATATTTGCCTTCGAGTATTAGATTGATACTTTCTGAAATATTTTCTTTTTGAATGGTCGCTAAAAAACCAAGTCTGCCCGTATTAATCCCTACAATTGGAATTCCTAAATCCTGAACGTACGTTATGGATTTTAAAATAGTTCCATCTCCACCAATACTAAAGAAGAGGTCGTAGCTACTGTCGAGCTTCTTAAACGTTTTAAAAGCTAATGTGGTTTCAACACCATCATTATCGTTGATGATGTCCATAAAATCCTTTTCAATTAGAACTTCGTGTTCTTTTTTCCGTAGCGCATCTAAAATTATCTGAATATGTTGCTCAGAATTTTTATGATAAAACTGTCCGTAAATACCAATTTTCATCTTTTAAATATTTAGGTATTTATCCAGATAGTTGGAGCGTTTCTTCAATTCATCTAAAAAGGTGTCCTCTCCGTGATTACTCACTACAGTATAACTATACCTGCGGAAGGTTTGTACGATGGCATTCATTCCTTGATGCCCTATTTTAAGCGTTATTTGAGCAAGGTCATTCTCACTTTTTGAAATAAAAACTCCCAAAATCTTTGCATCATTTGTTTCAACTATTTGAGCGATCTCACTAAAAGAATAATCATTTACCCCTTTCTCTACTACAATAATTCCGCCCACTTCATTTAAGAAAGGGGTGTCGTTAAAACAATGCATAATATCGTTTAACTCATAATAGCCAATGTAACTGTTCTTCTCATCTAGGACAGGCATAATATTGCTGTTATGAAGCGCAAAAGCTTCAAGAATATCTAACCAATGCGTGGTTTTTTTAACAAAAAACGGCTCTAGCGCATATTGGTACGCTATTAGGGATTTGTGGTTTTCAAAACAATGTGCGTCTGTTTCAGAAACACAGCCCATAAATTCGCCATCTTTTTCTATAACAAGGTGCGAATAGGTAAGCTGATTAAAAGTTTCCTGTATCACTTTTATAGAAGCCGAAATTGGAAAGGCCTTAATATCGTTTATGATGTAGTTTGTAATGTTCAAAGCAAATTGGTTTTAAGTCTTCGGGTAGTCCCAATATTTTTTGTGATTTGGGATTTTTGTTTTTATGATTTGCTACCTCAGGTTTATATTTTTATGCAAATTACTCAAAATATGCCTTTAAAGCTGAAAGGCAAGTTTGTATTTTTGTTACTAGATAAAAGAAAATTCAATTACTCTCTATTAGTGACAGGGTGAAAAACTGAATTTTCGTCCTTTTCATTTGTCCCAAGTCCTAAATGGTGAATAAAGGGACAAAAATAAATAATACGAATTAAGTAATAGATTCCCACATGCGTGGGGAATGAATATGACAAAGTTAAGTGTAAATATTAATAAAATAGCCACGTTGCGTAATGCAAGAGGTGGCAATATGCCCAATGTGGTTCAGGTCGCAAAAGATGCAGAGCGGTTTGGTGCGCAGGGTATTACCATCCATCCTCGACCAGATGAGCGGCACATCCGGTATCAAGATGCTCGCGATTTAAAGGAGATCGTAACTACTGAGTTTAATATAGAAGGAAATCCTATAGATAAATTCCTGGATTTGGTTTTGGAACTGAAACCCACACAAGCAACACTAGTGCCAGATGCTGTGGATGCAATTACTTCCAACTCAGGATGGGATACAGTGAAGCACGCAGCCTATTTAAAAGAAGTGATTTCAGAATTAAAAAGCAACGGAATTCGCACCTCTATTTTTGTGGATCCAACTCTTGCAATAATTGAAGGCGCCGCCGAGACAGGAGCAGAGAGAATAGAATTGTATACCGAAGAATTTGCGCACCAATACAGCTTGGGAAATAAGAAAGCTATTCAGCCCTACACCCAATGTGCCGAGTTAGCACATATGTTAGGTTTGGGAATTAATGCAGGCCACGATCTTTCACTTCAAAATATTCAGTTTTTTAAACAGAATATTCCAAATTTATTGGAAGTTTCCATTGGTCACGCTCTTGTTTGTGAGGCATTGTATGAAGGTTTGGAGTCTGTAATTCAGCAATATTTAATAAAACTGAAATGATCCTACACTCACAAATACTTGGAAAAGGCACTCCCTTTATAATTCTTCATGGTTTTTTAGGCTCAGGCGATAACTGGAAAACCTTGGGTAATCAATTTGCCGAAGATGGATATCAGGTTCATTTGATGGACCAGCGGAATCATGGACATAGTTTTCATTCTGAAAATTTCAGCTATGAGATTATGGCCCAAGATTTGGCGAACTATCTGGCGCATCATAGTATTGAAGAATGTATTTTGTTGGGACATTCCATGGGCGGGAAAACAGCAATGCAGTTTGCTGTGAATCATCCTGAAAAAGTGTCAAAATTATTGGTGGCAGATATTGGTCCCAAAGCGTATCCGCAACACCATCAGGATATTTTAAAAGCCTTGTCCTTGTTAGATTTTTCTAAAATTAAATCGAGAGGAAAGGCAGATACAGTGCTTTCAGAATACATTAAGGATAAAGGAACCCGCCAGTTTTTACTGAAAAATTTATACTGGAAAGAAAAAGGAACCTTAGGATTAAGAATAAATTTACCCATTCTTTCAGAAAAAATAATTGAAGTAGGAAAAGCGCTACCAAGAGATTCAGTTTTTACAAAACCAACGCTGTTTTTAAGAGGAGCAAAGTCTGGTTATATAGAAGGCATGGACGAATTATTAATCCATAAACATTTCCCGAAAGCAGGGATAGTTACAATTTCAAATGCTGGACATTGGCTTCACGCAGAAAATCCTTCCGAATTTCACCAAAATGTTATCAAATTTTTATAACATTGCAAATGAAAATTTATTATGTATGCATAATAAATTTTTGATTAGGGTATAATTGTGTATCTTGATTGCATCATTAACAAAACAAACTTTAAATCAATTTTCAACATTATGAAGAAACTTTTACTCCTTTCTGTATTTGCTTTAGCAACTGCAGTTACGTATGCTGGAGGGTATCGTGTAAGTCTACAAGGAAACAAGTCCTTGGCTATGGGTCACACGGGAGTTGCTGTTGTAAACAGTAGCGAATCTGTATTTTTTAACCCAGCAGGTCTTGTCTTTTTAGAAAACAAGTTGAACATTACGGGTGGTGGCTTTGGAGTATTCTCCGATGTGGCTTACCAGAACTCGGCAACAGGTGCAACGGCAATGACCGATAGTCCTGTAGGTACACCTTTTTACTTGTATGGCTCTTATCAAGTAACCGATTGGTTAGCGCTTGGTCTTGGGGTATATACTCCTTTTGGAAGTACTGTAGAGTATGAAGATGACTGGGCTGGTTCTCACTTAGTAAATAATATTGACCTGGCAGCTATTTTTGTTCAGCCTACGGTTTCTATTAAGTTGAACGAGTACCTTAGTATAGGTGGGGGACCCATTTATGTGAATGGTTCAGTAAATTTCAACAGAAACCTGAACCGTACGCTTTCAGATCTTGAAGGCAACCGTTCTGAAGTAACTGTAGATGCTACTGGAGTTACCAAATGGGGATGGACAGCTGGAGCGATGTTTAGGCCTACTGAAAATCTAACGATTGGTGCACACTACCGTTCAAAAATTATATTGGATGCAGAAGATGGTGAAGCAGATTTTGAAAACGTACCAAACTCTCCGTTAGCTCCTTTTGCTGATACAACTTTTGATGCATCATTGCCTCTTCCTGCCGAAATGACTGTAGGGTTAGCATATGAATTCTGTGACAAATGGTTGTTTGCTTTCGATTTCAACCGTTCTTTTTGGGATGTTTACGAAAGTTTAGATATTGACTTTGCAGACCCTAATATTCCAGATTCTTTTAATCCAAGAAATTACAAGAATGCATCTACCTACCGTTTCGGTTTGCAGTATGAAGCTACAAGTATGTTTACGCTTAGAGCTGGTTATTATTTCGATGAGTCTCCTGTGACTGAAGGTTTCTTCTCACCTGAAACCCCAAGAAACGATAGTAATGGGTATACTGCTGGTTTAACAGTTAATGTTTCAGATCATCTTCAAATAGATGCTTCTTTCCTATACTTACACTTTGAAGAGGTAGATGCCTCTTACGAAGGATACAGAGAAAATGGACAAGTGGCACCTTTTAGCGGTTCGTACAAGTCTAGTGCTTTTGCACCAGGTATAGGAGTTACTTATAAAATGTAATTTTAAAAAAATAAGAAAATGAAAAAATCAATATATATAGTATTAGGAGGCTTGCTTACCCTTGGGTTTGTAAGTTGTGAGCCAGAATTTGACACTCCCGTAGATGAGGTAGGTTTTTATACTACTGGAGATGCAGATATGAGCAATTTTGTAGCCGTAGGGAATTCATTAACAGCTGGATTTGCAGATGGAGCATTATACATTACAGGACAGGAAAATTCGTACCCAAACATCTTGGCAGGACAGTTTTCACTAGCTGGTGGAGGTGAGTTTACACAACCATTAATGGCTGATAATTTAGGAGGCCTTTTGTTGAACGGAACTCAGGTTGCAAACAATAGATTTGTTTTGGCTGCAGACCCAATGACAGGTGAGCCACTTGGACCAGTAATCTTGGAAGGCAATCCAACAACAGAAGTTACTACAAGTGCCACAGGACCTTTTAATAATATGGGTGTTCCTGGTGCTAAGAGTTTCCATTTGGTAACTCCTGGATATGCAGGTTTAAATCCGTATTATGGACGTTTTGCTACTAGTGGAAGTGCTACGATACTTGGAGATGCGGTAACTTTAAATCCTTCATTTTTTGCCCTTTGGATTGGTAACAATGATATCTTAAGCTATGCAACTAGCGGAGGGGCTGGAATAGACCAAACAGGAAATATTGATCCTTCAACCTATGGAGCTAACGATATTACAGACCCAAATGTATTTGCCTCTGTATACAGCCAACAAGTAGATGCTTTAAAAGCAGGTGCTTCTGGAGGTGTTTTAATTAATATTCCAGACGTAACTTCTATTCCATATTTCACAACAGTCCCAGTACGCTCTATTCCATTAGATGCTGCAACAGCTGGAGCAGTAAATGGTCAGTTTGCATTGTACAATACACAAGTACTTCCAGGTTTGGTAGGTGCTGGAGTTCTTTCGGCAGAGGAAGCAGCGGCGCGCCAGATTAACTTCTCGGCGGGTGTGAATTTCCCTATCATGGTGGATGACGATTTAACAGATCTTACCACAATCCTTCAAGGGCCTCCGTTTAACCTTCCTGCTCCTATTGCAGGTTTGTTAGGACAATTGCGTCAGGCAAATGAGACAGATTTGGTTGTGTTAACGGCTTCATCTGTATTGGGGAGTTTAGCAGATCCAGGAAATCCACAATCTGTAATTGGAGTGGCTGTTCCACTAGAAGATCAGTTTGTACTTACTGCGGTTGAGCAAGGAAGAGTAAGCGTTGCGACCAGAGCTTATAATACTACAATCATTACTTTGGCAACAGCCAATGGGCTGGCATTTGTAGATGCTCGTTCAGCTTTAGCACAAGTTGCTAACGGAGGTATTGCTTATGATGGAGGCTTACTTACAAACACTTTTGCTACAGGTGGAGCGTTCTCTCTAGATGGAGTGCACCCAACACCTCGTGGATATGCATACACTGCAAATCTTATCATTGATAAAATTAATAGTGTTTATAATGCTACAATACCCAACGTAAACATTGGGGATTACGGTACTATTACAATTACCAATAATCAATAAAATAAGTATTTAAAATAAATTTATAGTACTAAGACCGCTTTAAGAAGCTACTTAAAGCGGTTTTTTTATACCTTTAAATTAAAACTATAAAACATGAACTTAATTTTAAAATTATTACTCACAGCCGTAGCTGTTATTGTTTTGGCATACGTACTTCCAGGAGTTGAAGTGTCTGGATACCTTTCTGCAATAATTGTTGCTGTAGTACTGGCAGTTTTAAGGTTAATCTTAAAACCTATTTTGGTAGTGCTTACCCTCCCGGTCACAATAATTACTCTAGGGCTATTCTTATTGGTAATAAATGCAATTATCATACTTCTGGCAGACTTTTTTATAGATGGCTTTGCTGTTCGCAATATTTGGTGGGCACTTATTTTTAGCCTGCTATTGTCTTTTCTGCAATCTATTTTGCACTCATTGGTGTCCAAGGAAAAATAACCAATTGAATTTCAGTAATCCTACTATTGTTCAATCGGTAAAAAACCGTATTTTTGCATCCCGAAAATTATAGGATATATGAACATTACAAAAAAGGAATTAGACAAGTTAAATGCAGTAGTAACTGTTGAAATTTCAAAAGATGACTACGCAGATAAGGTACAAGGCATTTTAAACAACTACCGAAAAACCGCAAACATCCCAGGATTCAGAAAAGGACACGTACCTATGGGAATGGTAAAAAAACAGTACGGACAAGCTGTGCTAGTGGAAGAGGTAAACAAGTTGTTGCAAGAAAACCTACATAAATTTCTAAACGAAGAAAAATTAGACGTGCTTGGGAATCCTATCCCACGAAATGAGGCCGAAATAGATTGGAATAGTGAGGATTTTAAATTTGAATTTGATTTAGGTCTGGCCCCACAATTTGAGGTAGCCTTACCAGGAAAAAATGCAACGACACAATACAAAATCGTTGCAGATGATGCCATGATCAACAACCAAGTAAAAACCATTCGTAAACAATACGGAATGTTAACTTCTAAAAAAACTGTTGAAAAGGGCGACGAAATCACAGGAACTTTTACGTCAACCGAAAAAGAACTTGAAAATAAAACTACGATCTCTTTAGAAGATATTAAAGGGAAAAAGCAAATCTCTGCCTTAACAGGTGCTAAAATTGGTGATAAGGTTGTGCTGAAAACAAAAGGAATGTTTAACGACGACCACGACAACCAGAAATATTTAGGAGTTTCTCACGACGATGCGCACGGACTTGATATTGAAGTAACCTTTAAAATTGAAGAAGTGAACACTCGTGGTATGGCAGCGTTGAATCAAGAATTATTCGACAAGCTTTTTGGGGAAGGCGTAGTTACTTCAGAAGATGAATTGAAAGAAAAAATAAAGGAAGACGCTGAAGGACAATTTGCACAGCAAAGCGACCAAAAACTATTAAACGATGTAGTGGAAGATTTAATTGAAAACACAAAGTTTGACCTTCCGAAGGAATTTTTACAACGTTGGATTAAAGTTTCAGGAGAAAAACCTTTGACAGACGAGGAAGCAGCTGCAGAATTTGAAAGAAGCGAAAAAGGATTGCGCTACCAATTAATTGAAGGAAAATTACGTGCAGACAATGACCTGAAAGTAACCTTTGATGAGTTAAAGGAATATGCAAAAAATATGATCAAAGGCCAAATGGCTCAGTTCGGTAATAACAACCCAACCGAAGAAGAGTTGGATGGTATTTCTGCAAGAATCCTTTCGAACCAGGAAGAAGTAAAACGTTTGAGTGAGCAATTAAACACTACTAAAATGTTGCAGTTTTACAAAGAGAAAGCAAAACTGAAGACGAAAGAAATAACTTATGAAAAGTTCATCAAAGAAGCCTACGCTTAATTGAGTAAAAAATTAGGTATCTTTGAGGGCGTTGAAAATAAATATTCAGCGCCCTCATTATTTTAAAAAGAATTTGCACTTTATATGAATTACGGAAAAGAATTTAAAGACTTTGCTATTAAAGACCAAGGCATTAGCAGTACCTACTACGATACAATTTTAAGCAGAATGTATCCTGTGGGTCTTACCCCAAATATTATTGAAGAACGCCAAATGAATGCGGTGGCAATGGACGTGTTTTCGCGTTTAATGATGGATCGTATCATTTTTTTAGGTACTGGCATTAATGATCAAGTAGCAAATATTGTACAAGCACAATTGTTGTTTTTAGAGAGTACCGATGCAGCTAAGGATATTCAAATCTACATTAACTCTCCGGGAGGAAGTGTATATGCTGGTTTAGGTATTTACGATACAATGCAATTTATAAAGCCAGATGTGGCGACAATTTGTACAGGAATGGCGGCTTCTATGGGAGCTGTGTTACTGTGTGCAGGAGCAAAAGGAAAGCGCAGTGGCCTTACGCACTCAAGAGTGATGATACACCAACCTTTAGGTGGTGCACAAGGACAGGCCAGTGATATTGAAATCACCGCTCGCGAGATTGTCACTTTAAAAGAAGAATTGTATAAAATTATAGCCAAGCATAGCGGTCAAACTTATGAAAAGGTATACGATGATAGTGACCGTGATTACTGGATGAAGGCAGATAAGGCTAAAGAATATGGAATGATTGATGAGATCTTAGCTCGATAATCCTTCCTAAAATAAAAATATGGCGAAAGAAGAATTAGAATGTTCATTTTGCGGTCGTAAAAAAGCCGAAACGAACTTGCTCATAGCTGGTCTAGATGCGCACATATGCGATAGATGTATTGAGCAGGCGCACGGCATTGTGGTAGAAGAAGCACTTCACACTACCAATACCGATTTGAACAAGGACGTAATGCTTAAAAAGCCAAAAGCTATTAAAGAGTTTTTGGACGATTATGTGATTGGTCAGGAATTTACCAAGAAAGTAATGTCCGTGGCAGTATATAACCACTATAAACGTTTATTGCAACCCAAGAGCGATGATGATATTGAAATTCAAAAAAGTAATATCATAATCGTAGGGCAGACAGGGACAGGGAAAACCTTAATTGCAAAAACAATTGCAAGAATGCTGAATGTACCACTGGCAATAGTGGATGCAACCGTCTTAACTGAAGCAGGTTATGTTGGAGAAGATGTAGAAAGTATTCTTACCAGACTATTACAGGCAGCAGATTACAATTTAGAAAAAGCCCAGAACGGAATCGTTTTTATAGACGAAATAGATAAAATTGCCCGTAAAAGCGATAATCCTAGTATCACACGTGATGTAAGTGGTGAAGGAGTACAACAGGCCTTGCTAAAATTATTGGAAGGAACTACTGTTAATGTGCCGCCTAAAGGTGGCCGTAAACACCCAGATCAAAAGTTTATCGAAGTAAATACCGAGAACATACTTTTTATAGCAGGAGGTGCTTTTGACGGTATTGAAAGACATATTTCAAAGCGATTAAATATGCAGGCCGTTGGTTTTAGTGCGTCAAAGAAAGAAGATGTATTTAATAAAGATCACATACTAAAATATATTATCCCCAAAGACTTGAAGGATTTTGGTTTAATTCCTGAAATTATTGGTCGATTGCCCGTGCTTACGTATATGAATCCGTTGGATAAAGAAACGTTACGTGCTATTTTAACCGAGCCAAAGAACGCCATTATCAAACAATACAAGAAGTTATTTGAAATGGACGGTGTAGAATTTATTATTACCACCGAAGCATTAGATTTTATTGTAGAGCAAGCTATTGAGTACAAACTGGGGGCTAGAGGTCTTAGATCACTTTGTGAAGCCGTTTTAACCGATGCTATGTACGAATTACCTAGTGATGAAAAAACGAAAACACTTAAAGTAACAAAAGACTACGCCGAAGAGAAACTTCAAAAAACTACGATTAAGAAATTAAAAGCTGTTTCATAAGAGCGCTATACCCTTTTTATATAAAAATTAAAAAGCCGAACATCCCTGTTCGGCTTTTTACTTACTTTAACTTAACCTATTTAATCTATGGCATTTTTCAATGCAATAAAAATTTTTATGGAGTTGCAATAACTGTTTTCGTATTTTTAGAAACGATTTTTTGTTGAAATTGCTCTTTCTTGTCTTTTAAAGTGTACCCAGCAACTTCAGTATTTTCTTTCTTAAAGGCTGAAGTAGTTCCGCAAGAAGTAAAGCTTACTGCGAAAATTAATAAGGCTACTATATATACTAAATTTTTCATGTGCGGGGTTTCATTTATTTTAACAATACAAACGTATGGCGTAAGAAAAGGACTACCAAAACTTTTAGTTGAAGTGACTAGGAAATTCGTTGAACTACACGAATAATTATTGATTTCGGTGAAGTGCAGAAATCATCGATTTTATGCGTGTTTTTAGGCGGTGAAAGAGGTCGTTAATCGAAGTTGGTGTCTGCCTTCCTATTATTAAGTCGTAAAAGCTCTTCTATATAATCCCGTTTGTTGGATAATCTTGGAACTTTATGTTGTCCTCCAAGTTTTCCATTTCCTTTTAACCAATCGTAAAATAATCGCTCTCTTGCACAATGGATGGTTGGGGAGTTCAATGTTGTGTTATTAAATCTTTTTGCTTCGTAATCGCTGTTTACTTCTTTAAGTGCATTGTCGAAAACATCGGTAAATACTGTAAAATCGTTCGGCGGAGTTTTAAATTCAATAATCCATTCATGGGCGCCTTTTTCTTTACCTTCCATAAAAATAGGGGCAGCAGTATAATCTACTACTTCGGTATTTGTGAGGGAGGAGGCTTTTTTAAGAGCAGCTTCTGCATTTTCTATAATAAGTTCTTCACCAAAAACATTAATATGGTGTTTGGTGCGTCCTGTAACTTTAATGCGGTGGGGTTTGGTTGAGGTAAATCTTACAGTATCCCCAACTTTATAACGCCATAAGCCAGCATTGGTCGTAATAATGATGGCGTAATTTTTCCCTTCTTCGACATCGGCAAGGGAAATAATAGTCTCTTTAGGGGTGCCATAAGTATCCATTGGGATAAATTCATAGAAAATTCCGTAGTCTAACATTAAAAGGAGTTCTTTATTTGCGTTTCTATCTTGAATAGCAAAAAAACCTTCAGAAGCATTGTAAATTTCGTAATATCTAAAACTGTCTTTTGGAAGTATTTTATTGTATTGCGCTATATAAGGATCAAAACTTACTCCCCCGTGAAAGTACACTTCCAGGTTAGGCCAGATCTCAAACAAATTCTCTTTTCCTGTAGTTTCAAGTACATTATTAAGTAAAACGAGCATCCACGAAGGTACTCCTGCCAGACTTGTTACTTTCTCATTTATAGTTTCATTTACGATGGCCTGCATCTTGGTTTCCCAATCTGCCATTAAAGAAATTTCATTTTTAGGGGTGCTGCTATATTCTGCCCAAAAAGGCATATTGTCAATCAAAATTGCCGAAAGATCCCCATAAACAGTTCCATTTTCCTGATAAAGCTCTTTACTGCCTCCCAATCGCAAACCTTTTCCCATAAACAATTGTGAGTCTGGATTGTTGTTTAAGTACATACACAGCAAATCCTTACTGGCTGCGTAATGGCAATCTTCAAGCGAGTCACTACTTACAGGTATAAATTTACTTTTGGCGTTGGTGGTACCGCTGGATTTTGCGAACCACTTTATAGGAGTGGGCCAAAAGATATTGTTCTCTCCTTTACGAGCTCGTTCTATACGTTCCTGATTATCTTCATAGGTGGTAACAGGTACGCGGTAAGCAAACTCTTGATAGGATTTTATAGTGCTGAAATCATATTGTTTACCAATTTCTGTGTGCTTAGCTTTTTGAATAAGGTTTTGTAGTAATTCTTCTTGCACATCTATAGGGTATTTCAAGAAGAGTTCAATCTGGTGGAACCGTTTCTTCAAAAACCAAGAGGCAATAGAATTTACAAGGGGGATTGGCATGATTTTCTGCTATCTTTATGCAATAAAAATAACATTTTTTCTGATAGGGATTTTCAATTGTTTTAATTTTGAAATTTCTAGCAGCTACAAGCTTTAAAATTAATGCAATACAAAGGTGTTTTACGTAAAATGCAGACCGAAAATGGGTCGCCTATTCAATACTATTTGGTGTTTGAAAACGATTTTCTGCAAATGAATCAACTCTTGAACAAGAGAGTCAAGATTGAATTTTTGGGTTATGAATGCCTTCATTGCGGATTGAATAAAAAAATATACCGACAGGGCTATTGTTACGATTGTTTTTTTGAAGTGCCTCAAGCAGCAGATTGGATTATAAAACCAGAACTTAGTACCGCGCATCTGGATAAAGAAGACAGGGATTTGGCATACGAAAAAAGAGTGCAATTACAACCGCATATTGTCTATCTGGCCAATAGCAGCAATGTGAAAGTGGGTGTTACAAGAAAAACTCAGGTGCCAACCCGGTGGATAGATCAAGGTGCTCACGAGGCTATTGAGATTGTGGAAGTACCCAATCGATACCTCGCAGGGATAACCGAAGTTGCTTTAAAAGATCACGTAGGTGACAAGACCAATTGGCGTACCATGCTTAAAAACGAAATTGAAGATGAAAATTTAGTAGCTTGCCGCGACAGGTTAAAACAATACATCCCGGAAGAAGCTCTGCCTTATTTTATTGAAAATAATACCGAAACTGAATTGGAATTTCCTGTGCTTCAATATCCCACTAAACTGAAAAGCCTCAATTTAATAAAGACTCCAGCGTACGAAGGGATTTTAAAGGGCATCAAAGCTCAATACTTAATTTTTGAAGACAATACCGTTTTTAATGTACGTGGAAGTGAAGGGTATGTTGTGGCAATCTCAGTAGGTTAGCCAAGTAGCATGCGAATAAACTGACTTATAGAACCTAGCGCTAATGCAGCTCCAATTAAATGTAATGTAATAGGGTTTTTTCGCTCTTTCTTTTACCCATCTTACCGTAAAAATATAGGGTAGTTACTTTTCCGAAAAATATACCAATAAAGAAAAGCGCAAGGTTTAGTAAAGGACTAAATTTTGAGAGTGAAAACAAATATGTATTGGCTAAACTGATCAGTAAGATTGAAAAAATATGCGCTGGCCGATTGATACGCACCAACATAAACCCATTCAAGAACCTCCAATCTTCCCTTTTTTTGGAAAGTGGATTTTCAAAATCTATAGGAATCCAATTGCGAATTAAAGTAAGAACACCCATCCTGAAGAATATGAAAAGTATGGTGTATTACACCCAAGGATTGTCTTCAAAAAAATCTGTAAAAACTTGACGGTACAGCAGTGCGATTGATTATAATAAATACACTTCCGAAACCAGCACCCAGCGTTATCTGAAATCCTTTTCCAAAAGATTTTTCAAGGGTCGCAGTAATTATCGCTATAATGGATGAGCTGGCAGGAATAGCGCCCGAGCCAAAAAGCCCGTTAATAAAAAAACCAGCAACCTAAGATGTTATATATCATTTAATTAAATTTTGGGTGTCTTATGTAGGCTAGTGTTCCTAATAAGGAATGCTCTCTTAAAAATTAAATCTGTATTAGTTATTAAGGGAGTCTTTTTTCTTCCCAAACAGCCCGCCAAAAATATCTTTTACCAGTTCGGTGGGATCAGTTTTGGGAGTTCCTGTATTGTTAGTATTTGTAGAATCTTTTGGTTTGTTGCCACCACCAATTAGATCCTTTAAAATATCTGTTCCTTTATCTTTTAAGTCGTTTTTCTGCTTTTCAATTAATTTTTGGGTAAGTGTTGTCACAGCAGCTTTTGTATCTACTGAAATTTTAGGATTAGACATTGTCCCATTAAGACCAATAGGCAAACTTACCTTTGTGTTTTCCGCTTCTGAAGGGTCTAGTTTCGATAATAGATTGTTTATTTCACCCCCTAAGTATTTTGCTGGAACATCTAGGTTCACATTATAATTAATACTTTTATCCAGACTATGCGTTCCGGCTACAGTTACTCCAATCCCCTTTACATCAAAATTGAATGGCTGTACTTCTATGTTTCCATTATTAAATTTAAGTACCGTGCTTACGTCGCGAAGACTCAGTTTATCAAGATTTAAGAACTTTATTTGTTCTCCTAATTTTGAAAGTAACGGACTTTTATTTTTATCCACTTCTGCTGTGATAATTTGTGCAAGGGCGTTACCTGCTATTGTAGTAAGCTTTGGTGTTAAGTTATTGTTGAGTTCTCCATTCAGATTAATTTTGGTATTTAAATTTCCTTGAAGTGATTGTGCAATGGGTGCGAGAAAATTCAACAAATCTAATTGCTGAAAAGAGCTGGCAATGTCAATTTTACTCAAGTCAAGATCCATTACAAAAGTGGGTGTGTTGTTTTTTGTTGAAACATTGCCCGAAACTGCTACATTTCCGCCTAAAAGTGATGAAGTTACATTGTTTAAGCTCGCCGTTTCATTTTTAATAGATACACTTCCTTTTGCGTTATCCAGCGTGAGATCATCATAAATAACTTTGTTTGCTGTAAAAGCAAGCGTTGCATCCAAAAAATCAGGAATTTTAAAACTTTCTTCTTTGGCGACAGGAGATCTATTAGAGGTGCCTTCTGCATTTTCTCCCCCTTCAGCAGTCTCTTTGGCCATAAAATCGTTTAGGTTAAAGGTGTTTGAAGTTACATTAAAAGTTCCCTTTAAATCTTGTTTCGAGAGTAGCCAAGGAACGAGATTTTGAATATCTCCATTGGCTTGCACATCTGTCCCGCCAGTAGTAGCAGTCATTTCATTGAGCCTGATATTATTTCCGGGGGACATCGTAATAGCTGCATTCCCAATATTAATAGGATTTTTAAAGGCCGCGTCTGTATAGGTAAAATCACGTAAACTGGCAGTACCATTGGTTTTTATATTTTGATATTGTTCGTTTTCTACTGAAGCCATATCGAAGTTAGTAGTGACATCTGCTTTAAAAATACCCCGTAATGGTTGTTCCATTTCAATAGGAAGTACCTGGTCTATGTTGGCCAGATTTAGGGTTCCTTTTAAAGCTAAATTTACCAGGGCATTTTCAGTTAAATTCCGAATACTTCCATGGGCAGTGAATAACTCATCGTCGATTTTAAAAGTAAGGTTCCCTATGTTTAGATAGGTGTCCTTCAGCAAACCAGTTTCATTCATTAAATCTGCATTAATAGTAATGTTTCTAACGGTTTTTGGCAAGTCTGGGTATTTGAAGGAAGCGTTTGTACTTCGCACTTTTATGTCCATAGTTGGGATGCGCTCTTCGTCAATAATTCCTTTTAATTTTCCGTCCACAGTAAAATCTCCTGTAGTGGTGACGCCGTCCAATTCTTTTACATATATCTTCGGAATAACGGCTAGGAAGTTTTTAAAATCTGAAGAAGGTGTCTTAAACGTTAAGTCAATTTCGTTATTATTTTCATTTACTTTTACAAACCCATTAAAAGTTAGCGGGAGGTCGTTAATCTTGGCTTCGTTTTCTAAAAAAGTATATTTAAGATTTTTAAGATCTAATTTGAAATTGGCATCTAAGGATACTTTGTTATTGTTTAAATATTCAATATCGCCCAATTTAAAAGAGACCAACGCATCTGTTTTGGTAGTCAGGTTGGATATATCCAAGGAAAAATCTCCATCGCCTTCGTGGTTTACTTCTGTAAGGGTTAAGTAGGTTTTTGTGGCTTCGTCCCTATAATTAATTCGGGAGTTGTTTATTTCATAATGTTGCAAATCGAAAACAAACCCTCTTTCTTCTGCTGTTGCATTTTTGTCTGCTATAGGAGCGTCAGTTTTCACGGCAACGTCATAATTTGCATTCCCCAAGCTGTCTATTTTAATATTTACAAATGTATTGTCTAGCTGCAAAGCATCAATTTTTATAGCTTCATTGCTACTTTTAAACAATTGAGAGATGCCCATGTTTATTTTTAGAGATTGTCCGCTGGCCAGGGTATCTCCTGCAAACGGAGCTTTATTGATAACTGTAAAATCCTTTATAACTACGGCTGCATTAGGAAAACTTCGAAACAAACTAAGATCGAGTTCTTCCCAGGCTACAGTAGCATTCAAATTTTTGTTGATGTTCTTTTTCAGTAAATCTTCTATTGTGCCTTTAAACAAAAAAGGTGCAAGTGCTAATAAGACGATAATCAGTCCTAAAACGATTCCTAAAATTTTCAATATCTTTTTCATTGTATTTTTTATTTTATTTATTCATCAATGATTTCTGTGTGTTGATTCGATGGAGCATCGTACCTAAGGTCGAGCTCTTCTCCCATTCCTAATCCAAATCTTTTCCGGAGGGCGTAGACACTTGCATACAAAAATGGTGTGTCTAATGCGGCTATCAATACCTTAAATAAAAAACCACTTAATAATAAAGTGCTAAACAACTGCCACTCAATCTTCCCGAAGAGACACAGTAACAATAATACCGCGAACGTATCAACAAATTGTGACAGAAACGTAGAGAAATTATTACGTAACCATAGGTGTTTTCCTTTTGTAAGGCGTTTCCAGAAATGAAACAACTGTATGTCTATATATTGAGCCAATAAATACGCCATCATTGAAGCAAAAACTGCAATTGCTGTAGCGCCAAATACCTTGCTAAACAATACATTGTCGATGGGACTCCAGATAGTTGCCGGAACGACATCTGCTATATACACAATTATTAAGGAAAATAGTGAGGCGAAAATCCCTGCTGTTACTACTTGGTTTGCCTTTTTCCTCCCGTATACTTCGCTAATAACGTCTGTGATTAAAAAAGTAATGGGGTAAGGTAGTATACCTACTGAAATTTCAAAGGTGTATAAGCCAAAGAAATCCCAGGTAAAAAATTTCTGAAATATTAAGTTTCCAACAACCAGTGCAGAAATGAACATCGTTCCCAAAATGAAGTAGATACGTTGCGCTAACAAGATGTCTTTAATGGGAAGCTGCTTCAAATCTTCTAGTTTGTAGTACAAAGATAATGGTCAGTCTCTTTGTTTTCCTTAATTTCGTCTTAAAACAAAAAACCTCGCCTATCAGCCATAATAACAACATATACTTATCTTTAGGGAGCAATATTGGTAACCGTTTTGAGTATTTACAGCAAGCGGTAGACGCTATATTCGTTGAAATAGGTACCCTGCATAAAATATCTTCGGTATATGAAACTCCAGCGATGGGTTTTGATGGCGATGCCTTTTTAAACTGTGTGCTTTGGGTTCGTTCTTCACTAACAGCGAAACAAACGTTGAAAGCGCTTCAGAAAATTGAAAAGAAACTAGGGAGGGAACGTAAGAAAATTTCGAAAGGCTATGCATCTCGTACCATCGACATAGATATATTGCTTTTTAACGATGCGATACTATCTGAAAAGGGGTTGGAAGTACCCCATCCCAGAATGCGGGAACGTACTTTTGTATTGCAGCCGTTGGCCGAATTAAATGGACAATTGGTACATCCAGTATCACAGCAAAACGTGATAAAAATGTTGTCACAGACAAAAGGTGAAGGTATCATCATCAAACAATCTAAATGGTTGAGGAATCCTAAGCAGGATTACGATATTTCCAAGCTAAATTATATTGCTATAGAAGGTAACATAGGCGCCGGGAAAACAAGCCTGGCAACTAAAATAGCAGCCGATTTCAACGCAAAACTTATCTTGGAACGGTTTAAGGACAATCCGTTTTTACCTAAGTTTTATGAAGACCAGTCACGGTATGCTTTTCCGTTGGAAATGTCTTTTCTCGCAGATCGCTATCTACAGTTATTGGAAGATATCACACAATTCGATTTGTTTCAGGAATGCGTGATTAGCGATTATGATGCTTATAAATCGCTCATCTTTGCCAAAGTTACACTGGCCGATGAAGAGTATAACCTGTATAAGAAGCTTTTCAATTTAATGCATAAAGAGTTGCCAAAGCCAGATATATACGTGTATTTATACCAGAATACGGACAGGCTTCTTGAGAACATCCAAAAACGTGGTAGGAAGTATGAAAAAGGTATCGCCCCGGAGTATCTCAACAAAATAAACGAAGGCTACTTCGAGTTTATCAAAACCCAACCGCAGGAAAAAGTGAAAATAATCGATGTTTCAGAAATAGATTTTGTGAAGAATAGAAAGGATTATCTT